>JBDRTG010000039.1:0-41035 GCA_043824255.1 bacterium
TGCCCACAGTTACCACAATACTACTACTATTTTATCTCTTTTTATCAACCCCCAAACCCCCAATTCTTGGGGGCTTTTTAGGTGTGCACTTTTAAAACTTAAATCGCTTAAAAACTGTGCACTTTTAAATTTTATCTGACATTATTTATTTTCTCCTTGACAACTTCCTTTATATTGTAATAAACGCAATCTAACTGGAGGTATTTATAAAATGGTGGAAAATAGCAATAACGACATTCTCACCATTGACCAAGCTGCCCAACTTCTGAAAGTTAGCTCCAAAACAGTTTACGATTTAGTTAGTGCTGAAAGAGTTCCTGGAAAAATTTTTGCTAAAAAAGTTGGCCGGTCATGGCGCATTATGCGAAAAGAAATTGATGGTTTTTTATCTGAAGAGAAAGGTCTTTTTTATCAACTGCCCCTTAAATAAAAAGAGGATGTTTTCTATTATTATTTTAGATAAAATAAACAAAAAATGAAAAAGCAAGATAATTCACAAAACCTGAAAAATAATAGCTATATTCCGCCAAATAGATTTTATACCGAAAAAGAAGAAGTAACTCTTAGGTTTTACCAAACTCCAAAAGCTTTATTTAATAACCCAATATATAAAAACCTTTCGCTGGGACCTAAATTAATGTATTCAATTTTAAGGGATAGATTAGATCTTTCTATAAAAAATAACTGGAAGGATGAAAAAAGATATATTTACGTTGGCAAGTATGATAAACTTTTATCATGAGATCTTTCCTAGTAAATTGGCGGGGAAATAAACTCTTTTCTTGTGCCCATTTTGTGCCCAAACTACCCCAAAACAGGTATAAAGTCATCGTAAGTAATATAAGTAATGTAATTTGGTAAGTGTATGTTAGGCAGGAACTAAATAAGATTCAGCTGTATTTTGAAGTGTCAACTTCCTTCTCTGGTTCAATCATGGCAATAAGTTTCTCCACGTCCTTGTATTTAAAGACAATCTCATTATCTAAGCGATAGGCTTTAATCTTTTTGCTCTTAATAAGTTCTAACATTTCTGCTCTACTGAGCTTTAACGTCTGCTGAACCTCGTTCCTTGTTAGATATTTTCCTGCCATTTTTCCTTGTTTCTTTATTTAATACTCTCCATAAATTTAGAAAGGGACCCTTCTCCTTCTTTATCGTTTGAGACAAATTGTATGCCAATATTGCAATCTTCTTTCTTTTGTAAATGCCAGATTATTTGACCATTTAGTTCTAAATATTTCTGAATGTCCAGCACAGGAATTCTCACTTGGAGCTTCATCTTCTCTTTTATTCTAGGATGTTCTACGTCTTTATGTCTCGGTATTCTTATGCGAATCCCACCAAGACTAATATCTTTTATATAAGCATAGCATTCTACTATGTGTTTTTCTGTATCATTTAGGAATCTTAGTTCAACACCTGTATTAACAGCATACCGCGGATGTTTTCTTCTCTCTTGGCCTATCCAGCTAGTTGTTTTTACAGTTCTTTTTATATCTGAAACTAACTCCTCTATGCTTTGATACCTTTCAGCAGGATTGATATTAAGAGTTTTTAAAATAATGCCCTCAAAATCTTTGGATATCTCTTGATTGTAAACCCGTGGTGGTTTAATAGGCACATTTAGTTGCTGGAAAACAATTTGAGCAAGAGCCTCTCCATCAAATGGTCTCCTTCCTGTTGCAAGTTCATACATAACTACCCCAAGAGAGTAAATATCAGCCCGTTCATCCCCTCTATATCCTTTTACCTGTTCAGGAGACATATAATGCGGAGTACCAGCCCTTTCCCGAACTTTCGTACCATCTTTGTCCTTCTCATAAGCTAAACCAAAATCTATTATTTTCACATCACCATCTTTTGTCAAAATTATATTCCTGCTTTTTATGTCCTGATGTATAACACCTTTTTTGTGAATATACCCAAGTATGTCGCATACTTTAAGAATTATACTAATGTAATTCTTTGAGAGATCACTATGAGCTTTTATCAGCTCTCTCAGGTTATATCCGTCAATATATTCTAGTACAATATATTGCAAATCTTTCTTTTCCCCGAAGTCGTACACCCTGGGAATATTTTTATGACTTAATTTCTTCATTATTTCCACTTCATGAAAAAATCTGTCGATACATCTTCGGTCAGTATCGGGTTTTATCCGTAATATTTTAATGATTACATCTGTTTTGTCTTTAATCCCTAGATAAATATCTGCAAAATCAGTAGAAGTAAGATATTTATTTATTTTATATCCTGATACGTGTTTCCCAATCATAGAAACAAATAACCCATCCAAGCCTTGACCTGAATGGGTTCCCTCTTTATTTCGGCAACCCAGCTACCATAAAGTTTACAACCTCTTAGGCCTGTAGGCTTTGCGTCCCATCCTTTCGGATAGTTTGCCCTTATCGACTAATTTAAATTTTCAATTAACTATCATTAAGTATATACCATAATTATCTAAAAGTCAAGGGATTGTGTCAAGCCTGTCAAGCCAAAATAGAAATGTGCTTGACTTTAACATTTATTATGATAAAATAACAACGTGATGAAGAAAAAGCAAAAGAATAACTCAAAATCTATTGCCTCTATTGCGGAAGAATGTGGAGTTAGTATTATGACTGTTAGCCGCGCTCTGCGCGAAAATTCAGCGGTTAAAAAATCCACACGCGATAGAATCATCCAGACAGCAGAGAAAATTGGTTATCATCGCAGTGTCAAATCAGGCCGACCGCGCGATATCAAACAAGCTGTTCGGCCTACTGTAGATGTAGTCTTGGGTACATTTGGCAGAATACAACCTCTATTTTATTCCAGACTCTTGTTGACATCGATTGAAGAAGAGCTTGTCAAACATGGTCATGATTGCCTCATCCGCACATATAATGGCGAATACACTCGATTTTTATCCCTGCGAGAAAGACTTCGGCAATCTCTTGCTATTGGCACATTAATAGTGGGATATTTCCCGTTGGAACAGTTAAAAGCAATACTTGAGATTGTTCCACAGGCAATCCTGGTGGATAATACTGGAGATCCTGGTTTGGATTGTCCTTATGAATCAGTAGGTTTCGATAACGTTGAAGCAGCGCGGCTTGCAATCCGCCATTTACTATCCACAGGACATAAGCGGATTGTACTTATCAAGGGGTTTTCAAATCATTACTTTTCTCGTGAAATTGAGCAAGGATACAGAGAAACACTCAAGCAACACGGCATCGAAATTGATGAAAATCTTATTTTAGAGACTGATTTTGCCACACAAGTTGCATATGAGAGGATATCTTCAATTATTGATAAAGGGATTAAATTTGATGCGGTATTTACGAATGATGAGATGGCATGCGGTGTAATTCGTGCGCTGCATGAACGCAAGATAAATATTCCATCCGATATTGCTGTAGCTGGATGTGATGGATTGCCAGTTGGTATGCATATTATGCCCAGACTGACTACTGTTATTCTTGATTACCACAAGCTCGGCAGAACAGCAGTTGAACATCTTCTGGATAACAGGGGAAAAATGTCGTCACCATGTCGGATTAAGCTGGTGCCGGTACTGGAAGTGAGAGAAAGTACTGTTCATACGATATGTCAAAAGCTAATACAGGATATTAAAAAATCAGGTAAAAGCACATTTGTTAAGGATAGAGTGGCAACAGTTATCAAATCGAATAATATTTCAAATCTAACCATAGGTGTTAATATTAGATTTGATGAATATGCTGTATCAAATTGGTATTATAATCTTCTTATGGGATCTATTGTTAAAGCATGTCTTAATCTAGGGCATAAATTGCAGCTTATTTCTAATCTTAGTAATGTTACCAGAAATGAAATAGATGGTATAATTTGGGTAGGACCTGCTAAAGAGGAGTGCGAAATTCTCTTCAACCTATCCATTGCTGATATACCGATAATTATAGTCAACAGAACCCCTGATAACAAGAATATAAGTTATGTTACTACAGACCATAGGGAAGCCGTTTTTAAGGCAATTGAATATCTGTTAAAATTAAATCATAAAAAGATAGGTTTTATTAGTTCCCCTCTCTCTGAGCCTCTAAATCAAGAACGTTTAGGAGGATACATAGACGCTTTTGCTAAGAATTCTGTAAAAATAGACAATAGTCTTATATTTGAAGTGAAACCATATATTAAGAAGCAGATTTATCAAGAAATTTCGGAGGTAGTATCTAAAAATAAATTATCTGCTTTATTCCTAGAAGGAGCTAGTTTTATTGCTAGTACTTTAAAAGTTATATACGATAAGGGATTAAAAGTTCCGGATGACATTTCTGTCATCTGTTTTGATGATATTGAGGGATTAGAAGAGCATTCAGGACCTTCTTTGACCTCGATTAGGCAGCCTCTTACCGAAATGGGCAAGCGAACAGTGCAGGGGTTAATGAGGCTTGTTGAAAATAGGCATATTAAAATTGCAGAAGTTATTCCTTCGGAATTTGTGCTGAGGCAATCCTGTAAAAGGAGGTAAAACCCATGATTAAGTTATTCTCTTTGGTTATTAATTATAGGTTAAAAAAATCTAGGCGACACGCACAGGTTTGTTATCGACGACAAAATTGCTATGCCACATCTTCTTTTTTATCTGCACATGGTTTCACGTTGATTGAGCTTTTGGTGGTAATAGCCATCATAGCTCTACTTGCATCAATGCTACTTCCAGCGCTTCAGAAAGCCAGGGAGATGGCCAGGCAGGCGGTATGTATAGGTAAGCTGAAACAATTAGGATTTGCGATCAATATGTATACCAATGATTGGGATGGATATATTCCAGCGCCGACAGAGATAAATGCAGATTCGTGGATGCAAAAATTAACCCCATATGTTGGTGGCGGCAATCATTTGCATTCTGCTATAATTGCGAAAGGATTGGGTAAGTGTCCATCTAATAAACAAGTAGTTTCATGGACTGGTAATTGGCTTAAGATCAACTACGCTATGAGTTCTTTAGCTTGTAATTCATGGGCTCCAAATTACTGTCAAAAAGAATCCAAGATAAAAAACCCTCTGAATGGGTAATCATGCATGACTGCCTGAGTGAAAGTCCATGGGCTGGAAGTCCTAGCTATGGATATACCACCGATGCGTCTCTCTGCTGGTGGCTATCCACCTACACTCAAGTAGGCTCGGGTGTATGCCAGGTATTAGAAGTTCATAATGGGGGATTAAATTTTTTATTTTTAGATGGCCACGTTAAATGGGCAAGAGAAGGAGAGGCTGATATTACGTGGTTTGATAACTCAGACTAAAATAATTTAAATCAGGAATCGCAAAAGATTCCGCAAAAAGGAGGACGGCAATGAAAAAAGGTATAGTTGTTGGGTTGGTTGTTTTGGCTGTTTGTAGTTGTTTAAGTTCGGCAAAGGCAGAAGAAAAAGGCAAGAACCTTGCTCCAAATCCAGGTTTTGAAGACGGCACAAGTGTGCCTGATGGTTGGTCGTTTGTTGATCCGCGAAAGGAAGGAACCATGCAGATGGAAAGAACACTGGAAGACGGTCTTTCCGGAAAAGCTTCATGCAAGGTTAGCGGTGAGACCCAGGGTTATAATGCTTTAATATCTACAATAATAAAATTAAGAGCGCCATATCCTACTAAATTAGAATTGAGCGCTTTTGTAAAAGGTGTTATGTCCGGCGGGGTGCAAATATATGCCTGGGGCTGGCTAAAGGATGAAGATCCGAGCAAACACTGTGACTTTCCGGGCCAGAAAATAATTCCCAATGCAGAGGATTGGAACCAGGTCAAATACTTAATCGATACTAAAGAACAAAAATTAATCAAATACACCAAAGGACAGGAAATAGTCCGTATCCAGGTATGGTTTTTAATATATGGTAATGGGACCGTCTATTTTGATGATGTTTCTGTAACAGTCCCGGAAGAGTAGTTATGATAAGCAAATTAAAATAACAACCTATTAAATAGGAAAGGAGATAATCATGTTGAAGCGAGCCATATTGTTTTTCACTATGATGTATTGGGCAATAGGGGTAGCGGTTAGTTTATGTCCAGCCGACACAAATCTTGTTCTTATTAATAAAACGAAACTTCCACCTAAAATAGACGGGAAACTGGATGACACGGTTTGGCAAAAATCAAGTTTTGTTTCTGGTTTTGTCTTAACTCAAGGAAAGGGAACTCCCGCAAATAAGACAAGGTTTTACTTGCTTTATGATAGCAACAACCTTTATGTCGGAGCACGATGCGAAGAAAAAGCATTAGAAGCTGTTATGATGCAGCAGACCCTTTTTAAGAAAGACAAGACAGCAAGAGACGCTGCTTTGTGGGAAGACGATTGTATTGAGATATTTTTAGACCCCACTAACAGCCAGACTAATTATTATCATTACGTGGTAAATTCATTAGGTGCTACATATGACGCAAAATGCAGTTTAGGGGTAGATATGAACTCCAAGTGGAACAGTAATGTTATAGCAGTTGGGCATACAGGAGAGGGGTTTTGGTCGGTTGAAGTAGCTATACCGTTTAAAGACTTAGGTCTATCACCACCTATATTGCCGGGACAAAAATGGCGGGTCAACTTCTGCCGTGAGGAGAAACCATATAAAGAAAATTCAAGCTGGTCGCCTATAATCGTGGCCTTTCACACACCCAAAGAGTTTGGAGAGATAGTATTCAACGAAGAGGAAGGAGCTTTTGTCAAGAACCTGAGGGAAGACGTAAAAGGTAATAAGGGAATGGTTAGTGTAGAAATAAAGAATAATTCTGCAGCAAAGAAGACAATAGCATGTCAGGTAAAGGTAATCGGGGAGAATACTTCTTCCGGCAATTCAAAAAGAGCGCAGATAGATCCGGGGGAGATTAAGAACATAGAGTTTGCCTATAAGCTGAAAGACCCTGGTAAGAACAAGATTATCAAAACAGTTCATGATCTTACAGGCGATGCTCTTTTATACCGAAAGACGGATTTTAGCGCTGTGACTTTAATTCCATTTGAGTTGAAAGCCAGTGGCTATAAATATCAGCTTTATGTCAACGGCAAGAAGATATTGGACTCTGCAGGGAAAAAGACTTTTTCAGGCGGGATAAATAAAGGTTTGAACGTTATTGGTATTATGGCTGAGAGAAATGAAGTCGATGCCGGTATAAGTTTGGAAATATCATTCCCAAGTAGCTCTGATAAGATAAGAGGAGACAATTCTTGGAAATGTTTGGGTCAATACCATGAAGGCTGGAATACTGTAAACTTTGATGATAGCGGCTGGCAGATGAGTAAAAATACATCAGCACTACACTCTATGTGGGGAGATGGTTCAGCCAATAAGATGTATTTTCGAAAGATAGTCGAGGTTGATGAATTTGTCGGATTACGAGATATTTCTTTAAGTCCGGACTATGTACAGCAGTTAAACTTTATATTAGTCAATACCACGGCCGTTGCCTACAAAAATTACAATTTGATTATAGAAACGCCGGAAAATATTGAACTTCTGAATCCGATAAGAAAAAAAGGTATGTGGGAAGGACTTAGGAATATCCCCCAGGGAGCGGAAGAGGAAAGAATATCGAAAGCAGAAAAGTCTTATCGGAGATATACAATATCGTTCAAGGAATCACTTAAACCTTACATAAAGTCTAGTTCATTGGGCTGGTATGAATTCCCTCTCTTTTTTAAAACTTCTACTAAACTTTTACCTGGAACACAAGGACAAGTATTGTATCGCTATATCGCTAATGATGGAAGCATTTTAAGCTTGACCAACCGAATTAAATATAATGTTATTCCGGCTTTTATGGCCCAAAAACGTCCCAAGCAATTAGAGATTGTACTTGATCCAGAAGGTTCTCGTTCTGTTTCTGCCAGAGAATGGGAAGAATATATTGCCAAGACATTGGTTCTCTCAGGAGCAACGCGGATAAACATGTTATACAGAAACCCCGAGATAATAAAAGCGATAAAAGTTGCGCATATAAATCCGTATTGTTGGTTTCGTTCCACCTGGGATTTTGAACACCCATACATATACAAAAGCGATCATGCAGAGGCAGGAAGAGTATTCTTTGATGATAAAAGAAGCAATACCATGATGTGCCCGGAATACTTTGTTCGGAACAACGAATTCTTTGATAGCCTGAAACTTGCAATTAAAAAAATTATTGAAAAATGTCCATTCACCGGCTTTTATCATGATCATGAGCCAATTGAAAGTGAAAGCTGTTATTGTGAAAGGTGCTTGACTGCATTTGCTAAATACCTGGGTAAAACAAATATTAAGAAAGAAGAGATTAAAAATTATCCCGATAAATGGATAGATTTCCGATGTCGTCAGGAAGCAGCATGGGTTGGAATAATTAGGAAAGCGATGAAAGAAGTTGATCCCAGGCTTAAATTGATTGTTTATAGTGCGGGACAGGCAGAATGGTGTAAGAAACGATATCTAATTGATTGGAACTATATGGCTCAGAGTGTTGATGGCGCTCAATGTGGATACGGGAGACAAAAGGAAATGTATGGCATGATGATCAGAGATATCTTGAAAGACAAGCCGTTGGTAGGAGGAGTACAAGTAGGAATAGATTGGATATCAATTAACAAAGAAAAAATGGATAAAAATTTAAATCCGGAATTAACCAAAGTACAGATGTTTGAACAGGTATTGGATTGCAAGGGTGGGGCTATGATTTTTGCTCCGGGTACTTTTGATGCTGCAATCTATACCCAAATCGCCAGTGCTTCCGAGGCTATTGCAGAATATGAAGATTTTTTTCAATACGGGGTACGTAAAGATGAATTGGCCAGGGCTAAGATAGAGACTGCAGTATTAGTAAAAGATGGGAATCGCATCGTGGTTTTGTTCAATCGGTTGGGACGAAGGCTGGAGGTTGAATTAAGAAACTTAGAATTACCTCCAGCGGCCGATATAGTTGCGTACGATTATGACAATAAGAAGGTGCTTACTGGCATTGATAATCTTCGGTTGGTTATTCCACCAAACGATGTTAAGATTATTTGGATCGGCCCAAAAAAATAATTTACCAGAATGGAAAATTCATAGAACAGGAGAAGACAGAATGAGTATTGCTAACCCCAAAATTAATTCAAATAAAAATGGCTCATGTGGTATTGTTTTTAACCCTAAAACAGGACGATTAATTGATAAGAAGGGGAAAACAGTATATGCTGACAAGCCCTACTCCTATGCCGTTACCCTCTCGGAAAATAATAGGTTGTGCCGGAAGGGAAAGTTATCTCACATGGATTACTCCCAGGATAATAACCAATACCGGATTTCTGGAGGATTTAAAAATTGCACCGTGGAGTTTGTGCATCAATTATTACATAAGAATGGAAATTTAGAAGAGGTTATAACTCTTACCAATAATGGGACTACTCCCCTTGAGATTAGAAAGGTTGAATTCGGCTTTAACCTGGAAATTGGGAAGCTCGTTGATTGGAGATTATGTGCTGTCCCTCTCCGGGTACAGTTAGATGGTAAAATTCATGATTATTCCACCCATGAGCTTACAGAAGGTAAATTTACTAATTCGGTATATGCTGATTCCACTAGGCCAGAACCTCCTTTAGCTGAGGAAGGGATATTGCGCTCAGAAGCCTGGGCCTGGTTTAACAGCAAGCAAGGCCTTCTGATAGTCAAATATAATCCTGAAGATATCGAACATTCAATTGTTTGCCCCTACTCGCAAAAAAAGGAGAACTATTTGCGTTTTGGTGGGGTAGGGCTTTGTCTTTACAGTGAGCCTTCTGCCGCGCTGTCTCTGGCACCCGGGCAAAGCTTTTCTTTTGGTCCTACCACATATATATCCTTTCGAGGAGGATTAACTTCAGCTTACTTAGCTTATCGGACTTTTCTGGAGAGCAAAGGTCATGGTTTACCGAAAGACTATAACCCTCCCGTAAACTGGAATGAGCTTTACGATATTGGCTGGTACCATTCTAATAAGAAAAAACTTAAAAAAAAATATACCCGGGAAGCTCTTCTGGCAGAAGCAGCTAAAGCAAAAGAGTGTGGATGTGAATTGCTCTATCTTGATCCAGGCTGGGAAATTGCGGAAGGAACAACTCTCTGGGATAAATCCAGATTAGGAGAAGTAAAAGACTTAGTTAAGATCCTAAAAGAGAAGTATGGTTTAGAGCTGGGTTACCGGACCATGTTGAGATGTTACAGAAAACATTGGCCTAATAAGTGGCTCGTTTTGAAAAAAACTGGAGCTGGAAGAAATTGGATTAAACAAGAAAGAAATCCAAGATTGTACGAGTTATGTCTTTGCAACAAGGATTATTGGCAGGAGAAATTAAAGCGAATTTTAGATATTTCTCAACAGGGCGTGCGTTTCATGATGTTTGACGAAATGGATTGGAGAGGTCCCTGCTGGGATCCTAAACATAATCATTCAATCCCTACCACTGTCTTAGATCACGTCCAGGCTGTCTATGAATTGTGCGCTGCGGTTCGTAAGCATTGCCCGGATATACTTATTGAATGCCATGATCCGGTTTGGTCTTGGCACAATTGTATCTATGTACCAACTTATTTTGGACAAGGATTCGGCAAAGATGGTTTTTACCAGGAAAACTGGGGTTTTGAATATATGTGGAACTGTATTGATGATCTCAAGACAGGTAAAGCGTTAAGCTTATACTACTATAATCTGGGGTGTCCGATTCCTCTATATCTGCATATTAATATGACTGCGGATAATGATCAATGTCTTTTCTTTTGGTGGGCAGCTTCTACGGTGAGACATCTGGGTATCGGAGGCAAAAAATGTGGTCAGGGAGTGCATGCAGAGAGTTGCAATCCTGAAAAACGATTCAGAGCTTACCAGAAACAGATGAACGTCTATAAACAATTAAAACCTTATTTCGTGCGAGGTAGCTTCTATGGTATTAGTGAACATATTCATCTGCACACCCTGCCCTCTAAACGAGGCGGAGTGTTAAATGTATTTAATCTAAAAGAGAAGGAACAATCTTTCCGCTTTTCCATTCCTTCTCAGCTACTAAATACGAAAAAGCCTCTTCCTGTTGAAGGAGCTAGGGCGATTTGGAAAAAAGGGGGAGAGGTTGAATTTAGTCTCTGCCTACCTGCTATGGCTCCTGCCATAATCTACATAAGGGATTCAGCTTGATTATTTAACGTCTATGGGACATATTGAGAATTACAATGAAAATCTTAAACAAAAAGTGTTACCCATGTGCCAAGCCAGCATATTTACTTGACAAAAACTAGTTTATTTTTTATAATTACTTTTTAGAGACATTCTAATAAGGCTAATTTAGTTATGAGAACCATTGCCTGCAATTTAAATACAATGAAAAAAATCAATAGGTTGAGAATAATGAATCTGTTGAATACAGAAGGGCCCCTGCCACGGATAGAGCTTACAAAAAAGTCAAAACTGAATGGAAAAACTATTACAAGCCTAACTAAAGAACTTATTGGAGAGGATCTTATAAGTTCTATTGGCTATACATCTTCAACTGGAGGTAGATGTCCTGAATTACTTAATATCAATGCAAATGCAAAACAGTGTATAGGGCTTTACATGGATGGGGAAAAGATTTTAGGAATTTTATCTAATTTAAAAGGCAATATATTAATAAAAAAGCAATTCCCTCTAAAGGTAGGAGCCTCCAGAAAAACAGTTATTGATGTATTTGAAAAATCTATACTGTCACTTACTGAACAGGCAGAACGCAGAAAGCTACTGGGTATAGGAATAGCAGTTCAAGGTATAATGGATGCAAACATGGAGACAGTGATACAATCTGCTTTATTCCCATCCATGGAGGGAATGAACCTGAAGAAAATATTGCGAAAGATATATTATGCGCCAGTTGAGATTGAAGATTCTGCCAGAGCCAAGGCTTTGGCAGAGAAGTGGTTTGGCGTCGCTAAAAAAATAGATAACTTCATTCTTCTTGATATGGGCCTGGGGATAGGGTGTGCTATCTTTGCAGAAGGACACATTCATTATGGGGAGAATATGAGTTCAGGAGAAATAGGACATACAGTAATAGACGAGGGAGGCGCTTTATGTCGCTGCGGACATAGAGGATGTCTTGAAACTGTTGCATCATTGGAGGTTCTCGAGAGAAGAATAGAAAAAGGATTGGGTTTAAAAAGCATAAATCTCGGGGAAATTGTAGAGCTGTTGCATGAAGAGAATACTACTGCAAAAAGTATTGTTTGTGAAATAGGTCATTATATAGGATTAAGTATAAGTAATGTAGTAAATGTAATACATCCATCTCACATAATTCTTGATGGTTCGCTGGCTAAGCTTGGAATTTTTTTTTTTAATTCTATAGATAATACCCTTAAACATTATACAATGCCTAGCTTTTACAATAATCTAAAACTTGTTGCAGCAAAACTGGGTGATGAAGGAGCGTCCTTGGGTGCTACTACACTCCTGTTGCGGAAGATATTTGAAATGGAAGAACTGATGTGATTTCGAGTTTTTGAATTAATTGGAAATTAGAAATTAAAACAAGAGAGGGCTGTAAAATGTTAAGCATAACAAAAAAAGAAGAACTCAGGGGTAAGGTGTGTAGAATGCTCAGTAATGTAGGTATGAAAGTTGATTGCGAAGAAATGGAAAAGATTTTGCTTGGTAAGGGATGTTCTGAAGCCACGAATAATCGTATAAAGATTCCTGAAGAATTAATTAAAGAGTTTTCCACTTCTCAGGGAAAAAAGCTGGATAAAGAGGGTGAAAAAGAATTCCTTGAAATGACTCTGGAGTTTGGCGCTGCATATACTAAGTTTCTTCTTTGGAGTGGTAGAAAAGATGTGGTGAAAAAGAAATTAGAATCAGAATTTATAACAAATATTTTTGATGACGGTCCAACCAAATTTTACGATTACACGAAGCATAAGGAGATTCCAGTAAATACAGAGATATTAACTAATATGATGAAGTTAGCCCATGCAATTCCTGACGTAGGATATGTTCCAGCCTGGTACCGCCAGGATGTGCCTCAGGAAACAGAAAGAATATCATCCTTGATTGAAGCATTAAAACTTACGGATAAAGTAGGAGGAGTTGAGTCAATTTCTATTGGGCAGGTAAAGTATCTGATAGAAATCGGCGATATTATGGGAGAAAATCCAAAAGGCTGTCCATATCTTCACGGCTCACAGTGTATGACTTCCCCTTTAATGCTTGAGGCAAGATCTGCAGATGAAATGATTGAGAGAAAAAATAGAGGTGTAGGAAGATATTATGTTGCTTCCATGATAACTCTGGGAGTTTCTACACCGGTGTCGCTATCAGATTCAATCATTTTGGGAGCAGCTGAAATTCTTGGGGGAATGATAGCTGCATATTGTTTGGATCCTGAGGCAGAAATTACAGGCAGAATGATTACATCTGTCCTTGATATGAAAACTGCAAATGCAACCATGTGCAGACCAGAAGGAGCTATTGTGAATGCAGGTGTTAGAGAATTATTTGATGATTTCTTTGGCTCTCAGATAAGAACAACTCCAGATTACATGACTACTGCAAAGGTTCCTGGACTTCAGGCAGTATACGAAAACTTTTTTTCCGGAAGTGCTTTTACTAAAGTTATGAACTTGAATGAGGCTTTTTATCCTGGTGTTGGCGTATTAAACATTGCAGGAGCAGGGTCTCCCACACAGGCAATTATGGATATTGAGATAAAAAGATCTCAGTATTTTCTTAGAAAGCAATGTGGAATGAATGATAGTTCTATGGATTTTGAGGAATTCTGTGAGGGCATATCTAATGGCAAGGAGTTTCTAAACAGCGATTACACCTTAACACACTTTAGAGAAATATGGTCTCCTTCCATATTTATAAGCGGTAATGCAGAATCAGGAGATGAAAAGAGTATTCTTGACAGATGTGATGAAATATGGAGAGAAAGTATTAAGAATTATAAGCCGCGAGAATTGACAGAGGAGAAAAGAAAGGCATTGGACGATCTGTTAGTCAGAGCAAATAAGGAGTTGTTGCGGAAGGAGGGATAATATAATGGACAGGGGAAAATTAACTAAACTGCTTGATTTAATGTATAGGATACGTTTCTTTGAAGAGAGAACAATGGTGCTTTTTCGAGAGGGTTTAATAGTCGGTGCTCTTCACCATTATATAGGTGAGGAAGCAATCGCTGCAGGAGCTTGTGCTGCAACAGAAAAGGACGATTATGTTGTAAGCACTCATCGCGGCCATGGACACTGCATTGCCAAAGGAGCTGACTTGAAACGTATGATGGCTGAGCTTATGGGGAGAGAAACCGGCTACAGCAGAGCAAGAGGCGGCTCTATGCATATTTTCAGCATAGAGGAAGGATTGTTAGGAGGAAATGGTATTGTGGGAGGCGGTCTTCCTATTGCTCTTGGCTCAGCACTTTCAGGGCAATACAGAGAATCTGGACAGGTAACTCTCTGCTTCTTTGCAGAAGGAGCAGGTGCGCGAGGAACATTTCATGAATCCTTGAACCTGGCTGCCTTGTGGAAACTTCCTGTTATTTATATATGCGAGAATAATCTCTGGTCAGCTACTACCTATATAAATTACAGCTTACCGATAGAGAATATCGGAGACAGAGCTTCCGCTTATGGAATACCCGGGAAGGTTATAGATGGAAACGATGTAGGGGAAGTTTATAAAACTGTGGATGAGGCGATAAAGAGAGCTAGAGAAGGCAATGGTCCTACTTTAATAGAGTGTAAGACATACAGACATTATCCGCACTGCATGGTGATACCTGATACAAGACCCCGGAGTGAAGTTATGGAATGGAAAAAGAAGGATCCGATTCCACGTTTTGAAAAGAAACTTCTGGAGGAGAAAGTAATAACAGAAATAGAGATGAAAAAAATTAAAGAAAAAGTCAAGAACATCTTGGATGAAGCAGAAGAATTTGCAAGAAAGAGTCCTCTACCAGGTGTAGAGACAGTTGAAGAAGGACTGTGGGCATGAAGGAGGTGTTTGTAATATGAGAGAATTAACATATCTTGATGCTTTAAATGAAGCTTTAAGAGAGGAAATGGAAAGAGACGAGAATGTTTTCCTCATAGGGGAAGATATAGGTCCATTTGGTGGAGTTTTTGGAGTAGAGAAAGGACTCTGGGAAAAGTTTGGTGAAAAAAGAGTAAGGCAAACTCCCATATCAGAGGATGCAATAGTGGGAAGTGCGGTTGGTGCTGCAATGACAGGGCTGAGACCCGTAGTAGAAATAATGTACATAGATTTTATAACCTGCTGTATGGATCAAGTAGTAAATCAGGCGGCAAAGCTGCGCTATATGTCAGGCGGAGGAATAAAAATGCCTCTGGTTATACGGGCACAGGGAGGAAGTGGTACTGCAGAAGCAGCACAGCATTCACAAAGTTTGGAAGCGTGGTTTGTGCATACTCCAGGGCTTAAAGTAGTAATGCCTGCTACAGTATATGATGCAAAAGGACTTCTAAAAACAGCAATCAGGGATGATAATCCAGTAATATTTTTAGAGCACAGAATGCTTTACAATATAAAAGATAATGTTCCAGAAGGAGAGTGGACAGTGCTGTTTGGTAAGGCAGAGGTAAAACATGAGGGAAAAGATATTACCATTGTCGCCACATCCCTTATGGTCCATAAGGCATTGGAAGCAGCAAAAGAGCTTGCTGATAGCATTAGTATAGAGGTTATTGATCCAAGAACGTTGGTTCCGCTTGATATAGATACAATTCTTAAGTCAGTAAAAAAGACCTCTAAATTACTTGTTGTTCATGAAGCTCCTACAGTAGCAGGAGTTGGTGCAGAAATAGTAAGACAGGTTGTAGAAAATGCATTCGATTATCTTGACGGAGCGCCACGTGTTCTCGGTGGCAGAAGTATTCCAATGCCTTACGCGCCAATACTGGAGAAAGAATGTATCCCTCAAAAGGAGGATATAGTCAAACTGGTAAAGGATATGATATGAAAATCTGTGCGTTTCTTGGCAGCCCCAGAAAAGAAGGGAATACTGCCCATGTATTAAATTGGATCTTGGAAGAGGCGAAAAATAATGGACATAAAGTAGAGCTAGTATATCTTCAGGACCAAAAGATATCCGGTTGCAAAGAGTGTTTTGCTTGTCAGAAAATAGTCGATAGACCAGGATGTTCTATTAAAGATGATATGCAGAAACTATATCTAAAGATTTTAGAAGCAGATTGTATTTTGATTGCTACTCCTGTTTTTACGTGGTCTGTTTCTGCAATGACAAAGGCATTTCTTGAACGAACATATTGTTTTGAGAAATTTTCTGAGGATGGTAGTTATATCTCCTTTGTGGAAGACAAGAGATGCGGGCTTGTAGTAACAGCGGCTGGAGATGAATTTGACGGAGCAGATTTGATAGTTGAAAGCTACCGGCGGATGGTTGAGTTTCACAGGATGAAAAATATTGGACACCTTGTAGTTGCCAATATTCGAACCCAAAAAGACCTTTTAAACCCAAATGTTGAACAGGCAGCAAGAAAATTTGTCAGTTCTATAAAATAATAAAAGACATAGGCATTTTAAGGGAGAATAAATGAAAAAAGTTATTATTAGAAGTCCTTATGAGGTTGTTTTAGAAGAGGTGGCTAATCCTGAAATAGACAATAATCAGTTTCTGGTTAAGACTATTTTAACTGCAATAAGTGCCGGGACAGAATTGACGAAGTACAAAGGCACAAATCCAGGTTTTCTGACAGGTCGCTATCATTATCCAACTGAGCTGGGATATGAACACGTTGGTGAGGTAGTGAAAGTCGGCAGAAATGTTGAGAATGTTTCTATTGGGGACAGGGTTGTAACTACTGCCCGTCATGCAGAGTACGCAGTAATAAATAAAGATATGCCGACAATATATGATCTATATGGAATATTACCTGAAAATTTTAATCCTGAAGAAGCTGTATTTGCTCCTTTAACCACGATAGCGACTCATACAATTCATCGTTCCATGATTATGCTTGGAGATACTGTGGGGATTGTTGGATTAGGAGTTGTAGGCATGTTAACAGCACAGGTAGCAAAAGCAGCCGGGGCATCAAAAGTCATCGGCATAGACCTCCTGGATTCGAAATTAAAGATAGCTAAGAAATTAGGAGTAGATGTTGCCATTAATCCCAATAGCACAGATATTAAAGAAAGGGTCTTTGAGGAAACAGACGGACAGGGTGTGGATATTGCTATTGAGTCCAGTGGAGTGGCAAAAGCTGTTGGCTCGGCATTGGACATTGTCAGAAAACGGGGAAAAGTGGTCATCGAAGGATTCCATGCAAAACCTTTTGAGGTTTCAGGGGAAGATATTCTCACTAAGGAGTTAGAAATTATCGGGGTAAGATCATCAGGCGGTCCTGATCTTTCATACGAGTATATAAGATGGAGTGCAAAAGCAAATTATCAGGAAGCTTTTAGATTGATAATTTCAGGCAAGGTGAAATGCAGTCCGATGATAACTCATAGGTTTAAAGCAGAAGAAATTAACAAGGCTTATGAAATGATTGATAAAAAGAAAGAGGATTTTTTGAAAGTAATCCTGAATTGGAAGCAAGCACAGGAAAGGTTGTAAAAATTAACAAAAGGAGATAACTGTAATGGAAAGATTGGTATATATAAATGGGGAAATGGTTCCCGAAAGTGAAGCTAAAGTTTCTGTTTTTGACGTTGGCTTTCTCTATGGAGCTACGTTTTTTGAATCCGTAAGAACTTTTAAGCACAAATTCTTTAAACTCGATGAGCACTTGAGGCGTCTTGAGCGCTCCTTATGCTACGCAGGAATACCTGATGCTATCACAAAAGAGAAAATGGCTGATATTATGTCTCAGGTACTGGATGCCAATATTCATCTGACAGATAAAGAAGACGATATGTGGATGTGCGCAGAGGTTACACCGGGGAAAACATTCCCAATGCCTTTAATGAAACAAATAGATAAAACTCCGACCGTGATTGTTTATTCCAGTGCTATGCCGCACAGCGAGTATGTCAAATATTATACAGAGGGAAAACATGTTGTAACCTCTTTAATTAGAAATACATCTCCTCAAAATCTGGATTCACGCGCTAAAAATCGCAACAGAGTGCCTCATTTCATATCTAAGCTGGAAGTTATAAAAAAGGACACTAACGCATTTGGGCTTTTCCTTGACCTTGATGGAAATATAACAGAGGGTACAGGCGCCAATATCTTCTTTGTCTTAGATGGTATCTTGTACACTCCTACAATAAAGAATATTCTGAACGGTATCAGCAGACTGACTGTTATAGAACTGGCAGAGAAAATGAATATAAAGGTTATAGAGAAGGACCTTACTTTATATGATGCTTATAACGCCAAAGAGGCATTCTGGACAACCACTTCATATTGTATTCTACCTATTTCCATGATTGACGGAAGAAAAATTGGCAATAAATACCCTGGTAGATATGCAGAAAAATTGCTTGAAGCATGGAGCAAAAAAGTAGGTGTGGACATAGTTGGCCAGGCTAAGAAATTTGCGAAATAAATAACAATAAAGGAGAAATAAGGTGGATACTATTAAGATCATACAAATCGGATTAGGCCCTCTTGGTCAAAAAATTACAAAATACATTCTGGAAAGAAGAGGACTTAAAATTGCAGGAGCAGTAGACTCTGCACCTGATAAGGCAGGCAGGGATTTAGGAGAGCTCTGTTCTATCGACAAACTGGGTATACAGATTTCTAAGTCACTGGATGTTGCAATGGGGAATTCGAAGCCTGATGTTGCCTTATTGACCACGGTCTCAGATATGGAAAGAATTACCCCGCAGATTGAAGAAATCCTATCATACAAAATCCCAATTGTTTCTACTTGCGAAGAATTATCATTTCCATGGGAGACCTCTCCTGAACTGGCAAAAAGGATTGATGAAGCAGCAAAGTCCCACAATGTTTCAGTTCTTGGGACAGGTGTAAACCCTGGATTTCTTATGGATTTTCTGCCAATTGCAATGACAGGAGTTTGCCAGGATGTTAAAAGCATAAAGGTTTCAAGAATACAGGATGCTTCCTTTAGGAGAATTCCGTTTCAGAAAAAGATAGGTGCTGGACTTACTCTGGAAGAATTTGAGAATAAAAGAAAGTCCGGTACTCTGCGCCATGTCGGGCTTAGGGAATCAATGCATATGATTGCAAGCAAGATGGGATGGAAACTCTCTAGGACAGAGGATATTCTTACTCCTGTAGTCGCAGAGCACGATATAAAAACAGATGTTATGAAGATATCCAAGGGTATGGCTCGAGGAGTCCAGCAGATTGGCAAGGGTTATGTTAACGGAGAACAACTGATTACCCTTGAGTTCAGAGCAGCTATTGAAGAGAAAAACCCGCATGATACAATCCAAATAAAAGGAACTCCAGATATAACCTCAACAATAAAGGGAGGCATTAACGGAGATATAGCCACATGTGCTGTAACTATAAATGCCATAAACTCAATTCTTAATACAACCCCTGGTCTCAAAACAATGGCAAATGTACCGGTGGTTTCTTTTTTTGACAGCTTGGAAAGGATTTCTTAATTATGATATGTTTGACTGGTGATATCCATCATGCTTCATTAAACACAAACGAGCAGAAATATATAGAAAGTCCGGATGACTCTGAGGTTAAGATATCATGTAGATATCTTAACCTTATGGAGAAATACGGAATAAAAGCAACCTTTTATGTAGTGGGAAAAACACTTGATGAAGAGTGGGATGATTTTAAACCAATAGCAGATTCGGAGCTAGTGGAAATTGGCGGTCACACTTATAGAGGATTGCCTCTCAGCAATCTTTACAGGATATGGTGTAAGATTAGAGGAAAAACACCTGTATCGCACAGCTATACACATGGTTCCCGCCTGCAGCAGAAAAAAGACATACAGAAGATGATAGATGTGGTAAAGGCTAGAACTGGTAAGAATATTGTATCATGGCGCAGTCACGGTCTGGTTTTTGATGACGACACCTATCCACTGCTCACAGAGATGGGGGTCCTGATGATTTCCGATGATCTGAACTGGGACAAAATCCATCCTGAAAAAACCAAAGATGGGTTGATTTCTCATCCCATGAATGTCATCATGGACCATGATCATATCTATCATGCTCATAGGACAAAAGAATATGTTAACAGGATGAAGGAAAACTGGCCCTGGCCTGATGACCCCACAACTGACTCGTATACAATCGAAGAGTGGGGCAGGATGGTTGAGAAGCAGGTTCTTGATATTGAGGAAAAAGGAGGTATTGCAACAGTTCTCATGCATCCTTTATGTATGCATCTTGCAGATAGATTCAGGACTGCTGAGAAACTTTTTAAACTCTTTTCTCAATATAAGACTATATGGGCGCAAGAAATTCCTGAGTATCTAAAAAACGGAGTTTAACTATAGGAGTTTAATTACTATGAATTCTAAACGATTTGAAGATTACAAAAAACTGGCTACTCAAATCAGAGTTGATGTTCTTAAGATGATATATAAGGCAAAAAGCGCTCATATAGGCGCTTCTTTTTCAATGGCAGACATACTTGCAGTGCTGTACGGAGGCATCATGAAGATAAATCCGTCTGATCCCAAATGGGAAGAGCGTGATAGATATATCCAGAGCAAGGGACATGCAGCAGCAGGTCTTTATGCAGCGCTTGGGGAAAAAGGGTTTTTCCCAAGGGATTGGCTGGGAACCTATTATCAGGATGGAGGACATCTCATGGGGCATGTATGGCACAAAGTCCCTGGAGTAGATGTATCCAGTGGTGCTTTAGGTCATGGACTTTCCATAGCATGTGGAATGGCGATTAATGGAAAATATAGGAAGAAACAATATCGGGTTTTTGTTATGCTCAGTGATGGAGAATGTGATGAGGGTTCGGTCTGGGAAGCAGTTATGTTTGCTCCGCAGCATAAACTTGATAATCTTATCGCCATAGTTGATTATAATAAGATTCAAGCGCTTGGCACAGTAAAGGATGTTCTTGATTTAGC
The DNA here is from genome assembly GCA_043824255.1 of bacterium. Classification (GTDB taxonomy): domain Bacteria; phylum JAHJDO01; class JAHJDO01; order JAHJDO01; family JAHJDO01; genus JAHJDO01. The sequence continues at coordinate 20,991 of JBDRTG010000039.1, forward strand.
TCCTCTTGCAGACAAATGGAGAGCGTTCAACTGGTCGGTGAAAGAAGTGGACGGACATAATTATAAAGAGCTTGATGATGCATTATCAAGTGTTCCTTTTGAACAGGGAAAGCCAAGCTGCATTATAGCTAATACAGTAAAAGGAAAGGGTGTAAGTTATATGGAAAATAAAGTAGAGTGGCATTATAAAAGTCCGGATGAAGGACAACTAAAACAAGCTTTTTCAGAATTAGGGGTGACGGAATGAGACCTGCATTTAATAAAACACTTGTTGAATTAGCAAGAGAGGATAAACGTATATTTCTGGTGTTGGCGGATATCGGGTTCAACGCAATAGAGCCGTTTGCAAACGAATTCCCTGACAGATTTTTTAACGTAGGTGTAGCCGAGCAGAATATGACAGGTATAGCGTGCGGTCTGGCTCTGGAAGGCAACATTGTTTTTACTTATACAATAGGGAATTTTGTGAGCATTAGGTGTCTTGAACAGGTGCGCAATGATGTATGTTATCACAATGCAAATGTCAAAATTATAGCAATAGGCGGTGGTGTTGCCTATGGAGCGCTGGGCTCCTCGCATCATTGCGAACAGGATCTGGCGATTATGAGGTCATTGCCAAACTTAATAGTTCTCTCTCCTGGAGATGCTGTTGAAACAAAACTTCTAACGCGTGCAATAGCAGCACATAACGGACCGTGCTATATGAGAGTTGGAAGGGGTAAAGAGGTTGTGGTTCATCAAAGTGACCCGGACCTGCAGATTGGTAAAGCAATTACTATGCGAGAGGGAAATGACTTAACATTAATTTCAACAGGAGATATGCTGCCCTACGTAGTTGAAGCGTCAGGAAAGTTGAAACAAAATGGTATCAAAGCACGTGTCTTGAGCATGCATACAATTAAGCCATTGGATAAAGAAGCTGTGATATCTGCTGCAAGCCGGACAGGCGCTATTATAACAGTAGAGGAACACAATATACTGGGTGGTCTGGGTGGCGCAGTGGCAGAAGTTCTCGCTGAGTCTGATTGTCCTAAAGTCCCTTTCAAGAGAATGGGTTTAAATGATGCATTCTGCAAGAAAATTGGTTCCCAGAAATACCTGAGGAAGGAATATGGTTTATCAATTGAGGATATTGTAAATACAGCAACTTCAGTTACTGGTAAAAAGCAATAAGGAGAGAGGAAGATGGCATATTCAGGGGTTCTGGAAGACATAAAAGCATGTGTTAATCTAGGTATTCCAAAAAAAGTCCCGATTTTTGCTCTGGCAGAACTTTTTAATGTGCGAATGGCTGGAATAAACTATGAAGAATATACCTACAATGTTGATAAGCTGGTTAAGTGCGAAGTAGAGGCTGTAAGACGATTTGATTATGATTGGGTCTATCTTAATCCGGATGATAATATGGAATTCGAGCCCCTTGGAGTAAAGACAAAGGGAGAGGAAAATGTTCCCTTAGGTGCATATGAGTTTTTGTCTGCTTCATGGGATACACTTAAAACTTTAAAACTCCCTGATTTCCAGCGCGATGGAAGAATGCCTGCTTTTCTTGAGGCAATAAGCAGGATTAAAGAAGAGTTAAAAGATACCATTTGTCTTTGTGGCAGGGTAGCTGCTCCATTCAGCTCAGTAGCATTATTATATGGAGTAGAAAAGGCGTTAGTGCTTTTTTTAGAGAATCCCGAATTGTTTAAAAAGACAGCAGATTTCTTTGTTGAACTTATGAGTGAATGGGGGAAAGCCCAAATTCAGGCCGGAGCAGATGCTATCTGGGTGGGAGATTGCGTTGCTTCCTCTGGTTTTATCTCTCCCAAACACTATTCTGAATTTGCTGCTGAAGGAGCATTGAAATTAAATACAGCGTTGAAAAAAGATGGGGCACTCATTTTCTATCATGCTGGGGAGTCGTCTCTTCCGCATCTTGAATTAATGGCTGATACGCATCCTGATGCCCTTAGTATAGGCGGAGGGATAGATATTAAGGAAGCTAAGGAGGCCTTAGGCAAAAGAGTTTGCCTGCTTGGCAATATTCACGGCATCAAAACATTACAACGAGGCAGTCCTGAATATGTAGAAAAAGAGACCATAAGAATTATGGAAAGCGGCAAGAAAAATGGCGGTTATATATTCAATTCTGAAGAAGGTATTGCTTTTCAAACGCCAGAGCAAAATATAAGAATAACGATGCAGACTGCTAAGAAATATGGCAGTTATAAATAGAAAGGATTTCATTATGACCTCAAGAGAACGAGTTTTTGCCGCATTAGAAGGTAGAAGGCCTGACAGGGTACCTATAATGGAACTGGTTGTGGATCAAAAGGTTATACAGGCAATTCATCATGGCATCTCATACTATGATTTTATTGAAGAAATAGGTTTTGATGTTGTATGTGTAGGCATGAGCACAGATACCAGTAAAATAGAATGGATTGATAAGGACAAAAAAATATTCAAGGGTAAATGGGGAGAGACAAGAGCCTTTACAACAGAAGTTAAGGCAGTTCCAATACCACCATATCCCATACAAACAGAGAAAAACCTAAAATCATATACGCCTCCTGACCCTAATGATCCTAACGCGTTGGGTGATCTTAGGGAAGTTGTCAGGAGATTCAAGGGCAAAAGGGCTATTGCCTGGGTTGGAGGAGGCGTTTTTGCTCCACAGCAGTATCTAAGGGGAGTAGAAGAATTACTTATGGATTATGTATTGAATCCTCAACTGGTTAAGAAGCTCGCAAAAATCGGAGAAGAATATTATATTGAGTTACACAGAAGGGTCATAAAAGAAGGAGTGGATATTGTAATTCTTGGAGATGATTATGCCGGTAAAACAGGGCCTATGATGTCTCCAGCGCATTTTGAAAGTTTTATACTACCGGGATTGACTGCTATTGTTAAAGAGATAAAAAAAGCAGGAGCTTATTGTATCAAGCATACGGACGGGAATATATGGAAAATTATTGACATGATTGTCAAAACGGGTGTTGATGCGATTGGTCCGGTAGAGATCGGTGCTGAAATGGAGCTTGATAAGATTAAGGAAAAGTATGATATTTGTGTAGTTGGTAATGTGGATATAGATCTTCTTTCGCGTGGAACGGTTGAGGAAGTCATTGAAGCGACAAAAGAGTGCATCAAAAAAGGAGCCTCTCGGGGAGGACATATTCTTTCGTCTGCTAATAGTATTATTTCTGTAGTTAATCCTGATAATTTTTTGGCAATGGTTAATACAGCTAAGGAGTTTGGTAAATATCCAATAGATATATAAACTATGGGAGATTCAAAATGAGTGATGAAAGACTTACAAAAGAACAAATTAAGCAGTTTAAAAATGATGCGTTGCGCTATGTGTGTCCGCATGCCGCTAAGAACGATGAACTGCTTATAAATGGTCCCAAGATATTTACAAGAGGAGAAGGCTGTTATGTGTATGATATAGAAGGCAGGAAATACCTTGATACATTCGCAACACTGCTTACAACAATATGCGGACATAATCGGCCGGAGGTAAGGCAGGCAGTAACTGAACAAATGAAGAAACTGGAGTTTTTCCCCAATTATGTGGATAGCTTCACCCTGCCTCTTATCAAGCTGGCAAAGAAACTGGCAGAAATTACACCAGGAGATCTTTCAGTATCTTTCTTTGTCAACAGCGGTTCAGAGGCTAATGAAACAGCTATAAAGATAGCCAAGCAATATCAACTGGAGACAGGAAAACCTAAAAAGTGGAAAATTATTGCAAGAAGATTCTCCTATCATGGGACAACCTTAGGCGCTGCATCAGCTACAGGTTTACCTTCATATAAGAAATATTTTGAGCCATTGATGCCTGGATTTATATTTGCAAATGCTGCTCGCGACTATGAGCGTCAGGAAGATATGAGTTCGAAAGAATACGGAAAAGTCTGTCTTAAAGAACTAGATGATTTAATGCAATTTGAAACACCAGAAACAATCGCAGGTATGATAATGGATCCTGTGCCCGGATCAAATACGGCATATCCGCTTCCGCCTGAAGGATATCTGCAAGGCGTACGAGAACTCTGTAATAAATATGGAATAGTGCTAATATTTGATGAGGTTCAGACAGGATTTGCTAAAACAGGAAAAATGTTCGCATGTGAACACTGGGATGTAACACCTGATATTATAACTCTTGGCAAGGGCTTTACAGGCGGGTTTGCTCCTTTAGGCGCTGCTGTAATGACAGAAAAAATATATAAGGTATTTAAGAGAGTTGGACATGAGCTGCGCAGCGGAAGCACATTCGGCGGACATACCCTGGCCTGTACAGCAACCCTGGCTAATATAGATATAATTGAGAAAGAAAATCTCGTAGAAAAAGCCGCTGAGATGGGGAAATATTTAAGAGAAGGGTTGGAGAAGTTGTATAAACACTCTATTGTAGGCGATGTTTGTGGGATAGGAATGCTTCTGGCAGTAAAACTGGTATCTAATAAAAAGGCAAAAACTCCTCTGGACCCGGAACTCAAAGTAGGTAAATGGATAAGAGAACGATGCTGGCAGCTTGGAATGATACTGCGTAATAATGGAGACATTCTTGTTATTGCTCCATCTCTTATTCTATCTAAGAACGAAGCAGATATCCTGCTCAAAAAGACTGACCAAGCAATTTCTGACGCAATGAAACACTTTAAATTTTAAACTAATTTTTAAGAAGGGAAATAACAATGAATGTATTACTAATCATGCCTGATGCTCTTAGAGCCACCAACCTCGGCTGTTGTGGTTATTCTAAAAACACCTCTCCGTTTATGGATAAACTGGCAAAGGAGAGCGTTGTATTTAAAAACGCAATTGCTCAAACTGCGCATACTCATCCAGGTGTCGTTTCTATTTATACGGGACTCTATCCCACCACTCACTGCCAACAAACGCCTAAAGACTTTGCTGAATTTGCAAAAACAGGCTGGAATAGTGAATGGAGAAACACGGAACTCAGAAAGAAATGGAAAGCGCCTCTTAACATACTTAAAGAACGTGGTTATACAACAGGCGGGAAACATGCTGATTCATGGTGGCCTCTGGGATACTCAATAGAAACAGATAAGATATTAAATAAACTCATAGAGGATAAGATAGGCAGACCGTTCTTTATGATGTGTGTGCCGTATTACACACATATTGCATACAACGCTGTGCCTGATTATGACAAACTGTTCTTATCTGAGGGTGACAAACTTACTGATAACTTTAGAAAATATGCAGAAATGATAAAAACAACAGGTCATGGGTATATATTAAATTCAGAATTTGTTGGTAAAAAATATCAGGAAGCAAAAACAGCTACTTCATGGAAAGTATTTACCTTATCCGAGGAAGATAGACCGTCTATAATGGCTCTGTACGACGGAGCAGTAAGAAATCTGGATATGGAAATAGAAAAACATGTGAAAAAGCTGGAGGAATTAGGCATCTTAGATGATACATTAATTATCATAACTCCAGATCATGGGGAAGAAATATTAGAAAGGGGATCATTAGGCCATTCATCCTGTTCAATGGCAGGGACCCTGTATGACGAAAACATAAGAATTCCTCTTATCATGAGATATCCAAAGGCATTGCCGCAGGGCAGGGTAATAGAAACTCAGGTAAGTCAGGTGGATATAATGCCTACAATATTTGATATATTAGGTTATTCTATGCCTGAACTTACGGAAGGGCATTCGCTCTTACCGCTTATTAGAGGGAAAGACATTGATTTTAAAGAAGAAACCCATTGTGAAACATTAGTTTGCGGCATGCAGACTCTGGATTGGGATAAAAGAATGAAGTGGGCCCTCAGAACACCGCAGTGGAAGCTTATATACAGTCAGTATCCAGAGGGCAATTATTACGAACTGTATAATCTAAAAAATGACCCGGAAGAGAAAGTAAATCTCATTGATAAAGAACCAAAAATTGCAAACGAATTAAAAAAGAAACTCAGAAAAAGGAGAGTCTAAACATGCAAGCAAAAGTTTATGAATGTCTTTATATCAACGAGAAAATGAAGATTGATGGACTATTAAATGAGAAGGCATGGCAAAAAGCTAAAATACTGGATTTCTATATACCTGTCACACATAAAAAATCAATAAGTAAAACAGAGGCTAGACTACTCTGGGACGATAAGTATTTATATGTAGGATTTAAAGCCTACGATAAGGATATATGGGGATATTTTAAGGATAGAGATGACCCAACATACATAGAGGATGTTTTAGAAGTTTTCCTTAAGACGGATTTTAAAAAAGAGCCGTATTATAATTTTGAGATTAACGCTTTAGGTACTGTCTACGATGCATTTAACATAAAAAGAAATGCTGGAGGAGAAGATCATCACAGATGGAGTAAATGGAACTGTAAAGGACTAAAAGTTGGAATAAAAATCAAAGGGACTTTAAATAACTGTGAAGATGTAGATGAATACTGGCAGATGGAAGCAGCAATTCCTTTTGCAAGTTTACCAACACTGAAAGTAAAAACTCCAAAGAATAAAGACCAATGGCTGTTCCATTTAGCCCGCTACGACTATTCTGTATATCTTCCCAAAGGAGTAGAGCTGAGTTCGTGCTCTAAGTTATCAGAGGTTAATTTCCATAAATACGAAGACTGGATGAGCTTGAAATTCGTAAGATAGAAAAAAATCAGGATGCCTGTATGAAAACCTTAAACTTTTTTGATTCCAATGAAATTTTGGGACAGCCTGTATTTTCAAGTTCTACAGGCAGATTCAGGTCATATCTGAGTGCCGGGAAAATTCTGGAGGAAATGGACCGTTTTGGAATTGATTGTGCTCTTGTATCGCATTGGGATGCAATTAATGATCATCCATCTAGCGGCAATGCAAAATTGATAGAAGAGATTAAAGGGCATAATAGATTATTTCCATGCTGGTTTGTTATCCCTCATCACACAGGAGAAATGCCTGAACCGAAGAAACTGATCAAAGAAATGATCTCCAAAAATGTCAGAGCAGTAAGATTATTCCCAATATTCCATAACTTCAGTATGGAAGAGTGGTCTGTGGGGCCTTTGCTTGAGGAACTTGAGAAGAAGAATATCCTTGCTATTGTTCACTGTCCTGCGAATAAGTTGTATGACATCTGTAAAAAGCATAAAGAGCTTAATATTGTGGGATTAGCTCCATTAAGAGAACTTTATCCTCTTCTTGAAAAATTCGATAATTTATACGCTTCTCTGGAATACTATCCTGATAACAATCTGGTAGAGGATATATGCAGACGTTTTGGTGCGCACAGACTTATATTTGGAACAAGACAGAAGGATCCATATGACACTCATTCTAATGTTTCAGCTGACTGGGTATCCGGGCCGACAAAGGCTATGGTTGAGTATGCTGCTATTAGTGATAAAGAAAAACAAATGATAGCAGGAGGTAATTTAAAAAGGTTATTAGGAGGCTTATCCGTGCCGTCTGTCAAACATAAGCCGCTTCCGAAACTCCCCTGCCCCATCATTGATTCTCACTTTCATTTAGGTGATATTGCGTATAAGTACAAATCGGGGACTGATGTAGGCTCAATAATTAAAACTATGGATATTATAGGAGTAAATAAACTATGCATAAATTCCACAAGTGCTGTTAACGGTGGAAATCACTATGAAGGTAATAATTATATCGGGTCTATATGTAAAAAATATCCTGAGAGATTTATTGGGTTTGCCGTAATTAACCCTAATTTCAATGATACTGAGGATGAAATCAAGAGATGTATTGAGGTATTGGGGCTCAAAGGGATAAAAATTCACCCGCGACTTCACGCTTGCAAACTCACAGATGAGAAATTCAAGCCTGTCTGGGAAGCTTCTGAAAAATATAGTATTCCTATACTTGCGCATACTGGAGAAGGACAATTTGGAAGCAGTCCGGAAGCATTTGAGCACATATCCCAAAAGTATCCAAAAGGAATATTTTTACTCGGTCATTCCGGAGATAATCTGGAGGGACTACAAATATGCATGAAAATTGCGAAAAAACGGAAGAATGTTTATCTTGGAACCTCTGATATTGTGTTTGCATATAATGGAATGCTGGAATATGCGGTCAAGCAAATTGGTGCGGATAAAATCCTGTTTGAATCCGATGCCTGTTACATTGATTCCAGGTATTCACTGGGTATTATTCTCTATGCACGTATAACCGACAAGGATAAAGCCAGGATACTTGGTCTTAACATGGCAAGGATATTAAAATTGAAACATTGCAGAGGATAAGCATGCGATTAAAAGATAAAGTTGCTGTTATCACTGGAGCTGGTACTGGAATGGGAAAAGCTGTAGCTCTCCGCTTTAGTAAAGAAGGAGCAAAAGTTGTTGTGGCTGATATCAATGAAAAAAATGGGAAAGACACAGTAGCCTCTATTACAAAAGCTGGAAAGGATGCGATTTTTATCAAAGCTGATGTTTCCAAAACAAAAGAAGTAAAAAATATGTTCAAGATAACTATTGAAAAATATGGAGCCTTGCACATTCTCTATAACAATGCTGGAATCTTCCTCAGGGGAATTGATAACTGTGTAACCGAGGTTTCAGAAGAAACATGGGATAGATTTATGAATGTTAATTTGAAAAGCGTATTTCTTTGTTGCAAGTATGGCATTCCAAAAATAATAAAAAGCGGAGGTGGTTCTGTAATTAATATTTCTTCAAGTGCTGGTATAATTGCATCGAAAAACGTTGACAGTTATACTGCGACTAAGGGAGCAATTATCTCTTTAACACGGTCTATGGCTGCCGAATACGCTCCGCAGAAAGTTTGCGTAAATTGCATTGTTCCGTGTGGAATTGATACTCCCATGCTCGATGAAAGCAGAGAAAAACCAGACTGGGACGAAAAAAAGCACTTATCTAAAATTCCAGCAAGAAGATTTGGGAAACCGGAAGAGGTAGCTAATATGGCTCTGTTCCTGGCATCAGACGAAGCATCCTATGTTATAGGAGCCATTTTCGTAATTGATGGAGGAATAACATCTTCCCTTTAATCAATTCTCTTTTGGCACGTAATCCACTGCTTCATCAATCATCATAACAGGGATACCTTCTTTTATTGGATAGTATTTCTTACAAGCGTCGCAAACAAGTTTGTCCTCGTCTTCAAGCCTTATATCCCCTTTGCATTTTGGACACGCTAAGATGTCCAGAAGCTCTTTGTCTATAGCCATAGTATTTTTCTCCTTTTATCTGTTAAACAAATTCTCTTTTATAAACATCCAGGGTTTTCCTGGCAGTATCTTGCCAGTTGAATTTCTCTATTTGCTTTATGCCCATCTTTATCATATTCTCTCTCAACTTGCTATCAGAAATAATTTTTTCTATTGCTTTAGCCAGGGAATCTACATCGTTAGGCTCTACAGTTATACCTGCATTACCAACAACTTCAGGCATTGAGGATACATTGGATGTTACAACAGGCACTCTGCTTGCCATTGCTTCTACAAGCGGCAAGCCAAATCCTTCATAAAGAGATGGGAAAACAAATACGTCACATATCTGGTAAAGAGGTGGTAAATCCTCAAAATCTATGTTCTGAATGCAAATTACATCTTCGGCTACATTAAACTGCTCTGAATAAATCTGCAGTTCTTCAACTCTCTCTTTTTCCCCTCCAACCAGAAGAAGTTTTTGCTCTATACCTTTTTCCCTGAGTTTTGAATATGCTTCAATAAGTGTCTCAATATTTTTGTGCGCCTTCATATTGCTTACATTAAGTATGTATTTTGCGTGCAGGTTTAGTTTATGTCTCAGCTTTTCACATTCTTCTTGGGAAGCGTCTTTCTTGAAGATTTCAGAGACCCCGTTATAGATCACAATAACCTTATCTTCTTTTACACCTAAATAATTTACTATGTCAGCTTTTGTGCTTTCAGATACAGCTATTATCTTTTTGGCTCTTATAGCCATCAGCTTAAACAACGACTTGGCATAAAAATATGCAGCCCTGGATTTGAGAAATTGAGGGAAAATAAGATGTATTAGATCATGAACAGTAACTATCATTTCTCCCTCATATATAACAGGGATATTGTAGTGCGGGCAATGCAGAAACTCTACATTCCATAACTTTAAAGGCTCAACAACCTGCTCACTTACGCCATAAATCGGAGAAGAAAACTCCTTTATGGAAACATTAGGTCTTTGAGTGTATTTAGAAAGCGCTTCCTTTTTGCCCAACAAAATATAGGTGTTAGACTTATCAATATCGAGGATATTTGTAAGCAGATTTTTTGTATAAGTGCCAATACCTGAGTGTAAAATCATTCTGGCATCTATTGCAATACGCAAGACTAATCCTTTCTTATAGTGTCTTTTATTATTTTATCCAGATTATCAACATGAAGTTTCCATGTATAATTATTCTCTACAGATTCTCTTGCCTTCTTTCCCATTCGGGAAGCATTAAGAGGATTCTTAGCAAGATTAATGATTGCCTCTGCTATTTTAGAGGGGTCTTCAGCAGGTGTTATAAAACCTGTTTCCCCGTTGATAACAATCTTAGGAAGCGGGTCATAAGAAACAGTAATAACAGGAAGGCCTGATGCCATGTATTCAAATATCTTAAGAGGAGACCAGAAGAATCCGAAATCTTTTAATGGCTTATAATATGCTGCATTGTAAGGCGCAATGCCTACATCAGATACCGCCATAAAGTATGGCATCATTTCATATTTCTGCGTGCCGGTAAAAACTGCATACTGGCTCAAATGCATATCTCTGATTTTAGCTTTTACTTCATCCAGACACTCTCCTCCGCCAACAAAGAGGAACTGCACATTTTTAGCTTTGCTGACCACAGCTTTAACAAGTTCCGGGAGGTCAAGTGCACCATGCCACTTTCTAAATGTGCCTGCAAACACTATCGTAAACTTGTTCTCCAGATTGTATATTTTCCTAATGTTATTTGCTTTGTCTGTGTTTCGCAGTTCAGGCCTGAACATATCTGTATTTGCTGCCCACCTAACCTGCTCTGTTTTTAGGCGGGCATGTTCAGGGACAACTGTAAGTGAAGTAGCTATAACCTTTTTTGCCTGTCTGAATTGAATATCTCTCCAGGTTCTAAGAATATTAATAGTTGTTTTACATGTAATATTATATCTCCATATAAGCTCTTCAGTATGAGGGCTGTTTACCTCAAGTATAAGCGGAATTTTCTTAAGCTTTGAATATATAGTTCCCACTCCGCCAAAGGTAACATATCTTTCAATGATTATATCAAAATTTCTAATCAGTAGTTGCGGAAGCAATTTAAGACCTGCGATAGAGAGAATCTTATTTGAATATTGCATGTTAGTGCGAAGGAGTTTCACTCCTTTTAAGTATTCGGAATGTGCTAATGTTCCTTGCTTTTGTGAGATTAAAGTTACTTCATATCCAAGTTTACATAGATTTGAAGCAACCTCCCAAACATGCACTGAGCCGCCGTTATTCCCAGGCACAGTCTCTCCGGTTATGTATAAAACCTCAGGGTTTTTAATCCTCTTAATACTCATATTAATCTGTGTTCCTTAAAACTGAAATAGCCTTCAAATCCTATAATAATGTGATCCAGCACATTAACATCTACAGTACCAAGCGCTTTAATCAATACCTGTGTTATGTTCTTATCGTCCTCTGAAGGCGTAAGACTTCCTCCGGGATGATTATGTGCAAGAATAACAGATACAGCTTTGTTCCCTAAAGCATGTTCCACTACCTTGCGAGGGTAAACCACTGCTTTATTTACAGTACCAACGTGTATTGTCTCTACTTTAACAGGTCTGTTAGCAGTATTAAGGAAAATAACCTTAAAGATTTCATCCTTAGCTCCTCTTAATGAAGCTTGTAAGTAATCATAGACTGCTTTTGGCGAAGATATTATATTCTCTTGTTCCAGAAGGTCCTCCAGTAGGTATAAGGAAACGACCTCTTTAAACAGGTTAATAAGCATACCTGCATTTGTGCCTATCCCATTTACTGTATTTAGCACTTCTATTTCTGCATCAAAGACCCCTCTAATACTTTTGAATTTTTTGAGCAATGTTTTAGCGATTGGTTTTGTATCCTTGCGAGGTATTGCATAAGTGAGTATCAACTCAAGAATTTCATAATCATGCCAATTGCCAAATCCGCTCTTTAGGTACTTTTCTCTAATTCTCTGTCTATGACCCAAATAGTTGGGCATTATAATTTGTTTTCTACCGCTTTGCATACTTCCTCAACAGTTATTGCATCCATACAATAGTGTTTATCCTGCTTGCAAACAGGTTTCTTGCAGCCCAGACAAAAGGCGTCTTCTTTCTGTATGACTATATGCTCCTCTCCATACGGCCGCCATATCTTGGGATCCCCGGGCCCGAATAAAGCAATGACCGGAGTATTAACTGCAGAAGCAATATGAGTTGCAGATGTGTCAATACTTACCAAAAGATTTGCTCTTCTAAGAAGCTCTGCATATTGGGCAAGGTTCATTCTGCAATTTGCGACTATCGGCTTAGCGTGCATATTGTTCTCTATTTCTTTTATTAAATCAGCATCATCAGATCCTCCTGATATGCACAGTTTTGCTTTAAGCTTTTCTACTATAAAATCTCCAACTTGTGCAAATCTATCTGAGTCCCACTGATAAGAGGTGCTGCTTCCAGGATGTATGCACACAAGAGTATCTGCTTGCAGTACATTGTGCTCTTTTAGAAAATTTTTACACCACTTCTGGTTTTTATATGATTCTTTAATATGAGGTCGCTGCTCTTTAACAGAGAATCCTGCCCTTTCTATGAGTTTTAGCCAGCTATCTACTTCATGAGATACTTTTATTGAGTCCGAGTATTCCAGCATGGGTCTGTTCCAGTAAAGAGGTGCTTTCATCTTGTCTGTCAATAAGAATCCTCTGCAGCGATAGTTATAGCCTATGCGCCTCTTTGCATTAGCCCAAAATGCTATAAGATTGCTGGTAAGCCTTGTATCCAGAACTATTGCAAGGTCATAGCCATGAATTGGCAGGCTCTTAGCAAATCTCCATATTGAAAATGGATTTCTCCCATTTTTTTTACAGTCAAAATACACGATATTATCAGCAAGCTCCTGACCTTCAACAATTGATTTGAGATCAGTAGAGGCAACCAAAGTTATATGCGCATCAGGCAAATTTTCTCTAACTGCTCTTATCGCGGGGAATGTTACAACTGTATCCCCTATACGCAGGAGGTCTACTATTAAAATATTCTTAAGTCCTGAAATATTCATAATTTTTTATTTTTTCTATGGAAACAGCAGAGATATTTTTATCTAATGGATAATTTTCTGTGCCTGGATAAATAACCCATAGATGACTTAATGAAAGTTCGCTCATGGCAAACTTCATTGACTTGGTTAATCTCGGCGCTTCATCATATTTTACTTCAATACCCCACAGCTTGCCTTTTTTCGCAAAAACCAGATCTAGTTCTGCTCCTGTGTGAACTGCCCAAAAGAAGGTTTCTTCCTCTCTTAAATTTAGATGCTCAATTGCTTGTTGAATAGCAAATCCTTCCCATGAAGCTCCCAGCTTTGGATATGTTGTTACTGCGTTATAATTATCCAAAGAGAGTAAAGCATGAAGAATACCTGAATCCCTAAAATACATCTTAGGTCTTTTGACAATTCTCTTTTTGGTATTATAGTACCATGGCTGCAGTTGTCGGACAACAAAGGTTCCGGATAGAAGATCCAAATATCGTCTGGCTGTGTTATCCGATATAGACAGACTTCTACCAATCTCTGATGCATTAAAAATCTGACCGTGATAATGGGCTAACATCATCCAAAATTGTCTTAGTGTTCTGGCAGGTATTCTAATCCCTAGATTTGGGATATCTCTCTCAAGAAAGGTTGTAACGAAATCCTGTCTCCACTGAAATGAAGACTGCTCGCTTCCGGCAAGGAATGAGCGTGGAAATCCTCCTCTTATCCACAGTTTTTTTATGTCAGCAACAGCAGACAAATGCTCTATAGAAAATCCTCCCATTTCAATATAACTGATTCTTCCTGCTAAAGACTCCGAGCTTTGAACAATAAGGTCCCGTGAGGCACTGCCAAGTATAATGTATTTTGCCGATGAATTCTTATCAACAAGAACACGTAATACGGGGAAAAGATCAGGTTTTCTTTGTATCTCATCAATAACTATAAAACCTTTTAAGTTTCCAAATGCCAATGTAGGATTTTCGAGTCTGGCCAAATGGCGTGGATCTTCAAGGTCAAAGAAGTGAACTTCTTCTGAAACATTCCGTGAAAATTGTTTGGACAACGTTGTTTTTCCACATTGTCTGGGTCCTAAAATTGCAACAACAGGATTTTCTTTCAGCCTCTCTTTCAGCAGCTTCAATTCTTTTACCCGGTTAATCTCCATATAATCCTCCGTAAATATCCATAATTATACCATGAAATTTCGACACGTCAAGTCGAATTTGCATGGTAGTTTTTACAGAGCAAAAAAATACTAACATACGAAGGCTGAAAAACATGAGTAACTCTCACAGCAAGATATTTCTATTTTAGCTTGACAGTGGTTGACAAATCCCTTGACACATATAAAATTCTTCACTATCTTGAACACAATAAAAATGGTAACTGCTGAACTGAAATCAATAGAATCTAAAGGGATTTCCAAAATTTAGGAAATCGATAGGCAGGGAGGATGGATTATATCTGTTGACCGCTGAGTTAATAGGTTACGAAGGAGAGCCGCGTTCCTTATTTGTAGTTTCCACTAAGAAAATAAAGCTAATCCAGATACAGAGAAGAAAGCATATCCGACTACCGGCTCCTGTTCCGATAAAGTGCGAATCACCGGTTATTGGCGATTTGGGTAACAAGTGGGCGATTGATATAAGCATTGGAGGCGTATCGCTTTCGCGCTTCAAGTATAACGAACTTAAAGAAGGTGATAAATTAAAATTACAGCCATTTATCAGGATAGATGGTTGTTGCCCCATTGTACATGGAGAGGTAATTAGAATTATTCCCCATACGGATAAAAAATGGGAGGATGTTGTTCTTAAAATTATCCAAGAAGAGAATAACAAGTGGGGACAGGTCATAGATTATCTTGCAGAAATTCAAGTATTAAAGTTTGGACTTTTTCCCGGAGAACTGGTGGGTAATAGTGATGCGATAAAGAATGTTTTTCTTCAGATAGATGCAGTCGCAAGAAGCGATATCACTGTGCTTATTTTAGGAGAGAGCGGGACAGGCAAGGAACTTACTGCCCGCGCAATACATTCAAGGAGCAGCCGGAGAGAGAAACCATTTGTCGCTGTAAACTGTTCCTCAATATATGAATCACTGCTTGAAAGCGAGCTCTTTGGCCATGTAAAGGGAGCCTTTACAGGCGCTCACCGCGACCATGAGGGGCTGTTCTGCGCAGCTAATGGCGGGACACTCTTTTTGGATGAGATAATGGAAATATCGCCCAAAATACAGATTAAGCTGCTGCGCTCTCTTGAACAAAAGGAGATAAAACCTGTTGGAAGCGCTAAAACAAAGAATGTTGACGTTCGCATTGTTTCCGCAACTAATAGAAATATTGATACTGCTTTATCTTCCGGCAGTATAAGAGAGGACTTTTTTTATCGGTTGTGCGGAATGCAGATATTCATCCCGTCGCTCAGGGAGAGAAAAGAAGATATCTTTTTATTGATTGCTTACTTTATGAATTATTTCCAGAAGAAACATAAGAATATAATTAAATTTGTTACTTCAGAGGCTATGAATGCCCTTTATGAATATGACTGGCCCGGGAATGCAAGAGAATTGCAGAATGTAATTGAGAGGGCTATAGTTTTAGAAAAGACTGACTCCATAAAACTGTCCAGCTTACCCCGCAGTTTATTGTCTCACTATTCTGTTCCGATTGAGCATTTCCCGACATTAAGGGAATCGGAAGACGAGTTAATAAGAGCTGTTTTAATGTCTGTCAATGGCAATAAGAAAAGGGCCTCAGCGATACTTAAGATTTCCCGTCAGGCGCTTTACAAAAAGATGGGCCGGTTGAACATAAAATAAGCGCAGCAACTAATTGTGTAACCCATGTCAACATAAGTTACACATTGCTATATTTGTTCTATCTCCTTGAATGCCCGTCACTTAGAACTATTCTTTCAAACCACGTGTCAAGTATGTTGACACTTTCTGCTTTTCATACATCCGCTCATTTTCTCATTTGCCGTTGACGGATACTGTTTTTGAAAGTTGGCACGGAAATTGCTCCCTATTATGGGGAAGAAGTTAGAATATAAAGAGGAGAGTAAAATTATGAAGACCTGGAAAAATGCGTGGCTGGTAGTGAGCATTGCGGTTATGGTAATAAGTACAGGATCATTAGCTTATGGCAGAGGCGGCGGTTTGGAGCGTAGATACTACACCGCCGGCAGTAACTATCACATCCCCGACACCTGCGCAGGTGCTATCTATCAATAGTATAACAATAACAGGAACTGCTTCGGACAATGTAGTGGTAGACCATGTCTATGTAACAGTGAATGGTAACGGGGCGGATGCAACAGGAACAACAAGTTGGAGTAAAAGTGTTTTGCTTGTTCTGGGTTCCAATGTAATAACCGCAACGGCATATGATACATCGGGGAATACCGCGGGAAAAACCATAACAGTTACATTGGAGGATTGTGTTGGTTTATGGCACCTTGATCATGAGGGAGCAGATGATGAAGCAATAGACTCCTCTGCTTATGGTAATCACGGAACACTCGTGACGATGGATACCAATCCCGCCTCTCCTGACTTCTGCTGGGTAGACGGCAAAATAGGTAATGCCCTGGAGCTTGACGGCGTGGATGATTATGTAGAAATACCCCACACACCTTCAATAAACCTGGAAGCAAACCACCCTTTCACCATAAGTTATTGGATGTATGAAAGCCTTCCAAATCTTTGCGCAACTGTAATGAAAGGTTCGTTTTGGGACGGTTATGGACACTTGCTTAGCGCAACAGATAACCGAATACTCATTTATACAGATGGTTCTGTTTCTATCGAACTGGCGGTTAGTAATGCGTGGGATTGTAATAAGTGGTATCATATCGCACAGACTTATGATAGCAGCGGAGTAATTAGAGTATATTCAAATGGAGCGCTTAAAGGCACCAGTGCTGCTGGAAAAAATCTCATAACTAATGCTGAACCATTATATATTGGAGCAGATGACGGGGTAAGGTATTATTTCAACGGCGCAATCGACGAAGTCAGGATTTACAGTAAGGCATTAACCGCGGAGGAGATTGAAGAGCTTTTTCTGGTTGGCACCCGGAGTCCTTTTTTTGCAAACAAAATAGAGGTTGAGGCGGGCGGGAGATTAATGCTCCATCCCAAACTCCCTTATATCGAGGGCTTGCCGGATGAAGAGTATAATCTGGTGTTGAATTTCCCTGACGCGATTAGCCTTAACGACTTGCAGGTCCTGGGCACGGATCTAAAAGACAGGGCCCCATCGATAAGCGAAACTGTTGTAGATGAGGAGATACGCAGGGAGCTGTTCTACAAGCCCGATCTGTCGATGTTAATTGATGGGATGGAACTTCACCTCCTCACTTATAACACGAATGGCGACGGCATGTATATACCAACTATTAAATTCTCCGGGACATTCGACTGGATGACATTCAGCAGGGAGATGCGGGTTTCCGAGGACATTGTTGGAGTAAAGCCATTGCTCTTGAAGTGGGATAGTAATCCAATCCAAACTGGAACCTTGTCTTTCGCGAGTCTCCAGATCCGTGAAGTTGACAGCGGCCTGACGGTCTTCAATTTTCATCCCGATGAACCGGTTGTCATGCAGCTTGGGGTAGGCCTGCAAGCTTACTGGCTCTCTACCGAGACAGTTGAATTAATTCCAGGCCGGAAATATATGATTGAATGTCAAGCCAAGGGAGAGACGATAGTAGGCCCGGACGCTGTGTTAAGCATTAAGGACGCATTGACGAACAAAGTCTGTTATACGCGGACTCTTGTCTTCGACATCGCCCCCGGGGTTTCCCTTCCGGACAAACTTCTTTGGAGAATAGAAGATAATGATGGCCAAGTATATGAAATGAACGAGCTCACATTGGTCGCGGCAAACGCGAGGATTGCCCCCGCGGTCACTGACACCTCCTCGTGGATATGCGAAACCCTGCTTCAGAAGGAGACTTTACCCGTCCAAGAGCTCTATATCGGGAAGCTCCACTCATGGGGCTTGAATACCATTGAGCCGGATATGCGGGTTCCGGCTTACGATGCGCCCTTGACGGAGGAATCCTTGTCTATGCCGGTCGCGCAGGAGGCCAAGCTCCTGGGAATGCGGGTAAGAACCTATCTGTCTTTTCTATATCGGAATATAAACTCTGCAAGCTATCTTATTGCCAATCCACAAGCTGCGATGATTGATCCACTGGGTAGGACATCGAAAGTTCCATATATTTGCCCCACGCATTATCTGGCTGAGGGAAATCCATGGTTGAATTATTACTTGGACGCGATCAGGGAAAGCGTGGAGATAAATGACTTGGATGGCGTCTTCTATGATTATGAAATTAACGCTGCTCCATATAGGAAAGTCGGCTCAGACAACGTAGCGTACCCACCTGACGAGCCTAGGATATGGAATTCCCCATGCATCTGCGAGCGATGCCGCACGGCTTTCCAAGCCGGCATTGGACTGGACCATGTGCCCAGCATCGATGAATGCTGCGAAGACTTGTATGAGGAATGGACTGATTTCCGCTGTTGCCAGAATATTGAGCTGTGGTCTTTGACAAGCCAGGCCGCCAAGGCCGGCAACTCCAATGCCACTTTCGCAATCTATAGCGGGCCTCCCGGCGATTACAGCAGGCAGACCTATGGAGTTGACTGGATTATGGCTGCTCCTTATTTGGACTTTGCGATGCAGCGTTACTTTTCGCCAATCCCGGTGCAAGCGGCGGATGGATTCAGCTCTGCTCTTACGATGGGAATACCAGTCGGGCAGGCGCCTCCCAAGATGCTTTTCCAGCTCAACGTGTTTCCCTACTCGGACCAATGGAAGTATGGTGTCGATGACAACAGGGTATATGCCCAACTGCTCAATATGAAGAACGATATTGTGCGGACTGTAGCCATATGCAGGAGCTTTGGCTGGTCCTTTACGGGTATATGGGGTATGGATGATCAGTTAACCCTGCCGATAAAGGAGGCAAATGCGCTGTTGGCCGCGTATGAGGATTATTTTGTGTCTGGAGAAAAGGTTGAGGACTTGGTCATAGTGCTGGAGGGGGATGTTGAGACCGCAACGTGGCAGTGGGGAACCGGGATGGTGACTTTCGTGTTCAACAGGAAGGCTCTGGTGCAGGACGTTGTTTTGAAGATGGATGACCCGTCGATTGAGGCGGCGTTTAAAGTTGAGGCTTACGATTGTCATGTAAATGAGTGGTGATTTAAGACAATAAAGCCTACTGCTTTCACAATGACAAAATCGATGTTTTTGCGGTTTAGTTTTTGAGGATGGTCTAAGGTCACGGATTTGCTTGCGGCGTTTAGTTCCTCTGGGTACTTCGCAGGTTAGCCGGGGATAATCCTTTATGCTCATATTGCGGGTAAAGCCTCTGGACTTTTTCAAATGTTGGCAGTCAGGGTCAGGTACAGTCTCTAATTGAGATCGGAATTGTCTTAGACACTGTTTGTTGCAGGCGAATGTAAGGCGTTTATCATCTTTATCGAAACCGTTAGATTTGCAGGTAACACCACAAAAAACTGAATATGCTATAACGAATCTCAACTATTTTAGTTTAACAAACTCCAGCCAAAACATTTTAACTTCCTTATATCTCTTCTTCTCCCCGGGGGTGAGTCACCATGTTCCTGTTCATTTCCAAGAACAGAAAATTTTTTATTGTAATACCAAAATGATAATGTCCTAATTAGCCAAAATAGAAATGTCCGCTTTTAAGGAAGCTATAATACCCGATTTGAGAGGAGGGTATTATGGCAGAAAGGGACATAATCATGGCGAGTCAAAGGGAATTAAAGCGTTT
>JBDRTG010000040.1:0-64504 GCA_043824255.1 bacterium
AGGAGACAATGTAGATTTAGAGATAGAGTTAATAGCACCCATAGCAATGGAAGAAGGATTAAGATTTGCGATAAGAGAGGGAGGAAGGACAGTAGGTGCTGGTGTTGTATCTAAAATTATTAAGTGAACTTAGTAGATAGGTAGTACTTATAGGATAACAAAATGTCAAAAGAAAAGATAAGGGTAATGTTGAAAGCTAATGACCACAAATTGCTTGACCAGTCTGTTAAGGAGATAGTTAAGACAGTTGAGAAAACAGGTGCTGTTGTTATAGGACCTATTCCATTACCAACAAGAAAAGAAAGATTTACAGTATTAAGATCCCCTCATGTTGATAAAAAATCACGTGAGCAGTTTGAAATAAGAACACACAAAAGACTGATAGATATTATAGATCCAACTCCTAAGACTGTGGATGCATTGATGAAGCTTGACTTACCATCTGGGGTTGATGTTGAGGTTGAATTATAGGAAATGAAATTATAATGTTCTCTGGTCTAATAGGTAGAAAAGTAGGCATGACACAGATTTTTGGGGAGAAGAGAGAAGTTATACCTGTTACTTTGATTGAAGCTGGACCATGTGTTGTTTTGCAAAAAAAGGCATCAGATCAAGAAGGATATGAGGCTATTCAGTTAGGATATGAGGATATAAAAGAAAAGAAATTAACAAAATCCTTGAAGGCTAAGTTTACTAAGATAAAAGTAAAGCCTAAAAGATATATAAGAGAATTCAGGGTGAATAATCCTGATGATTATGAAGTAGGACAGGAACTAAGGGTTGATATTTTCGAGGAAGGAAGCTTTGTTGATGTATGTGGAACTTCCAAAGGAAAGGGGTTTGCTGGTGTAATAAAGCGATGGGGATTTAAAGGAGGGCCAAAGTCTCATGGCTCAAGGTTCCACAGAGCTCCTGGATCCATAGGCGCTAGTTCTTCTCCTTCGCGTGTATTTAAGGGACAGAAATTACCGGGGCAGATGGGAAACAAGAAAGTTACTATACAAAGTCTTGAAATTGTGCGGTTGGATAAAGAGAAGAATTTATTAGTTATAAAGGGAGCTGTCCCTGGAGCGAGTAGAGGAATTGTGATGGTGGAAAAGGCTAAAAAGAAGAGTTAATTACTATGGCAACCATTAAAGTATATAGTATTGATAAGAAAGAATCAGAAGGAATGAAGCTGGATAGTAAAATATTTGATAAAAAGGTTAATGAAGCAGTTATACAACAAGCAGTGAGAATGTATCTGGCAAACAGGAGAAAGGGTTCTGCTAATACGAAGACAAGGGCTGAAGTTAGAGGAGGAGGTGCAAAACCCTGGAAACAAAAAGGAACAGGTAGAGCACGCGCAGGGAGTAATTCCTCTCCTTTATGGAGAAAAGGTGGCGTTACTTTTGGTCCGAAGCCAAGAAGCTTTCATTACTCTATCCCGCAAAAAGTAAAGGATTTGGCCCTAAGGTCTGCGGTAAATATTAAGTATAAGGATAATCAAATAATGCTGGTAGATAGCCTTGTTATTAAAAGTGGAAAGACAAAGGATGCAGCCTGCATCTTTTCTAAGTTTTGTCCTGGGAAAAAAGTTTTGGTTATAAAAGATGAAATAGACGAGAGTACAGCCGGGTCTATTAGGAATTTGCCGGATATAAGAGTTATGAGTTCAGCGAATGTTAGTACGTATGATGTTTTAGCACATGATATTTTATTTTGCGACAGGGATAGCTTTGCTAATTTCTCAAATAGGATGATGCATAAAGAATGAAAAGCATATATGAAATTATAAAAGGTCCGCTGATTACGGAAAAGAGCACAGATCTTGGTGAGAAGCAGAATAAATATGTTTTCAAAGTAGGTTGTGATGCAAATAAAATTGAGATCAGAAACGCAATAGAGAAGATATTTAATGTAAAAATAGAGAAGGTTAATACTGTAAAACTACAGGGTAAAAAGAAAAGGGTCAGGAAAGTTGAGGGAAAAACCCCTGATTGGAAGAAGGCTGTTATAACACTTAAGGAAGGCAATAAAATAGAATTTATTTAGTGGGTAATTATGGCAATAAAAAAACATAAACCAACAACTCCAAGTAGAAGATTTACGGCACTGCTTGCATTTGATGAACTTACAAAAGGCAAGCCTGAAAAGAGTCTCACTACATCATTGAATAAAAAGAGTGGGCGTAATGCTAGAGGGAAGATTACTGTAAGGCGCAGAGGCGGTGGGCATAAACGAAAATATCGCATTATTGATTTTATAAGAAGCAAAAAAGATATAGAGGGGGAAATAGTTTCAATTGAGTATGACCCAAATAGAACGAGCAGAATTGCTCTAACGCAGTATCCTGACGGTGAAAAGAAATATATAATCGCGCCGGCAGAAATTAGAGTGGGTGACAAAATTATATCTGGAAAAACGGTAGAAATAAAAGCAGGTAATAGTCTGCCTTTAAGAAATATCCCTGCAGGTACTTTAATTCATAACGTGCAATTATATAAAAATAAGGGTGGTCAATTAGCACGTAGCGCTGGAGCAAGTGCTCAGTTAATGTCAAAAGAGGGAAACTATGCGCATGTAAGACTTCCATCAGGGGAGGTTAGAGCTATTTCCCTAGATTGCATGGCTACTATTGGGCAGGTTGGTAATATTGACCATGAAAGCATATCAAGCGGTAAAGCAGGTCGAAGCCGCTGGTTAGGTCGGCGTCCAAAGGTACGAGGTGTTGCTATGAATCCTGTTGATCATCCTCTTGGGGGCGGAGAGGGAAAGAGTTCAGGAGGACGACATCCTGTTTCCCCGTGGGGACAGCCTGCTAAAGGATTTAAAACAAGGAAGAAACGTAAAGAGTCTGATAAATACATTATAAAACATAGGAATAAAACATAGAAATGTCTAGATCAATTAAAAAAGGGCCATATTTAGACCAAAAGCTGGTAAAGAAAATGGAAGAAGCTAAAAGATCCGGTAATAAAAAGATTATTCAGACGTGGTCGCGTAGTTGTACTATTATACCTGATTTTGTTGGTCAGAGCATTGGTGTACATAACGGGATGAAATTTATACCAGTGTACATAACAGAAAATATGGTGGGACACAAGCTGGGCGAATTTTCCCATACACGCACATTTCGCGCACATAGTGGACAAAGGTCTAAAATAGAGAAAGAAGAAAAAGGATCGAAAAAAGGATAATAAAGACATCATGTATGCAAGAGCAAAAGCACGATTTATCCATGCATCTCCAAGGAAGTTAAGGGATGTAGTAAATCTTATTAGAGGCAGAGACGTAACTAAAGCGCTCAATATTCTTAAACTTGTCTCGAGAACATCTACTCCTGTTGAAAAAGTTTTGCGCTCAGCAGTAGCAAATGCTGCACAACTAGCAAATATAAATGAGGAAGATTTATATATCTCCAAGATTACAGTTGATATAGGACCTGTTATAAAGAGATTTAGGGCTGCGCCAATGGGGCGGGCGGTTAAAATAAGGAAAAGGACGAGTCATATTAATATAGTATTGCAGGATAAAATTAAAAGGAAAGTATCGGTATTACAGAATAAGCAATCTAGGGAAACTAAAGAGTCAGAAAAAGGAATACAGAATGGGACAAAAGGTTCATCCAGTAGGGTTTAGATTAGGGGGAATAAAAACCTCTCAGTCATGTTGGATTGCGAAGAAAAATTATGCATCCCTTATTTTAGAGGATGCACATGTTCGTGAATATATTAACAAGAATTTAGAACATGCAGGTGTAGCTGATATAGAAATTCGCCGGTCATTAGGAAAGGCAACTATAAATCTTCATACTGCAAGACCAGGAGTTATCATTGGTAGAAAAGGTACGGAAATTGATCGATTAAGAGAGAGCTTGGAAAAGATGACAAACAAGCAGATTGTTATAAATATTGTGGAAATCGAAAATCCAGCTATAAATGCACAATTGGTTGCAAAGGGCATAGGAGCGCAGTTAGTAAAAAGAATTCCATTTAGAAGAGCAATGAAAAAAGCTGTCAGCTTAGCAATGCAATCTGGAGCGCAGGGCATGAAAATAGTTTGTTCCGGGCGTCTGGGAGGAGTTGAAATAGCACGAAGGGAAACAGCAAAGGATGGAAAGATACCTCTGCATACTTTAAGAGCCGATATAGATTACGGTTTTGCAGAGGCGCATACTACGTACGGGATAATAGGTGTGAAGGTGTGGGTATGCAAAGGGGAGATTATATAAGATGCCATTAATTCCCAAACGCGTTAAACATAGAAAGATGCAGAGGGGACGTATGAAAGGAATCTCCTGCAGGGGGCATAATATAAGTTTTGGAGAATATGGTTTGAAAGCTTTAGAATGTGCGTGGATAACTAGCCGTCAGCTTGAGGCTGCAAGAGTTGCAATGACAAGATATATTAAACGAGGTGGCAAGGTTTGGATAAGAGTAGTTGCTGACAAGCCTGTAACAAAAAAGCCAGCTGAGACCAGGATGGGAAAAGGGAAAGGAGCCCCTGAGTACTGGGTTTCAGTTATCAAGCCGGGTAGGGTCCTGTTTGAGCTAGGCGGTATTACAGAAGATTTAGCACAAGAGGCTATGAAACTTGCAGCAACAAAACTGCCTATAAAGACACGATTCATAGTCAGAGAAAAATTAGGTGTGACATCATAATGAAGGTTAGTAAGTTTAGGGATATGACAAATATAGAATTGGACCAGGAACTTGTTAATTTAAAACAGGAAATATTTAATTTAAATGTTCGTTCATCTACAGGGCAATTGGAAGATCCAAAAAGGATTGGACGATTAAGAAAAGATATAGCAAGAATTAATACTGTCTTGCGAGAGAGACAGATAGAGGAAGAAAAAAGTGAAAAGGATTCAAAAAGGAAAGACTAAAGTAGGTAGTGTTGTTAGTGATAAGATGGACAAGACGGTTGTCGTTTTAGTAGAAAGGCTGGTTTTACATTCGGTTTATAAACGAAGAGTGAGGAGATCTAGCAGGTTTAAAGCACACGATAAAGATAACTCTGCGCATATAGGCGACAGGGTGGAAATTAAGGAAACCAGACCGCTAAGTAAAGATAAAAGATGGTATATTTCGAGGATTATAGAAAGGGCTAATAGCTAAATATGATACAAGCGCAAACCATTCTCAACGTAGCTGATAATTCAGGAGCAAAAAGGTTGATGTGCTTTAAGGTATTAGGAGGTACACGCAGAAGATATGCCCAAATAGGCGATATTGTAGTAGCGTCTGTAAAAGAGTCAACTCCTGAGGGTGCTGTTAAAAAGGGGGATGTAGTAAAAGTTGTTATTGTGCGAACAAGAAAAGAGATTAGAAGAGAAGATGGTTCCTATATAAAATTTGATAAAAATGCTGGCGTTATAATTGATGCTCAGAAGAATCCGATTGGGACAAGGATTTTTGGACCAGTTGCCAGAGAATTGCGGGATAAAGGTTTTTCTAAAATTATTTCATTAGCTCCTGAGGTTATTTAAAGGGGAATTAGATGTCTAGAGGGTCTAATTATATTAAAAAAGGCGAGCAGGTTGTGGTTATATCAGGGAAGGAGAAGGGCAAGACAGGGCGTATCTTACGTATGTTCCCGAAGAAACAGAGAGCTATTGTAGAGAGAGTGAATTTTGTTAAGAAACATACAAAACCTTCACAGAAGAATCGACAAGGGGGGATAGTAGAAAAAGAGGCGTCTCTGCATGTGTCTAATTTATTATTATATTGCATGCGATGTGAAAAAGGGTCGAGAATCGGATTCAAAATATTGGAAAATAAAACCAAAGTGAGATATTGTAAACGTTGCAATGAGTTAATTGATAAGAGTTAAAGATGATGCGATTAGAAAAGAAATATAAAGAAGAAGTAGTATCCAAAATGATGAAGAAATTTGGGTATAAAAATAAACTACAGGTCCCAAAATTGGAAAAGGTTGTGCTTAACACATGTCTAAAAGAGGCTATAGAGAATAAGAAGGTTTTAGATGGCGCATGTTTAGAACTGGGAGCAATAACAGGGCAAAAACCAGTTATTACAAAGGCAAAGAAGTCTATAGCAGGATTTAAACTCAGGGCCGAAATGCCAATAGGTGCTAAAGTGACTCTACGGCGGAGTAGAATGTATGAATTTCTTGATCGCTTGTTAAATATAACTCTGCCACGTATAAGGGATTTTAGAGGAGTTTCTCCGAAATCTTTTGATGTTAGAGGAAACTATACATTGGGCATTAAGGAACAAATTATATTTCCAGAGATAGATGTTGATAAAACAGAGAAAGTCCATGGTTTAGATATTACAATTGTCACTAGTGCGAAAACTCCTGATGAAGGAAGAGAGTTGTTAGGATTGTTAGGTATGCCTTTTACTAGAGATGATACATAAGAAGGAAAAAGGGAGATGGCAAGAAAAGCGCTTATAGCAAAAGCTAAAAGAGAGCCGAAATATAAAGTGCGAAGGTACAATAGGTGTAGTTTGTGCGGAAGACAGCGGGGATATCTAAGAAAATTCGGATTATGTAGAATATGCTTTAGAAAATTAGCTCTGAGTGGAAAACTTCCTGGAGTTATAAAAGCTAGTTGGTAATTTGGGAGGATAAAAATGCCTGTAACAGATCCAGTATCAGACATGCTTACATCCATTAGAAATGCTTATATGGTTAATAAAAGCCATTTATCTGTACCAGCCTCTATATTAAAGGTGGATGTAGTAAGTATTCTAAAAAAAGAGGGGTTCATTCAGGATTATAAAGTTGAGGCTAATAATAGCCATAGAATTATAGAAATAGATTTGCGCTATGATAGAAATGAACCTATGGTAAGAGGTTTAGAAAGAGTAAGCAAACCAGGTCTGCGTATATATGTACCTGCTTCTAAAATCCCCAGAGTAAAGAGAGGGGCAGGAATAGCTATCTTATCTACTTCAGAAGGCGTAATGACTGATAAAGAATGTCGTAGAAAGAAAATTGGGGGCGAGGTTATTTGTTATGCATGGTAGAGGGTTGACTAAAAAGGAGATAAACTAACATGAAAAAACTTTCAGTATTTTTACTCATATTTTCAGTAATCTTAACCAGTGTAACTCCTGCCCATAGCTGGCCATGGTCCAGAAATCGTCGTCCACTTCCGCCAAGAACAGCAACGATTCAAGGACGAGTAACAGATTCAATAACAAATCAAGCCATATCCGGCGCAACAGTCCGGGCAGGCAGTCATAAAGCTGTTACAAATGCAAATGGAAATTATTCAATAAAGAATATTAAGGTATGGTTCTGGGGAAGGATATATAGAGTAAGAGCCGAAGCAAAAGGATATTATACAAGTTCCAGATGGATATATGTAAGGAAAGGAAGAACATACACATTAAACTTCAGATTGAGACCCAGAAAGCCGCTAATATTAGTCAAGATAGATTCGCCTGAAGATAATTCCTACATAAAAGGAACAAGCTTAGATGTAATAGTATCATGGCAGGGCAGAGCAGGAATAATAGATTTATATCTGGATAATAATTTAGCCGGCAGTTACAGGACATGGCGCTGGTGGCACAGGTCAGGAAATCATACATTCAAAGTAGACATTTCAGTTCAACAAGACGGAGAACACAAGCTCAAAGCAATAGCATACAGATCGCACAGGAGACGAGGTTACAAAGCAGAATCTAAAGAGATAACATTTATTTTAGATAATAGTTTGCCTGTGATTTCAGACATCTCACCAGTAGATAATGCTTTAATTAACAACAACCAGCCGGAGATCTCAACAGTATTGTCGGATGCAACAAGTGGGATTGATAAAGACACAATCATATTAAAAGTTGATGATGCAGAAGTAACTGCAGGTTATGATGAGGTAACAGGAAAGGTAAGTTACACACCAGAAACAGCGCTTGCTGATGGAACGCATACAATTTTAATAGAAGTGAAAGACAGGGCAAGAAACGAGGCAAGTGTTACATCAACATTTACAATAGACGCAACATCGCCAGTAATATCAAACATTCTGCCGGAAGATGGTTCGGAAACGACTGAGACAAGACCGCTAATTTCTGCCAATTATTCAGACTCTGGATCTGGAATAAATGCAACTACAGCAAAAATATTAGTAGGTAATATAAACCAAACTTCACATGCTGTAGTCACAGAAACAGGTATTAGTTATAAGCCAGCAGAGGATTTGTTGTATGGCGTCATAGGAGTTCATATAGAGATAAAAGACAATGCAGAAAATCTTGCCCAAGTAGATTATGAATTTACAATAAGGGACTATGTCCAGGAACTGGAAGATGGGGTTAGTGAAGGAGATTGGGATAAGATTTGTGAATCAGCAGATAAGATTATGAAAGAAGGAGGAAAGCTGGTAGATGAATTGATTGAAGCTGCAAAGGATGAAACAAAAGATATCGTGCTAAGATCAATGTATTTAGAGATATTAGGAGAAATTGAAGATTCAAAAGCAGTAGACAGTTTAATAAACGTTGTTAAAGATGACTCTGAAGATTCGGAAATTAGAGCAAATGCAGCCTACTCATTAGGTAAGATAGGTGATTCGAGGGCAGTTCAACCATTACTAGAAGAACTAGATAATGAGGATACAAACATACGCTCTACTATATCATTAGCGCTTGGGTTACTAAACGCGCCTGAGGCTATAGCTCCTCTGCTTGACCAATTAAATAACAGTAAAGATCTTACAGAAAGGATAAGGGCAGGAAGCTCATTAGCTAGTATGAAAGCTCAACAGGCGTATGATAGTTTTATAAGCATTTTAACAAGTGATGAAGATGAATCAATAAGACTGCTGTCAGCTTTGTGGTTAGGAGAACTTGGAGATATTCTAGCAGTTCCATCATTGATAAATGCGTTAAAGGATAAAAGTAGTTGTGTTGCCTGTAATGCAGCAATAGCATTGGGTATACTAAAAGATACATCAGCAGTACAACCACTGATAGAAGCATTAGAGGATGAAGGGTTATTAAGAATAGAAGCAGCAGAAGCGCTTGCGGAAATAGGAGACCAAAGCGCAGCACAAGCAATTGCAGATGTAATAGAAATAGAGAAAGACACATGGGGATTAACGAAACTAAAAGAAGCTTATAAGAAGTTAACAGGCAATGAATATGAATAATAAGAGCATTTTAAAAGCTTTAATAATTTTTGCAATCGTCTTATCTATTCCATTTTTGGCAGGTTGGAAAAATAGAATAGCGAGAATGGGGCTAAAGGGTAAAATTGCTTATGAAATACCCGGAATAGATGGAAGTAATAAAATAGGAATATTAAATTTAGAAACTGGAAAGCACAGAAAAATATATGTAGGAGAATGGGCTATTGATCCAGAAATCTCTCCAGATGGTGGAAAAATAGCGTATGTTGCACTTAGTGGAGGATATTGCTTAAAAATATTCAATATGGAAAGCAAAACCAAAAAATCATTTGGCGATATGGAAACAGTTCGCTGGCCCAAATGGTCCCCAGATGGTAAAAAAATACTCTACTATTCAAACAGATTGGCGATTGGTGGCACCGAGGGAACTTATGTAATAAATGTAGAAAGCGGCAAGGAAAAATTTATTGTTGAGTCTGTTTCAGACGCCTTGTGGTCATTTGATGGAGAAAAAATAATCGCATTCATATCTGGAAAAGGAACTTGTTTTATAGATATACAAAATAAAAAAGTATCGTCTTTTACTAGTCCAAACCTATTGAATAATGCTATAGATCCTCGTTTTTCTCCAGATGGCAGTAAAGTTGTATATGAAGCAAATACAAAAGAGAGCTCGTATGAGGATATATTCATTATGGATAAAGACGGAAGTAATAAGAAAAAATTAACAAATGCTCCATATAAGGAACTAGATATCTTTTTACCGCATTTGTATGGGTGTTCGTACCCTAGATGGACACCTGACGGGAAAAAAATAATATATTTAAAATCACTGAGGGGAGGTTATTTCCCGCTTTTTTATTCAGCATCGTATTTATATATGATGAATCCGGATGGGACAGATAAGGTAAGAATAAGAAGATTTTGCTTTTAACATTAAGGAGTCAAGATGAAAAACTGTAACAAATTACAAATTGCAGGAATGATTTTTACAATCATTTTATCTATTCCATTTTTGGCAGGCTGGTGTTGGAATAAACCAATAACAAATCCGGAGGTTGCTATAAATGATAAAGATGGCAAAGTATATATTATAGACACTAATAATAGAATAAGAAGGGTAAGAATAAAAAACAGAGGATTTGATGTATCGCTTTCTCCTGACGGCACTAAAATTGCATATAATGATTATATTAGGCGCATTAGTGATACAGAAGCCATTTACGGATTATGGGTGTGTAATATAGATGGAACAGACCAAAGGTTAATAAGTAACAGAGGAGGGAAAGGGGCTTTGCCTCGCTTAATAGCGTGGTCTCCAGATAGTAAAAGAATAGCTTTCAAAGCAGATTATGATAAAGGAGGAGGAATATATTTAGTAGAATCTTCAGGTAAAAACGAAAAGTTTTTAATGAAGGCAGGATTGCTTGGTTGGGTTGACAATAGAACAGTAGTATGCGGCAAAGATAGAAAGATACTCTTATTGGATGTGATAACCTTAAAAACAAAGGACAAAATTGTTCATAAGATATCTAGTGATGAAGAAAGGCTTTCTTATTCTGGAGATAAGATTGTTTATATGGAACATATTGAAAAAATTCGAGAGGGAAGTCGTTTTTATAGAACTGTTAAGAATATCTATATTTCGGGTATCAATGGGGAAAACAAAAAGCTTTTGGCCAAAGAGAGAATAAGCGAAAAGCCCAAACCTCAGCTATTTTCTTTTTCAAACTTAAAATGGGGAAGAAGCGGGAAGAAGATTTTTTATAATGCTAAACCATTGGTGCTCAGAGAACAGGGGTATAAATCTGATACAAGAGGCTGGCGTTTTACCTCTTTCTATTATTTTTTAATGTGCATAGAGATTGACGATAATAATAACATTACTAATAAAACAAAATTAAAAGAGATTAGATATACCAGATTCTGAAACATGGAGGTATTTTAGAATGATCAGTAAAAGGTTAAAGTTCATCACAGTACTGTTTTTAATTTTTTTAGGTGCTATTTCCCTTTACGCAGAAGAAACTTCTGCGAAATTTGAAAAGGGAGATGCTATATATAGTGATTTAGGAGAGAATCATATATTAGGTTGGGTAGGACATGCAGGGTTATATATGTGGTGGGATAAAGCAGAGAAAAATGGTATTGTAAATCCTAAGGAAGCAAAAAATCATGTAGTCTATCAATCTAATCAAGAATCGATTCTCACATTCTTAGGTTTTTCAGTGTCTCCTGGTGTAGAACAAATCACATTCCACGATTTTCGCGAAGATGGCGATTTCTGGGGAGTAAAAACCATAAAACTCTCCAGTCTTCGGCGTCAACAAATAGTAAATATTGCAAAGAGCAAAAGGGGCTATAAGTATAATTTTTTTAAGGGTTATAAAGGACCGGACACTTTCAGGTGCGATGGATTAGTGGAATACTGTTATGAACAAGCTGGAAAAGATATTGTTCCAGGAGATACATGGTCACCGGTTGTTGCCGCTCTTCCGGGCAGAATTTTACTTACTCCAAAAAAGCAAATGGACTATCTTGCAGATCCTGCGAGATTTGAGCAATATACGCCACAATTTGACCTGATAAAGTTTGGAGAGTTGGAAGATGTAATTTGTATTGATGGAGAACCTGTAGAGCCTGATTATGATGGTTATTATCATATTAACAAAAACTGCGCTATAAAAGCGTATGTTTCTGACGGGGAATATGGCTCAGGAATTGCCAGGTTTGAATTATGGCTTGGAGAGCCTGATGACACTCCTGAAAAACAAGGAGAAGATGATAATACAGGAATACGTCTGGATAAAAACAATGACAAACATGAACTTTGCAGTTGGAACAATTTTGATTGGGATATCAGCGATATTAAATCAGGCGATTACAAAGTTTATGCCAAAGTTTTTGATCAGGCAGGGAATACAAAAGAGACATATATAAATGTCAAAATAGAGGAACCACCCTACTACTTCCACGTCCAACTCTCCCCAGAATATGTAGTAACAGATGGCAGCGAAGAATCACAAACTCAAGCATTCACAATAACAGTTCAGTGTTACAACTACGGTACATCGGAAACAAAGCCACAGGTAGAGGGTAAAAGATACGTTGATAAGAAGGAAGGAACAGAAAGCTGGTGGCACTATATAAATAAAGCACAAAACATTGATGAATGGCGAAAAGAAAAGATCAATCCAGATTGTATAGCTCCGGAAGAATGGGGAAAGAGTGATTATGCAGGAGAGGTAAGTTTTGGAATAGCCAATATCATAAATAACGCTTATGAGCTATACGCAGGCGGAGAAAAGCTGGAGACATTGGAGCTGGTAGATGGAGCAGGCTCAATATCAGGAGTAGTAATAAAAGCAGAAGATGGAAATATAGGAGATAATCATCTATTCCTGATTATCTCCGCATCAGACGGAGCAGGAAGCGGAAATAATGCGTTAATGGTGAATCCGATTTTAGTTGATGTAAATGTTTATGATGATGGGGAGACAAGCCCATTAAAGAAACTCGGCGGGATGGTTTTTTTTCAAACAGCAGACGAAGCATGGGAGCATGCTGTGAATACTTTTAATATTGGTAATTGGGATTATTCGTGGAGCTACAGATCGGTACAATTATATGGCTACGTGCATGAGCAATTTCCAGATTCAGGTTGGTACGATTCTGAAATTTGGGCAAGTAAATCAAGGTTAAGGGTTGATTTAACTGCGTATAATCCCGACGATTATATATCTGCAAATCTAGTTGTAAAACCAAAATTAGACGCTTATGATATTTATTACAATGAGCAAGGCTGGATAGAGGACAAATACAATTTTCTAA
Organism: bacterium; assembly: GCA_043824255.1. Lineage (GTDB taxonomy): Bacteria > JAHJDO01 > JAHJDO01 > JAHJDO01 > JAHJDO01 > JAHJDO01. The sequence goes on from JBDRTG010000040.1 coordinate 12,920, forward strand.
AAAATATAAAATCGGAATTGGGTACTATTTGGATAAGCACAGAGTATTATGCTCCGTCTTATACTCCGTCAAGACCACCGCTTGGAAAGAAAAAAGGATATTTAGCACAATATTCAGGATCAGGGGGGTATCAGGGATTTTATATTGCTTTAATACCAAAGATGCCGGAATAAAATGATAAAAACAAAACCAGAACAAAAAGCATTGAACGAAGTGAAGGGATTGTATGTCTAGAATAGGGCTCATGCCAGTAGATGTCCCGGATGGTGTTAAGGTGCAAATAGATGGAAATCTAATTAAGATTAGCGGATCTAAAGGCGCTCTGGAACATAAATTAGATGCAGAAGTATCTGCAGTTGTAGAGGATAACAAGATTATTGTAAAGAGGGGTTCAGATGAAAAATCAGCAAGGGCAAAACATGGATTAAATAGAGCTTTAATATCCAATATAGTGATAGGAGTAACTACAGGATTTGAAAAAATTCTGGAAATCAAGGGAGTAGGATATAGAGCTCAAGTCCAGGGGCAAAAGCTGCAGATGCAATTGGGATTTTCACATCCAATAGTATATGAGGTTCCGTCAAATATAGAAATCGAAGTAAGGAAAAATAATCAGATTGTGGTGAAAGGAATTGATAAACAGTTGGTAGGCGAGATAGCTGCCACAATTAGGAATATGAGAAAGCCAGAGCCATATAAAGGAAAGGGGATTCGCTACTTAGGCGAGTACGTTAAACACAAGGTTGGTAAGACAGCTACAGCTGATGTGCAGGCATAAAGGATACTGCTGATGAAATTAAAAGGTAGAGCTAGAAGACATAAGAGAGTAAGAAAAAAAGTTATTGGTACAGCTCAAAGGCCAAGGTTGAGTGTCTTTAGAAGTTTGAAGCATATATATGTACAATTGCTTGATGATGAGAATAGTAAGACAATACTTTCAGTATCAACTCGTTCAAAAGACTGTAGTGCGGAAATAAAGTACGGAGGAAACATACTAGCAGCAAAAGCTGTGGGAAAGATGCTGGGGGAGAGGGCGTTAAATAATAAGATTACAGATGTTGTGTTTGATAGTGGAGGATATTTATATCATGGTCGCATAAAGGCTTTAGCAGACGCGGCCAGAGAAGCTGGACTTAAGTTTTAGCGTGAGGAGGAACTAGTTTGATAGAAAATAGAATAAAAGAGGCGTCAGAGGAGCAGGAGCTAATCGAGCGGGTTGTGAATGTAAATAGAGTTGGTAAGGTTGTAAAAGGTGGAAGAAAGCTGGGTTTTAGTAGTCTGGCTGTAGTAGGGGATGGAAATGGAAAAGTAGGATATGGCATAGGTAAGGCAAATGCAGTACCTGAGTCAATAAAAAAGGCTGTCCAATCAGCAAAGAAGAATATGATAGATGTTTTAATTGTAGATACAACAATCCCATTTGAAATAATAGGCCATTATGATGCAGCAAGAATTATGTTAAAACCTGCTTCAAAGGGAACAGGTGTAATTGCAGGAAGCGCGGTTAGGGCTGTATTAGAAGCGGTTGGTATTCAGAATGCTTTGACAAAATGTTTGGGATCCAATAACCCGATAAATGTTGTTAGAGCAACAATAGAAGGTTTGAGAAATATATCAGAGGTTTATGAGTTATCAAAGAAAAGGCACAGATAAATGATATTAGGCAATTTGAAAGTTCCTAAGGGTGCTAAGAAGAGGAAGAAAATAGTTGGACGCGGCAATGGGTCTGGCCATGGGAAAACTGCTTGTAAGGGGAATAAGGGCCAGAAAGCAAGATCTGGTGGCAAGATTCGCCGTGGTTTTGAAGGCGGACAAATGCCTCTCTATCGTAGAGTACCAAAAAGAGGATTTACAAGTCGCTCAAGGGGGAAAATAGTAATTATAAATATAGAGAAATTAAATTGTTTTAAGGATGGTTCGGTTGTGAATCTTGAGTGTCTTAGGGAAAAAGAGCTGTTAAAGTCTCAGAATGTTTTAGCCAAAATTTTAGGTATGGGGGAGTTAAAGAAAAAGTTAAACGTAAGAGCGCATAGCTTTAGTAAGAGCGCTATTAAGAAGATTATAGATGCTGGAGGAACTGCAGAGGTTATATAATGCTATCAGGATTTCGAGATATATTTAGAATACCAGAATTAAAGAAAAGGGTTTTGTTTACTTTAACTATTATAGCTGTTTTTAGAATAGGTGCTTTTGTCCCAACGCCAGGTATAGATACTAGTGCATTAGTTGAATATTTTGCTAGAATGCAGGGCACTCTCTTTGGAATGGCAGATCTGTTTTCAGGAGGAGCGTTACGAAAACTGTCCATATTTGCCCTGGGCATAATGCCGTATATCAGCGCTTCAATCATAATGCAGTTATTGACTCCAGTTATCCCTTATTTAGAAAAATTGTCAAAAGAAGGAGATTTTGGGCGAAAGAAGATAACTCAGTATACTAGATACGGAACAATAGTAGTGAGTATAATTCAATCCACTGGTATTAGTTTGTGGTTGTCTAATCCACATAGTTTTGGGGGATTAAAAATAGTTCCTAATCCAGGGCTTTACTTTCACTTCATAGTTGTAATAACTCTTACTACAGGAACAGTGTTCATTATGTGGCTGGGAGAACAGATAACTGAACGCGGGATAGGCAATGGAATATCACTTATAATTTTTGCAGGAATTGTTGCTGGAATGCCCGGAGATCTACGCAGGACTTGGGGATTGCTTGATACCGGGCAGATGAGGTTCTTTACATTAATATTTCTCATAGCAATTATGATTGTAGTTATTGCAGCAGTGGTCTTAATTACACAAGGCTATAGGAAGATACCTGTTCAATATGCAAAGCGTATTGTTGGAAGGAAGATGTATGGAGGACAGAATACGCACATCCCTTTACGTGTAAACCAGGCAGGAGTGATCCCGATTATATTTGCAGTTTCTATCATGATGTTTCCACAGACAATAATGACCTTTTTACCAGCTAAAAGTTCAATAATTGGGACCATTGTTTCCTATTTTTCGATGAACCAATGGCCTGGCATGATAATGTATGTTGTTTTAATTATATTATTCACCTACTTTTACACAGCTATTACTTTTAATCCTGTAGAAATGGCTGATAATATGAAGAAATATGGTGGATTTGTTCCTGGTGTAAGACCCGGCAAACCAACTGCTGAATATTTTGATAGAATAATGACAAAAATTGCTTTTGCAGGAGGTATATTTTTAGGAGCTATAGCAATCTTACCAACATTGCTGACAAAGTGGCTGAATATTCCATTTTATTTTGGGGGAACTTCACTTTTAATAGTTGTCGGAGTTGCTCTGGATACAATGAAGCAGGTAGAATCGCACCTGTTAATGAGACACTATGAAGGGTTTATGAAAAAAGGAAGGTTGAGAGCACGGTACTAGAGAGGTAATAAAGGGGATATGCATATAATTCTATTAGGGGCTCCAGGAGTAGGTAAAGGAACACTAGCTAAAATGATTGAGGGAAAATTTGACATACCTCATCTATCTACCGGGGATATTCTTAGAGATAATGTTAATAAGAAAACTTATGTGGGAAATCAAGCCAAAGAGTATATGGATAATGGGAAACTGGTTCCTGATGATATTATGATACAAATGGTAGAAGGAAGAGTTCTCGAAAAAGATTGTAAAACTGGTTTTATATTGGATGGATTCCCAAGAACTATAAAACAAGCCGAGGCATTGAAATTGATATTTGATGAACTTAATATAGTTGTTGACGCGATTCTTAATTTAAAAGCATCTCAAGAGATAATTATAGAAAGGCTTTCTGGGAGAAGGACGTGTAAGAATTGCGGGGCAATTTATCATATTAAAAATATTCCTCCTAAGGTTGAGGACGAATGTGACAAGTGTGGTGATAGGTTGTATCAGCGCGATGATGATAAAAAAGATATTGTGAAAGAGAGATTGATGGTGTATAAGACACAGACAAAAAAATTAATCTCATATTATAAAAAGCGAGATTCATTCTGCGAAATTGATGCCAATAAAAAAGCTGGTGAAATGTTCGTGGAAGTCTGTAACTGCTTAGGAAAAGTGAGTAAAAGTGGGTAAAGAAGAAGCAATAGAAGTAAGAGGCAAAGTAGTAGATTCATTACCCAATACAATGTTTAGAGTAGAATTAGAAAATGGGCATAAAGTGCTGGCTCATCTTGGCGGTAAGATGAGAATGCGATATATAAAAATTCTTTCAGGAGATGAAGTAAGTGTTGAGCTTTCTCCTTATGATTTAACAAGAGGGCGAATCGTATACAGGTTTAAATAATTATGAAAGTAAGGGTTTCCGTTAAGAGAATTTGTGATCAGTGTAAGGTAGTAAAAAGAGGTCGTGTTCTTAGGATTATTTGTAAAAATTCAAAACATAAGCAGAGACAGAAGTAGAAAGCATAGATAGGAATAGAATGGCTAGAATTCATGGTGTAGATTTACCAAAAGGTAAGAGAGTTGTAATAGGATTAACATATATTTACGGTATAGGTAGGGCGTTATCCATAAAGATTCTAAAGATTGTGAATGTTTCTCCAGATAAACGAATAAAAGATTTAACAGAGGATGAAATAAACAAAATTGCCTCTATAATACAGGAAGGTTATGAAATAGAAGGGGCTTTGCGTCGTAATGTGGCTTCTCATATTAGAAGATTGATTGATATAGGTTCGTACAGAGGTACTAGGCATCGTAAAAATTTGCCGCTTAGAGGCCAAAGAACGAAGACCAATGCAAGAACTAGAAAGGGGCCGAGAAGGATTGTAATGAGGGCTAGGCAGAAAGAGAGTAAAGAGAGTAAATAATGGCTAAAGTGAAGAAAAAAACTAAGAAATCAGTCAGGAAAGTAACTAAAAATATCCCTTCTGGTATTGTTTATATTCAGGCAACATTTAATAATACAATAGTTACTATAACAGATCTTTCAGGTAATGTTGTATCATGGGCAAGTGCTGGGAGCAGTGGCTTTTCAGGTTCAAGAAAAAGCACGCCGTTTGCAGCGCAAGTAACTGCTGGAGCAGCTGTGCAGAAGGCTATTGCGCATGGAATGAGACAGGTTGAGGTTTATGTAAAAGGACCTGGAAGTGGTAGAGAAACAGCAATAAGGGCTCTTCAGTCAGCAGGATTAGGAATAAATTTGATAAAGGATGTAACGCCTGTACCACATAATGGGTGCAGGCCGCCTAAGAGAAGAAGAGTCTAATTAGCAGGAGGTTATAAATTTGGGTAGATATATTGGACCAGTTTGTAGATTGTGCAAGAGAGAGGGAGAAAAGTTGTTTTTGAAAGGCAGAGTTTGCAATACGGAAAAGTGTGTTTTGGAGAAAAGGAACGCTGCTCTAGGTAAGCGCGTTCAGAGAAAACGAAAGATGTCAGATTTTGGCTTAAGGTTAAGGGAAAAACAAAAGGCAAAGAGAATATACGGCATTTTAGAGAAGCAGTTCAAAGGATATTATAAAATAGCTGCTAAGAGTAAGGGTGTAACAGGAGAGATATTGTTGGAGTTATTAGAGAGGCGTTTAGATAATGTTATTTTTCGCTGTGGTTTTGCAACGACTAGAAGAGAGTCCAGGCAATTGATAAGACATGGTCACTTTCTTGTAACTGGAAGAGTGGTAGATATTCCCTCATATTTAGTGAATCCGAATGAAAAAGTACAGATAAAAGCGAAAGATAAAGAATGCGATTTTTTTAAAGATATAATTGAGCTAACAAAGGAAAAGGAGATTCCTCCTTGGTTGGAAGTTGATAAGAAAGACCTCACAGGGAAAATACTCAGGATTCCATCTCGTGAGGAAATGGGAGTGTCCTTAAAGGAGCAACTGATTGTTGAATTGTATTCAAAATAGGAGAAGAATATGCCTTTAAAGTTAAAAAATTTTGAGATGCCCAAAAAAGTGGAATGTGATGATAAAGTCTCTAATAATACATTTGGGAAATTTACAATAGAGCCTTTTGAGCGTGGTTTTGGTACAACAATAGGTAATGCGCTTCGTAGAGTTATGCTTTCTTCGTTAGAAGGCACGGCTGTTAAAGCTGTCAGAATAAAAAATGTTCTTCATGAATTTTCTACAATAAAGGATGTAAAAGAGGATGTTGTTGAGATAATTTTGAATTTAAAACAGTTAATTGTAAAGAGTTCTGGGGATTCTCCTAAGGTACTGGCTCTTAAGGTAAAAGGCGCTAAAGAAGTAAAAGCATCTAATATTAAAGTAAGCAGCGGAGTAGAGATTATTAACCCGGATTTACATATAGCTACGCTCAATAAAAATGGTGAGTTGGATATGGAGATTCATGTTGGTAAAGGAAGGGGATACATAACTGCAGAAGAAAATAAAGAGAAAAAGCAGCCAGTTGATTTAATAAGTATTGATTCGTTCTTTTCCCCAGTAAAACGAGTGAATTATACTGTAGAAGATGTAAGAGTTGGGCAGCGGACAAATTATGATAGACTAATCTTGGAAGTACGGACAGATGAAACTATCTCTCCATATGATGCTATTGTTTCTGCTGCAGAGATTATTAATGAACATTTGATGTTATTTATAGCTCCTGAAAAGATAAAAACTGAGGAAGTAGAGCAGGTTAGCGAAGAGGAGAAAAAAAGAGATGGGTATTTAAAGCAGAACATAAACGAGTTAGAATTATCTGTTAGAGCGTCCAATTGTCTGAAAGCAGCAAATATTAAAACAATTGGAGAGCTTGTACAAAAAACAGAATCTAACATGCTCAAATATAGAAATTTTGGGAAGAAATCTTTGAATGAAATAAGGGGCATTTTGAGTAAAATGGGATTAGATTTTAAGGGCAAGTCAGAAGCCTCAAAGGATTTGAAAGAAGAGAAAAAAGAAGAAAAAACAAAAACGCAAACTAAAAAGAAGAAGTAAAAAAATGCGGCATAGAAAAGTGGGTAGAAAATTGGGTCGGACCTCAAGCCATAGGCAAGCTTTATTTATGAATTTATTATGTGCTCTGTTTGAGCATGAAAAGATTAAAACAACAGAGGCAAAAGGTAAAGAGATTAAAAGATTAGGTGATAAATTAATCGGTTTAGCAAAAAGAGGGGATTTGCACGCCATGCGCATAGCAGCAGCTACAATTGTTAACAAAAAAATATTAACAAAGTTATTTAATAAAATCGCTCCTGAGCTTAAGGATAGGCAAGGGGGATATATACGTTTGATAAAGATAGGTGCACGGCTCGGAGATGCTGCTCCACAGGTTATTGTAGAAATTGTTAAGTAGTTGCTAATGGTGTTCACCATTAGCGAATGGCGACAAAAAGAGATAGCATGCAATTCCAAATTTTCAAGGAGATAAACTAATATGAAAAAACTTTCAATATTTTTACTCATATTTTCAGTAATCTTGACCAGTGTAACTCCTGCATATAGTTGGCCATGGTCCAGAAATCGTCGTCCACTTCCACCCAAAACAGCAACGATTCAGGGCAGAGTAACAAATTCCATAACAAATCAAGCCATATCTGGTGCAGCAGTCCGGGCAGGCAGTTACAGAGCTACTACAGATGTAAATGGAAATTATGTAGTAAAAAGCATTAAAGTATGGTTTTGGGGAAGAATATATAGAGTAAAAGCCGAAGCAAAAGGATATTACGCAAGTTCCAGATGGATATATGTAAGGAAAGGAAGAACATACACCCTGAATTTCGGATTAAGACCCAAAAAGCCGTTAATATTGGTCAAGATAACTTCGCCTGAAGATAATTCCTACATAAAAGGATCAATTTTAGACGTATCAGTAGCATGGCAAGGCAGAGCGGGAATAATAGATTTATATTTAGATAATAGTTTAGCTGAAAGTTACAGAACATGGCGCTGGTGGCACAGATCAGGGAATCATACATTTACAATAGCCCTTTCGGCTCAACAAGATGGAGAGCATAAGCTCAAAGCAATTGTGTACAGATCGCACAGGAGACGAGGCTACAAGGCAGAGTCTAAAGAAATAACATTTATCTTAGATAACACCCTGCCTGTGATTTCAGATATATCTCCAGAAAACAATGCGTTGATTAACAACAATCAGCCAGAAATCTCAGCGATATTAGAAGATGCAACAAGTGGAATAGATAAAGAAACTATCATATTAAAACTTGATGATGCAGAAGTAAGTGCAAGTTATGATGAGACAACAGGAGAGTTAAGTTATACACCAGTTACAGCTCTTGAAGACGGGACACATGCAATTTCTATTGAGGTAAAGGATAAGGCGGGAAATGAAGCAAACGCAACATCAACATTTAGAGTGGAAACAGATACGGCGCCGCCAAACATAACTGATTTATCACCAAAGGACGCTTCTGCAATCTACTACACAACTCCAACAATCTCAGCAAAATATTCTGATGATAAATCAGGAATAGATAAAAGCACAGTAAAGATATTAGTAAACGCAGTAGATGTAACAGCAGAAAACACAATTACAGATGAAGGCGTTTCGTACACTCCTGATGAAGAGCTTACACAAGGCGGAGTAACAGTAAACATAGAGGTAAAGGATAATGCAGGGAATCTAGCGACGAAGGAATTCAGTTTTGAGATAAAGATATTGACAGCGGAAGATCTTTTGCAGGCAGTAAAGAATAATCACGATTCAATTACCAGTATGAAGACAGACTATACTGTTGAATCATTGTTAAATTCAGAGCCTGTTCTTGAGACACAGTATGTAAGGTGTTTTTATAAAGACCCTTCAAAAACAAAGTTATATACTTATGAAGATTCAAGTATGACATCCAAGCTAAGCATACTAATAATGGATGATACAAACATATATGACGTAGATCCAAATACAGGAGATATAGACGAAGTAAATACTTTTGAAGCAGAAGGGCTTGGAATTGAATTTGAAGCATACGGTGACACAGAGCTGTTCTTTGAATCTCATGACGTAACCTCTGAGACAATAGATGGAATGAACGGGATAGGAGAAATAACAGCAGTTCCTGAGCATGCCAATGATACCTATTCCAAAATAAAGTTAAAAATAGATTATCCCAAAGAGCTTATCGTAGGAATGTCTTTTTATGACAATGATGATGAATATATAAGCGGATTTGAGGTGGTTGAAGCTATAGAGATTGATGGTGTCTGGGTTCCCAAAAAGGTAATTGAGACACCTGCGCTAGAGGGGATGCAGGTTATTCAAACGTACAGTAATATTGAAATAAATGTTGATATTCTTGATGACGCATTTGATCCGGAGAACCAATTATGAGCTCTGCTCGAAAAAAATTTAGTATATTATTATTAATATTCGCAATAGCTTTAAGTGTAACTATTCCCTCTTATGCAAAAAGGCTAAAGGGATGTGATTATGTAAGTTATCATAGTCCCTGTTGGATGCCTGATTCAAAGCATATTGTATACATAAAACATATAAGTCATCACAAGTATCGCTACGGCTGGATAGCAGCAATAAGCAAGGGAGGAGATTTATGGGTAGGAAGTGATTGTTATGTCTACAAGATGAATATAGAGACGAGAAAAGAGGAAGTGATAAAGAAATTTATTACAACATACAATCATAAGATAAGTGAGGAAGGGAAGAAAAAAAGCGATAGGGAAAAGTATTTTGTTGAGGAGAATGGAAAAGCAAAGAGTTTTCCATACAAAATGGAATCTTTTAAGATAGATTGTTCTAAAGACGGGAAATGGATATGTTTTAATTCAGGGACATTACATCTTTTAAGCGCAGACGGAAAGATATTAAAAAGACTGCCTGTATCTGTTGGCAGTCCCAAATTTTCTCCGGATGGAAAGAGAATACTCTACGGTGTTTCTAGTGATGTAAGAACATCTGAAGGAGAATATGTGCGCAAGAAACCTGATTTAAGACTGATAGATATAGATGGAACAAATGATAGATTATTGGTTGAAAACGCTACAAACGGCATCTGGCATCCGAGCGGGAAGAAGATAGCATATCACAGAGAAAAAGATAACTATAGTACTTACATCATGGATTTGGAAACGAAAGAAAAAACGCTTTTAGTAGATAATACAGGCTATCCATCCGATTGGTCTCCTGATGGTAGGTATATAAATTTTATAGGAAGAGTTCTTGACATGGAAGGGAAAAGACTTAAGACGGGCTTTAAAAGTATTCCAAGATTTGGAAAGTTTTCTCCAGATGGGCTTAAAATGATTGGGGAAAAGTTAGGTATCACTTTCTCTAAAGTTGGCGATGGGGAAGAAACAATATTGCTTAAAGATTATTCAAAGGAATATTAGTAAGGGAGATGATGTATGAGAAATAAGAGATTTAATTTTCTAATAATATTATTGGGCATGATGTTTTTGTTCATGTGCTTTTCGGTAGAAGCAGATGAATTATATACAGGCAAAACGGCTTGGGAAGATAATCCTGACGGCTATCGTCCCAATCCTGTATTATTCCTCCACGGTTTTGCAAAAGGTTCGCCTGAAACGTGGCAAAAGGTAATAGATAACCTTAGAAGTCATTTTGATTTTTATTATGAGGGAAACAATTATGGTCACAGTTTTGCTGATAAAGTTAGCCCGTATCTAGAATCTATTCAGTTTTTCGATGAAGCTGACGAGCCAACAGTGGGCAAGAACAACTCAGTGGATACATATAAGGCGGGGGATCATTATGTAGATATACTTTTGAGGAATATAAATGATCCGGGCGGCGCTGATAAGGTTTATTATTGGCTATATGAACTTGTTCCAGATGGTGTGAATGACAGATTATCTTTTCTTGATAATATATTCAATTTGGAAAACCAGTTATGAAAAAGCTTAGTTTATTATTATTTATGCTCACAATATGTTTAGTTGTAACTATACCTGCATATGCAAAAAGGCTAAAGGGATGTGATTATGTATATTATAAAAGTCCTTGCTGGATGCCAGACAGTAAACATATTCTCTATATAAAAAGCGTAAGCCATCATAAATATCGTTATGGCTGGCTGGCTGCGGTGAGCAAGAGCGGAGATTTATGGGTGGGCAGTGATACTTATATCTGCAAGATGAATATAGAGACAAGAAAAGAGGAAGTAATCAAAAAATATTTTTCAAAAGTAGATCGAATAAAGTCTAAATATGAGTATTTTGTTGAGGAGAATGGAAAAGCAAAGAGTTTTCCATACGAGATGGAGTTTCACAAGATAGATTGTTCTCGGGATGGGAAGTGGATATGCTTTAATTCAGGGACGTTACACCTTTTAAGCGCAGATGGGAAAACGCTGAAGAAACTACTTGTAAATAGCAGAAGTCCAAAATTTTCTCCGGACGGCAAGAGAATACTTTATCAGATATATAGGAGAATAGTTATTCCTGAAAATCCGATTCAAAGTAGAGTCCAGAAGATAAGCGATTTAAGACTGATAGATATAGATGGGACAAATGATCATTTACTGGTAGAAAATGCTGGTCATGGTATCTGGCATCCGGGTGGGGAGAAAATAGGGTTTTACATAGAAAATACTGATGGTTTTTTCCGGACAATAAATGTTGATGGAACAGATAAAAAAGCTGTATTTGAAACAAATTGTTATCCTTCAGATTGGGCTCCTAGTGGTAAATATATAAACTTTCTATCAACATTTCTTGACATGGAGGGAAAGAGAGCAAAAACAGAATTTAAAGATGTTCCTACGTATGGTAGATTTTCCTCAGATGGGACTAAAATGGTTGGGGGTAACTTGGATATAAGTTTCTCTAAAGTTGGAGATGAAAAAGAGACAGTATTGCTTAAAAATTATTCAAAGGAATATTAAGTATGGGAGAGAAAGATGCTAAATAAAAAATTCAATTTTTTTGTCATATTCTTATTGAGCGTTACGTTTCTATTTACATGCTTTTCAATAATAGAAGCTGATGAGTTATACACAGTTACGGATGCCTGGAAAAAGGAAGACGTTTACAGGCCAAATCCAGTTTTATTTCTTCACGGTTTTGCAGCCGGTTCGCCAGAAACATGGGAAAAAGTAGTAGGTAATCTTAATGTTCATCATTTTGCTTTTTATTATAGGGGAGAGAAGTATGGACACAGTTTCGGAAAAGAAATAACTCCGTATCTGGAATCTATTCAGTTTTTCAATGAAGCTGACCATCCAGAAGCAGGCAAAAACAATTCGGTGGATACATATAAAGCTGGGGATTATTATGTAGATATAGGCTGGAGAAATCCGAATGACTCTGGTGGTGCTGATAAGGTTTATTATTGGCTATATGAACTTGTTCCACCTGGAGTAAATAATAGGTTATCTTATCTTAGTGAAAAGAATTCTACAGGTATAATTCCCACTTATACAATTGGCAGTGAAAAGCCAAAAGTAAACATGATTTGCCACAGTCTGGGAGGGGTATCTGCAAGACAATTTTTGAAGCAGTATGGTGCTGGTGATGTTGCAAAGCTTATAACAGTAGGCACTCCTCATAAGGGCTCTCCGCTTGCTACAGCGGCGCATGGTGGAGATGTGGGAACTGAGCTTATAGCTAAGGCAATTGCATCTACATTCTATCTTCCAAGACTATCAAAAATTCTAATTCCAAAGATTGAGGGAGCCTCATTATGGCCGCCAAAGATTAAGATAGGCATCAGAAAATCCGCTTTTACTTCCTATGTTTCAGGTATAAATAATACACGCGTTAATCTTCTTGATTTAGCAGACATTGATATTCAGGGAGACGCAGTAAGAGATTTAATACCAGGATGCGCTTTTCTTACCCAGCTAAATAGTTCTATTCCTGGTGGTCTGAAATATTACTGCGTTTACGGGCAGTATTCTGCAATTCCATATATTCATATTGGGCTTAATGCGATAGGCGGAGATATGGTGGTTCTTGTAGCCAGCCAGAAAGCCGATGGAGTGGGAATACCATGGAAGGAAATGAAAAGAATTTATACATATCATTCAAATGAAGGAGCAACTCTAGCAAAAAATGATTGTAAAACTCTTTTAGGATTTCTTGATGACACGGAGCCAGTCCTTGACTTGGTCAGAGTTTTAGAATCAAAAGACATAAATCTTTCAACGCTTCCTGAAAGACCCGAAGAAGAAGGATGGGATTGGGATAATGAAGGTACTGATTGGACGCAACACAAAGTTGGTGAGGATTCGCAGCCTTTTCTACTGGATCTGGATAAATACGGGAGAGCTTATATTGAAGGCAAGGTAGACAAAGAATATCTCCCTGCAACCACAAAAGTAAATATTAAGGTATATAAGGAAGGAGAGACAACAGTTGTATGGGATAATAGTTCAGAGGATCATAAACTCAAACCTTATGCAGGCATGCAACCAACGCCTGCAGGGTTTAGGTATGAGGTATTATTTGCAAAGGATAAGGACACTGCTCCAGAGCCGGGAGTATATGAGATAAAAGTTTTTGTTGAAAATCCGGCAGAGCTAAAATCAGAAGAAAAGACAGTAAAAGTGAGAATAGGAGCAGGACACTACTTCCACGTCCAGCTTTCTCCGTCATATGTAGGAACTGGTAGCCCTGTATCACAAACTCAAACATTCAGTATAACAGTTCAGTGTTACAACTACGGGGAGGCAACCGAGACTCCCGCAGGAACAGTGAACAAGCTTGACGGAACTCAAAGCTGGGTGAAGGACGATACAGGAGTGTGGCAGAAAGAGGAAATAAATCCAAATCAGGATATAAAGTCGGCAGAGACAAAAAGTGATTGTGCAGGTGAGGTAAGTTTTGGATTGAATACACAAGGTTATGAATTATATGCAGGTGGAGAGAAGCTGGAGACATTGTGGCTTGTAGATGGGGCAGGCACAATATCAGGGGTAGTAATAAAAGCAGAAGATGGAAATATAGGAGATAATCATCTATTCCTGATCATCTCCGCATCAGATGGAACAGGAAACGGAAACGGAGCGTTAATGGTGAATCCATTAACATCCTCGACAATAGACGTTCCTCGGTATGCTCGTAGAGAGATATCCCTAGGAAGGAAGGTTATTATTGACACGCAAGAAGTGTTTGATAGAGAATGGAACTGTTTAGAAATAGGATGGTATCATGATTGGAGGTACCTAGGCAAAGACACGTGTCTTTTGCATGGGGAATCTTGGACGCCAGGATGGCCGGAAAAAGAGTGGGGGGATTATGAACCGGATTATTGGGCAAGTGCAGGTTTTTATGGACTTCTTTACCGGGTGTACAATAACTTTGTTGATTTGGTCGCGCGTAAGTTTTTCGTTAGATTTAATTTATCAGGGTGGACCCCAGAACAAGTAGAAAAAGCATGGATGAGAGTTGTGCTTCTGGATTGGAGGGCCAACCCCGTGTATGTATATGCCGGAAGTCTAAAAAATATAACAACAGGGAAAGTGGGTACCTTGAAACTTGATGAGGATGTGCCATATGTCTATTTTTATGACATACCAGCATCGGATTTTGGAGATTGTAAAGAGTATAATCTTGGCCCCTCATTAGATTTAAGCAATCCGAGTTTGGTAAAACCACAGAATATAGATTGGTCTGAATATCATCAGGAATATAGGAGAGGTTTAGAAACAGCACATGGATATCATGTGGCGCAGATTCTATTTATTCCAAAAACTGTGGAATAGGATTATTAAAATGATAAAAACCATTACAAAACCAAAACAAAAAGCGTTGAAGGGGATAGATGTCTCTTAACAAACAGGAAGAAAAAATCGTAAGAAGGTTTGCTGAGAAAATAAAAGAATCACTTAATGATAATATAGTTTTTTTAGAATTATTTGGGTCTAAGGTTAGGGGCGATTTCTCTTCTGATTCCGATATAGATATTTTATTAGTAGTCAAAAAGAAGACTCCTGAAGTGCGTGATGCGATATTTAATGTTCTTTTTGATATTGACCCGTACTATAAATTTAAGGTTTCTCCTGTTATATATTCAGAGTTTGAATATCAGAAGAACAGAGAATTGGAGTCAACATTTGTTGAGACAATCAGTAAAGAAGGCATAATGCTATGAAGAATAAAAGAGAGCTTGCTCTTTATCGGTTAAATGATAGTAAGGAAAAATTAAATGCATCAAAAATACTCTTTAAAAATGGCAGCTACAAGGATTCTGTTTCAAGGTCTTATTATGCAATGTTTACTTCAGCAAGAGCACTATTAGCTACAAAAAGTTTAGACAGCGCAAAACATTCAGGTGTAATATCTCTTTTTAACCTGCATTTTGTAAAGGCAGGAATAGTCGGGAAAGAATATGGAAAACTATTGGCTGAAGCCAAAAATATCAGAGAAGAAAGCGATTATGGAGATTTTGTTATAGTTTCCAAAGAAGAAGGCGGAATTCAAATTAAACATGCAGAACAATTTATTAAAGAAATAGAAAAAGCTATATAACATCATGCCAATAAAAATTATTCTTAACAAATGCACGGGTTGCAGAAAATGCATCCCTGTCTGTCCATTCTCTGCTATAGAGGTAGCAGAGAAAAAAGCTAAAATTCTGGATAATTGTACATTATGCGGAGCATGTGTGGATGCGTGCAAATTTGATGCAATAGTTTTGGACAAAGAAGAAAAAAAAATATTAACTGATGAATATAAGGGTATATTGGTTTTTGCAGAACAAAGACATGATGAACTTCAGACTGTAACACTGGAACTATTAAATGAGGCAAGGAAATTAGCAGATATATTAAAGGAAGAATTATCAGTAGTTTTGCTTGGGAATAAAGTTGATAAAATTGCCAAGGAGCTGATATCCTTTGGCGCAGACAGGGTATACTTAGCAAGTGATCCTGAATTAGAATCTTACCAAAATAGTATGTATACGAATATTTTAGTGGATGTAATTAATAAGTATAAGCCAGAGATTTTTCTTATTGGTGCAACAACAATAGGTAGGTCTTTAGCCCCAAGAGTAGCTACAAGGATTCAGACTGGTCTAACAGCAGATTGTACAGGGCTAAGTATTGACATCAATAAGAGACTGTTATTACAAACTAGACCTGCATTTGGCGGTAATATTATGGCAACAATTATATGTCCTCAGCATCGTCCTCAGATGGCAACAGTTAGACCTAAGGTTTTTAAAAAGCCAGAGAGAAATCCTGATAGAAAAGGAGAGGTAGTAAAAATAGGGTTTGAACTAAAAATCGATGATTTAGTTGCAAAGATTGTAGATACAATAGTAGTGGAATCGCAAGTAGTTGATCTACAGGAGGCGGAAATCATTGTCTCTGGTGGACGAGGATTAGGTAAAGCGGAGAATTTTGACTTAATAAAAGACCTTGCCAATAGTATTGGCGCAGCAGTGGGTGCGTCAAGAGCAACAGTTGATGCAGGATGGATTCCTTCTTATCATCAAGTAGGCCAGACAGGAAAGACAGTTCAACCTAGACTGTATATCGCATGTGGAATATCTGGAGCAGTTCAACATTTAGTTGGCATGCGTTCATCTGATATAATTGTAGCTATTAACAAAGATCCAGACGCCCCCATATTCCAAGTTGCAACTTATGGAATTGTCGCAGATCTGTTTGATATAGTTCCAGCTCTTACTAGTAAACTAAAACAAGTTTTATCTTGAAACATAATCTAAATAACGCACTTTTCAAAACAAGATCTCGTATACTCTTAGGATTAAAGAAAATAAAGAGTGTTTTGGGACCACATCTAGAACATGAGATTCTGGAGAAATTGGAAGAGATACTGATAACAGCTGATATTGGAGTTAGGACAACCCGTAAGATCATAAATAATTTAGAAAACTCAATACATAATACTGATAAAAATGATTTTCAGGCTATTTTGTGTACATTAGAAAGAGAATTACTAAAGGTTTTTGAAAGAAATAATCAGAGAGAAATTCTTCCACAACACCAGTTGACTGGATGTAAGATGCCTTTGAAAATTATATTAGCTGTTGGTGTAAATGGGGTTGGCAAAACAACCAGTATTGTAAAGATTGCACATAGATATAAAAAGCAGGGGAAAGAGGTTTTACTTGTTGCAACAGATACATTTAGAGCAGCAGCAAACGAGCAGATAGAGATATTGGCTAACAGGGCAAATTTGGAACTTATAAAATCTCAATATGGAGCTGACCCTGCTTCTGTTTTGTATGATGGAATGATATCAGCAGAAAAAACCAGAAAGGATGTTGTGTTAGTTGATACAGCCGGCAGATTACATACAAAAACAAATCTAATGGAAGAAATGGAAAAGATGAACAGGGTAATATGCAAAAATATACAACCATCTAATATTGAAGTGTTATTAATGATAGACTCTACAGCAGGACATAATGCTGTGTATCAGACAAGGATTTTTTTAGAGAATCTGGGAGTTACAGGCATAATGTTAACAAAGTTGGATGGCACAGCAAAAGGAGGCATAGTTATTGCTATTGAGGACGAATTAGAAATACCTGTGAAACTTGTTGGTATAGGAGAGGGAATAGATGATATAGAGAATTTTGTGCCTGCTGACTTTGTAAAGGCAATATTATATGAATAACAGAGCAAACAGATATATTGAAACAATACTGATATTTCTAGCAATATTTAGTGTATGGCCGGCTGTTTTTAGAATAGATAATATTTATTTTAAAGTCGTCATGTATGTGTTTTTGGTTGTTATGGCAATTATTTTTTTTAAAAGAATAAGAAGAATTAGAGCATATATGAGTGAACATTCAAATTTTAAAAAGAAAAAAGTAAGACATTCAAAGAAAAGCGATTGACTAGTATTTAAAATATATGTTAGTATTTCGCAATGAAGAAGTGTAAATTCGAAGCACGAAATACGAGAAAATTATTAATTCATTGAAAATTAAAAATTCAGTCTTTTTTTTCTGTTATATAACTCTGTTGATCGTGATATCCTTTTCCACAATTTATAGTGATAATCTAAATCTAACACAAATTTCAGAACAGGTAGACGCGCAATATATAAAGACTATAGTTTCTGATTTAGCTAATCTTGGATCTAGGGTTCCTGGTTATCAAGGTAATGAGGAAGCTTCAAAATATATAGAAAATATTTTTCAAAAGATTGGGCTTGAGAATGTAAAAAGCGAGAATTTTTCAGTCACAGTTCCGATAGATAAGGGAGCTTCTTTAGTTATTTCCAATACTAATAAAGAGCTTTTGCTGTATTGTTTATGGCCGAATCTTATCAGAACTCCCACTCTTCCATCAGTTGGTATGAGGAGCCAAGTAATTGATGGAAAAACAGGAAGCTTTGAGGATCTTAACGGCAAGACTATTCAGGATAAGGTTGTCTTACTTGATTTTAACTGTGGAAATAGATGGCTCGATATTTCAATGCTTGGAGCCAAGGCGTTTATTTTTATAGAGCCAGAGGATACAACGCGTGTTGAAGCTGAAAAGAAGTATCTGAATCTGCCATTAAATATACCAAGATATTGGATATCCGGGCAGGATGGGCTTTATCTCAGAGGATTAATAAAAGAAAGTGATGAGAAGTTATTAGATGTTCATCTTAAGGCAAAGATGGATTGGGAAAGAAAGGTTACCAAGAATGTGCTTGGATGGATTTCTGGAAGCGATTCTGAACTCAAGAAAGAAGTTATAGTTATAGAGGCATATTATGACAGTATCTCTGTTGTGCCTTCTATAGCACCTGGAGCAGATAGTGCGTGCAGTATAGCTGCTCTTATTCAAATAGCAAAGATTCTCCGTAACAACCCTCCTTCAAGAACAGTTCTGTTTTTAGCTACATCCGGACATTTCTTAGAGCGACGTGGAATAGATGCCTTTTTACAGGCCCATTGTAGATGGGAAGAGCCGTTTAAAAGCAAGATTACAGACCCAATGGATATAAAACTTTTCTTGTGTATAGATTTGTCAAGTCACAATAATGAGTTAGTAATATATCATGATATAGATACGGATAAAAACCTTGGATATTTTGCTAGTTTTGGTAAAACATTTATGTCTTTTGCAACTGAAATTGGGAGAATATTTAATAAATCCAGAGACACTGTTCTAATCAATGGCATTAGCCCGGAAAAGGGACTGAATATAGATTCAATAACTGCTGGGAAGATTAATACAGATGCGGGCATAATAGGAGTCTGTGGAATTCCTGCGCTTTGTTTTATAACTGCACATGACAGCAGAAGATTGGTAGATACACCATTGGATAGACTGGAAACTGTTGATTTCAAAAATCTCCTTACCCAGGTTAATCATATTAGCTGTTTATTTTATATGGTATTGAATAAAAAAGAACTTTTCCCTGATATCAGGGCGAAGTTCAAGGATAATTTATGTACTTTGAAAGGTAGAATAGTAACTTTTGATCCTAGAAAAAGCTTTGTGCCTGATCAGCCTGTTGCAGGGGGGCTAGCTGTTTTGAAACTACTTAATATGACCACGGAGGTCTTTAAGGGCGTGAGACCAGAGTTGATAGAACTGACTGACAAAAATGGCGCATTTGAGATGTCCAGAGTTGGAGGAAACTGTCGATTAGAAGCATACTCTTTGAACGCTGAATCTGGGGATATAGTCTATGCTCCTGATATGGGTGTTTACGGAGATGAAATGTATCCAATAGAATTTAAAATTGATTGGAGACTTGTCGAACATACTATTGTTCTGTTTCCATGTATAGCCACTAATGTTTATGAATTATTAGATCCAAGATATTTGGCACAGCTTGATAATATCGATGTATTTGAAGAAGGAAATAGTATCCCTTCTTCATATGGGTATTCATTCATAAAGGTAAAACCTTGGGATTGGACGTCTTCTATGGAAACATACGGGGTGGTTTATTCCTCTCCAAATACACGTATAAAGCTTGCTTTTGGAGCAGGACCTCTTGGAATGCGACTGCTGTTGTTAAATTCAAAAGACGCGGAAAATAAAATTCATTCTGAAGGCGATGGGTTTTTGATATCTAAGGATGGAACAATAGGAAATACTTCGTTTCAGGCAGCAAAGGATATGCTACTTTTAAACCAGTTTAGAATGGAGAATCTGGAAAAGTATGGAATATCGAATGATAGGCTTTGGCATTTACATAAGAAAGCGGAACAAGCTCTGCAAAAAGCTAGTCAGGCTAAAGAGAATAAAAAATGGGATGAATTTGTAAAGTATTCAAGAAGAGCAGTTGGAATAGAATCCAGGGCGTATCCAGATGTAAAGGCTACAGCAAATGATGTAATAAAAGGTATTATCTTCTATCTTGCACTTCTTATCCCATTTGCTTATTTTATGGAGCGGTTGCTATTTGGGTTTGTAGATATTAAAAAGCAAATTGGCGGAGTAGCAGGCATATTTATCGCAATATATATGATCATGCGTTTTGTTCATCCTGCATTTAAGTTGACAAATGCCCCAGAGATAATTCTTCTTGCGTTCATTATAATGATGCTTTCTGTGATTGTTTTATTGATAATAAGCTCTAAATTTGAAGAGCGAATGCAGAATTTAAAGCGAAAGATGACAAGGTCTTATGAAAGCGATGTTAGCAGAGCAAGTGTATCAGCTGCTGCATTCTCCTTGGGTATTTCTAATATGAAAAAGCGTAAGATTAGAACTTTATTAACCTCTACAACCCTTATTCTTCTCACGTTTACAGTGCTTTCATTCACGTCAGTAAAGTCATTTATGAAGTTTAATCAAGTTCCTAGGGATAATAAGCCTCTTTACGAGGGAGCCATGATAAGAGATCGAACTTGGAATCCGATAGAAGAGTCTGCTTATGAATATATGAAGGCTGAATTCAAAGATATAGCTGATGTGTCTCCAAGGGCATGGTATATTCCCAATAAGGATTTTACTACAGGTAAGAGCTACATTAAGGTGAAGAATGGGAATAAATCTGCTTATGTACTTGGATTAATTGGCTTAACTCCTCAAGAAGAAAGGATTACAGGTATTAGTAAGTATCTTAAGAATGGGAAATGGTTCAATGATGGAGATAAAAATGTCTGTATTATTTCGGATAAGTTGGCAGACTTGATATCAATATCTTCAAAGGATGTAGGGAAAAACTATATCCAGATGTTTGGAAATAAACTATTAGTTAAGGGAATATTTAATGCGTCAGATATGTTTGATCTCAATGACCTTGACGATGAGAGATTGACCCCTGTTGATTTTATGATTACAGATCCTGAGTCAATAAAGAAGTTTAAGCAGCCAAAAGCTGAAAGGATGAGTATTGGGGGAGGAGGCACGTTAGAATCATTTAATCATTTAGAATATGAAAATGTTATTATGGTTCCGTACAAATTAGTGCAAGAGTTGGGAGGCACTATACAGTCAGTTGCGATTAAGTTTAATGAAGGTGTAGATGTAAGAAAAAGCATAGAGGATTTTATATCCAGATTGGCAGTTACTCTTTTTGCAGGAATTGATAGAAAGGTTACAATATATAGTTCATTAGGACTTAGCTCATTGTCAGGTATGGGAAATTTATTTATACCAATTCTTATTGCTTCTTTAATAGTTCTTAACACTATGATGGGATCTGTATATGAGAGATTTAACGAGATTGGAATTTATTCCTCAGTTGGGCTAGCTCCTATTCATATTTCAGCCTTATTTATAGCAGAATCATGTGTATATGCAGTTTTGGGAGCTGTAGCAGGTTATTTGCTTGGACAGGTAGTAGCAAAGGTTTTAACTGTTTTTGACTTACTGGGGGGATTAACTCTAAATTATTCCTCTACTTCAGCAGTAGCTTCTACATTAATTGTAATGGCAACAGTGATTTTATCTACTATCTATCCTGCTAGAAAGGCGGCAGAGCTTGCTGTCCCTGATGTAACTAGAAAATGGGAAATTCCTGAACCAATAGGAGATAATTGGGAATTTGATTTTCCATTTACAGTAAGTGGCACAGAAATTCTGGGGTTGAATGTGTTCTTGAAGGATTATTTTGCATCGTATGAAGAGGAGTCTGTGGGAGATTTCTATACAAATGGAGCAAATCTGTATGCTTTCAAGGAGAAAGAAGAAACAGGGTATATACTTAAGACAAGAGCATGGTTAGCTCCATTTGATCTAGGAGTAAGTCAGGATTTTCAGTTAAAAGCAATTCCTGCAGGAGAATACAATGTGTATAATATAAAGTTATTGATTGTGAGACTAAGCGGAGAAACAGGTGCGTGGAAGAGATTAAACAGGCATTTTCTGGACACATTGAGAAAACAGTTTCTTGTGTGGAGAACCATTAGCCCAGAGATAAAGAATGAATACAAAGAAGAAGGAAAGAAGATGGAGTTAGGAAAAGTGTAGATTATGGATAAAGAATTTGAACCTGAAGTAAAGCAGGAATCAGAAGAATTTCTAGACGGATTTAATGTAAAAACCATAATTGCTGGTATTTTTATCGGTCTTGTAATGTTGCCGGGATCTATTTATCTTGGCTTAATTACAGGTGGTATTATCCCAACTATGTGGGTGACCATGATCTTGTTTGTTGAAATAGCGAAAAGGTCATTTATTAAGCTAAAGAAACAAGAAATATACATAATTGGATATGTAGCAGCAACCTTGGTTGCTGCTGGCATGACAATGGGCGCAGCCAGTCTGGTTCTTCAGGGAGGTATATTTAGCGAAAAGATCTGGCAGCAGTATTTTATAAGAACTCCGCAAGCGCACTATTTTGGAATTGACAAATTAATTCCTTCATGGGTAGTCCCGTCTCCTGATTCAGGAGTTTTGGTGAAAAGAACATTTTTAGACTCTGCGTGGATAGTTCCATTACTGATTCTTGTTGGAAGCAATATCTTATTTAGGTTAACTCAATTTGGTCTTGGATATGCCTTATTCAGAATAACTAATGATGTTGAAAAGCTAGAATTTCCAATGGCGCCAGTTATATCAGAGGGGGTTATGGCTCTTGAGGATATGAGCGCAAAAAAAGACAGTTGGCGTATGCAGGTATTTACTATTGCAGGTATGATAGGCATAGTCTATGGATTAATTTATGTTGTGATCCCGACTCTAACAGGACTTGTTGCGGCAAAGCCTTTGATGTTGATTCCTATTCCTTGGGTTGATGCAACAGCTAAGATAAGCAGCTTTCTTCCAGGCGCTATATTGGGATCAATGACAGATCTTGGATTTCTCTTTGCTGGCTTTGTCCTACCGTTTTGGGTAATGGCAGGAGGTTTTATAGGCTCTATTTTAGCTAATGTTGTTGGGAATCCCATTTTGCACAAATTTGGATTAATTCCACATTGGACGGCAGGTATGGATGTAAGGCAAACAGTTATAGCAACAAGAATGGATTTCTGGATAAGTATTACAATTGGACTTGGTATTGTAGTAGCTCTTATAGGTATAGGTGGATTAGTAATGAGTATAATAAAAAAGAAAAGAAGCCAAGGAGTCAATAAGACAGTAGTAGACAATTACAGACCTCCAAAGGGTAGAGGAGATATTCCTATATGGGTGGCTCTAGGTATCTGGATATTTGCAACCATAGGATATATTTTGCTTTGCCATAAACTTGTTCCTAGCTTTCCAGTATTATTATTAGTATTGTTTGGCTTTATTCTGACACCGCTTCTCTCGTATATATCAGCAAGACTTTTTGGTATAGCAGGTATGCCAACAGGTGTTTCATTCCCGTATCTTAGAGAAGGGATATTCATTAAAAGTGGATTTTCTGGGGTAGCTATATGGTTTGCACCAATACCATTTTTTAATGTAGGTGGATATACACAAAAGTTTAAAGAACTTGAATTAACAAGAACAAAGCTGAGCAGTCTGATAAAGGCTGAGCTGTTCTCTTTTGTTATTATGGCATTTTGCAGTTTTCTTTTTTGGGAAGTAATATGGCGGATGGGTCCGATTCCTGCTGCAGCTTATGCATATATAAATAAAATGTGGCCTCTTACAGCAACGTTTCAGGCATTATGGGTTTCCACAACAATTAAAGGAGGAAATCCATGGATGCTGGAAGCTATTAAATTATCCAATGTTACATGGAGCATGGTAGCTGGATTAGGAGTGTTTGGTTTAATAAGTATTTTAAAATTACCTATTACGCTTTTTTACGGAATAATTGTAGGGATAACTGGTTGGTGGCCGCATCATATAATTCCTATGTTTATTGGCGCCCTATTGGGCAGATTCTATTTTGCTAAGAAATTTGGTGAGAAAAGATGGAGATCGTTTACGCCATTACTGGCTGCAGGTTATGCTTGTGGAGTTGGATTGATAGCTATGGTATCAATAGCCATTGCGCTTATTTTTAAATCAGTGTCACAGATTATATTTTGAATGAGAGGAATGTCGAAGAAGGAAAGACTTTTAATGTCAAGACCAATCAGTAATGAAGCAGTAAGTGCGAAAAAATTCGACAATGATGAATTAGAAATTACTATATATAGAAAGAAGACAAAATTAGTGATTTTATTATCAAAGTTGTTTAGATTACCTGAAACCAGAAAGATTATTTTAGATAAAATAGGCGCTTGTGTGTGGACATTGTGTGATGGAAGCAAAACCGTAAATGATATAATAAAAGTATTTAGTAGGAAGTATAGCTTGGGCAGAGAAAAGGCAGAAAGATCGTTCCTTGTATATTTAGAGCAATTAGTACGTAGAGGGCTTATAGCAATCGCAGCGCCTAAACAGGAGAAAATCTAATGACGGATCAAAAAGAGAAGATTGGAAAGCAAGTAATTCTTCCGCTAAGTAAAGCGGTTGAAATAAGTGTAAAAAGTATAAAAACAAGGCTGGGACGTTCTATGATAACAGCAAGCGGCATAGTGCTGGCAATAGCGTTTTTAATGTCTATCTTTGTGTCTGGTTCTATAAATAAGGCATTGCTTGAGAAAGGTTCTGTGGAAGTCAGGGTTCAATTACAGAACACGGGCGGAGAAGGAGAAGAACAGGGTAAGCAAATATGGCTTGTGGTATTATCACTCATGGTTTGTGTTGTTGGAATCGCAAATGCAATGTTAATGTCAGTTACTGAGAGATACAAGGAAATAGGAACAATGAAGTGTCTTGGAGCTCTGGATAAATTTATTATTAAATTGTTTCTGCTGGAGTCAGGTTTTATGGGATTATTTGGTTCAATTGCAGGCGCATTATTAGGTGGGTTGCTTATGACTATTGTATCAAGTATAAATTATGGATTAGAGGTTATTACTAAGTTTCCAATAATTAGTTTTCTATATTATTTTGTAATTGCGGTAATTTTGGGCACAGTATTAGCTATTATAGGAGCTATATATCCTGCTTATACTGCTGCTAGAATGGTTCCCGCTGACGCAATGCGCTCGGAAATTTAATAAAAGGAAAATTGATAATTAATAATTGCTGCTTAAAGCGGCTGATATGGGGGTAGATTATAATGGCTGAAGAAAATGTTGTGAGAACAAGAAATGTTAAAAAAGTTTTTATAATGGGTGATCTTTCTTTAGAGGCGCTAAAAGGGATTAATCTAGAGATAAAAAGAGGCGAATACATCTCTATAATGGGCCCTTCAGGCTCAGGTAAGTCCACCTTATTCAATATGATAGGAGGACTTGATAAGCCAAGTGATGGTAAAGTTTATATAGATGAGGTGGATGTTGCTCAATTAGATGCGTATGAATTAGCATGGCTTAGGTGTCGAAAGATAGGGTATATATTTCAAACCTTTAATTTGATTCCTGTTATGACAGCTTTAGAGAATGTTACTTTGCCAATGACTTTTGCAGGAATGTCAACAGATGACTCAATAGATAAGGGAATAAGACTTCTTACAATGGTAGGATTAGGAGATAGGATTCAGCACAAACCAATTGAATTATCAGGCGGACAGCAGCAAAGGGTGGCTGTGGCAAGAGCCTTGGCAAATGACCCCGCTATTGTTCTAGCAGATGAACCAACAGGGAATTTGGATTTAAAAACAGGTAAAGAGATCATAGACCTTCTGCGCAAGATGAACAAAGAGCAAGAAGTTACTATTATTTCTGCTACGCATGATTTAAAGATGCTGGATGTTTCTGATAGAGTTTTCTGGATTCGTGATGGGAAAGTAGAAAGAGTTGAAAGACGTGCCGATCTTGATCTTAATATTGGCACTGTTGAGGGAGAGTAGCAAATTAATATTTTCGTGATATTCGGGATTATATTGTTATCTGTTATTCTTGTATGGCATGTTTCCTATGCGAATTTGCACAGGAGACTGGAAATCTTGCGTCGTGAGCATGAAAAATTGGAGCTGCTTTTAATGGATAGCCGTAGGCAGTCATACATCCTGAATGTTATAAAGCAAGCTATAGATATATTTGGAGAGGAGCAAGATTTAGAACAAGTATTAAGAAGAATAGTAAATGCTGTAGCTAAGATATTACAGGTAGATGTAATTATTCTACAACTATATAGTGATGAACAACAAGATTTCTTTATGCGGGTTATAAAAGGAAGAAAAGAATTGACTCTTGGAGAGCAGATAAAAGAAGATGTAATAAATAAAGGGCAGTCACATCTGATAAATGATTTATCCTCTTTTCCTAAATATAAGTTTTTGAGTGATCAGGGCATAAAGTCTTTGATTGTTGCGCCGTTGCGAAGGAGAAAAAAAGTTATAGGATTAATAGGAGGATTAGCAGATAAGCCGCGTGATTTTACTGGGGAAGAGCTGGACCTTCTAACAACTGTTGCAAGTCAGGCAGGGTTATTGGCAGAAAATGCGCAGCTACTAGAGAAAACAAAGTTGCTTTCAATTACAGACGGATTAACTAATTTATATAATCATCGCCATTTTCAGAAAAAATTAATGAGTGAAGTAAAGAGAGCAAAAGAGGAGAAGAAGTCTCTTTCACTTATAATGGGAGATGTTGATGACTTTAAGCATTACAATGATACTAATGGTCATCCTGCCGGGGATGAAGTGCTACGACAGATTGGAAAGATATTAAAAAATAATACTAAAAGAGGGGATATTGTTGCTCGTTATGGCGGGGAAGAGTTTGTTATAATACTTCCGAATACATCAGGAAAGGATGCTAAAATTGTAGCAGAAAAATTAAGAAAAGCTGTTGAAGAGTATAAATTTGTTAATGAAAAAAGTCAGCCAGGCGGCAAGGTCACAATAACTTTTGGACTTGCAGATTATCCTGAGGATACAGATTCAGCAGAAGAGCTTATGAAGAAAGCAGATGATGCTTTATACAGAGGCAAAGAGTCTGGTAAAAATCAGGTTATTGCTGCATAAAATTTAATTTCTTGCCTTGATTAGTATTACTAGGTGAAGAAGCGCAAAAATGATATTAGCCAGCCATGCAGCAAGCCAGGGATTAATAGCCCCATCTCTTCCAATCGCTAATGTAATAGGAATTGCTATACCATAATAGATAAATCCAATACCCAGAGCAATTCCAATGCTTTCCTTTTTCCCCTTTTTGTCCATAACTAGCATTATAGAAAAAGCAATAATTACCATTACAAGATTTGAGAACGGAAGCGATATTCTTGAATGCAGCTCTGTCAATTCCCTGTATGGGTAGCATTTAATTTTCATTAAACTTTTAATGCGGCGTTTTAAGAGCTTTATGTCTAGATGCGGTAATTCAGCTTGTTTAATCAAAAGATCACGAGGTGTTTCTGTAATGTCAGATCCTAATTGTTTAAAGTTTTCAGTTTTAATAATAGACCCTTCTATATCAAATACACGAACTAACCCGTTAAAAAGTATCCATTTCTTATTTATCCATTTTGCCTCTTTAGCATTAACTGTATTTTTAATATTATAATTTTTATCATACTGAGTTATTTTAATATTATGCATATATTTATCTTTTGCATTAAAAAGACCCACGTGAACGATTCTGTTTTTTACATCTAAAAATGCAAAATCAGTCCATACTTTCTTTTTAAGTTGGTATTGTTTACCAATGTTGACTTTCCATATGTAGCGCGCTTTTGACATTGATTTAGGAGCAATATTCATACTTACAGGTATAGACACTAAACTTATGATTGCAGAAACCAACAAAAATGGCATTAAAATTTTCATAGAGCTTACTCCACTAGCCCACAATGCCATTAGCTCGTTATGTTTATTAAGATAGTTCAAGGTTATTATTATGCCTATGAGAGTTGATATGGGCACGATTTTTATATATATATCCGGCAACAGGTTTCTGTAATAGCTTAGAATGTCAGTGAATTTTGCGCCTTCTGATACAAATTCGTCTGTATTGCTTATTAGATCTATTATCAGATAGAGACATATAAATGCTGTTAGGCAGTAGAATAATGAGCACAAAAAACTTTTTATAAGATAGCGATCTATAACCTTCATTTATAAAATTCTAACATAGATAGCGTGTTTTATGAATTAAGTATACACCCGTTGTTCCAATTATAATGTTTGGTAGCCACATTGCTACAGCAGGTGGCATGTAGCCTTTTTGCGCTATTATTGATCCTGATATCATTAATAAGTAGTGAAGAAGAATAACAGGCATACCTATTCCTATAGCTGCAAATTTGCTGCTACGGTGATATCTAATACTCAGAGGAATGCCGATTAGGATAAATGGAATAAATGCAAAAGAAAGAGAAGCTTTTCTGTATAATTCCACATATAATTTATTTGTATTAGCCTTTGCATTTATAATTTTGTTTTTCAAATCACTAGAAGTCATTTCAATAGTGCTCTTTTCTAACTTAATCGTATCATAAGCAATAGATCCAAAATCTATAGGGTAAATCTTAAAAGAGCCTTTAAAATATTCGTTTGAATTTTTGGCGTTGAACTCTTCAGTAAACACATTCTCTAATTTGAGTACCAGACTTTTGTCTTTTGGATTAGATATAAAACGTCCTTGTTTTGCAGTTATTGTTCTTACAGAAAAGTCTGCTTTTAACTGGTGAATTATAACATTGTACAGAATATTATTTCTAATTTTATCCACATAAAAAGTATATCCTTTGAATATCTTCATCGGCTTTTTTTCTTCCAGAAGAGCTGAGGGATTCAAAATACCGATTTCTTTGAATAATTTTTTTGAAGAGAAGTTTGCCTTAGGAGCGATTGTATTATTTAACGGCAAAGAGACTAGACACAATATTATACCAATAGCAAGGATTGGAGGCATGATTATTCTGTAAGGATTTATCCCATTTGCTTTCATGGCAGTTATTTCATTGTCAGAAGAGAGCCTGCCAATAGAAGTAAGAGTAGCCACCAGTATTGCCATTGGTAAGGTGTAGGTCAGGATAAAAGGGAGAAGATATACAACTAGTTTTAAGACGCTAAGCACACTAATTCGCTCTTTAACCAGCATATTTGCCAGTCTAAACATGTTTCCAAGAAATAGAATAAATGTAAAGACGCACAGGCTTGAGAAGAAAGGGTCTATAAATTCTCTTAGGATATAGCGCGTTAATATTCGCATAGAAAAAATAGGGGTGTTATCTTGCTGCGCCCATTAAGCCAACAAGGTATTTGAGATCCTGGTCATTATATTCTATTTTTACACCTGCTATAAATGATGGTCTGTCCAGAATATCTTCTGCTCCAGCAACTATATAGTAGCTTTTATCTTCCCATATTTTATAGCTCAGATTTGTTCTAAGAAAGAATGGAGAGCTGTAAACAGCACTATGCCCTTCAACTGTAATGCTGGTTTTTTTATCAGGAAGTATATAGTCTGCTCCCAGTCCTACGCCTGAGTTTATCAGACCGCCCCTGACTGTTAGGTTATTGTCAAAGAATTTTAATGCAAGCTGTACGTCATATTCAATTTTATATCTCTCCTCTTTTGAATTGCTTGTGCCCAGCTTGCTTGCTCCTACAAGGTAATATTTATCCTCAGCAGGTTCAATCCTTATATAACCTTTATTTCTAAAAGCTCCCTCTCTGGCAGAATATACACTTTCGTCTCCTAACCAAGTTTTCATTTCTCTCATTTTGCCCAGTACATCTTTTGCACCTTCAGAGGCAGCCTTTGCTGATTTCATGGTTTTTCTGGCGTCATTATACAACTCTTCGTCATAAATTAGTTTCCCAACAGTGCCTTCTCCTTTATCAATTTTTTTTACAATTTTCTTAATTGTCTTAACTGTCTCTTTTACTTCTGTACCAACTTCTTGGAATTCATCCATGATTTTTTGTGCTTTATCAGACGTTTCCTTTGCAGACTTCATAAACTCAGAAGTATTCTTATAAAGTTCTTCGTCAGTTAAGAGTTTTCCTGCTGTTCCCTCTCCCTTTTCAATCTTTTCCACAAGCTTCCCAATACTATCTGATATTTCCCCGGCTTTAGTAAAGAGCTGATCCAGTTGATAGGAATCTTTACCATCAACAATACTCCCGGGCTTTAGAACAAGGCTATCTGCGGTTCCCATTGTGATACCAACATATTTGCCCCCCATGAGGCTTACGTCATTAATGCTAAATATAGAGTTTTGCCTGAGTGTTGTTTCTTTTTTTATCCACAAAGAAACCTGTATTTTATTGTCTTTTATATCAAAGTCTTCAACGCGTCCTACTTTCATCCCGGCCAGTGTTACTGTGTCTCCTTTTTTGAGTCCGCCTATCTGGCTAAAGTTAACTTTTATTATATATCCATTTTCAAATATTCTGATTTTCCCTACCCAAAAGGTTAGAGCCATAAGTAGCACAATGCCTACAAAAAATGCTATCCCGACCTTCTTTTCAATATTCAAAATATACCTCCGAATTTAATCTTCTTGTCATTTTATAGGACCCACATTACTTCCTGTAATAAACTGTTTAACAATGGGACTGTCCGTATTTTTAATTTCCTGAACAGTTCCCACCTGAATAATTACGCCATTATATAACATTGCTATGCGATCTGCAATCTGATATGTGCTAACTATATCATGAGTTATTACTATTGATGTAGTATTTAGTGTATTCTCAAGTTCTAAAATAAGTTTATTAATAGAAGCTGCTCTAACTGGATCAAGTCCCGTTGTAGGTTCGTCATAGAGTATAATTTCCGGATCCATACTAATTGCTCTTGCAAGTCCAACTCTCTTTCTCATACCTCCACTCAAGTCAGCAGGTTTTAATCTTTGAGCACCGTCTAATCCAACTATCCCAAGCTTATTTTTGACTATTTTATCCATATCTTCTTCGCTCAGGTTTGTGTGCTCTTGCAATCCCAGTTTTACGTTTTCTTCAACAGTAAGAGAAGCAAGTAATGCAGCAGATTGAAAAAGCATGCCGAATTTTCTTCTGATATTATCAAGTTCATTATCCGAAATTTTTGAAATATCAACTCCGTCCACCTCTACTATGCCAAAATCGGGTTTTATAAGACCAATTATATGTCTTAAAAGCACGGTCTTGCCACATCCGCTGCATCCAATAATAACAATTGTTTCTCCACGTCTAATTTCAAGATTAACGCCTTTTAATATCTTTTCATCTCCAAAACTTTTGTGTAGATCACTAATCTTAATTATTATTTCTTTAGTTTTTACAAATTCAATAATTCTTTGCTTTGCGTTTTTCTCTATTTGCGCAAATTCCAGGCCGGTTTCATAGTATTTTTCTCCACTTGAAATCACCATTGTTCTCTGCCGTTTCACAATACCACTTGCAGATATTTCTTCTTTACTACTGTCAGGAAGGGAGAACCTTAAATGTATCAGAGAATTAGTTTTTATCTGTTTTTTAGTCTTAAAACAGATGCCTCCACCGCTTAGATCTTTAGATTTTCTTTCTTCTTGGTGTGCAAAGGCTGTATGTTCAGGAAGGTCAGTGCTTATTAATACATTTATTTCAATTGGCAAGCGAGAATATCTTCTGCGTTCATGAAAACTAATTTTTTCATCTAGCTTGTCTATTTCTATCATTTTATTAGCTCTTTTGAAAAAACATTCTGGTTAAGAAGTAATCAAACACTATGATCAATAGAAACGAAATAACAACAGAGGCAGTAGTTGATTTACCCACACCTTCGGCTCCACCTCTGGTTCTAAATCCCTGATAACATGATATTATTGAGACAACTATGCCAAAGACAAATGCCTTTACTAATCCGCTATATACGTCCTTTATTGTTAAGAAGTTTTTAATGCTGTCTAGGTATGTACTGGTGTCTACGCCTATCTGAAATTTTGATACAATAAATCCTCCTGCCATGCCTACACAATCCGAGTATATAACCAGAATGGGAAGCATAATTATGCATGCCAGAAATCTTGGCATTACCAGGTATCTGATAGGGTTTATTGCCAGTGTTTTAAGCGCGTCTATCTCCTCAGACACCTGCATTGTTCCAAGTTCTGCTGTCATTGATGCTCCGACTCTTCCTGCAACTATAAGTCCGGTAAGCACAGGACCCATTTCTCTGCACATGGATGCTGATACTATTGATCCTATCAGGTGCTGGATATGATATTTTGAAAGTTCAGTTCCTGTCTGAAGTGCGAGCACCATTCCTGTAAAAATTGACATTAAGGATGTGATAGGAAGCGTATAAACGCCAATTTCTAGCATTTGTTTTGTAATAGGTTTTAGATTTTTAAATGCTGATTTACACCAATATACGGTTTTTGCCAGTAATATTAAGACTTCCCCTGTATAATCCAGAGCGTCTGCAATTCTGCCATATATACTTTGCTTCATCACATTAACTTAAAATTTACAATTAAAAATTCAAAACTTATTTGGTACGCCTGGCCCGATTCGAACGGGCGACCTTCAGATTCGAAGTCTGCCGCTCTATCCAGCTGAGCTACAGGCGCGGGTTGGGGTGAGTGACGGGAGTCGAACCCGCGACTTCCAGAACCACAATCTGGCGCTCTAACCAACTGAGCTACACCCACCACGATGCTGAATAATACTAATATATAGGGTTGCAAAAAGCAAGAGTATTAATTTGGTGTCAGTGAAGCTACATTTTGGATTTCGCCTCAATTGCAAATTTTGTTCCTGGATAATCAGTGGTTATTTGTTTGTAAAGTTTATCTGCTTTTGAGAAATTTCCTTTAGCTCTGTAGCAATGAGCAAGGAATAATTTGGCTTCTGGGAGTATTGTGCTTTCAGGATTGATTTTTATCAACATATTTAGCTCTTTTATTGCTTCTGAATAGCATTGCGTATAGTAATAACACTCAGCTTTATATAACGAACTATATCCTAGTTTACTCAGAGGATACTGATCTTCCCATTTTTTTATTTTTTCCATAGCATCATTGATCTTTTTTCTTTTTATATAGTTTGAGATTGTATGCATATAGTAACCTTGCATATAAATATCTTTTTTGCCGGATGCACTAATGTAGTATTTAGCTGCATTATTAATGTCACCCAGAGCCTTGTAGGAATCTCCAAGATTAATGAGAATTTGTTTTATCTCCTCATTTTTTTTATTTTCATATTCTTTCAGGATATTTTTATATTCAATAATAGCTTTGTCATAGTTTTTAAAGTCAAAGGCTACTATATCTGCCATTTTCCACCTTGCAAGTAAAACTATATTTTTCTCATTAGAAATGTGTAAAACTTTTTTATATGTTTCAAAAGCTTGTTCGGGATTTTTTTTGCTGTTTTTGTAAAAGTCACCCAAGATTATAAACACTTTGGCAATTTGAATTGGATCCAGGCTGCTAAACTGTTCTAGAAACAAGTTACATGCCTTAGCAGTAAGGGGATCCTCTCTGACTTGCAAAAAGAAGTTTATGCTTGCCATGAGTGTTTTTGGAGAATCACATTTATTTAAATATTCTGAGATAATCTTAGTATATTTTCTAGAGCGGTTTTTATAGTCTTCGTCCTTATTAAAAAAAACATCCATGGTTCTTATATTTTGGCTGGTAGTGTCTGATATGTCTTTTTCTATTGACTGAACCTCCTTAGCTGGGAATAAACATGTTCCATTTGGGATTTCAATTTCAAGAGCATGAGAGATACTTTTAATTTGTCCTCTGATTTCTCTAGCATCTTTAAGAATTACTTTATCTGCTATTATTTTTAGTTTAACTTTATATTCTCCAGGTTGAAGGTAGACATGTAGAGGATTTGTCTTTTTACTTGTTGTTCCGTCTCCAAAGTCCCAGATGCAGAGACCTCCAAGTTTTTGATCTCCTGATAGATTATAGAATTGCAAGCATGAGTAAATATTTTTATCTATTTTATAATTGCTTATTTGCTCCCATGTAAAGTCAGCCGCTATAGGATTATCATACTTCTCAAAGTTTGTTACTTTAGTATGAATGGGAGATAAAAACGCTTGCGCAGGTATAAGCTTAAAGTATTTATCCTCAGGCTTCTTCCATCCTGCTACAGCGGTGGTAACACCGCTGAATTGAGTATGATAATAGTCAATCTTGTGTATACCCGCCTTAAGATGAATTTTCCCTCCGTATTTACCATAGACTCCCTCAGATGCTCCATGACCTCCAGGCCACTGTGTAACAAGTCTATTGTCTATGAATAAGAAAGAGGCATCATCAGAAGCGGTTGCAAACCAGTACAGGCCTGTTTGGGCGCAGTATATATGTCCGCTATAGATACTAATAAATCTTTCAGATGTACCAAATAGATTGTAGCCCTGAAAAATATTAGGAACATATCCTTTCCCATATATCTGTTCATTCCTATCTAGTAGTCTTTTCATTTGGTGCCAATTCTTGCAGTATCCTGAGCCAAGTTTTCTGGTTTCCAGTAAAAGTCCTGTATATAAAGGATTCCAGTTATAGTTCGCAGGTTGTGCATTTGGATTATTGAAGTAAATATAGTAGTTTTCAAAACTGATTTTAGCATCAAATATGATCTTTGTCTTGCCCAGTGGGTCACAATGTATCAATTTATGCGACACAATATTGCCCAAATTATCTATTACTCTTATGTCAGAACCATTATCCTTTATAAGACCACCAGTAGTAAAGGTTGTGTATACTATGCCAGAAGGTTGTTGTGTCTTTTCCCATAAAAGCGGGTAAACAGTCTTTCTGCATTTAAAATCAGAATTCCACCATTTAATATTAGAAGAAGAGTATGCAGAGAGCAGTGAAGCGAGAGGATGGAAAATGGAGAAGCAAAGAGTTAATAATGCAAAAATAATAGATTTATGTTTCATGTTGCTATTCGAATACTAAATATCCAAATCTTTCGGGTACATGAAATGATATCAAAGTGAGTGACCAGCAGCTAAGTTCGGTTTTGCCTGCTCTGCGAGCTCTGTTAAAGTTTATTCCCCAGACTTCATTATTATAAATAGGATATTTTATATTCAGAGAAGAATAGTCAATGCTCGCCTCACCTGTCCAATAACCTTTTGAGCTATGAATCTTAGCTTTACCATTCCAATTCCCATTCCATGCTTTAGAGTAGGACTTATATCCAGCAGGTGCGAAACCATCATAAAAAACGCTTTTTGGGTTCATGATAAAATGGTAGTAACTACAATAGTCTCTTTTGGTATCCAAGAAAAGCTCCATGCAGTCATCACTCCAAACGTTATCATCTCTGGTTTTTGCTTTAATAAGTAGCTTTGATAGATTTTTTTCATATAAAATAAACCCAAAGTATATTCTTTTATCATCATAAGTAACCATAGCTACACTCTGCAGAGAAGCCTTTTTGTTGCTTTTATAGTCAAAATAATCAGTGGCTTTCTGGGCTTTGCTCCAGCATGCATCAGATAGGTATCCATCTATTTTAGGTGGAGAAGAAGTTCTTTTTGCAATATATACTCGTTTAGGACATTTGAGAGAGCGGTCACGTACCCAGAGCTCTCCCATCGCATTTTTTGCCCAGATTGTATCTGGATTGTTAGTTATGATATCATTATATATCTCTGTTGCAGTGTCTGATTTACCCAAACGTTCTTCTAGTCTGGCGATATGAAAATACCTACCTAAATATTTGGGGTCTTTTTTGACAATGTTTTTATAGATTTCTAAGGATTTCTGGTAATTACCCATAGATTCATTGATTAAGGCTATTTGTTCTAAAATCTGTATCTTATCTGCTTCAAGTGTAGATGTTGATAAAACTTTATTACAGACATCAATTGCTTCTGAATATTTTTCCTGAAAAGAGAGAATGTTAGATTTTGATAGATATATTTCCACAATATCTTTTACTGTTGCTATATCATGGAACTCTTTAAGTATCTTATTATAGATTTCAAGCGCTTTTTGGTTATCTCCTGATGCAAGATATGCTTTTGCAGACTTTTTTAGAATGTTTAGTTGTTCCTTCCTTGAGGCATATTTTGCAGCTATTTCATAGAATTTTAGAGCTTCTTCTTTTTGTTTTCTCTCCTCCAGCATTTTGGCGTATCCTTTATATACATCTGCTAGACGCCTATCATCAGGAAATTTTTTACTTACATCCCGATAAACTTTAAACAAAGCTGATTTTTTATTTCTAACTGAGTTTATAAGAAGCAGGTAAATTTTTATAATCTCAGGATTGTCTCCCTCTTTTCGAATGGCGGATTTATAGGTCCAGTAAGCTTCTCGTCTTGATTTTATTTGCTCGAAAATTTTACCAAGTTCAATGTATTTATCTATTACTTCAGAAGTATGTGGATGCTTTTTAATGAATTTCCTCAGCTCTTTTATTTGCTTCCGTTTGGACATGTATGGCTGCAGATAACCCTCTGTTCCTTTCGGGCTGGTTTCTATAAGCAGTGCAAATTTAAATTTTTTTGATAAATAATTGTTGATAACAATCAGACAGAAGACCAATACAAGCAGTGTTATAAGAATTGACAGATTTCCTTTATCCTTAAGATTGAGCAGCATCTAATTCTTTTCTAATGATTCAAGGGAATCAATTCCCTGAGGCAGTGGAAGGATATATTTAACTTTTTGTATACTACTATCTTTTCTTATTGTTCTACATACGCGCTGCTTTATAAGAACAGAATGTTCAATCCAATTATCTTTTTCTATTATTGATCCAAAGATATAACTGGTACCTTTAATTAGGCAATTATCATTAATATGTGTAGGGAATTCGTCACTGCCTGTTATATTAACGCTGGATTCAATCCTGACATTTTTCCCAATAGTAGTGTTTCCTTTAATAATATCTCCCTGCAGAATTTGGGAATTCTCACCGATTTTTAGTGTTTGATCCGGATATGTTGAAATATTGACGTTTTTATCAATCCACGAGTTTTCTCCAAGCACAATATTGCCATCAAGCACAGTGTGCCTACCTATGGCAACCCCCTTGTTCAGCTTGACTCCACTTGAGATATAAACATCTTCTCCTACTGAGATATCCAGTGGTCCATATTCTTCATCCTGTTTAATAATGTCTTTTATTACCTGTTCATGTATGAAAAATTTTTCTTTGTCCTGAATAGTTATTATATTCTTTAACTGCTCGTAGTACTTTTCTCTTAGAACGGATTCCATATATTTAAGAACAGTTTTGTTGTTGAAAGCAATGATTAAATCTTTGTTCTCTATTTTAAAACCATCTACAGAAAGCTCTAATCTGTTATAAATTTTTACCATATCAGTGAGATATATCTCTTTTTTTACATTATTGTTTTTTATCCTATTAATATGCTTAATGAGCTTATTTACTCTGAAAGCATACATTCCTGAGTTAAATTCATTGTTCCGGAGAAGTTTCTTTTGTTCTTGGCTATTTGTAAGCTTAAGTATATCTTTATGTTCGATTAAATCTATTATTCTATGATTTTTGCTTAATATTCTGCCATAGTAATTTAACTCAGGAGGTCCTTTATAAATGCCAGTAGCAAGCATCATATCTGAGTTCAGGGACTCAAAGTATTTGGCGAATCTTCTGATTGTGTCTTGGTCCATAAGACACATATCTCCAGGGAATATGAACGCACTGCCTTTAAACTTGTTTTCCAATGCATCAAGAGCGGTTTTTGCGGCATGGCCTGTTCCTTTTTGCTCTGGCTGATAAACAAAAACTGTGTTTTCGGTCTTACCTATTGTATCAATTACTTCAACAGCCTTATGCCCAACAACAATGATCTGATTTTTGCATGCAAGACCTTGCTTGGCAGATTCTGCTATCCTTTTTACGGAAGGGATTCCCCAGACTTTATGCAATACTTTCTGTGATTCCGTTTTAAGTCTTTTCCCATGACCAGCTGCAAGAATTATTGAAACAATGTTTTTTGAATAATCAATTTTGTCCGAACATTCTGATATGTGTTTCTGGATTTCTTTATTGTTATTAACCATAAACTTATTGCCAACTATATGTTTAACGGATTATAATATATATAGGTATTAGTGTCCAATGAAAATTACTTTGTCATTTATCCATTTCTGACTTATAATCAAAAAGGGTTGATTATGAATATAAAACTAAAGGATGTCTCAAAAGTATTAAAAGAGAGAGGCGGAGTTAAGAAAGTTCTCCTAGATAAGGTCAATCTTGAAATTAATGAAGGAGAAATTGCATGTATTATGGGTCCTTCAGAATCTGGAAAAACGTACCTATTAAAAGTACTTGCTGGTTTAGAACCCTTTGATAGCGGAGACATATTTATTGATAACATTCACGTGGATCATCTTCCTAAAGATAAATGGCCTATTTGCACAGTATATGAGGATTATTTTTCCTATAAAAAGTGGAGAAAATGTAAATTCTCACTCCCTTATTTTCTAGCCATTAGAAAATGGAGAAAAAATACAATACCTGAGAGGGTAAAAACTGTTGCAAATCTTATGTGTATTAATAAAATGAAACTATTAGATAAAATGCCGCATAAACTATCTAAAGGCGAGCAACAGAAGTTAGATATTGCAAGATATTTAATAACAAAACATCATGCCTATTTATTTGACAACCCTCTTGCTGCGCTTGATGCAGGGACAAAGATTGAAGTACAACAACAGTTAAGACAGATTATAAAAACTCTAAATGTTCCAAGTATGTATGTTAGTTACATGCTGAATGAAGCCAAGGCTCTGAGTGACAAGATTATCATAATGAACAAAGGCAAAATCGAACAGATAGAGAAATACGCTGAAATCACCTCACATCCTGCCAATCAGTTTGTATCTGATTTTATTGGATGTCTTTCCTGATTGATTTTCACAGAATTGCTTTTATTGCTCTATCAGCTTTATTTCTTAATTTGTTATCAGTTGAAGTCTTCAGGATTTCTGCAGCAACTCGAACCAGTTCTCTTTTCGCTATTTGCACACTAGCAGAATCTGAGGAGTTGTATAATGATTCCCACAGCATCAGAGCAGTGCCTAGATCCCCTGCTCGGGCTTTTGCTAAAGCTTGCATTCTTTTTAAAAACATTGGACTGTCTTTTACTTCTGAGGCAAGAGCAAAGTACTTAGCGGATTTATAATAATCTTTCATATTATGCATACTTACAACTCCTGCGAACATAGGTATACGCCAACCTATATTGGGATTGTGAGCAATAGCTTTATCAAATAGTATTAGGGATTTTGCAGGAGCCTTGTGTGATATTATCAATCCACCAAATGTATATGCTGTAGTAAACAAAGGATCCAGATCTGTTACTCTTTCAAACATTTGATAGATTATATCAGCTGATTCAACATCCATTTTTTCCACACCCGCCATATATTGTATTGCTTTAATCCATAATACGTCTGAAGCAATATTATCAAAACCCAATGCAGGTCGCTGAATAAACCTATCCGCTAACCCAGCATCTTCTTTTATGTCATTTAGAATATTTCCCAGCGGCATTAACCCAACAAACAACATAATCGCTACAATTATCTGAATTGAGGCTTTTGAAGATTTCATAATTATTTCTCCTTGTTTTTTTGTTTATGCAAAATCTTTATTCTTAAATATTGCAAGTGAAACCAGCAACATTATCGCAGTATATATAGCCCCATACAGAATAACACCAAAGATCAATCCCCATGGAACATAAATTCCATGAACGACCGGAGCCTTTACATTGAAGTACTGAAAGTTCGGTAATGCATAATAGAGAAGTAGGCCTGCGAACTTAGTTACCACATTACCTGCCTTTTCCACTAGAAATGGTATCTGATATGACAGATGCCCAGCTATATAAACCACTATAGCTAATATGGAACTTACCATGGACGAACAAAAAGTAGAAAAAAGCACAGACACTGCTACCAGAATTATGGCTTCAAAACAGACAAGTATTAATGGCTTAAACATAACTAAATTTAAAGCGTGAGTTTTTATAGCCAGGATTATTATAAACCCTACAGCCATTATAGCTATTGAAAGTAATGCAACGTATACTGCTCCCATGAATTGTCCAAGAACAAATTCATGCTTCCTTACAGGTTTTGATATTAATGTTTGAATCGTTCTTGATTCTATCTCCGTTGGAATAGCTGTAGAACCCACCATAATTGATATTAGCATTGCTGCTACAGCAATGCCTGCCAAGCCAATATCTTTCATAAGCCTTGTCTCTTCACCTGCTGTAACTGCACTATACAATGTAGAATATGCTATAGCAAACAAACAAAAAACAACTATTACATAGAGAATTCTACTTTTTATCACCCTTTGATATACACCTTGCGCAATCGTTAAGATAATGTTCACGCTTTCTCTCCTCCCTTTTTTTCTATTGATTTCAAAAAATACTCTTCTAATGATTCTTTGTGCGGCATTACAGAGATTCTTTTCCCATTATTAGCTTCCATTATACCCTCAATCTCCGAAACTTGCCTTTTGTCATTAACAGTCACAGTCACTATATCTCCATCAATTCTAAACCCGTCTACTTTTCCTTTTACCATATCAAGCCCTTTTTTGTCAAGCTGTTCTACAGATATTTCTATTTCTTTTGCTTTGAGCAAATCTTTTAGTCTGCCAGAGACAATAAGTTGCCCCTTATCCAGAACTCCTATACTGTCACAGAGCATTTCTACATCATGCAGAACATGGGAACAAAAAAAGACTGTTCTACCCTGCTTCTTTATATTAAGTATTGTATCCATCACCTCCTTTCTACCCACTGGGTCTAATCCCGCGATTGGCTCATCAAAAAAAACTAAATCCGGATCATTAATCAATGTCTGAGCAATACCAATACGTTGAAGCATGCCTCTGGAAAACTTTCTTAAAGGAATTTTTCGACTATCTGTTAATCCAGCCATGTCTAACAACTCCTCGATTTTCTTGTATCGTTCTTTTCTTGGGATTTTAAATATCTTGCCATAAAAATTTAATAATTCAACAGACGAAAACGATTCATAAAAATAGGGGCTCTGTGGAAGAAATCCTATTTTTTGCTTTATTTTTATATCCCCAATTTGTTTTTCTAAAATCCAGGCTGTGCCGGATGTAGGTGCAGTAAGACCCAGTAATACATTAATAGCTGTTGTTTTACCTGCTCCGTTTGGTCCTAAAAATCCATATATTTGATTAGGAGAGACTTGAAGATTCAAATCTTCAAGAGCCTTTGTTTCTTTCCTGCTGCCCTTATAAATTTTGGTAAGATGTTCTGTCTTTATAGCTAACATTATCCAGTAAGACTTATTTACACTTTCTCGATGCTACTAATAAATCTTTCTAAAAGCAAGTGATTTTATTTCAAGGTGTTACCTTCAACATTCTATCTACTGCTCTCTTGGCTCTAATTTGAATATCTTCAGGGACTTTGACCTCATAACGCATATCTTCTAAGCACCATAATGCTTTTTCCAAGGTGGTCAGTTTCATATTTGGGCATATGGCTTGGGCTGAAAGGGGGTAGAATTTTTTCCCAGGGTTTTCCTTGCGTAATCTATAGAGCAGTCCTACCTCAGTGCCTACAATTATTTCAGAGGCGTCAGACAGTTTTGCGTACGCACACATTCCACTGGTAGAGAGAGCTTCATCAGCAAGTTTAATTACCTGTGGCGTGCACTCAGGATGAACAATAACTTTCGCTTCGGGATGGGTTTTTCTTTGTCTCGCAATATCCTCCGGTAAGATTTTGGCGTGAACAGGACAATAACCGTTCCAAAAAATAAGCCTGCGATTAACTTTGGTAGATACATAATGCCCCAAATATTTATCAGGAACAAAGATAATCTCTACTACATCCTTTAACGACTCTATTACCTTAGCAGCATTTCCAGAAGTGCAGCAGATGTCAATCTCTGCCTTAACATCAGCAGAAGTATTAACGTAACCTACTACTGTTGCTTTTGGATGTTCTTTTTTAAAAGCTTTTAGCTCGTCTCTGGTAATCATATCAGCCATAGGACACCCCGCGTTTACATCAGGCATAAGAACTATCTTGTCCGGGCAAAGGATGGATGCTGTCTCAGCCATAAAGCGGACTCCGCAGAAAACAATTACATCAGCATTGGTCTTACTGGCAGCTCGGCTTAATCCTAAAGAATCACCAATGTAGTCAGCAATATCCTGCACTTCACCTATTTGGTAATTATGGACAAGGATTACAGCATGCCTTTTCTTTTTTAATTCTAAAATCTTTTCTGTAATTTTTAGTTTTGCATTTTGCATTTTGATTTTTCTATTGTTCCTCCTCCGATAACTTCTTCCCCGTTGTAAAATACTACTGCCTGACCTGGTGTAACTGCTCGCTGTGGAGAATCAAACTTCACCTTCACCTTACCTTCTTTTAATGGAATGATCGTTGCCTGTGAGGGCTGATGCAGATATCTTATTTTTGCTTCCACTTTAATAGGGGTTTCTAATTTTTCTATATTTATAAAATTTATATTATCGGCAATTAATTCATTTGTATAGAGTTCTTCTTCCTTGCCTGCCCTAATGGTATTGTTCTTCTTGTCAATAGCAATTACGTATAAAGGATTCTTATCCGCTATCCCCATTCCTTTGCGTTGGCCAATGGTATAAAAAATGATTCCTTTGTGCTCTCCGATAACTTTCCCTTCTTTATTTACAATAGGACCGGGTTTTATCTCTTCAGGAACACATTCCTTAACGAACTCTCCATAGTTATTATCAGGGATAAAACATATTTCCTGAGATTCCGGGCTATTTACCACATGTAAATTTCTCTCTTCAGCAATCTTCCTTACTCGCTCTTTGGTAAGATCTCCAAGAGGCATCAAAGTGTATTTCAACTGTTCCTGAGTCATTGTATATAACACATAGGACTGATCCTTTTTAGTATCAATCCCTTTTTTAAGGACATATCTGTTCTCTGTCCTCTGTATCCTTGCGTAGTGACCTGTAGCGATATAATTTGCGCTTAACTCTTTTGCTTTTTTAGCTAAAGCGTCAAACTTTATGTATTTATTGCATCTAATACAGGGATTAGGAGTACGACCCTCTTTGTATTCTTCACAGAAATTAGTGATTACTTTCTCTTGAAAAATATCCCTGAAATCCAACACATAATGAGGTATTCCTAATCTATTAGCTACCCTCTTTGCATCCTCTACGCCCGCTGCGCCGCAACAGCTATCCCAATCTTTGGAACGCTCCCAGATATGCATAGTGATGCCTATAATTTCAAATCCCTTATCTTTAAGCAAAGCGGCAGTAACAGATGAATCCACTCCACCGCTCATTGCTACAACTACTCTTTTCTTCATCTTTATCCATTCTTCCACAATGGCGACATAGAACGAAGTCTATCTACAATTCTCGGTAAGACCTCTAAAAGAAAATCAATATCTTCTTCCTTTGTATATCTGCCCAGGGTAAACCTCAAAGAGCCATGTGCTAATTCATGTGATAACCCGAGTGCCAGTAAAACATGCGATGCTTCAAGGCTTGAAGATGTACAGGCAGAACCTGTAGAAGCAGCAATCCTTTCCATATCCAGATTAAGCAGTAAAGATTCTCCTTCTACATATTCTATAGAGACATTTACATTGTTAGGAAGTCTTTTTGTGGGGTGCCCGTTTAATCTGCTATGCCCTATATTATCAAGGATTCCTTTGATGAGCCTATCTCTCAATGAAATCAATCTCTTCATTTCTGCGTCCATTTCTTCTTTGACCAACTCGACTGCCTTGCCAAGTCCCACAATGCCCGAGACATTATGAGTAGATGCACGACGGTTCCTTTCATGGTCACCTCCATGCATAAATGGAACAATTCTCGTGCCCTTTCTCACATAGAGCGCACCCACTCCCTTAGGTCCGTATAGCTTATGACCTGATATACTGAGTAGGTCTACATTAAGTTCATCAACATTTATGGGTAGATGTCCAAAAGTCTGAACTGTGTCCGTATGAAAAGGAATTCCCTTTTCTTTGGCAATTCTTCCAATTTCCTGGATAGGCTGGATTACTCCTATCTCGTTATTGGCATGCATAATAGAGATAAGAATAGTCTTATCAGTAATCGCCTTTTTCACATCTTCCGGATCCAGCAGTCCATCTTCGTTTACAGGAAGATAGGTTACTTTAAAACCCATCTTCTCCAGAAATTTACAGGAGTTAATTACTGCATGATGTTCAATAGATGATGTAATAATATGATTTCCTTTATTCTGGTTGGAATAGGCTACGCCTTTTATAGCAAAGTTATCACTTTCTGTACCTCCGCTGGTAAAAATTATTTCTTCTTGCTTTGCGCCCAAAAAAGAGGATACTTTTTCTCGTGACTCCTCCATTGCAGCTTTGGCTTCCTGTCCAAAAGAGTGGATACTTGAAGGGTTGCCAAATCTATCGGTAAAATATGGTAACATTGCCTTTACTACTTCCGGGTCCGTAGGCGTAGTAGCCGCATAATCGAGGTATATTTTTTTCATTCTTCATCATCTCCTTAATATTTTTTTAACTGTCTTTCTTTTATC
The DNA here is from genome assembly GCA_043824255.1 of bacterium. Taxonomy (GTDB): domain Bacteria; phylum JAHJDO01; class JAHJDO01; order JAHJDO01; family JAHJDO01; genus JAHJDO01. The sequence continues at coordinate 57,592 of JBDRTG010000040.1, forward strand.
CAACAATACAATACTGGGACTAAGATCAAATTAGACAATGTTGCGGTTATAAGTCCACCCACTGTTGGTGAAGCCATTGGTTTCATAATCTCAGAACCAGTCCCTGTAGAAAGCATTATCGGCATTAGAGCTAAAATTGTCGTCACAGTAGTCATCATCGCTGGCCTTACCCTTAATAATCCACCAGCGATCACAGTTTGACGAATATCTTCTATGGTTTTAGGAACCTTCTTTTTAAATAAATCATCTAAGGTGGAAAGTAGTACTACTGCGTTATCCGTGGCCACACCAAATAAGGCAATAAATCCTACCCACACCGCAGTAGAAAATTTAAACCCTAGCAGAAATAATAAAATAATACCGCCCATAAGCGATACAGGAATACCTGTTGAGAGAATAAATAAAGCACCAAAGTTTTTGAATGCCATATATAGGAGAAGCATTATTATGCTTAAAGCTATAATCAGTGAAGGAATAAGTCTCTTTCTTGACTCCATCTCTGATTCAAACTGTCCAGACCAAGAAATAAAGTATTGGGATGGGAGTTTTAACTCACCGCTGGTTATCTTTTCTTTAACCGCAGCTTGAGCATTATGAACAAAATCAATTAAACCTACCTTCTCTTGATTCACATTCACAAATACGCGGGCATAAGTTAAGGTGTTCTCTGAATTAACCACTGCCGGCCCTAACACCTTCTTTAATTTCGCAAGTTGTGCTAAAGGAATATGCTCGCCATTAGGTGTGGAAACAAAAATTCTATTTAAAGCTTCGGGACTATCGCGCAATTCTCTTAAATACCTAATCCTCACAGGATAACGCTCTCTACCTTCAACCGTAGTAGTTAAATTCATTCCGCCAATCGCTGTCATAATGATATGCTGTATATCTCCAACCTTTACGCCATATCGGGCTGCTTGTTCTCTATCTATATCAATTTCAAAGTATGGCCTATTGGATATGCGTTCAGCATATGGACTTACTGCACCCTCAACTTTGGCCACTATCTTTTCTATTTGAGTAGCGATTTCAACAATTTTGTTTAAATCCGAACCAAACACCTTGATTCCGACTGGCGTTTGAATTCCAGTAGCTAACATATCAATTCGGTTTCTAATAGGCTGAGTCATTATGGGGCTAACCCCCGGCATCCGGGTTTTCTCTTGAATTTCCGAAATTAACTTTTCCCGCATCATACCCTTTCGCCAGAATTTTTTATCTTTAAGATGAATCATGGTTTCAATCATCACTACCGGTGCAGGATCAGTAGAGGTCTCGGCACGCCCCAACTTTCCCACTACCCATTCTACTTCAGGAAGCTTTTTAATAATAATATCCTGTTTCCTCATTACCTCCATAACCTGAGTTAAAGATGCCCCGGGAAGGAGTACCGGCATAAACAATAAATCCCCCTCATTTAATGGAGGCATAAACTCCTGTTTCATTAAAGACGCACATAATAGGCCTACAATTATAACTGCAAGAGAAATCAGGATTACAATCTTTTTATGCTTCAGGGACCAGCCAATAATAGGATTATATCCTTTGTGCAAAATTCGTGTGGTTTTATTCTCGGAAGCATCTCGTAATCTACCCCTTAATAGATAATAGCAAAGTGTTGGTAGGAGTGTAAGAGCAATTACAGCTGCACCTACCATAGCAAATGTCTTTGTAAAGGCGAGCGGTCTGAAAAGTTTTCCGGCTTGACCGGTTAAGACAAAAACTGGCATAAAGCCTACAACAGTTGTAAGCAAAGCAAAAAAAACAGGTTTGCCTACCTCTTGAGCGCCTTCTATACAGGTGTTTAATCTTTCTTCTGATGTAAGTCGTGAAACTCCTGTTTCTTTTTGTCTTGTAGCTAACTTCCTATAAATATTCTCAACCAATACACAGCCAGAGTCCACCATAACGCCAATGGCTATGGCAATACCACCTAAAGACATTATGTTAGCATCTACGCCAAATTGACGCATAAAGATAAAGGCAATCAATACGCCAATCGGCAATACGATAGATATAACGACACTGCCCCAGAAATGCAATAAAAATACAATAATGACGAATACTGTAATAATGATTTCTTGAGTTAAGGCACTTTTAAGTGTTCCAATGGCGCGCAAAATTAAGCTGGTACGGTCATAAAAAGGAACTATTTTTACACCTTTTGGTAAGCCTACGGATAACTCTTCTATTTTTTCCTTAATACGTTCAATTACTTTTAAAGGATTCTCCCCATAACGCATTAAGATTACACCTCCGGTAACTTCTTTACCTGCCTTATCTAATGCCCCACGTCGAAAATCCGGACCAATAGTCACAGTAGAAAGATTCTTTACATAAATAGGAGTACCGGCTTTAACGGCTACAACAATATTTTCGATGTCAGAAACACTTTTTATAAATCCCAACCCCCGGACTATAAACTCTACTCCGCCTTCTTCAAAAACCTTGGCGCCAACATCAATATTAGATTTCTGAACGGCGCTTATAACCTCATGAATTTTAATATTATGAGCAAGGAGTTTGTTGGGATCTATATCTATTTGATATTGCTTCACATACCCGCCGACTGAAGCAACTTCTGAGACTCCTTCAACAGCATTTAATTGATAGCGGATATACCAGTCATGGATAGAACGAAGCTTGACCAAATCATAACCATCCCCCTCAACTGTATACCAGAAAATCTGGCCTAGGGCTGTTGCATCCGGGCCCAAGGTAATAGAGACATCTTTGGGGACATCCTTCTTTGCAAAATCTAACCTCTCCAAAACTCTTGTCCTTGCCCAATAAAAGTCTGTCCCTTCTTTAAAAATCATATTTACCAGGCCGAAGCCGAAGGCGCTTGTTGAACGCACCACCTTTACTTCAGGAGTACCCATAAGTCCAGTAGTCAAAGGATATATTACCTGATCCTCTACATCTTTCGGACTTCTCCCCGGCCAATCTGCATAGACAATTACCTGAAGCTCGCCAATATCGGGAATGGCGTCTATGGGAGTATTTTTCATTGAAGAGAAACCCCAGACGATAAGGAGGGCAAAAGCTGCTATAACCAGAAATCTATTTTTAAGACAGCTTTCGATAATTTTGTTTATCATAATTTATGCTTTAATGTTGATGAACAGGGGCTGGCTTTTTTTCTTCCATACCCATCGCTCCGCCATACGCCGCTGCTGCAACCCCGCTAATCTGGCTTTGTGAATCAATAAGAAAGTTTGCTTTGGTTACCACAAGTTCACCTTCTTTAAGACCCCCAAGAACAGGATAAAATTTAGTAACTCTGCCATCTATTTTAGATGTAGCTTCGGGTCCAGTTTTAACAATTTTCCCCTCATACTCCCCATTTCTTTTGTCAATCCAGACAATCTTACGCGTGCCTGTATCCAATACCGCATCTTTAGGAATTGCCAAAACCATATGCTCGCCGTCTGGGCTCATGTACATACTTATAATTACTATATCCACATACATCTCTGGTTTTAATTTTAAATCAGGATTGTCGACTTGTGTTCTGAATCTTACTGAACGCGTTTTTGGATCAATCACAGGATTTACAGAAGAAATAACCCCATCAAATTCCTCGCCAGGAAAGGCCGAAGTAGTAACTTTCACTCTCTGACCTGCTTTTATCCAACTTAATTCATATTCGTAAACATCACCATAAATCCACATCTTTTTTTCTGGTAAAATAAGGCTAGTGTGAACTTCTCTCTTTTTCTCTAATTCTTTGATTTGTTTTTTACCTAAACCTAAAAGTCTTAATTTTCTTTTTGAAGACTCAAGCAAATTTTTGGCTCTTTCTTTAATCTCGGAGATTCTTCCCTCTTGCATTTTATCCAGGGTCTTCAGGGCAGAAATAAATTCCTCTTGGGCAATTGCCAGTTGCGGATCATAGGCAACTCTACCTACAGTGCGTATCTCTTTATAAAGATGAAGTTTTCTTACCGGCTTAGTCTTGACCCCAGCCAACCTTATTTGCTCACCTTTTATCTTAACCCTGCTTACAACGTCTTTTGACTTATCTATTTCTTCTTCATCTTTGGCATCTTCTCTATAAACTGGTATCAATTTCATATTGCAAATTGGACAGTTCACATTCCCTCTATTGTACTCTTCTGGCGAAACTTTTACGCTCGGATGCATACCGCAGGTATAATGAACTATTTCTTTCTCTACGGATTCTTTGCTAACTTGCGACGAGACTGCTGACTCTTTTTTGCTGCAAGATGTAAGAGAAGATATCACTGCAGCTAAAATAATAAGACCTATTAGAATCCACATATATTTATTAAATTTAGAACTTCCACAACAACTCATCTTAAACCCTCCTTATAAATTTTTACCCACAACCCTTTCTAAAAATGCAATGGATTTCTGATAATCAACCATTGCTCTGTAATAAGCTAACCTTGTTTGTAAAAGTGCTCTTTCCGCATCAAGCCAGTTTAAAAAATCAACTCTGCCTGTTTCGTAACCGGTTCTTGCCGCTTCAAAAGACTGCTCTGTCTGTGGTATTAATGCAGTTTTATATAATGAAATGATATCTTTATAAGTAGTAATCTTAAAATATACATCCTCTATCTCATAAGTTGCACTATTTTCTATATTTTGATAATTTTTTTTAATTGCTTTCAATTTAACTTCTTTCTCTTTAATTTGAGAGTTCAATTTGCCAAACCATATAGGAATATTTACTGAAACCGTTCCCATCCAGGCGTCCTGGCCATCATTAGACATTGAGGTATGACCATTTCCCACTTGAATATAGTCAAATCCCAATGTAAAATCAGGGAAACGATCCAATCTGGCCAAAGATTTTTCATATTCAGCCTTCTCTACATCCAAATTAGCTATCAATAGGTCCTGCTTTGAGGATTTAGCTATTCGGTGCAGCTCATCAAGCTTATATTTAAACTCTGTGGGTTTGACAGTATCAATTCTTCTCAACTCTGTACCTTTTAGTCTATCAAGGATACTATTCATCTTCGCCTCAAGGCTCTTTCTATTTTGTTTCAATAGAAATAATTTATTGATTAACTTTGAAAGTTCTACCTGGGCTTTAATCACATCCTGTTGAGGTACAATGTCTGACTCATATTTTCTTTGAGCCACTCTCTCTAAACTTTCTAATATAGTCTTTTCTTCCTCAGTTATCTGAATAGCTTTATCTACCCAGAAAATATCATAATAAACAAGTTTAATATTTTTTATGACTTCACGTTTTGTGGCTTCATATTTTTCTCTGAACATATCTACATGTTTAGACTGAACCTTTGCTTTTAGGCTGAGTTTCCCTGGAAAAGGAATTTTCTGTGACAAGCCATATTTAGCTTCCTGCGGACCAACTTTAGTTTCAACTTTTTCTCCAAAGTAGGTATAACTTGCCTTAGGGTCAGGAAGACTTGATACCTGTTTGATCTTTTCCATAGCGGCCTGCCAATTATAGTAAGCAGCTTGAATCTTTGGATTATTCCTTAGCGCCTCATTGACTAAATCATCTAAAACTAGTGTTTCCCCCTTTATTAAAGGCTCAGCAAATAAAAGAGAAGAATAGGCATAGAACATTAAGGTAACGGGGAAAACAATTTTCTTCCAAAACATATGCTCTATCATCTTCTAGGATTAGTCTAACATAATCTTCAATCTTTTTAAATATCTGCTCCATCGCTGAATTTTCTCGAAGATAATAAAAGTCCTTTCACGATTTCCCTTTAAAAATGCACCTCCATTGCTCGCACCGGACAAGCCTTTACACAAAATCCACAAGCAATACATTTATTGTCATAGAAATGGACCTTTCTAGTTAAAGACTCTACTACTAAGGCAGCAGTAGGACAAATCGGAACACAGACGCCACAATCAGTGCATCTTCTTTCATTACGAACAATATCTTGAGATAAAGGCTGTACTTTTACTCCGACCTCTGTCAAATACTGAATGCCTTGTTTATAGTCTTCGCCCTCTCCGCTCAATTCTAAAACTAAGAGACCTTCTTCTCTGGGGGTAACATAAGCCTTTAAGATATTAAACTCGAGATTATAGTCTCTAACCAACTTACATACTATCGGTTGGTCTACAAGTTTATGGGGAAAATGAAGAACCATTCTTTTAGAGATCATCTCTATCGTCTCCTACTTCTTTACTCTATCCTGAGTGTTATTCAATCGGCCTTTCATTTAGTGGCTTGAAGGTATATCCTGTCTCTGGGCCGGGCAGATAGGCTACAGGCTCACTCAGAAGAAAATCGCCTTTTTCAATCCATTCCTTCAGAATGTTGGCAATCTCTACTGCTTTGGAGTAACTTGATAGATTTCCGGTAGGTACTTTCTTTCCTTCAACAGTAATCTCTCCACTATTGAGCTGAGCATAGTTCACTTCACCAAGACTGTCCTTTTTCCCCTGCGGATAGGCTTCGCTATAATCAATAACTTGAGCCCAGATCTCCTCGTCTTTCACCGCTGTATAACGGCATATCTCCTCATTCAGGATTGGAATAGGAATGCCAATGCCAACGGTGAGGGTTACTCCATAGCCTTGCATTGTCGTTCCTCGCAGCCACTCTGAACTCATCTGTTTAAGATCCCCTAAAACTGCCAATGTTCCTGCTGGTGCCTGAGGGACTCCGTTATCCTTGCGCTTCATAGTGGGATTATGTTGTGTCCCCTGCCAGACCACCAAACCCGTTCCACCCCCTAAGAAAATCTTAGTACCGATACCAATAGTCTTATAATACGGGTCATTCAAAAGTGGCGAAAGCTGTCCAGCGCTGCAATAGTTGGCGTTGCCTAATTTAGTTTTCAGTGTTCCCATATAGGTATAGATAATCTTATCAGATGGATTCACTGCTACATTGTAGTTTTGATAAACATTGCGCGGATTAAAAAGCACTGCTTCATTCATGTCCTTAATG
>JBDRTG010000041.1:0-12495 GCA_043824255.1 bacterium
GCATGACTTTTCCTTTTTGTTTTGGTTGTAACTTATTGTTTAAGAGCCAGTTACATTATATCAAGGCTGGAGGAAAAGTCAAGAAATTAATGTTCGTAACTTTCTGTCTAACAGTGAGTTGTGAATTTTACAGGAGACTATAATAACAAAAACAAAGGAGGGAAAAAAGATGAACACTAAGCAGAAGACCAGATTGGTCGGAGTATGGACAGCAGCGATCTGCATCCTATTTATGGGGAGCGTTGTCTACGGACAGAAAGCGATTACTGTTTCTGTTGGGCAGCAGCAGGTAGTGGATGTGAAGAAGTTGGCGCGTGTTTCAGTTGGAGATGATAAAGTAGCTAATGTTCAGGTGGTTGCTGGTGGTGAGCAGATAATTATTACAGGCATAAAAGTTGGAACTACAGATCTTATTATATGGGACAGCAAAGAGAAAAAAGTTACCCATGCTATCTATGTTATTTCAAGAGACCCAAGGCAGTTTGCTGAAGAAGTTCGTCAGTTATTAAGCGATGTAGAAGGAATAAAAGTCAAGGTAGTCGGGGGTAAAGTGGTTATTGATGGATCCGTTTTGACTGCTTCTGATAAAGGAAGAGTAGAAAAAGTTGCTGCAGCATACCCAGAGGTAATAAATCTGGTAAAGATACGTACCGGGATTCACAATGAAATTCTGGCAGAGGAAATTAAAAAGAATATCGGTATCCCAAATGTGAATGTTAAGATCATTGGAAACAGGGTTATTCTGAGAGGTTTTGTAGTGGGAGAAGAAGAGTCCAAGGAGGTTGAAAAAATAGCAGGTGCATTTGCTGAAAACGTTATCAATCTTCTAAAAGTAAAAAAGGTTATGATTGAAATAGATGTCAAATTTGCAGAAATAAACGCTGCAGCAGGAAAGGATATGGGAATGAACCTGCTTGGAGGCACATTGGCTGGCGGAGCAGGTCTTGCAAGTACAGGGGGAGCCGGACCCAGCTGGAATATAGGATATAACCTGACCAAGGCGTTAAATTTCACTCATTCTAAGGGGAATGCTACTATAAGGAAGTCTTTGCATCAGTCTGCATTAAGCGGCGGAGAAGCTGTTTTTGAACATGGAGGCGAAATTGGATATAAAGTGGCAGGAAGCGGTTCTGCAGATGTTAAATGGAAGAAGTATGGAATGCTGCTTAAGGTTAAGCCGGAGGTAGACAGTTTTGGAGAGGTAACTATGCATATCAATCTGGAGGTCAGTCAGATTGATCCTACGGTTGAGGATAGAACAGGACTTAAGGTTTATCGTTCTGAGTCTGATGTAGTTATTAAACCGGGCCAGTCAGTGATTCTTTCAGGTGTTACAGATGTGCTTGCTTCAGATTTCAAAAAGTACACTCCTGGTATAGGACAAATCCCGGTATTGGGACTGCTCTTTTCCAAGAAGCAGGCAGCAAAAGAGAAGAAACAGATTATAGTTCTGGTAACGCCTACTACTCCGACTTTTATTCCTGCTCAAAAAACAGGAAAGGCCATGCAACTGCTACAGGGTGAATAGTGAATGAAGATAATTATTAAAGAAGCTTCAGGTAAGGAAAGAATTTTTGAATTAAAGCAGGAAACTGTAAGCATTGGCAGAGAAAAAGACTGTGATTTGATGATTTCTGATCCAAGGGCTTCAAGACATCATACCAGTCTTAGACTGAAGGATGGTCAGGTCTATATTAAAGATTTGAGCAGCGGCAACGGCACATATCTTAATGGAAAAAAAATGGCTAAGGAAGAGCTTTGGCCGCTGGGAGCAGAAGTCAAAATAGGGCACTTGAGCATGGTTTTAGAAGATGCAGGTATTTCTGAGAGTAGCTTGCAGGAAGATAAGAAAGATAAAGATGAGGATGAAAAGACAGAGGTAAAACAAGTTCGTGTACCAGCACCTGCATCCATGCCTTCTGATAAAGCAGCTTCTAAAGGGAAGGTTAGCCAGCTTTCTGATATAAGAATCAAAATTCATGAGCAGCTCATTCAGCGTATTGACTTAAAGAGTTTAACATTTGAAAAAGGAAAGGAGCAGGAAGTCAGGAACCGCACTGAAAAAGCTGCTAGAGGCATAATCAAGGAAATGGCTGGCTCTATTCCTAAGTGGGTGGATATAGAGGATCTGGTAAAGGATGTGCTGGATGAAGCGCTGGGTTTAGGCGCTCTGGAGGATTTATTGAGTGATGATGATGTAACAGAAATAATGGTTAACAGAAAGGATCAAATTTATATTGAAAAGAAGGGCAAGCTTCAACTTTGCGAGAAAACCTTTGCCAGTGATGAACAGGTCATGGCTGTGATAGAGAGAATAGTAGGGCCTATTGGTCGCAGAATAGATGAAAGCATGCCTCTGGTAGATGCAAGATTAAAGGATGGGTCCAGAGTAAATGCGATTATTCCACCTCTAGCTTTAAAAGGACCTAGCATAACTATCCGAAAATTCTCCAAAACTCCTTTTACTATAGACGATTTAATTGGTTTTGGAACGTTAAATAAAGATACTGCAGAGTTCCTTAAGATATGTGTGCTTTCACGTAAAAACATTATTATATCAGGAGGAACGGGATCAGGAAAGACAACACTGCTTAACGTAGTGTCTTCCTATATTCCTAAAGACGAAAGAATAGTAACTATTGAAGATGCTGCAGAGCTTAAGCTGCCGCAGGAGCATGTTGTTTCTCTGGAAGCCCGGCCTCCAAATATTGAAGGTAAAGGAGCCATTGCTATCAGGGATCTGGTAAAGAATGCACTTCGTATGCGTCCTGATAGGATAGTGGTAGGAGAATGCAGGGGTGGAGAGGCTCTGGACATGCTTCAGGCTATGAACACTGGCCATGATGGCTCTCTTACTACTGCTCATGCCAACTCTCCTCGTGATGTTCTTTCGCGTCTGGAAACTATGGTCTTGATGTCGGGTATGGATCTGCCTGTAAGAGCTATCAGAGAACAAGTATCCTCAGCCATTAACATAATAGTTCAGGAGGCTCGTTTGAGTGATGGAAGCCGCAGGATTGTTGCTGTGACCGAAGTTACAGGCATGGAGGGCGAGGTAATTACTTTACAGGATATTTTTGTTTTTAAGCAAACAGGAATTGGCCAGGATGGTAAAGTGCAGGGAGCTTTTGTAGCTACTGGCAATATTCCAAGTTTTGTTCCTCAATTGGAAGCAAAGGGAATGCGTCTGGATATGAAGATATTTGGGGAAGAGAGGACTGGAAAGTGATGCAGATAGTCGAGCTATTAATACTCGGGCTTACATTTTTAGCAGTGTTTATACTGGCACAGGCAGGTTATCGGGTTTTTAAGAAGGGAGTTAAGCAGTATGAGAAGAAAGTAGCTGCAGGTACTGAAAAAGAACTGGATGAGATGTTTGTTTTTGTTTCAGCAGAGAAGATTGCTTATTTTAGTATTCTTGGTGTTCTGGTTATGGCAATGATAGGGTACCTGCTCAGTCATAGTTTGCTAATATGCCTAGCGTTTGGAGCCATTGGATTCTCTCTGCCAAGAATTTATCTCAGACAGTTAAAGAAGAATCGCAAGAAAAAGTTTGATACCCAATTAACAGGGGCTTTAACAACGGTGTCAAATTCTCTTAAGGCAGGTTTAAGTCTGCAACAAGCACTGGATTTTTTAATTAAGGAATCTGAGGCTCCTTTGTCTCAGGAATTTAGTCTGGTTATCCGGTCTACTAAGCTAGGGGTTTCAATGGAAGAAGCTTTGGAAAGATTGGGAAAGAGAATGCCCAGTGAACAGATGGAATTGGTTGTCACCTCAATTAATATCTCCAGGCAATTAGGGGGTAATCTTTCTGAGATATTTGACAGAATTGCAAATACAATAAGGGAGAGAGATAAAATGCATGGCAAGATTGCTGCACTCACATCTCAGGGCAAGATGCAGGGATTGGTAGTAGGCTTGCTTCCTATAGGGCTTGGCATAATAATGTATTTTCTGGACCCGGCAACAATGAAGATAATGTTTACTTCTGCTATTGGCTGGGCGTTTCTTGTAACTGTGGTTTTCCTGGAGCTAATAGGTGGATTCCTGATTTATAAGATTGTTAATATTGATGTGTAAAAATGTTTAATATATTAGTTTTAATAATAATTTACAGCTTTTTCTTTATTGCTTTCTATTTAATAGGCGCAGGCATACTCTCGTTATTTGAGAAAAAGGAAGAGGAGGCGATAGATCTGGATATGTTAGGTCAGCTTGAGAAAAAAAGAGAAAAGTTTATGCGTGCCTATCCATTATATCGCTTCTTAATGCCATGGGTCGGGAAAGTAGCGAAATTTCACGAGCGGTTTGGGCTTAAAGAATATCAGAATAATATCACGCGAAAACTAACCTCATCTGGAAATCCAGGCGCTATAAGCGCTCTAGAATTTTTGGCCATAAAAGAATTACTATTAATATTTGCGCCAATCGTCGGGCTTTTAATACTTAAGATGCTATCTATTGAAATTGCATGGTATTATATTATCCTGTTCATGCTTGCTTATTTTTATCCTGATCAATGGTTGAAGGATCAGATTAAGAAAAGGCATAAGGGGATCTGGAGAGGACTTCCTTACAGTCTGGACTTGATAACTCTTTCAGTAGAGGCAGGATTGGATTTTTCAGCAGCTATTAATAAAGTGGTTGACAAGATGAAAGCAGGTCCACTCGTAGAGGAGCTTTTTCATATGCAGCAGCAGATTAAGCTTGGTTCAACAAGGCGCGACGCTTTAAAAGCAATGGCAGACAGAGTTAATATGCCGGATCTTTCTGCTATTTGCACATCGCTTATACAGGCAGATCAACTGGGAACAAGTCTTGGGCCTATACTCAGGGTCTTATCTGATCAGATGCGGACCAAGAGGATGCAGATAGCAGAGAAAACAGCAATGCAGGCCCCAGTAAAAATGCTGCTGCCTCTTGTAGGATTTATCTTTCCAGCAGTTTTTGTAATGCTTTTTGGACCTATTATTATAAAGCTTTTGCAGGGTGGATTCTAGAAGGACAACTATAGTGGTCAGCTTTGGCAATAATCAGATTTTAGGACAAGGTGTGGTGGTTGCAGATACGTGGCAGATGAGAACTAAGGGGCTAATTGGACATGCTAAACTTGATTCTGGAGAGGGTTTGCTGATTAAAAACTGCAAAGCCATACATACGTGGTTTATGAGGTTCCCGATTGATGTGGTTTTTATGGATAAGAATTATTGTGTTGTAAAGACTATATCTCAGTTAAAACCATTTCGGCTGACCTTCGGAGGAAGAAGCGCACAGCACGTGCTGGAACTTCCCTCTGGTGCCATTAATAGCGCTCAGGTTCGTATAGGAGATATGGTTAATGCCAAAATATAAGATTTCTATAGGAAACGGGTTAAAAGCAGGGGAATGTTTTGAGTTTGATAATGAACCCTGTACTATTGGAAGAGTGCAGGATAATAATATTGTATTGGAAGGGAATGATACGGTCTCTCGTCATCATGCCAAGATAGTTTTAGAAGATGAAAAATTGATATTGGTTGACCTGGAGAGCAAGAATGGCACAAAGGTAAATGACAGGAAAGTATCGCGCCAGGAGTTGAAGGATCGTGATAAAATTGAAGTTGGAGGAGTTGGTCTTGTTTTGGAGTTAATTCCTGAGCAGGTTAATTCATCGGAAGGGGCTAGTGCAACGATAGTCGGGGAGGAAGTGCCTGAACAAGACGAAAAAACCGAGTATTTCACTGTTAACCCTGTGTCTGCCCCTCTCTCGCCAGCAGAACCTAGTATCTCCCAAAAAGCTCAAGAATCCAAAGAAAAAATTCTCTCCAGTATAAACGCTCTAGCTCATGATAAGAAAAACATTACAAAGATTATACTCATAGTAGCTGCAATATCCGGTCTAATTTATGTGCTTCTGCCAGGGCACAAGTCTCCCGAAAAAAGCCAGGGGGAGCTAAGTACTGAAAAACCCCGGATAGTAGAAAAAATTGATAGAGGAACCGGTGAACCCGTTGGGAATATTAGAGATAAAGCAAAAGAGGCTTTTAAATATGGAGAAGCTCTTTATAATGAGCGCATGATAAGTTATGAAAATACCTATAAGGCAATTGAAGCATATCAAAAGTCTCTGGCTTATCAGAGACATCTGGAGCCAAAGCCGGATTATTTTCATCAGACGCTCCTGAATCTAAAGGAAGCTAAGGAATGCCTGGACAGCGAATATCGCATTCATAAGTTTGAAGCTGAAAAGGCTATTCGTGTGAAAGATTGGAAACAGGTTAAAAAAGAGCTCAAAATATGTATGGCTTTGATATCTGATAGAAAGGATGAGAAGTATAAAACAGTGCTAAAACGTCTAAAGCAGGTAGAGGAACATTTAGCAAAAGGATCAGCAGAGGGAAAAAGATGAAATTTTTTATCATTAAAGAAAAAGAAAAATTAGTCCAAGAGTTATCTTTGGAAGACGGAGTATATCTCATTGGAAGAAAGGAAGAAAATCGCATAGTTCTTCCTGATAAGAGTGTTTCAAGACAACATGCCCAATTAGAAATTAAGGCAGAGAATGTGACTATCCAGGATTTGGACTCTGCTAATGGGGTCTTTGTAAATGGGGAACAAACAGAAAAAGAGACCATTAATGAAGGAGATACTGTTCAGATCGGGAAATATAGTCTAGAACTAAAAGGTGACGATGAAGAAAAAACCAGAATGGCGCCTGGGTCTTATACGTCTCCAAAATATAGACTGATGTTAATGGAAGGGGAGAGAGTTAAAGAGGAGTATCAGTTGGACGAAGATGAATTGACTATTGGCAGGGCTGAAGAAAATAAAATAGTCCTTAAAAATGAGACAGTATCCCGGAAACATGCCATAGTTAAGAAGGAGAATAATCAATATAAAATAGCAGACCTTGGAAGCAGCAATGGGACTTTTGTTAATAATAAGAAGATCAAGGAAAAAGTGCTCTCTAAAGGAGATGAAATTAAAATTGGGAAATTTGTTCTGAAGTTTGTAACAGAGGGGTCATGTCCAGAACCAGGTCTGCTTGTGGAGGCATGGAATAAACCACCCATAAGATTAGGAATAATTGGGTTTGGCGTCGTCTTGGCTATTATATTAATCATGAGCCTTATTCCAACTCGTTCTCCGGAAAAGAGGGGCATAATTGAGGTCTCAGATAATACTGTTGCAAATCTCATCAAACAGGGTAAAAAATTACACGAAGCAGACCAAAAAATCAAAGCGCTGGAAGTTTTTAACAAAGTTTTGCAGATGGATCCGGATAATCTTGATGCGCAGATCTATGTGGAAAAATCAAGAGGTGATGAAGCGATTGCTCGCTATCTTACACGAGGTCTTGAACTTTATCAAAAAGCTCAATGGGAAAATGCTCTGCGCCAGTTTGAAAGAGTATTGAGCCTGGATCCTGAGAACAGCAGAGGAATAGAATACTTTAACAAGACCAAGAAAGAAATCCAGGTTCAAAAAGCTCTTAAACTGGCAGATGAGTATATCATTGCTGAGGAACTCCTTAAAGCGCAGACAGAGTTGAACAATGCGCTTGATTTAAAACCTGAAGACGCTCATATAAAGGAAAAGCTGAATCTTGTTGAACATAAGCTGCTGTCTCTTAGACACTTTGAAAAAGGGAAGGGTTGTTTTGAGAAAGGGGATTATGAGAATGCCTTAGTAGAGCTAGAAAAAATATCTGCACAATCTAAATATACCGACGAAGCCAAAAGATTGGTAGCTCAGATTGGGGATCTGCAAAAAGCAGAAAAGCTTTTTGCCCAGGCAAAGAAACTCTATCAAAAAGGAAGTGCTTCTCAAGCCATTGAGTTAATGCAAATGGTATTAGATATAAACAAAGATTATACAGAGGCGCAGGAGTTTCTGGATAAAGTGAAGAATGTTACTCAGGCATTTAACAAGGGCATGTCTTTTTCCGCCAGTCAGCAGCTTATGAAAGCTGTTGATGAGTGGCGGCAGGTGCTTTCTCTGGAACAGGACAAAGATAATTTCTATCATGCAGAGGCTATCCAGTATATTAAAACAGTGAGGCCTTATCTAATAGAAACACTTCAACAGCATATGGAGAAAGGCAAGAATTTTGTTCAGGAGGAAAAGTTCAAGGCAGCTCTTTTAGAATTTCAGTTTGTCCTGACAGTAGAGCCTGATCATAAAGAAGCTCTGGAGAATATTAATGAGCTTCAGGTTCATATAAAGGAGAAAGCCAGAGAATTGTACATTCAGGGATACACTCTTAAGGATATTAATATCAATAGAGCTGTAGAAAAATGGAAGCAGGTACTGGAGATAGCATCTCCTGAGGATGAGTATTACACAAAAGCCAAAAAACAAATTAAAAAACATAGGTGATTATTTATGTCAAAAGAAGATTTAGTTGGGAAGGTCGTAGGTAAGTATAAGATTGTAGAGAAGATTGGGGAAGGCGGTATGGGGATCGTGTATAAGGGAATTCAGATTTCCCTTAACCGTCCCGTAGCTATGAAGATGCTGCCTCAAAATCTAGCCTTAGATAAGGATTTTGTAACAAGGTTCAAGCAGGAGGCTTTATCTGTGGCCAAGCTGAATCACCGTAATATTATACAGGTATATGATACTGAGCAGTTGGAAGGCAATTATTTTATTATTATGGAATACATTGAAGGCGAGACACTGGATGAGTTGTTAAAGAGAAAGAAAATGCTTCCATTGGATTTTACTTTAGAAGTCTTACAGCAAGTTGGAATGGCTCTTTCCTACGCTCATAAGCATGGAGTTGTTCACCGCGATGTTAAACCAGGCAATATCATGATTGCAGCGGACGGCAGTATAAAGGTAATGGATTTTGGTATTGCCAAGGTGCAGGATTCAAGCGTTAAAACCAAAACAGGAATGAGCATAGGAACTCCGGAATACATGTCCCCTGAGCAGGTCAAGGGCACAGGGGTTGATTCCAAATCTGATATGTATGCTTTTGGAGTTCTCTCATACCGCATGTTAGCCGGAGAACTCCCTTTTAAAGGCAAGGATCCATTTGCCACTGCCTATAAACACATGCATGAGGATGTTCCCAGTCCGCGTGCTAAAAATCCCAAAATCTCACTTGAAACAGAGGAGATGGTATTAAAATGCATGAAGAAAGACAAGGATCAGCGTTATCAGGATATGAATGATGTTATAGATCTCCTTAAGAGGCTTCTTCGTCAGCCTGCTACAACTGATGGCAAAACAGTAGCTATTCCTGGAGACGCAGGAGCCACTGTTATGGCAAAGGATATTGTTAAAAAAGCAAAGATGCCAATCAAAGCTATTGTTCCAGCAGTTTTGTTAGTGGTTATAATTATTGGTATTTACATAGCAATAAGTACCGGCAAAAAAGACATTCCTTCTCCGCATGTTGTTGAAAAGCCCGCTATTGATAAAGGGAAAACAGTGGAAAAGAAAGTAGAAGAAATAATCGCTAAAGACATAGAGCAGCAGAAACTTGTCGTTACTAAAGAAGAAGAGCCGGAAAAGAAAAAAGTCCTTGAAGCAGAAGATTTACGATTGGCGGAGATGAAAAAGAAAAATGAAGAGAAGATAAAGGCAAATCTTATTAGAGGGAAGATACGTTTCAACTTAGGCGCACAAAATCCCGGTGAATATAAGCTAGCTATAGAGCATTTTGAAACTGTTCTAGAGCTTGATCCTGGCAATGTAGAAGCCAGAGAATATAAACGTCTTGCCATGGAGGGAATTATTAGAGCAGAAATGCAGGCAAAAGCAAAGCCTAAAGAACGAGTAGAGGAGAAGGAGCAGAAAAAGCAGGAGAAATTAGCTAAGGTGGATAAAGACAAAGTGATTTGGCCTGTCGGCAAGAAGATTCCAATAGGAGGACTGTTTAGATTTGATAGTGTTATTGGCAAGAATACGCAGATAAATTTTATTCAGGGGATAACAATTGATAATTCAGATAATATTTATGTAATAGATACAGTAGGCAAGCAAAACAGCAGTGTCCTTAAGCTCAGTCCAAAAGGGGATCTTTTGGCAGCCTGGCAAAATAAGGATATTGGCAGACCAATGGATATTGATGTTGATAAAGAGGGCAATGTTTATATTTGTAATATGTCCACATATTCCATTAATAAGTTTAGTCCGGAAGGGACGTTGGTTGCAAGCATTGGGAAGCGGGGCCATGGCAAGGGTCAACTTGACCAACCTCGTGGCGTGGCAGTAGATAAAGAGGGGAATGTTTATGTGGCAGACACCCGGCATTACAGAATACAAAAATTTGATAAAGATGGGAACTATTTGACTGCCTGGGGCAGGAGCGGCGCGGGCAATTCGCAGTTTAGCTATATATGGGATGTAGCAGCAGATGAATCTGGAAATGTGTATGCTCTGGATTATAAATTAGGCAATGTTCAGAAGTTTGACAGCGCAGGGAATTTTCTATTAAAATTCGGCAGACTTGGGCAGCGGCCGCAAAAAATAGCTATAAATAATGGCTATGTGTTTGTAGTTAGTGCTGCAAATATGATTCAGGTCTTTGATGCAAGCGGCAATTATATAACTAAGTGGGGAAGCCGTGGGGGCGGTGACGGCCAATTTAATTCACCAACCGGCATAGCTTTTGACTCAAAAGGATATATTTATGTAACTGATACTGGAAATAGACGTCAACTTATCAATAGCAGAATCCAGAAATTTAGACCTCCGCAATAGAGAGGAAGTATTTAATACTGACGTTATATTTCCTGCTGTCAAAAAAGATACATCAAAATCTATCTGTAGGGGCACAATATCTTGTGCCCTTTTTTTGTGTCGTTGCGAAGAGCGAAGCGATGTGGCAATCTTTTTGTAATTCTCCGATTTACATATTGTAGGGGCGGGGCTTGCCCCCGCCCTTTTTTCTTTATGTCTATTTTTATTGAGATTTTAGGCAATTTGAGGTAGGGTAGTATTAAAGTAACAGTAAACATTCAATGATTGATGTTATGCATTCGAAGATATTATTATGGCTAAATATATTTGCTTATGCAGTTTATATGGATACAAATGGATTACGTTCTGCAGGACAATCTCTAAATGAACCATGGATCAATGAGCTTCTATCAATTACAAATAAGTACGGTATAAGCTTGTGTATTTGCGAACTTGTTCTTAACGAATGGTGTGAGCATATTTTTGAAATACTTGCAAGTAACCGACAGAAGCTATTATCCTCAATTAAGATACTAAAAGATTATAATATACAGATTCCGCACATTGAATCGAAGGATATCGGCCTCCTGAAAAAACATGACTTTATTAAAATTGTTACTCAGAAATTGGAAAATTCTGGTTTTACTATAGTTGAAAATTGGGATGCTCCTCTATCAAAACTTATAGATGAAGCTGTGATAAAAAAACCACCGTTTGAGCATGGTGGCAAAGGTTTCTGTGATGCAGTCATATTAGAAAGCTATGTTGAGCATGCAAAAGCAAACTTTTCAGATAAAAGAGTGATAGTAATTAGCAACGATGCTGCAGTCCAGCGATCTGAAGATAGGTTCAATAGTTCAGGTGTAACAGTCGATTTTTTAGGGCAATCCAATATAGTTGAAAAGCTAAAAGCTTTATTAAATGACGAGATTGCTACATTCATAAAGGAAAGAAAAAAACGCCTAAAGAAATACATTCTAGAATATGAATCTAAGATAATCGATTATGTAAAAAGACACCCCTTTGAGATTACTGACTGGATGATTGATGGTCGTTATACAAAGGAAGCGAACTGTATTGATGGTTCAATTGAAAGGCTTATTTCTGTTAGACCAACAAAGATAACTAGTGTAATCGACGGGACTAAACCTTATGGAGAAGAGATACCTTCAGATAGATATCCGGTACAGATCTTCGTTGAATTAGAGATTGACCTTGTTGTTAAGTCCTACGGTTTTAGTCGCCCTAGCCTAAAGAGGGCCACTGTTCAACCGGATATTATAAACGAAAATTCCCCAGTTATCTTCGAGGATACAGTTGATTACAATCCTAAAGAAATTACTAAGACAATTAAGAGAAGCGTATCGGTATTTGCAACCTTGGATGCCGAGAAGGAAAAGAAAAATATTCTTGATGACTTAAAAATCGTTAAAGTAAATTAAAACGCTTAACAACCTTAACAACAGAATACGGATGTGAGTTCCGTTGCCGCTTCACTCATACCGATGATTCGGAGCATTATATGAGTACCACGACAGATTCGTGCGTAAATAAATAAAGCACTCAAATCTTTAAACATCTAGATTCCCCAATCAAATCAAAGAATGACAAACGAGATTGGGCACAAGATATTGTGCCCCTACTAAAGCAGGCGGTTGCGGCGGAGGGGACAACAGACTGACTGTAATACCAAAATGATAATGTCCTAATTAGCCAAAATAGAAATGTCCGCTTTTAAGGAAGCTATAATACCCGATTTGAGAGGAGGGTATTATGGCAGAAAGGGACATAATCATGGCGAGTCAAAGGGAATTAAAGCGT
>JBDRTG010000042.1:0-27889 GCA_043824255.1 bacterium
GCTTCGACGCCGGCGGCTGAAGGAAGTTCTCTCCCCCCAGAACTTCCTTCAGCCTCTTCCATGTCTTTCTTCCAAAACATTCTAACTTCCTTATATCTCTTCTTTCTGGGGGTGGGTCACGATGTACCTGTCCATTTCCAAAAATCGCAACGTTTTGATTGTAGAATTGTAGCTTATATTGTAGAATAATAGGTAATGAAAAACATAAAAACTACACTTGCTTATGATGGGACTAATTATCACGGCTGGCAGATTCAACCGAATGGGATTACAGTTCAATCAGTTATAGAAAAAAGTCTTGAAAAACTATTTAATAGAAAAATAAAAGTAGTAGGGCAGGGGAGAACAGATACAGGCGTTCATGCCATTGGCCAGGTAGCAAGTTTTAAAATACCTAGTATTGCATTGAAAAATATAGCAATTTCTCAGATTAAGAATGCCTTAAATGCTGTTTTGCCCCAAGATGTTGCTGTAATGGACGTAGAATCTGTTTCTTTGGACTTTCACCCAAGATTTGATGCTAAGGATAGGATATATCGCTATATTGTGTATAATGATAGAAATAAACAGGTTTTTGGGCGAAATTTTTTCTATAGTTACCAGTATAAGTTGAATTTATCCAAAATGCGCGAAGGAGCGAAATATCTGGTTGGAGAACATGATTTCAGTTCATTTCAATGCAAAAAAACGGATAACGAAAATCCTGTGCGCACAATAAAAAAACTTACTATTGCTAGAAGAGATTTTGTTGCATCAAATTTCCTGAAATTGAAGAATAAAGCGGTTGTTTTTGATGTTACAGCGAATGCGTTTTTGTATAACATGGTTAGAATTATTGTGGGAACATTGCTTGATGTAGGAAGGTGTCGTATTGAATCCCAAAATATTAAGGAAATTCTTGCAGGTGGAGATAGAAACCTTGCAGGAGAAACAGTCCCTGCCTGTGGACTGTTTCTTATCGCTGTGCATTATTAAATTAGGATTAAGGATTAAGTATAAGTATGAAACATTCAAATTTTGTCCACCTTCATAATCATACTCAATACAGCTTGCTTGACGGAGCATGTCGTATAAAGGATATAATATCTTCTGCGCATGAGTTCAAAATGCCAGCCTTAGCTATTACTGACCATGGAAATATGTTTGGAGCCATAGAATTTTATGATGAGGCAATGAAGCATGGGATTAAACCAATTGTTGGATATGAAGCATATGTTGCCCCTGGAAATAGAAAAGAAAGGGCGTTGCATGGGATAAAAGAAGCTGCCTTTCACCTCACACTTCTTGCTGCTAATGAAGATGGATATAAGAACCTTATGAAACTTGCAACGATTGCCTATCTTGAGGGATTTTATTATAAGCCACGCATTGATAAACAGGTTTTATCGGAACATTCAAAAGGCATAATTGGCCTCAGTGGTTGCATGAAAGGGGAAATTCCCCATCTTATACTCATTGACCAGTTGGATGCCGCAGAAAAACTTATTTCTGAATATCAGGATATACTTGGTAAAGACAATTTTTATCTGGAATTGCAGGACCATGGTATTGAAGAACAAATAAAGATTAATAGAGAGCTTATATCATTCAGCAAAACATTGAATATCCCGGTAGTGGCAACGAATGATTGCCATTATATTAAGAGACATGATGGAATTTCACATGAGGCATTATTGTGCATTCAAACAGGCACAACGCTGGATGATCCTAAGCGGATGCGTTTTTCAGGTGAAGAATTCTATTTTAAATCTGCTGATGAAATGAAGAAACTCTTTAATGAGACCCCTGAGGCGATTCTTAATACAATTGAAATTGCAGAAAAATGTAATTTAGAGCTGGATTTTTCTAAGAAATATCTTCCGCATTTTAAGGTTCCAAAAGAAAGCAGCCCTCATAGTTATCTTGAGAGATTAGCCAAAGAAGGCTGTAAGAAACGATTTCAAGACGTTACTAAAGAAATAACTGACAGGCTTGAATATGAGCTAAGCGTTATAAGTAAAATGAATTATGCAAGTTATTTTCTTATTGTATGGGATTTTATACAGTATGCTAAGAATAAAGGGATAGCAGTTGGTCCTGGCAGGGGCTCATCTGCAGGAAGTCTGGTTGCATATTGTCTGGACATTACAAATATTGATCCTCTTAAATATGGTCTAATATTTGAGCGATTTTTAAATCCAGACCGTATAAGTCTACCTGATATAGACATAGATTTTTGTTATGAAAGACGTGGGGAAGTAATAGAGTATGTTGTAAAAAAATATGGAAGAGAGAATGTAGCGCAGATTGCAACGTTTGGAACAATGGCAGCCAGAGCAGTTATCAGGGATGTTGGCAGAGTTTTGAATATGCCTTATGCAGAAGTGGATAAAATTGCAAAAATGATACCTTCTGGACCTAATATTTCTTTAAAGAGTGCTATGGAGACGCAAAAAGAGATTCCAGAGCTGGTAGAGAAGAATGAACAGGTAAAGACATTAATGGAGATTGCTAAGTCCCTGGAAGGGCTGGCGAGACATGTTTCAACTCATGCTGCAGGAGTTGTTATTTCAGAAGGGGCTCTTACTAATTTTACACCCTTGTTCAGGAGTAATAAAACAGAGATAAGCACTCAATATGGTATGAACTCATTAGAAAAAATAGGTCTGTTAAAGATGGATTTTCTTGGACTCAAGACATTGACTGTTATTCAGAACACAGTTGCTCTTATAGAACAATACTATGACAAAAAGATTGAAACTGACAAATTGCCTTTAGATGATAAAAATACTTTTTCATTGCTGATTTCTAAAGGGAAGACCATAGGTGTGTTCCAACTGGAAAGTCCTGGAATGCGCGACCTTTCAAGAAAGCTAAGACCTGAATCTTTTAATGATTTGGTCCCTCTCGTTTCTTTATTCAGACCAGGGCCTATGCAAGGAGGAGCGTTAGACACTTTTGTGAAGAGAAGACACAGCAAGAGTCCTATAAAATATGAACATCCTATTTTAGAGCCCATATTGAAAGAGACGTATGGAGTTATACTTTATCAGGAACAGGTAATAAAAATAGCAAATGAGCTTGCTGGTTTTTCTATGAGTGAATCAGATACATTGCGTAGGATTATGGGTAAAAAAGGCATAATGGATGATAAACAAAGAAATGCGTTTATCTCAGGTGCTATTAAAAAAGGGGTAAAAGAAGAAATAGCCTCTAAAATTTTTGATTTAATAGCATATTTTGCAGGATATGGATTTAATAAGTCTCATAGCGCTGCATATGCAATGATTGCTTTCCAAACAGCATATTTTAAGGCAAATTATCCCGTTGCGTTCATGACAGCTCTTCTAAACAGTGAATTGCAAAATACAGATAAGGTCGTATTGTATATAAGTGAGTGCAACGATATGAAAATCAAAGTATTGACCCCTGATATTAATAAAAGTTATGCTAAATTCACAATAGAGGGGAAGAATATTCGTTTTGGTTTGGCGGCAATAAAAAACGTTGGCGAGGCAGCTATAAATTCTATCATTAAAATAAGGCAGGAGCAAGGTGATTTTAAATCTCTATATAATTTCTGTGAACATGTTAATCTGCGCACAGCAAACAGAAGAGTAATAGAAAGTTTAATAAAGGCTGGTACGTTCAATTTTGGCAGACTGAGAGCTCAGCTTATGCATACGTTGGACCATGCAATTGAAGTCGGTCAACAGATACAAAAAGATACCCGGAGTGGACAGACTCTATTTTTTGATGTATTTGAATCACAAAAGGAATTTCGTGAAGACGTTCATAAGTTTGCAGACGTAGAAGAATGGACGGAAAGCAAGCTCCTTGCGTATGAAAAAGAAGTACTAGGCTTCTATGTTAGTGGACATCCATTAGCAAAGCATGGAGATACTCTTAAATCCTTTACAACAGCATCAAATACGCTTGTTTCTGAGCATCAGGATGGTGACGATATATATATAGGTGGCATAATAAATACAGTGAAAGGGATCCTCACCAAAAAAGATAAAAAGCGTATGTGTGCATTTACCTTGGAAGACATGCAAGGAACAATAAGCATTCTGGTTTATCCTGCTGTGTTTGGGAAATTTGATAATCTTATTGAAGTGGACAAATTATTACTTGTAAAGGGAAGGCTTGATCTCAGAGAGGATCAGCCAAAGGTAATTGCGTCGGATATCATCTCGCTTTCAGAAGCAGAGGAAAAACTGACAAAAGCTATACATCTCAGACTTATAAGTACAGGCCTTGATGAGCAAACACTTCAAAAATTAAAAGATTTATTAGCTAAATACCCAGGGAAGGCTACTGTTTATTTACAGGTGGTAATACCTCAATCCGGAGAGGTAACTATGTTGGCTGATCCAAAAATCCATATATCTCCACAAAAGGACTTGCTTATTAAATTACGGCATCTTATTGGGCAAGAGGCAGTTAGACTAAGTTTGTAACACTTGTTCTTATCATTTCCATATTGAGAAACTCTGAATTACCACGAGAATTCCATTTTTAATTAGAATTTAGACCCCAGAGACGCAAACCGCAAGAAAACATCCATTATATTGGTTAGTTAAGAGCGCTAAATTTTTATAACTCCTTATTGTTAAGAGAGTTACGAATAAAAAAAGTTTCGTAATATTAACTTCACAAACTCAAAAATATTAGCTAACTTCTTTATTTTCAAAGAGTTAGAGATTATTTTATCATTAATATTCAGTGTCGCATAAGATATCTTATGTAAACTAATGGAGGAATATTCAAAGAGAAAGCTTTTTGTTTGCATTGCAAGATAATAACATAAAGTAATATTTTAACTCAAAATACATAACATACCTAATTTCAATATGTTAGATACTGAGAACTATCTTGTTATCCTATAATTAAAATCTCTCTCACTGTCTTTTTCTAGCAAGAATATACTAATTTGAAACGGAATTATGAATAGAACATAAAAAATAAGAAGTAATGCCTATTTGTATATTTCCCCTGATATTAACCTGACGTTCTTATGGATTTTAGGTAGCGATACAAATTAGGGTGTTTTTAGCTAGATTTGTCTTAAAGAGGTGTTTTGGTATGTCTTATTGGGTATTTTTGCCTTTAAAACGGCGATTTTAAGGAGGAATTCTATTGATCTATTTCACATCGTATGGTTTTTCTCGAACTTTCCAGGCGAGATGTCTGCTATTTTTTTAAAAGTACGCATAAAGAGGAATACATCATTATATCCTGTTTGCTGAGCGATTTGTTTTAGCGGTAGTTTTTTCTCCAGAATCAGAGCCTTAGCTTTTGATATCCTTTTGTATGTTATAAATTCCTTAATAGAAAATCCAGTATCTCTTCTAAAAAGACGTCTTAAGTGTGTGTAACTGGCTGCAAATCTTTTTGCCACTTCGGGCGGTTTTATGTTCTCATGACAGTGTTCTGTAAGGTACTGTGTAACTCGCAAAATAAGATTCTTATGCCTATGTTGGGCAGGCGTAAAGTTCCTGTGCTTATAAAGCTCCATGATCAATGCAGTCATATTTGCACTTCGTTCAAGATGGCTGGCTGTATCATCTCTTTCCATAAGCACTTGCATTTTCTTAAAAGTTTGATAGACAATACATTCTTGGTCGTAAATCACAGGATTTTTGGGATTCATATAGCCTAGATTCTCGTATGTCTTACATAAGGGTCCATCAAATACTATCCAGCATGTTGCCCACTTGCCCTTTATGCTGCTGTAGGTATGAGGAACATTCGGGAAAAGAAAAAAGCTGTCTCCTGTTTTCAGCCTGATTTTTCCTGTTAAAGGAGAAATTAAGTAGCCTCTTCCCAGTTCAACATGCAGGACAGCATAAAGCCCGAGAATACGCATGGGTTTGTTTCTGGAATATTCGCTAGCAGAACCGATTCTATCTATCCATAACTGCAGTTTTTTTTCAGTGCTGGATGGTGTCCTGAATTTTTCAGACCTAAATGGTGGGATTTTTAGTATGGACAAAATATCCATATTTTTGGTCACTTTATCCATTGTATTTCCTGTTACTTTGAACTAACTTCTATATTTAGAACAAACTTGCGACTTTGTCAAACTGAAAATAAAAAGGATAAAAAGAACATAATGGATAGGAGGTAAGGATGAAAACAATGACAAAACGTGAAAGATATCTGAATACACTGCTTTTTAAGGATGTAGATAGGATTCCTTTTACCCCAGGTGGACCACGTGAATCTACACTGAAAAGGTGGCATAAAGAGGGTCTAGCCAAAAATAAAAATTATCTATATGCTGTGAGTGAAAAGATTGGCATAAAGTTGGATGCTTCCCAGAATAAGCGGCATGTGAGTGTTGGTGTTTCTTTTAAGATGATCCCTGCATTTGAAGAAAAAGTGCTTGAACATAAAGACGGCCATTACATTGTTCAGGACTGGATGGGAAATATCACTGAGATATCAGACAAATATGATTATACGTATATTCGCCGTGCCAAGGATTTTGTTACCCGCAGATGGCTTAAGTTCCCGGTTGAGGACCGTAAAAGTTGGGAGGATATGAAAAAAAGGTATAATTCGCAAACAACAGGCAGGTTTCCAGATGATTTCAACGAACGGTGCAAGAAATTAGGAGATAGAGATTACCCTGTCGGCATCTCCTTCCCAGGCCCGTTCTGGCAGTTACGTGAATGGTGTGGATTTGAGCCGCTGTGTATTCTCATGATAGAAGATCCTGAGTTCGTTATGGATATGATTAATTTCTGGAGGGATTTTGTTGTCAGAACTATGGAGCCAATTCTTGAAAAGGTTAAGCTTGATTTTGTCTGGATGTCTGAGGATATGGCATACAAAGCGCACAGTATGATTTCCCCTGAAATGACACGCAGGTTTCTGCTTCCTGTTTATCAGAAATGGATTCCTTTGATAAAGCAGAGCGGATGTCCCATTGTTGGCATGGATTCCGATGGATATGTTGGTGAACTGATACCTATCTGGATTGAAGCGGGTATTAATTGCTGTGATCCTATAGAAGTTGCTGCGCATAACGATATTGTCAGCTATCGTCAGAAATTTGCGAAACAGATGGCGTTCAAAGGCGGTGTTGATAAACGTGCTATCGCAAAAGGTGGAGATACCATTAAGAGTGAGCTTGAACGCATTATTCCACCCCTGTTCAAGGATGGTGGGTATATACCTAGTTGTGACCATGGAGTACCTCATGATATTTCGTGGCAAAACTTTGTTTATTACTGCAGGCTGCTGGCTGAATATACAGGATGGTTGGAATAATTAATATGAGATATATAACCTAAAGTGAGAAATCTTCTCCAAAGTATGATTTGCGGGCACCTTTGTGTGATAGTATCTTTTTAGGGGTTCCTGCGGTGAGGATTTGGCCATCATGAATAATATAAGCATGATCTGTAATCTTTAATGTTTCTCTGACACTGTGATCTGTAATAAGTACACCATAGCCCTTTTTCTTTAGATCCTGGAGAATACCCTGTATATCAATTACAGCTATTGGATCTATTCCAGTAAAGGGTTCATCAAGCAAGAGAATAGATGGTAGGGTTACTAAAGCTCTTGATATTTCTACTCTTCTTTTTTCTCCTCCTGAGAGTGTATAAGCCTTGCGATTTTTGAGATGAGTAATATTAAGCTCATTAAGTAATTCAAGTAATCTTTCTTCACGTTCATCTTTTGTTAAAGGAAGTGTTTCTAATATTGCAAAAATGTTATCTCTAACAGTGAGTTTTCTGAAGATAGAAGGCTCCTGGGATAGGTATCCTAGTCCTTTCCTTGCGCGCCCCGACATAGGACAGGATGTTATATCTTCACCACTAAAAAGAATTTTACCTCCATCTGGTTTTATAAGACCAGCAATCATGTAAAAAGTAGTTGTTTTTCCTGCACCATTTGGTCCAAGCAATCCAACAATTTCTCCACTGCAAATCTGAATACTGAGATTATTTACCACTCTCTTGTGAGAATATTCCTTAATAAGATTTTTTGTCTGTAATATCTGCATCTTCCTCCTCAGGAGATTCTGTTGTTTTTGTCTCTTTGGATTCAAGGGAGCCCTGAACGTCTTTATCTATAATCATAGTATCTTTTTTAAGATCAAAGGTAATTCTTCCTCCTGTAAAGCAGGTTCCTTTCTGCCACACTTCAGGATTATCATAGAGTATGAGAATATCTTCTTTTTTATGGAATACTGCTTTACCAGATTTTGTCCTTCTTTCAGGAGTTGTAATTCTGACATTCCCTGTAGCAATAACTTTTTCAATATCCTCCTCTTTATTTTCGTCTTCTTCTGAAGCAACTAAAAAAACCTCCATTCTATCTGCCTCTACCCTGCCATCCTCGTCAACAAGCAATGCATTTCCTATGAAAATAGCAACATTTTTGCTCCAATTCATTTCCATTCTATCACTGGTTATTGTTGTTATTTTCTGTATTTCATTGTTTTCAGCAGCTTGAGCAGAGAATAAATATCCGAATATAATGCAAATAATGGAGATGAGGGTAAAATTTTTAATTTTCACTTGTATCTTCTCTACTTATTTCCATTACAGGAAATTTCTTAATATACATAGTTTTAAATCCTGGATCTGCTCTTAAACCATACCCAGTAAGCTCTATATTTTTACGTGTTATAAAAACTTTAGCTTCTGTATTAAAAGTCTCTGTTTTTGCCATCCAGTCAATATATGCTGTTTTTATTTCGGTACCATCCACTCTTCTGCCAACAATATTTTTTTCAAGATGGATGTCTTCGGTTTTTTTATTGATATCCCCTTGTTCTCCTGTTAAGCGAATTGTTACTTTTTGTTTTTCAAAAATAGATAATTTGACATCATATAGCTTTATTACTGGATCCTCAGATAGATCAGCACTTTCTGCTTCTAAATTCCACTTTTTCTCAATTTCATCAGTTTTAGTGAGTGAGAACTCCTGCATTTTTTCTTCTGAAAGGGCAGGTTTCAAACCTGCCCCTACACTAAACGTTATCACTAATGCTAATATAACTAAAAATGTGCATAATTTAAATTTAGTCTGCATTTTTACTTAATTCTAGCGAAGTTTACTGTAATTTGGTGTAACTGCGCCCCCTGAAATTACTAATTTCATAGCATCCTCAACACTCATAGACAGCGAAATTGTGTCCTTCTTGGACACAAACAATAAAAATCCTGAGGTTGGATTTGGTGTTGTAGGTAGGAATACATTAATTGAATCCTTGGAAATTTCAGAACCTATTTCACCTTTTGTATCAGAAGTCACAAATCCTATAGAATAAATCCCTTTACGTGGGTATTGTAATAGAACAACACGAGTAAAAATTACTTTGCCTACAAAAGCATGACTAATTTGTTGAACTGCTCTGTATATCTTATTTATCATTGGAATTCTTGCTAAGACGCTCTCTCCAAAAAGGATTAAGCGTTTTCCAATAACATTCCTCGCAAGCATCCCGATAACGGTCAGTATTATGAAGATTGATGCCAGTATTACCAACACTGCTATCCCTATTGTGATATATCTGAAATATACAGGATGCTCTATCCATTCAGGCGTAACAATATTTGCAAAATGCAGCACTTTTACTTTTATAATTATGAATTTGACAATTTCATAGGTTATAAGAATGGGCAGTATAACTAAAATACCTGCCATAAAATTCGCTCTTAGTTTAGCAAGTAATTTATTCATTTTTATTTTCCTTCTTTGGTTCTAATCTGGCGATCTTTATCTTACTTATATGTCTTGGACCTGCTTCGGCAATTACTATCTTGAGATTTTTGTAGTTTACTATTTCCCCCGTTTTGGGAACTCTGCCTAATCTATTTACAATAAATCCAGCTATAGAATCATGGTCGTCTCCTTGAGGAATCTGTATATCAAGCTCTTCATTAACTGCGTCTATATTTGTTCTACCGTCTATTAGAGTCACACCATTGCCAAGAGCTTGAAATTGGTCTTCTTCGCGATCATGTTCATCCTCTATTTCCCCGAGAATTTCCTCTATTACGTCCTCAATAGTAACAAGTCCTGCTGTACCGCCGTATTCATCTACAACGATTGCCATATGATTTTTTTTCTTCTTAAATAGCGCAAATAAGGCCTTTACCCTCTTAGTTTCAGGGACAAAATATGGAGTGCGAATTAAATCTTTTAATGCAATATTTTCTCCTTGTTTGTAACTTTCCCAACGAGTAATTAAGTCCTTAACATATAAAATTCCTATTATATTATCAATGTTTTCCTCATAGATTGGTATTCTGGAGTGATGTGTTTCTACGATTGTCTTTATTACTTCAGAAATACTCTCGTTGATGTCTATGGATTGGATATCAGTCCTTGGGATCATTACTTCTCTTACTATTGTGTCACTGAATTCAAATATGCTGTTGATCATTTCTTTCTCTTCTTCTTCAATTGCACCCTCTTCCTTCCCAACACTTATAAGGCTTTTAAGCTCTTCTCCTGTTAAAATACTAGGTTCTTTCTCAATCCGTCCCCCAAACATTCTTATAATAATTTTTGTTATAAACAGTAACGCTCTTACAACCGGCATAAGGAGATTTGTGAGTATTCTAACAGGTGTTATAGCAAATAACGCAAGAGCTTCATAATTGATTTTAGCAAAATTTTTTGGTGTAATTTCTCCAAAAACCAGTATCAGAAACGTCATTACACCGACTGATATACCGACACCTGCACTCTTAGCCATACCATGTTTTGCTGCAATAGTAATTGCTATAGAAGTTGCTATTGCCGAGGCAGCTATATTGACGAAATTGTTGCAAATAGCAATAACAGTTAAAACCTTGTGAGGATTTTTCAGCCAGAATAACAGCTTTTTTGTTCTTGGATTTTTATCTACAAGATTCTTTATACGAAACTTGTTTAATTCCATAAATGCTATCTCTGTTCCGGAAAAAAATGCTGATAGAAAAAGCAGAAAAACAAGGCATATACCCTGATATATAGATTGTATGTCCAATTAGTACTCCTTTTTATATTTTAACTGATAATATTTATATTTTAACTGATAATATTTGAAATATCAATAAAGTTACTGTTGTGCCAAATATAGCTCCCATAATTACCTCCCACCATGTATGAATATGTCTTTTTACTCTACTGCGTGCTATCATAGAAGCCAGCAAAAAGACAAGCGCAGCAATAATTAGTTTATTTGGTAACGTTAGAAGAGTTATGATTGTAGCTATTGCAAATGCTAAGGCACTATGTCCGCTTGGCATTCCTCCGTGCAGAACAGTCCCTCTCTTAAAAAATATTTTTGTAATGAGAGTAGTCATCAGAACTCCAATTAAAACAATAAATGTAATGTGATACGTTGAGCCTTTTGCCTTGTCTATGACTGATTCTGCAGGCGATTGCAGAGAATAAACAAGAAGAAGATAGCCTACAAGAACAGCATTCACGGAACATATAAAAACTACTCCAGCAACAATATTTTTAACAACACGCGCTACAGGATGATACGCTTTTGTAAACATATCTATAAGTAATTCAATAGCAGTATTAAGCATCTCTGCAACTAAAACCAATGTTACTGTACAGCACAGGATGATAAATTCAACTCTTGTTAGCTTTAGAAACAGACTAATTAGAAACACAGCAGCAGCTATAAGAAAATGAATTCTCATATTCTTTTGTGTTTTTAGAGTATATATAAATCCATCAATAGCATTGTTAAAGCTTTCTAACAAGCTTCTCTGTTTCATATTAATTCCCTTACTAGCTGTTCCTGGCGAGTTATCATCTTTCTTGTATCATGTGTAGATGTATCTGTATAGGAAAGCAAGTGTAATGTCCCATGAACTGATAGACGTATCATTTCCTCATCAAAGGAAATATTCATGTTTTTTGCCTGTATTTCAGCTGATTCTGCAGATATTACAATCTCTCCAAGTATGCTGTGTATTTTAGGGAATTTCTCTTCTTCCATTGGAAATGCTAGAATATCAGTAACAGAGCATTTTCCCCTGTATGTTGTATTCAACTGTTTTATCTTAGAATCCGCCACAACGGCAACACTGACGCGGATGTTTTGAGGGTGACTTTCGCTTTTTAGAGTGTGTAAAATAGCTTTTCTAATCAAACTGTTATTTATTTTTATCTTTTTTTGAAGATTGGTTATTTCTATTTTCATTACTTCCATTTGTATTCGGGTATTCAATTCTTGAATGAAACATGCTTATCAAGATATGTGTAAAGCTGTTAGCGATCTTGCTCAGATCTTTTAGTGTCAAAGTGCTCTCCTCCAGTTGATAGTCACTAAATTTGTTGTTTATAATTTTTTCAACCATAGTCTTAATTCTGGTTGAAGTTGGGTCCTTTAATGTTCTAGAGGCAGCCTCTACAGAATCTGCAAGCATTACAACTGCCGCTTCTTTTGTCTGTGGTTTTGGGCCTGGATAGCGGAAATCTTCCTCTTTTACAGAATTATGATTGTCGTTTTCCAATGCACGCTGAAAGAAAAAAGAGGTCAGAGTTGTACCATGATGCTGTTCAATAATATCAATTATAAGTTTAGGCAAATTTGCTTCTTTTGCAGCTTTAACACCATCTTTTACATGAGAGATTAATACGAGGTTGCTCATAATTGGAGTTATTTTATTATGTATATTTTTGTTCTGAATTTGGTTTTCAATAAAGTATGAAGCCTTCTTAATTTTTCCTATGTCGTGGTAATAAGATGCGACTTTAGTAAGTAAAGAGTTTGCCTTTATGCTGTCACTAGCAGCTTCTGCAAGAGTTCCAACAGCAAGACAGCTTTGATATGTGCCGGGCGCTTCTTCGGAAAGCTGTTTAAGTACAGGCTGATTAAGGTCGAGTAATTCAAGAAGTTTTGCGTCAGTTGGGATATTAAATGAGTGCTCCAGTATTGGCAGAAGCCCTGCAGCAATGAATGATGAGACAATGCCATTAGCAAAGCCCCATTTAATATGATCAAACATCATGCCTAAAATTACTCCCTTATGTAGATCTATGCTTATTATTGTTGCTACATTTACCAAGCCGACTATAAAACCAATTTTTATTATATCGATTCGGCGCTTGGTCTGAGTGCTGCAAAGTATGGCAGTTATTCCACCAACCGTTGCAACAAAGAAATAATCAAACTTATAATCCGTAGCTATGCCAACAAAAATACAGAGTGCTAGATTTATTATAAAAGCTATCTCAACATTAAGTAATGTAGCCAGCATGATTGCCACTGCAGCTGTTGGGATTAAATACGGAGATAGAGAAAAAGCAAGAATGATTTTGTTAATAGCTACAAAGCCTATAGTAACTAAGCTGACAATAGCCAATGAGGTAATATTCGAAAATATGTGCTGTAAGAACTTATTAATGTATATATCCAGGATGAAGATGATTATAAGAAAGGAAAGACATACACCTGCAATCTGTTTAAGCCAGTTAATATGGGATTCCCCCAAAAAATGGTTCAGGGCATTTATATATTCTGATTGTTCCTTTGTGACTCTTTCTCCTTTTCTTATTATACTTTCTCCTTTAGATATCATTTTATATTGCAGAGGAGCATTCTTAATAGCTCGTTCTTTTTCCTTTTCTGTTTCTATGCGATCATAAGATATGTTTGGAACAATAAGGGCTTCAATGAGTAAACTTGTTGGTTTTACTAACTTTTTATTTTCAATCTTTTCTTTAATACGGGATTGGATAATAATATCTATATTTTCAACAGATATTATCTTATTTATGCTCACTCCCCAACCAGCCTCAGAATGTTTATCTTTTATGTAAACTTCTTTGTGCTCTCCAGTAAGTTCTTTCTGGTTTTTAATAACACCTATTGAAAGGAAGTTATCAAGAATGTCTGTTACTTTTTTCTGGAGTGTTTTGTCATAACATTCAACAAATAAATTTGTTAGTTTAGAAGATAGTGTAATTCCTGCAATTTCTTCAGGTATTTTTATATCATGTTCTGGTGTTTTAAGCTTTGACTGATATAATTTTTCTATTTCATCAAAAAATTGGTATAATTTTTTTCCACTGACCTGTAGTATTTTAGTGTCTATCTCATAAACAGGTTTTACCTTGCGTACAGCTTCCTGTTGGGCAATGGTCGTTTTTTCTTTATCTACAACAGGGAAATTACACGGAGAAAAAATGTCGACTTTGGCAATATCTGATTCTTTAATGTTTATTCTATGCACTTTAATAGTGGGAATTAATGAGCCTACAAGCGCAAAGTATACCACTATTCCAAGCAGCCAGCGATACAGGATCTTTTTTCTCTTAGTAATATTGGGTTTATTCATTGCCTTTTAATAGCCTAATGTGTAATTCCTTCAGTTGATTTTCAGCCACTTCTGATGGAGAGCCGTCCATGAGAGAAATAGCCTTTTGGGTTTTAGGAAATGCAATCACATCTCTAATTGATTTACTTCCAGTCATAAGCATTATAAGCCTATCCAATCCAGGAGCAATACCTCCGTGTAGAGGAACTCCATAATCGAACGCTTCAAGCAAATGGCCAAATCTTTTTTTTGCCTCTCCCCTATCAATTCCCAAAAGCTCAAAAACTTTCTCCTGTATCTCTCTGGAGTGAATTCTTATGCTGCCGCTACATATTTCAACACCATTTAACACCAAATCATAAGATCTGGACATTATTTTCTCAGGAGCAGTATCAAATAAAGGAATATCTTCTTCCCTTGGCGCTGTAAAGGGATGATGCTCTGACTGAAACCTTTTCTCTTCTTCATTCCATTTTAGTAAGGGATAATCTGTGACCCAAACAAATTCAAATTTGTTTTCATCTATAAGACTCATTTTTTTCCCAAGGTAATTTCTCACATCTTTTAATGAATCAGCAACAATATCAGGAGTATCGCCAACAAAAACAAGTAGATCCCCAACTTCTGTATGCATTTTCTTTGAAAACTGATTAATCTCTTCTTCTTTAAAAAACTTAATTATAGGAGATTTCATTCCGTCTTCTGTAACCCTTATCCATGCCATTCCCTTTGCACCACCTGTACTCGCAACTGAAGTAAGATTTTCTATTTCTTTCAACGAAATCTGGGCACCGTTTTTAATGTTTATTGCTTTTATTTGCCCGCCATTTTCAATAACTTTTTTAAACACGTTAAATGAGGTGTTTTTAAAAACGTCTCCAATGTTTACAAATTCAAGCCCGAACCGGATGTCGGGCTTGTCAGTTCCGTATATGTTCATTGAATCTTTGTATGTAAACCGTTTAAAAGGAGTTTTTATTTTTATATCCAAAACTTCGCTAAAAATACGAGACACTAGACCTTCTGTTAGTTTATAGATATCTTCTTCGTCTACAAATGACATCTCTATGTCTATTTGAGTGAATTCAGGCTGTCTGTCAGCCCGAAGATCTTCATCTCTAAAGCATTTAGCGATTTGGAAATATTTATCTATGCCTGCAACCATCAGGATCTGTTTAAATACCTGCGGAGATTGAGGTAAAGCGAAAAATTTACCGGGATTAATGCGGCTCGGAACAAGATAATCCCTTGCCCCTTCAGGAGTGCTTTTTGTAAGTACAGGAGTCTCTATTTCTATAAAGCCCTGGTTAGATAAATAGCTTCTTGTAGCCTGACACACTTTATGTCTTATGATTATATTTTTCAACATAGAGGGGCGACGCAGGTCAAGATACCTGTATTTTAGCCTTATATCCTCTGCCGTTTCTATATCCTCTGCAATTTCAAACGGCAATGCCTTTGACTGAGAGAATATCTTTATCTCTTCTGCGAATATCTCTATTTCTCCGGTTGGAATACCAAGATTGATTGTATCAGAAGTTCTGTTTTTTACTTCTCCGCTTACTGCAATAACCCATTCGTTTCTTATACTACCTGCTATCTTATGTGTCTCTGTGCTAACCTCAGTGTTGCATACGATTTGTACAATCCCCTCTCTATCAGCAAGATCAATGAATATCACCCCTCCATGGTCACGTAATGTCCTTGCCCACCCCATTACAACAACCCGCTGCCCAACATCCTTTTTACTCACATGCCCGCAGAGGTGAGTCCTTTTCCACTGACTAGTTTGCGTCATTATTCCTCAACTTTTTCTTTATGATTGATACCGCATTATCCAGCTTAATCTCCTCTTGTGTACTTGTTTTCATATCGCGGAGAATGACCGTTCCTTTTGATAGCTCATTTGCGCCTAAAATCAAACTGAATTTGCAGTTTGATTTTGCAGCTGTTCTCAACTGATTTTTAAGAGTTTTTTTCTGATAAGTTGTTTTGGCATGTATTCCATTTTGTCTCAATGCAGCAAGGAATGCAAACACCTTTTCATTCATAGGGAAATCGAGATACGCTAAGTATACTGAATTGTTGCTTTGGAAGTTTCTATGTGTTAATAGCATTATCATCCTCTCAATTCCTGCTGCAAATCCAACAGCAGGAGTTGATTTTCCACCCATCTGTTCAACCAAGTTATCATATCTTCCTCCAGCAGCAACTACATTCTGCGCGCCTAACTGAGAATGAATGATTTCAAAGATCACACCTGTATAATAATCAAGACCGCGAACAAGATAAGGCTGTATTTGATAATCAATGCCTAAACAGTTTATATGTTTCTCCACTGTCTCAAGTTTATTCCTGCATTTGGCACATAGATTCTCTGTGATAGTAGGTCCATCTTTTACGTATTGAATACATTCAGGTTTTTTGCAGTCCAGAATTCTTAAAGGATTAGTAGAATATCTGCGTTTACAGTCCATGCACAGGTTTTTAATTCGGTTTCTAAAGTGTCCTAGAAGATGTTTTACGTACTTTGGCCTGCATTCCTTGCAACCAATGCTATTAAGCATTACTTTTAGGTTTTTAATGCCCATTTTGGATGGAATTTGAACTGCAATATCAATTATCTCTGCATTCAACCCCGCATCTTCAACGCCAATTGCCTCTGCCCCGATCTGATGGAATTGTCTTGTTCTGCCTGATTGCGGTCTTTCGTATCTGAAAAATGGACCCATATAGTATAATTTTACCGGCAAAGTCTGTGTATGCATATTGTGCTCAATAAATGAGCGCACGATTGAGGCAGTTCCTTCAGGTCTAAGAGCGAGTTCCCTACCCTTTTTATCAGAGAACACATACATTTCTTTGCTTACAATGTCCGTAGATTCCCCAACACTTTTTTGAAAGAGTCTGGCTTGTTCAAATATAGGCGTGCGAATCTCCCTATAATCATAAGCTTCCAGCAAATTTCTGGAAACAAGTTCCAATGCCTGCCAGGTATCTACATCGTGAGGCACTATATCACTTGTTCCGCGAACTGTTTTTACCACCACTTTCCTCTTTCCTGATATACCTCTATAAATTTTTCAATGCTTCTATCATACGTTTTCTCAACATCATTAGGAAAGAAGCAGGCGGGGAACTGCTCCATCTGCCAATGATACTTAATGCACTCGCAACAAATACCTTTTTTACTGCACGGTTCATAAGTGCAGTTGCATTTTTGCTTATTCTCCTGAACATTACATTCTTTCACAAAACTCTCCTAAAGTTTTTGTTTATAACTATTGTTGTGAAGGCGAGTATATAATATCTGAATCATGCCTGACCAGTCGTTTCCAAAACAGTCTGCCATAAATGGCCGTTTGGGTCAACTTTTTTCTTCTTCAGGATAGCCAGTGATATTGGGATATGCATAAAGTACTGGTTCCAGTAGCTTATTACCATATTTGTTCTGCCTGACATCCCGGCATGCACAGCATTTTGTCCAAGCATCAGGCAGAATGCCGAATCTTGAGAATTGGCAGGTATACTTCGGATTATATAGCTTGGATCTATATATTTCAAAACCAATGGCTTTTTCTTCTTTTTAAAATACTTTATAATTTCCTTCTTTAAGAAACCTCCTATATCCCTATGTACAATATTGCCGGAAGCATCTCTTTTTTGATAACCAGCTTCTTGTATCAAGTCCTGTCCCGCTCCTTCAGCTACTACAATTAGCGCGTGATGCTTCCTGTCCAGCCGTTTCTCCAGCAGACGTAAAAATCCATTTTCTCCTTTTAAAACAAGTGGTACTTCCGGGATAAAACAGAAGTTTGCATCACTGTTTGCCAGAGTAGCATAAGCAGCAATAAAGCCAGAATCCCTGCCCATTAGTTTAACTAATCCAACACCATTCCATGCTCCTTTGGCTTCTTCGTGTGCTCCGCAAATTGCTGAACGCGACGCTTCAACAGCTGTTGAAAAGCCAAAAGATTGCTCTAGTGCGCAGATATCATTATCAATTGTCTTTGGAACTCCAATTACCCCAATTTTTAAATCTCTTTTCTTTATCGCTTTGACTATATCTGAAGCTCCTCTTAGTGTGCCATCGCCTCCAATAACAAATAATAAACTAATTTCTCTTTTTTCTAGATTGCTAACTATATCATCCGAGTCTTGCTGACCACGAGACAATGACAGGATATCTCCTCCTTTATGGTGAATTTCGTCAACAGATTCCGGGGTTAATACCAATGGTTCTTTAGGAGCTCTTGATGATAGACCCGCGTATCCATAGCGAAAGCCGAAAACTTTCCTGACACCATATTGCCATATAAGGCTAAGAACGATTGTCCGTATCACATCATTGAGCCCAGGACATAATCCTCCACAAGTAACTATTCCACAGTTTATTTTTTTCCCGTCAAAGAAGATCCTTTGCCTGGGACCAGCTCTTTCAAACATTGGAAGTTCTTTATCAGAGCTTTGACATGCTTTTAAATCTTTAGAATGTGAATATAATAGAATTTTTTCCTGGTCATTAGTGAAATAATCCCTGCTTCTTACCAGGGGAGAAACTATACTTGAATGTCCAAGCTTCTCAATTGTCAAATCCGGAAGTTCATCTGTTGCCAAGCAATGCGTATCCATAAAAGTCAGTATACTATAAAATAAAGAAAATGTGCAAAATATTCAGATATTTAATAATTTTTCAATTATTTTAATATCATCTTCAGCAAGTTTAACGTCACCTGCAACAGCTGTTTCTTGAATCTGCGATTGGCTTCTGGCTCCCACAATAGCTGCAGTTACTTCTTCCCTGCGTAAAACCCATGCCAGAGCAAGCTGCGCAAGAGTTATATTATTCTTCTCTGCTATAGGTCTGAGAGATTCCACCAGCTCAAGATTTGCACTTAACTGAGGCTCTTGAAAATGCATATTCTTGTGTCGATGGTCATCTTTCGGAAGATTTAGAACACGTTCTTTAGAGAACTTTCCTGTAAGAAGTCCTCTTTGCATTGGGCTGTAAACTATAACTCCAATATTGTTTTTTTCGCAATAATCCAGCAGTTCATCTTCAATCCCTCTCTCAAGCATACTGTAAGGCGGCTGAAGTGACGCTATTGGATGAATAGATTGAATGCGCTTAAGCTGTTTCACGCTAAAGTTTGAAACACCTCCGTAGCGAATCTTCCCTTCTTTTATAAGTTTTGCTATTGTCTCCCATCCTTCTTCAATTTCTTCATCAGATGTTGGCCAATGTATTTGATACAGATCAATAACATCTACTCTAAGTCTCTTTAAACTTGCTTCAACCTCAGAACGAATACTATCTTTTTTTAAACAGTGGAATATCCTTCGATTTTTATCCCAGCAATTGCCGCATTTTGTTGCAATAATAGGTTTCTCTTTCATCTCCCTGATAGCCTTGCCTACAATCTCTTCAGAGTGACCAAGTCCATAAATTGCAGCTGTATCTATCCAGTTTATGCCAATATCAACTGCTTTACGTATCGCAGTAATTGATTCTTTATCGTCCTGCGGTCCCCATGCAAACTTCCACCCGCCGCCACCAATTGCCCATGTGCCGAGACCTATAACTGTTATATTTAAATCACTATACCCTAATTTTCTTGTCTGCATAATCTTGTGTTCCGTGTCCCTCTCCGCACCAGTTACAATAAGTTTTACTCGTTTTATCTAACACTCTAACAACCATTTGCGTTGTGTTACAGTTTAATTACGTCTTTTATCATAAAGAATGCCAAATGGCAAATTTATTGCAAAGTTCTGCCAGTATGCTAATATACACGAAACAAATCAGGATTAAGGATTAAGTTTGTAGAGCGTAATGTTTTTTAACTTAAATTCTTAATCCTTATAACTTAATACTAATAATGACAGATAATAAAAAAGCTCTTTTTAACCAGATGAAACAGACGCTTTCAGAAACGAGAGTTAAAAGATGGAAGGATATCTCAGCTGTCCTTGAATCTGTAAAGAGAGATTCTCCTGAGATTGGGGCATTCACCGACAAAGAATTCCTGAGTTCACTTCACAATGGTATTGCGTTTATTACATACGATTTTGGAATTGATGGAGTTTCAATAGAGATAAGTAAATATGCTCATTGCATGGAAAGAATTTTTGCAGACGCTCATACCACTCTCCCTGTTCTCCATTTTATCAGCGGCGATTTCCATGATAAAGCAGATGCGGTTCTTAAACCGTCGTGGAATCGTTTTCATATCCGTGAAATGAACGGATGGTCTAAATGGCACAAAGGGAAGTGTTTCTCAAAGCTTTTTTATGAGGATATGCCCGAGGGCAGCAAAATTTCCAGTGATCTTGCGATGGAGATGTGGGATCAGGCAGTTTCTTTTGCAGAAGAACTCGGCTCCTATGTAGTGGATAAGAAAATTGCATTACTTTTCCCTGTTAATATTTTTTCAAATCCAGGAAACTTTGCGATTGCGCTTGCCACTATTTTAGTTTCTGAATCTCTTGGTATGTATGTATTGAATTCAAATCATGATTTCTATTGGGAAGGAGGAAAACCTGCTTCAGAACGCAAACTCGGAGAAAAAGCAGGGATAAGAGATCACTTTTTTAAAAACATTAAGAATCGGGCATTCTTTTCGCTGTTTAAAAAGCTTTATCCATGGAATGGAAAGCGATGGATTCAAGTAAATATAAATCATAAGCAATCGCGCTACCTTACTACACATTATGGTTTTCCTAAGAATAGAGTATTTGAAATATCTACTTTCATAAGCGATGAATTTTTAAGAGAATATACGAAGCAAGATGTTATGTCGTCCCGTTTGCGAATGGCATATATCCTTTCAGACGGCAGGCCAAAAATCAAACCTGTTCCGGTTTCCTCTCATATTGGGAATCTCACAAACTGGATGAAGGGACAAAAGCCCATAGTTTGTGGATTTAGAGAGGGGCTTGAGCTTGATTTAACAAATGAAAAGATTATTTACTGCTTGCAGCCCACGCGCGTAGTTGCCAGAAAACGTATTGAAAAGGATCTGCATCTTTTTTCTGCGCTTATGAATTATCCCCTTTTTCGCAAGGAATTTGAAAGCAATAAAGACATTCAACTTATTCTCCATATAACAGGACCTGTGCCTATAGAGCATCGGGCAGATCTTGAAACTGTTTTAGGGGCTTATATTGATTTATGTTCATCATTGCCAGAAGATATTTCTGATCGTATCTTTATCGCGTTTTCAGTAGGAACAGAAGAACACTCAAGCTTTAGGGTAAATGGACTGGAACGTATGCATATTGAGGACATTTACAGACTTGCTACAGTAGTTTTGTTCCCCAGCGAAACCGAAGGCAGAGGATTGCCTATTATTGAGGCCAGTGCGTGCGGGATTCCTATTATCTGCAGCCACTATTATCCTGAGGAGGTTTTTGCCAATGTTGTAGGAAAATATCTTCCTGAAGAGAAGCAGATAAAGTACATACTTTTTCCCGAGAATGACTTTTCTCAGGATTTTCTTAGTAAAGCTACAAAGCTAATGTTCGGGGAAAATGAAGAAGAACTTAAAAGACATAACAGCGTTGCTGTAAGGATGCGTTATGGAACTGAAGTGCTTGCAGAGACATTCTATAAATTGCTCAGAACTTTGAAGAGATCTAAGGACTGAGGTATATGCATATCGGATTTATCGAAGATACACATTTTCATGGCGGAACTCAGATCTGGGTTTCTGAAGCAACCAGAGTTTTCATTAACAAAGGTGAGGATGTTACTGTTATTGCGCCTCTGGATAGCTGGGTAGCTAATGAATGTTCCAAAGCAGGAGCGCATATTATTGCATATGACTGGGACAGGGTTGTAGCCAAAGGCGATGAATTTAAAAAGATATGGATTGAAGGCCTGAATAACTGTGATGTTGCTGTTTGTACCGTGCATCCGCCGAGGCATGGATTTCACTGCGCTGTTTTTGGCGCTGAATGCATAAAACAAGCTGGTCTTGACACAATTCTTATGCCAAAAACAGGGACTATTGTACCTGAATATCTGAGGAAATTTTATCTTCCTGATGACTCTATTAATGTAAAAATTATCAGTATCACAGACTTTACACGCAAGTATCTTATTGATAATTATAAAATGCCTTCTGAGAAGGTTGAGCTAATCTATCAGGGAACAGAGGTTGA
Source organism: bacterium (assembly GCA_043824255.1). Lineage (GTDB taxonomy): Bacteria > JAHJDO01 > JAHJDO01 > JAHJDO01 > JAHJDO01 > JAHJDO01. Next base: position 22,440 of record JBDRTG010000042.1, read on the forward strand.
CCGTTTTAGTTCTTCAGATAAAAATAAAGCTGAAGCCTTGAGGCGTTATCCTCTTTGTGGTACTGCTGGTCCGGTTCTGGGCTCAGTTGGCTCTTTTGAGGAAAGAAAAGGACAGGTCATTCTTCTCGAGGCGGTTGCAAAACTCGCAGCTGGTCCTATTCCTGACATTCACTTGATGCTTGTTGGAGACGGTCCGGACGAAGAAATGTTGAAAGCAAAAGTAAAAACAATGAATCTTGAAAAAAACGTGACATTTTTTCCATTTACGAATGAACCAAATTATGTCTTTGAGAGAATTGACATATTAGTCCTTCCCAGTCTTTATAAGGAGGGTTTGCCAAATGTCCTGCTTGAAGCAATGTCCATGGGACTGCCTGTTGTAGCATCGAAATTAGCAGGAGTGCCTGAAGTTGTCTTTGATGGAGAAACAGGATATATGATTAAACCCGGGGACCGTAGCGAACTTATAGATGCGATTGTTAAACTCTCTTTAGATAAGAATGCTTGTCTGAAGATGGGTAGAAATGCTCGTAAGCTTATGGAAGAAAAATTTGATAAAAAAGTACAGTTTAATGAATTCCTAAAGTTCTTTCACAAGATCACAGGTAAGTGAGTAGAAATAAAGATTTGCAAATAGGAGGATGTTGAAATGGATGACAGTAAGATTGTTGAAGCGGATTTAGGAGCAATTGAAGAATTTAAGGATGCCAGAAAGAAAATTTTAAACGAAATCCGCAAGGTGATTATTGGTCAGCAGCAGATAGTAGATGAAATTTTGATTGCCATGTTTTCCAGAGGTCATTGCCTTGTTGTCGGCGTGCCCGGACTGGCAAAAACATTAATGGTAAATACAATTGCGCAGGTCATGGATTTAAAGTTTAAAAGAATTCAGTTTACTCCTGACCTTATGCCCTCGGATATTACAGGGACGGATATCATGGAGGAGGATTCTCAAACGCACAAGAGAGGTTTCAAATTTATAAAGGGCCCGATCTTTGCAAATATAGTGCTGGCTGATGAAATAAACAGGACACCACCAAAAACACAGGCTGCCTTGCTTGAGGCAATGCAGGAATACGAAGTAACTGCAGGAGGTATAACCTATCCTCTGCAGCTTCCGTTTTTTATTTTAGCGACACAGAATCCTATAGAGCAGGAAGGCACATATCCTTTACCTGAGGCCCAGTTAGATAGGTTTATGTTTAATATCAATATAGACTATCCTTCCAAAACTGAAGAGCAGGAAATAGTCAAATCTACTACATACGAAACCAATGCTGAACTTACTTCTGTATTGAATGGGGAAAAAATACTTGAGCTTCAGAGAATCACAAGGCGCATTCCTGTTTCTGACCATGTAGTTATATATGCGACAAACATTGTAAGAGCGTCCAGGCCAAAGGATGCTTCTGCTCCTGAATTCATAAAAGACTGGGTTAGCTGGGGAGCAGGCCCGAGAGCCGCTCAGTATCTAATACTCGGCGCAAAGGCAAGAGCAATAACACGGGGTGACTACAATGTATCCTGTGAGGATGTAAGGAGTGTTGCTGCTCCTGTACTCAGACACAGGATTATTATTAATTTTAATGCAGAAGCTGAGGGAATAGACTCAGAGAAGATTATAGAGAAGCTGCTCAATACAATTACAGAACCAACCGAAAAGGATTATGCAAAGCTATCGTAGGTTTCTCGATCCAAAGGTAATTGCAAAGATATCCAATCTGAACCTTGTTGCAAAACTTGTTGTTGAGGGATTTATCTCCGGTCTGCATAAAAGCCCATACCAGGGATTCAGCGTGGAATTCTCTGAACATAAGGAATATTCCCTGGGAGATGATCTGAAACATGTAGACTGGAAAGTGTATGGGAAAACAGATAAATTTTATATAAAGAGATATGAAGAGGAAACAAATCTTAAAGCCTATATTCTTCTGGATGCAAGTAATTCCATGTTCTTCAAGTCAAAGCATGTTTCAAAGTATGAATATGGCTGTTTTCTTGCTGCATCCCTCGCTTATCTGATGATTAAGCAAAGAGATTCTGTAGGTCTTGTGGTGTTTGATGAAAAAATAAAAGATTATATACCACCTAAATGCAGTAGTGGGCACTTAAAAAATATCCTGCAAACACTTGATAGAACCTCATCAGGACAGGAGACTAATATTAGCAGAACATGCCATGATCTGGCTGAAACAATAAAAAGAAGGGGGTTGATAATCTTAATATCAGATCTGCTTGATGATGTAGAATCAGTAATAAAGGGGCTAAAGCATTTCAGGCATAAAAAACACGAAGTTATTGTCTTTCATGTTCTTGATAAATACGAGACAACATTTCCTTATGAGAAACCTGCTGTTTTTCAGGATATAGAAACAAGAAAAACTCTTTCTGTGAATCCTAAACTTATCCGCGAGGAATATTGGGCAGAGATGGATAGCTTCACCAGTAGATATAAACGTGATTGCTCCGAAGGCATGATAGACTATGTAAAGGTGGATACATCTGTGCCTCTGGACGTAGTGCTGTGTTCATATCTTTCCAAAAGAGCAAGATTAGGATAAATGTCAATATTCTTCCTTAATCCAGTTTTCCTCTTTGGTATGTTGTCAGGGATTATTCCTATCGTAATACACCTGGTATCAAATCGCAAAACTGAAACCATCCAATTCAGTACTTTAAGATTCTTAAAGCTCTCGCATCTTAGAACAATGACAAGACTAAAGCTCAGACAAATCATATTATTATTGCTCAGAATCCTTATACTTATACTCATATCGCTTGCAATATCAGGACCTGTTGTAAAATTCTCCGGATTTTCGTTTTTCGGGAAAGGGGAAGCAGTAAGCGCTGTTATTATTCTTGATAATTCATACAGCATGGCTTATGGAGGAACAGATACGCCTTTTGATAAAGCAAAGGATGCTGCTGTACAAATATCAAAATCTATTAAAAGATCGGACGAAGTTGCACTTATTCTAACAAACAGCAGAGGATATCAAGGTAGTCTGGAGGATATTATGCCAGATATTTCATTATCAAATGATTATGCTGACATTGGAAAGGCTTTAGTCGAAGCAATAGAAATTCTTGATAAGTCTGCAGGGCCTAATAAGGAGATATACTTAATCTCAGATTTGCAAAAAGTTTCCTGGGATAATATAAAATCTCCAATTAATCTTAGCTCCGATGTGCATCTATATCTTGTGAATGCAGGAAAGGAAGATTTTTCTAATACTGCAATAACAGATGTAAGGCTTAAGGTGCAGAGAATGTCTCTACAGGCGCATGCTGAGATAAATAATTTCTCAAACTATGCAACAAAAACCAATGTATATATCTATATTGACAATGTAAAAAAGCAGGAACATACAGCATATATAGATGCCAACTCAAAGATTATCCTAAACTTCTCAGTGGACATGGATAAGCCGGGATTGCACCACGGCTATATCAGTATTGACCATGACAAGCTGAGCGTAGATAATAAATATTTTTTTACTGTTAAAGTAGCTCCTGTATTTCCAGTGCTCCTTGTTAATGGACATAAGTCTGTTTTTCCATATTTAGATGAGTGTTTTTATTTAAGATCTGCTTTGAGCCCATCCAAAGGGGCATTATCAAGCATAAAGATAGATGAAATAACCAGAGAGAGTTTCTTATCTGAAAACATCAATAAATATTCTCTTGTTATACTTGCCAATGTAAAGGTCAACAATCAGGATATTGCAGACATACTAAAACCATACATACATAAAGGAGGAAACCTGCTGATATTCCTGGGAAATAATACTAATGTTCCTGATTATAACCGTATCTTTTATGAGAGTGGATTACTGCCTTCAAAACTTCTTATGTCTATGGGAGATGAAGATGACCATTCTAATTTTTTTACATTTGCAAAAGTACGTTATAAAAACAAGATATTTGATATATTTGAAGGAACAAATGTCGATTTGAGCCGTATACATTTTTATAAGATTTATGCTGTACAATATGACTCTGCCATGGAAAAATCGACAAAAGTGCTATCATGGTACACAAATGGTTATCCTATGTTTTTAGAAAAACAGTTGAGTAAAGGAAGAATCTTCCTGTTTACAAGTTCTCCTAATATTTCGTGGAATGACTTCCCTATTCATCCTGCATACTTGCCCTTTCTGCATCAGATTATATATTCACTGGAACGAGAGACGACTCAGCCGCAAAGTTATTTAGTTAATTCAGCACTCAGACTTAAGATTCCTCCTGATGTGGAAAAAGTTTCAGTAATAAGCCCGGATGGTACTCTCTGGCAGACTGCATCTATTGAGAATGATACATTCAGTTATACCAACACAAAAACGCCAGGTATTTACCAGGTTGATCCAGGCAAGACTCTATTTGCTGTTAACCTTGATACTAAGGAGTCAGATCTATCAAAAATAGCCAGGGATGGGATTAATAGGTATATAAAAGGGAATTTAAGCCTCATATCTACATTTGATGAGATTATTCCAAGCATGAGAAGAACAAGAGAAGGTGTAAGACTCTCAAATCCTTTACTCTTTCTATTAATATTGCTACTACTTGTTGAGGGAATTATAGCTAATAGATTTATTCCTTCCTATGCTGAACGCAAAAAAATGTTTATACATGCAAGAAGTAAAGGGTCAAATCTTTCATATTGACAGTCTTTTCTCATCTTCCACATCTATTTTCATGGTCTCCAGATTTCGTCTGAGGTCCCCCAGGTATTATCCGCATCATCCTTATCCATCCATTTAACATGACCGTCGCAGAAAAGGATATTGGCTCCTCCATTATGGCGGTTATCTAACGCACAGTAGAGGTAGTTACTATCTCCCGGGGAATAACCTTTTCTATTCTGAATTCTAAAGTAGCCACTCATAGGCGGCGGATTGGGACCCCCACCCACAGTCTTCCAGGCTGAATCCGCCACCAGGAATGTTTGCGAAGGCTTAGTTATACTGCTCAATCTCCATAATTTTTCGTAGTCGTAGCTACTATCCTCATATTGGAGATACCAGTTCATCCCATAAGGCATCGTGCTGTTATAGGCATCAGGGTCGGTAATGCTTCCCGTTTTCTGAGAAGGGCAGTTAAAGAGTTCATAATTGTTATTGGCATAGTCATAAACCTTATGAAACCATGTTTCCTCGTTCCCAAAGTATGCTTGGGGAATCCAGCCATCGTTATCATCAGCATACATAAAGAAAGCCAGGCCAATCTGCCTCAGATTGCTCACGCATTTGATCTGTCTCGCCCTTTCCCTTGCTTTAGCTAAAGCAGGCAAAAGCATTGACGCAAGTAGGGCTATGATGGCTATTACAACAAGTAACTCTATTAACGTGAAACCATGTATTTTCTGTGCTAGGATTGAAGAACGAAAACGATAAACAGGTAATTTAACCTTAAAACAGGAGGCAAAAGAATGGATACAATTACGTACG
>JBDRTG010000043.1:0-132471 GCA_043824255.1 bacterium
ATTGAATGGGACTTTGATAGAGACGGGACAATCGATCGTACAGGAGCGGATGTAGACTGGACGTTCACACAGGTAGGTGTATATATTTGTCTTGTTAAAGTCACGAATGATCAAACTTTTAGTGCTACGGAAACTGTTAAGCTTGAAGTACTGGATGGTTCTCCTAGTGCAGAAATAAGCGCTTACCCGGAGAGTGGCAACGCTCCTTTAACTGTTCAATTTGAGGGGACTGGAACAGATTATGACGGAACAATAGTCTCTTATGCATGGGATTTTACAAGTAATGGAGTGATTGATTCGACACAACAGAATCCGTCCTTTATCTATACGCAGATTGGAGATTATACCGCCAGTTTGACTGTAACTGATGATTCTGGTCTAACTGGAGGTGCTACTCTCGATATAAAAGTTGTAGCTGCAGGTGAAATTGCTTCGTGCACCATCATTGCATCTGCTAAAGAAGGTGATGTGCCATTAACTGTAAACTTCTCTGTGGATATAAGCGGAGGTACTGTGTCTTCTTATGCGTGGGATTTTGATAATAATGGCGTGATTGACTCGACAGAAGCGGCGCCATCCTATGAATATACTTCATCTCGTCTTTATACTGCAAAATTGATTGTAACAGACACGACAAGTCATGAAGTCACAGATTATGAGTACATTGTGGTTAAAGCTGCAGGATTGCCAGTGGCTAACTTTACGTTTTCTCCTGATGGAGGCGTTGCACCATTAGAAGTGAGTTTTCAACCTACAGCAAGTGATCCTGATGGTACTATTGTCAGCTACTTGTGGGATTTTGGTGACTGTACCTATTCTAACCAAGAGGTACCGCCTCCACATGTATATACATTAAATAACAGTTATCTAGTCAGACTCACAGTAACTGATAATGATGGGAATGAGGTAATAGTAAGGAAATATATCTCAGTTGGAACCGGATCAGGAAAACTTTATGGTGATGGAAATGAATATAAGGATATTGCCGTTAATCAGGATATGTTAATAGGCGGTTATTACACCTACTCAGTAGATCCTGATAAATTTGGAGAAGAATGCGGAAGATCTGACACTTCTATATACTTCAGAGGACCGGATGGCAATATAATGGTGGAGAAGGTTTAGCTAATGTACATGGTGACCTGACAGATGGAAATTTCGGGTATGCGATAGATGAAGGAGTCATGTGGTCTGGTAGTACTGACCCGGAAATTATCTTTGATCTTCAGGGGAAATACGCGTTGAATAATATCGAGATATGGCAGGATCCAGCATATGATTTTGAAGCTGTTACATGCTATTTAAGTCAGGATGGTAATAGCTGGAGCGAAATTGGGATTTTTAATTCTGATGGGCTGAAAAGAGTTCATATTGATCTTAGAAACCATTCAGCCAGAAAGATAAAATTATGTTTTGCTAATACAGCAGGGTCTTCGTATGCCTATTTAGCTGAAATACAGATATGGGGGACACCCTTTGAGGAAAGCCTTATGGACTGGGTGGATGATTTTGAATACAGTGGTTCTCCTGAAGATTACGGCTGGCAGATTTTCGATGGCGGCGGGACACTTAGCACTGAATATGATGATTTTTTGAAGAGCAATGTAATGAGAGTTAATTCTTCTGATGGCTACTATTTTGGCATAAAAAGGATACCAACTGATGTTCCTGAGGTAAGTTACGCGGACCTTGAGAAGAGATATCTATCATATACATTTAAATCAGGGGGAGATGTGTGGGTGTATGTCCTGGTTTCGGGGGATGATGATCAATGGTATTATTTAGTATATAGGCCTTCAGATCCGGTCGGTTTTTCTCATATAAGCGGGATGAATGTGTATTACAATCTGTCAACAGCTTATGATAGTAATCAAAATTGGAATACCATAAGTAGAGACCTTGAGAAAGACCTTTTTGCTGCAACAGGACATCACCTTAAAAATGTAGATTTGGTGCTTATCCGCGGTGGGAATTATTGCCTGGATGACCTGACATTCAGTTCTTCAGCTCCACCGACCTTGGGCTGGAGTCTTGTAAAGGATGGTTTTCATACTGCTAATGGGTCCATGCTCAAAGTTATGGATTATGAATTGGGATGCGAAGCAATAAAAGTTCACTCTGATGACGGGAATTTATTTGCTATAAGAAATACGATAGAAAATGGGATAAATAAGAAATGGGCTCATTTTAATTATTTAAAGGCAACTTCTAACTGGGGAGTTGACTTCAGAGTCCTGGTAAAAGGCACTGACGATATATATTATTATCTTGCCTACATTTCAGGCACAGGAGGTATGTATATTGGAGACACAAATGGTAGAACTGCATATCATTGTTTAGGGGAGGATAATAGGAAATGGGTTGATGTATATAGAGATCTTGATAGAGACTTGTATGCTGCATTTGGTGTTTGTGTTCAAGAAGTAGTAAACGTTCTTACCCAGGGAGGCAGACATTATCTAAATCTGGTAGAATTCAGTGAAGAGCCGTTTAACGAAATACAAATACCTTTGAACTATGGATGGAGTATTCTCCAGGGCGAAGGCACAGTGGAGTCTGTACATGATACTGATTTGCAAAGTCAGGTAATGAGAGTCGACTCTGCTGATGGTTGGAATTTCCAGATTTGGGGACCACAAATAAATGCAGGTTATCTTGAAAAAGATGCAAGGTATTTATCATTTATGATAAAAATGGGAGGGTATACATGGATAGATGCGGTAGTATATGGAGAAGACGATCTACAATATTACCTAACTTACCGTCCGAATGATGGCGAATGCACAGTAAGTGGTGATGGTACGCGCATCTATCATAATATTGGGAGCGACTTACAAAATAACAAATGGCACTATATTATGCGCGATCTGGATAGAGACCTGATGGAAGGAGTAGGGGTGGGTGTAAAAGCGGTTCGGTGTTTTGCTATGAGGGGAGGAGGCTATTCTCTGGATAACCTGACTCTTTATAAAGAGGAGCCTTCAAAGGTTTCTGTTTCTTTGGCAGCGGGCGACTGGTATAGTCAGCCAGATCCATATTCTGGCGACGGTGAGTTTACAAACTATTATAGTTCTGAGTTGGGTACTCAGGTCCTACAAATAATTTCTGCCAGTGGAGAGAATTGGAACTGTTTATCAGTATATCCAACGTTAGGGTACTTAGATATTACGAAAAAATATGCTAAGTTAAATCTGAAAAGCAATTTAGGTGTTGGAGTGAAATTTTGCATTCAAGATTTGGATGGGCAATACTATTATATAAATTATATTACTGGCGATGGTGTTGATTCAATATCTGGATCAGGAACGTCTGTTCAAATATTCCTTGGTGCTGAATTCAGCGATGGAAACTGGCATGGGATATCATTTAACCTGGAAAAGGACTTGTATGAAAAATTTGGACGGCATTTGAAAAAAACTGTAAAAGTTCAAATTCACGGTGGGAATGTAGAGATAGCTAACTTCAGGTTTATGAATAAGGTGGAATTGATAACAAGTGTTAATTTAGTAGGTTACTGGCAGCTTGATGAGGGAAGTGGAACTATAGCGAAAGATTCTTCAGGGAGAGGTAATGATGGTATAATAGGAGGAGCCCAATGGGTAGATGGTAAGGTAGGTAAAGCTTTGAGTTTTGATGGAATCGATGATTATGTTGATTGTGGAGATGATGAGAGTTTAAAGCTTTCTAAAATTACAATTGAAGCATGGGTATATTCACCAACGTCGGATTTCGCTGGTATTCATGAAATTGCTGGAGCTGAAGGAGCTTATGGCTTGACGATATGGGATAATAAGTTACGTGCCCATCTTAATACAAGTGAGGGTTGGCATTGGTGTTCTCCTTCAAGTTCTCTTTCGTGGGATGGTTGGCATCATATAGCTCTCACATATGACGGTATCAATACGGTTAGATACTATAAAGATGGAGACTTGATTTTGACGGATATTGCTACTTCATCAGGATCTCTTCAATGGGCAAGCTGGACAGAATATTTATATATCGGACAAGTTAGTAACGGAACAAACTTATTCAACGGCATAATCGACGAAGTCAGGATTTACAATCGGTCATTAACAGCTCAAGAAATAGCGGAGAATTATGGGATGTAATGAAGATCATATGAGTAAGTAGCAGTCAAATAAAAAAGGGAGGGTAGTATTATGTTTACAAGAGTAATAAAAAGAAGCAGAAGTATTTTATTGTCAATAGCATTGTTGGTGTGTATAAGTTGTATAGGATGGAATGTCGGTGCACAGGAAAAAGAGGAAATTAATTTAGTAACAAACGGTGATTTTGAACAGGGAATAGCAGGCTGGAAAACCTATAAGGAAAAAGACGGAACATTACTCAGCCAGTCTTCAGAAGAGGCCTATTCTGGCCTTCATTCTCTCAAGGTAGAGACTCCCGGAGCAGGGACATTAGAAGGACCTAATATTAAAGTAAAAGTAACACCGAGAGAAAATTATCTCATCAGTGCCTATGCCAGAGGAGAAGGGAAAGTGATGCTCTGTGTTCTTGGGTCAGGTGGATTTACTTATGGATCCAAGACCAATCTTACAGCAGAATGGCAGGAGCTGAAGATAAAGAAGTTTGAGAAAGGCGGAAGTTTTTTCCTGCATGTCATTACCTGCTCGGGTAAAAACCAAAAAGTAACGTTTTATGTGGATAATGTTAAAGTAATTAAGGGGAAAATTCCGAAGATGTCATCGGTTGAGGTAGAACCCCTCTGGTATGAAGCGGAAGATTATAAAGGAAATGCCGAGATAGTAAAGGACAATTCAGTTAGTGGCGGGGCTTATGCAGAAGGTGTTCTTTACTATAATATGGCAACTAAAATTCCCTTTCCTCAAACAGCTAAACCAGTTTATATCTATCTGAAAGTCTTTACCCATGATACTGAAACCTATGTTTCTGTTTTTCATGGAAAACAGAGGGCATTTAAGGGAAAATCTTCTGTTTCCAAGAAGTGGACGTGGGTAAAAACCGGGCCTTTCACTGCCAGTGAAATAGGTAAAGAGTTCTGGATTTGTGGTGATGGAACTCCTAAAATTAAAATCAGGCTAGATGCCATTGTAGTTACCACCAATGGCAGCCTGACAGAAAAAGAATTAGAGAATATAAAGGGATATGATTTATATTTATGAATAAGAGGGATAGCTAAAAGTTCAACCAAAAGATGAAGGTCTATGATTACTATGAAATTCTCCTCAACGATGTTAAAGCATTGGTAGTTGCCGAATGACAAATTTTATTGACAAAGAAAAAGCTAGGCTATACTTCAGTTAGAGAAGTAGTTGCCAAGGGAAACGAAGTACTGAACCTTGACATTGGCGACACTATCTTTCAATGTGGACATCATGAAGAGTATTTCATTCAACATGACAATTTCGTAAAATACTCAATTGAAAGAAATACAAAGATAGTATTTAACCTCATGGAGAAGAAACAATTATCAGTAAAGCTGCTATTGAGCCATATGGTAAAACCATATGAGATCGCCAGGGCATATGAGGGATTAAGAAACAATAAAGATGAATATATTGGTGTGATAATAGACTGGAATTGGAGACAATCAGAAGACAGTATAAAGGCCAAATATCAGGAAAGGCAACAGTATGGAAAACGTTTTTAAGAGGCTTTCTAACTGGTGGGAAGGGGGAAATTTAGGTCGTCCAGCTATTCTTTTTTCCATCCCTAAACCGAACAAGAAAATATTTCTTGTAGATCCTTTTTATGTCAATAACTCCCGTAATCCAGATATAACTATTATAGATTTAAATAAATACTGGACTTCTACAAAGTCAGAACCGGATTTTGACGGTTTAATAGAGGTAGTTAGAGAAGATATAAATACAAATTATTACTTTGGAGAAGCCGTACCTTTTATGTATCACCAATGGGGAAGAAGAGGAACTCCTATGACAATGGCAGCTTATTTGGGAGGTAAAGTTAAATTTTTGGATGATACTGTCTGGGTAAATCCCGTTATAGATGACTATAGGAAATTTGAATTGCATCTTGACGAGAATAATATTTGGCTGAAAAGGAGTCTTGAACTTTTTGAGAAAGCAGTAGAAAAAAGCAATGGTGAATATTTACCTGCACTTCCGGATTTTGGAGATGCTTTAACTGTTTTATCTCTCCTGAGAGGAACAGAGAGATTGCTTATGGACTTAATTGAGAATAAAGAAGCTGTTTTAGAATTCAGGAATAGATTCACAGAACTATTTCCCAGATTTCACAAAAAATTCTGGGATATATTTCGTCAGAAATTCCCTGGAGATATTTCATGGCGTGTGTGGACACCAGGAAAGACATACCTGTGTCAATGTGATTTCAGTACAATGATACCTCCTGAAATGTTTGAGGAGTTTGTCGTGCCTGAAATCGAGGTTTTGGGTAAATACTTGGACTATTGTGTATGGCATCTTGACGGACCAGATGAAATAAGACATCTGGATATCCTTTTGGATTTGCCTGAGATCAAGGCTATTCAGTGGCAACCCGGAGCAGGCGCTCCTCCGGCAGCTTCGCCTCAATGGCTGCCTATGTTAAAAAAGATTCAGAAAAAAGGGAAAAATTTAACTGTGTATGCAAATAATGAAGAAGAACTCAGAATATTACTGAAAGAACTCTCCTCTAAAGGACTCCTTATTATTGTTAGGGGATTTACAGGTAAGACAGAAAAAGAAGCTTTAGAATTAATGGATATGATTTCTAAGTTATCAAAACGATAAAGGGGGCTTTGATGCAGAATAGAGAAATCTTAGATAATATTAATACATTCTGGGAGGAAAAAATTATTAAAAGGCAGATTGTAACGGCAAAGGAATTTTCTCAGGCAGAAAAATGTGATGAATTTGCTGCAGATAGTCATTTTCATTCCTATACTCAAAAATTTGGCCTGCAGGAGAAGAGATATGGCGTTTTTTGTTTCAAAGAACCAATAAGGGTTGAGTTTAGTATAAAAAGGTTATTTAATTCGACAAAGAAACGTTCACGATTTCTCCTGAAAGTTGTAGGGATGTTAAAAGAGTGGAAGAAATATACCTGTCCTATAGAAATAAAATTGAACGGTAAAAGAATATTTAGAGATTTTGTCTTTTTTGAAAATGTATGTAAGGGCTGGCCAGCAAACTATTTCAGACTTCCTATAGAAACCTTAAAAAAGGGCAAAAATGCTTTACAGATATCTAATTTGAGTAAAGGAACATTAAAGGAAAATTTTCTTATTGTAAGTAGCATAGAAGTAATTGAGAAAGAACCTTATGAGGACTTTAAAGTTATCTCATGTCCGGAAATAGTAGAAAAAGATTCTATATTTGAAATTACACTTGTTACATTGAAAAAGCACCAGAATGTTAGAGTTAAATGTGATAATGGCATAGATTCCAGAGGTTTCTACCGTGTTTCCTCACACGATAAAGGTTGGCATGACAGGAGATCTGGTCCTTCATTGGCAAACAAGCTTGAAAAGCCAGGAAAATATAAATTTTTATTTTTAGCAAAGGACGAAGGAATAGATAAGAAGATGACCATTTGTTCAGAAAGTGATTCTGTAAAAGCACGGATAAAACTTATTTATCAAAAAAATACTAAAGAAATACCTTTGTGGATAGGAACAGATTCTGATGACCACAGGCATGATGAAAGTGGACAGATGGAACATATTTTAGATGCTTTCAAAGATACGGAAATGGGAAACTATATTATTTTTCGTCCTACATTTGGAAGAACTTATGCAAAACCAGCTTCATCTAAAAGATGGAAAAGATGGATAAACTTCTGCAAGGATAGAAATATTATCTACCGTATTACAAGCTGGCCTATTCAAGGTAATCCTGTTCAAGCAAAATTTTTAAAAGATAATAAATGTTTTAAGGGAATTCATGCTCATGAAGGGTACTGTTTCTTTCAACGTTTTCAAAATCAAAAAAAATTTACAAATACTATAATTCCACATAAAATAAATAATGAAGAAGTAATTGAAATGCAAAAGTTCACGCGGGCCAAAACACCTAAAGAAATACGAAATATCTATGTTGCTCATTTAAAAAGTGGAGTAAAGGATTGCAATAGGCTTGGATTTACCACGTCCTGGGGTGAACCAAGCTTACTTGCAGGATATATCCCTTTAAAGAAAGGAGACGTTATACAGGCAGAACCAGTAACTAATGTCTCTCTTTTGTTTGGAGCGGTACGGGCAACATGCCAGTTGAGAAAAAATTTATGGGGAGCACACATTGCTATAGACTGGTATCTGGGCTTTCCTCATGACGGGGCAGCTTCAAGGCGATTCAGTCTTTTGCTTAACCTTGTATACACTTATGGTGGGAATTATGCTTATACAGAGAATTCACTATTCAAGACCAATGCATATGAGCGCTTTGATGAAGAAGATGAATTTCCCAGAAAGAACCGTAATATATTAAGAAATTTTTACCGTATTTCTCGTCTTCATCCGCGTCAAGGGAAACCTTACTCATCTCTTGCAGTGCTTTATGGAAATTTGGAATACATGTTATGGCTTCCTGGGGACAAAATGCCAGAAGTGAGCGGTTCTAAAAAATGGAAAGGATGGAATGCGACTTTCTGGGGAAAATGGAAGGAAAACAGACATATGTTTTCATGGAAAGCAATTGATGGCTGGCTGCCGCCTTTGCCAATAGAGGAATATAAAGATAATCCTTCTATCCGCAAATTATTCTGTGGAACACCATATGGACAGGCTGATATTCCTCCATCAGACATATCTTTATATTCTCTTTGCAATTATAAATGTGTCGTTCTTCTTGGATGGAATACAATGACTGAGGAGCTTTATACACGGTTAAAGGAATATGTTGAAAGAGGGGGGATTCTCTATATAAGTGCATGTCATTTTGATACACGTATTAACCCAGAAGCACAGCCTAGGATTTTTAGAAAAGGGAAAATAAGAGAGTTTATTGGAGCAGATATAAAAAGAGCAGGAAAGAAAATTAAGTTTATCAGAACAGAAAGAAATCTAGTTTTAGAAAAAAAGATTTATCAAGCACAGGAAGAGACCAGGATTTGTGAACTTGTTAATTTAAAGGGGCGAGTTCTAGCTTCTGACCAAAATAAAAACCCTGTTCTTCTTGAGAACAAACTTGGGAAAGGGATTGTTTACTTTGGTGCTTTCTATGACTTTCCCGCAGAGGATGGACTTGTAGAATTTAATCGGGATTTACTTTCTTTTTTAGGAGAAAAATTTAAGGAAGATTTTGGAATTGAAGGAACTAAGAACATAAATTATGTCATATGGAGAGAGAATAATTCTAAAGCAAAAAAAGAAGGCAGAATGTATCTTGTAAATGTAAATTGGAAGGTTGCACGAAATGAAGAAACCTTTTCTATGAGGCTTTGGGGTAAAAAGTATCCTTGTATCGTCAGAGAAGGCCTTATTCGGGATGTTCTGTGGACAGACGATATTGCCCTAAGTTTGGAATGCAGTGGAGTTCGCATTTCCTCCTTGAGTAAATCACAGAACAGCAGTTACATTGTAGAGTTAAAAGGGTTGGGAAAAGCAGAAATTACAGGATTCCTTAAAACAGGGAGAATAAAAAAAATAATTAATTCTAAAGGGGGAAAATATAAGTTAGGAAAAGCTAAAGAAAACAATAGGACTTTCTTCTTTTCCGCCGATGTAGAAGGAAACTTGAAATTTGAAATAGATATTGTATAAGACATTAAAATCTATTCATGATCCCTTATTATTCTTCCAGCTCATAAGAATCTACAAGGATTTCTCTGCCTTTACTGCCTTTGAGGGGGCCTACAATGTCTTCAGCTTCCATCATATCAATAAGCCTCGCTGCTCTTGCGTATCCGATTCTGAGACGGCGTTGCAGGACCGAAGAGGAAGCCTGACGTGTATCTAGAACTACGTTAACTGCATCTTCAAACAGTTCGTCTTTTTCAAATAATTCCTCTTGCCCATTTTCAACCCGAGGTTCTTCTAGAATCTCCTTCCTGTATGAAGGACACGCCTGCTTCTTTAGAAAGTTAACTGTCCTTGATATTTCCTTATCAGATACAAAGCACGCCTGCGCCCTCACAGGCTTTGGTAAGCCGGCAGGCAGAAATAACATATCTCCTTTGCCAAGGAGAACCTCTGCTCCATTCATATCAAGAACAGTTCTGGAATCCACCTTAGAAGAAACCTGAAACGAGACTCTACATGGAAAATTAGCTTTAATAACGCCTGTTATTACATCAACAGATGGTCTCTGAGTAGCCAAAATAATATGAATTCCAGCAGCTCTTGAGAGTTGCGCCAGCCTTGTAATTGAATCTTCAACATCTCTACGCGCCACACTCATTAAATCTGCTAATTCATCAATGATTACAACAATGTACGGCATGTTCTCCATATGTTCCTGAGATCCATTTGATTCAGAAACTATCTTGTTATATCCAATGATATTGCGTACACCTGCCTTTGCAAGCTTTTGATATCTATCCTCCATCTCTCCTACGATCCATTTCAAAGCATTAGATGCCTTCTTTGCATCAGTTACTATTGGAGTTATGAGCTGAGGAATATCTGAAAAAGCAGCTAATTCCACCATTTTGGGATCTATCATTAGAAATTGCACTTCTGTTGGATATGCATTATATAACATGCTCATTATAAGACTATTAATACATACAGATTTACCTGCTCCAGTAGTTCCTGCAATTAAAATATGAGGCATATCTTCAATATCTGCAACCAAGCACTCTCCCTGAATATCCTTTCCAAAGGCTAGTGCAAGTTTTGACTTAGTATCCTTAAAAGCCTTTGATTCCAGTACTTCTCTCAGATATACAGGCTGTCTTTTCTTATTCGGGATTTCAATCCCTACAACGTCCTTTCCAGGAATCGGCGCAACAATGCGTACGCTTTGTGCTTTGAGGTTCAAGGCTATGTCATTTGCAAGGGAAACAATATTGTGCACTTTTACGCCAGGCGCGGGTTGCAGTTCATAGCTTGTAATAACAGGCCCTTGATTGATCTGAGTAACCTTTGCCTCTATACCAAAATCATGAAGTGTATGTTCCAGTATTTCAGAGTTTAAATCTAACATGCCTGCATCATCACTTGCCATCTCAGACTCTGAAGGTAACTCCAACAATGTTAATGGTGGTAACTGAAAGACATCAGGATGAAATGAAGCAACAGCTTCTTTAGATGCAGACTGCTTTTCTGAAACATCTTCTGTTTGAACTTGTTTTAGTCCTGTAGTTCTAATCTTTCTTGTAACATTTCTATTAATAATTAAGTCCTTTTTTGAGAATTTGCGGATAATAAATGAACCAAAAGCAGAGAGAGAAAACTCTGTACATAAAAGAAACCCTGAAATAAACACTGTTACCGTTACAATATAAGCCCCCGTTTGCTGCAGATATGTTTTTAGCTGTTCCGCCAAAAAAACCCCTAATATGCCGCCTGCTTTAAACCTATTTGTTAAAAGAAAAATTTTTAATGACGGTATATCAGTCAGAGCAAATAAAGAAGCTCCTCCACATAGAAGCAAAACTATTCCAAGTATTTTTACATATATATTCTGTGACGGTTTCTGTCTGAATTTATTAATACTTGAAATAAAGCTTACAAGAGGGACAAAATAGGCTGCAAATCCCAGAGCAAGAAAAAGCCCAAACCCAATATACGCCCCAGTTATACCAATATAATTATGTGCTGGACTATTAGGGGTTGATATATTAAATGCGATATCAGCTGAATCATAGGATTTTAAGCTAAGAAACAAAAGGATGCTAAAGGCAAGAAGCAGGATTCCAATTAAGTCGTTTCTCTGTTTTTCTTTTAAAAAGCCAAACAAGTTTATAATCCTGTATGTCCAAAACCTCCTGCATTCCTGGAGGTTTTGGCTAACTTGTTAACATACACCAAATCAGCTCTGCTGACCTTGTTAATTACGAGCTGTGCTATCCGATCTCCCCTGCGAATTAAAAAATCCTTTTTCCCAAGATTCACTAGTATAACACCTACTTCACCCCTGTAATCTGCATCAATCGTACCAGGGCTGTTAACAATACTTATCCCATGTTTAAGAGCAAGTCCGCTTCTTGGTCTGACCTGTCCCTCATATCCAGGTAGGATGCCTATTCGAATACCTGTAGGAACTAATTTAATTTCTCCCGGCTTCAAAACCATGTCTTCCTTAACAGCAGCTGAGAGATCCATGCCGCTTGCACGCTCAGTCATATATTTAGGAAGTGGCATATCCTCTGCCCCAGGGATACGTGTTATCTCTACCTTTATCTCTTCCAAAACTAGCTCCTAATTATCTTGTTTTTCTTCATCCATTACTGCCTTGCGGCTTAGATTGATTCTGCCCTGGGAATCTATTTCCATTACCTTTACAGTTAGCTTGTCTCCAACCTTAACCACATCGTCAACGTTTTTTACATATGCATTAGATAATTGCGATACATGAATAAGCCCTTCCTGCCCGGGAAGCACCTCTGCAAATGCGCCAAAATTTGTAACTTTCTTCACTGTGCTATCGTATGTTTTTCCTACTTCCACGTCTTCTACAAGTTTACTAACAATATCAATAGCTTTATCAAGCTGTTCTTTATCAGTGGAGGCAATAGATACCTTGCCTTGATCATCAATATCAATCTTAACACCTGTATCCTGAACAATCTTTTTTATTGTTTTTCCACCAGGCCCAATGACTTTCCCGATTTTATCAGTATTAACCTGCATTGTAAAAATCCTTGGCGCATATAGAGATATTTCTTTACGTGGTTCAGAAATTACATCTGCCATTTTATCAAGAATTTTTAAACGAGCTTCTTTTGCCTGAGACAGCCCCTTTCCCATAATCTCAGGAGTAATACCTTCCATTTTTATATCCATCTGAAAAGCTGTTATTCCATCTCTGGTACCAGTAACTTTAAAATCCATATCTCCAATATGATCCTCCATTCCGCTGATATCTGTTAGTACAACAAACTTGTCTTCTTCCTTTATTAAACCCATTGCAATCCCTGCTACAGGCTCTTCTATTGGCACGCCGGCATCCATAAGGGAAAGCACTCCTCCGCATACTGTTGCCATTGAAGAAGAGCCATTTGATTCCAAAATATCTGATACTATTCTTACTGTGTAGGGGAATTTCTCAGAAGAAGGCATTACCGGTCTTATAGCGCGTTCGGCAAGCGCGCCATGACCTATTTCCCGTCTGCCTGGACCTCTGTTGGGTCTTGCTTCTCCAACACTAAATGCCGGGAAGTTATAATGCAGCATAAATGTTTTTTCCGAGTCCCCTCTTAACCCATCAATACGTTGTCCGTCTTCAGACGTGCCAAGTGTTGTTACTGCCAAACTCTGTGTCTCACCTCTTGTGAAAACCGCTGAGCCGTGCGTTCTTGGCAAAACGCCAATCTCACAGGTAATAGGTCTAATCTCTTCTAACGATCTGCCGTCTATTCTCTTCTTTTCGTCTAAAATTTTCCTTCTTACTTCCTCTTTCTCTATCTTATCGAAAACGTAAGATATTGCGTTCTCCTGTTCAGGGTATTTCTCTGAAAGTTTATCCTTAATACCAGTCAACAAATTATCCAGAAAATCTCTGCGCTGAGATCTATCAGTCATCTTGTTTGCCTGTAATATCTTGTCTACAGCTAATTCTTTTGTAGCATTCTCCAGTTCCTGTGGTATATTCATGGTCTCAATTGTACGCTTAGTCTTGCCGCACTTAGCTATTAGTTCCTCAATCACTTCGGTAATCTTTACAATGTGTGTGTGTGCTACTTTTAAAGCCTCTAAAGCAATTTCTTCTGACACTCCTTTCCCGTCCCCTTCTACCATTGTTATTGCATCCTTTGTTCCTGCAACAACAAAAGCTAATTCGCTTTGTTCAATCTGTTCATATGACGGATTAATAATAAATTCATCATTGATTCTGCCTATCCTTACCGCTCCAACTGGTTTAAAAAAAGGTATATCAGATACTCCCAGTGCTGCTGAAGCGCCAACTATTGCAAGAACATCAGGATCTGTAAATTCATCAGCAGACAAGGCAGTTACCATAATCTGCAGCTCGTTTCTGAACATATCCGGAAAAAGAGGTCTTATTGGTCTGTCTATCAGTCTTGAAGTCAAAATTTCTTTTTCTGTTGGTCTTCCCTCCCGCTTAAAAAATCCTCCGGGAATCTTTCCTGCAGCATATGTCTTTTCTCTATAATCAACAGACAAAGGGAAATAATCCATCCCTTCTCTAATTGTTTTAGAGCAAACGGCTGTTGCAAGAACAACAGTATCCCCGCATCTAACTGTAACAGCTCCGTCTGCTTGTTTTGCAAGCTTGCCTGTTTCTATAATTAAGTCTCTCTCTCCTATTTTTACCTCTACCTTCTCATTCATATCTTCTCTCTTTCATTTTAATTAATCTTTCTTAGTCTCTATTTGCTTCCTAATTCGGTCTATAAATTGATTAATATCCATTCCCACACAATCCTTATTTCCGTGTTTTCTAATAGCTACTGTCTTCTCTTTAACTTCCCTGTCTCCTATTATAAGCATGTAAGGAATTTTATCCAGCTCTGATTCCCTTATTTTTAGTCCTATTTTTTCATCTCTATGATCAAGTTCTGTTCTTATTTGGTTGCGCTGCAACAAATTCTGCACCTCTTTTGCATACGGGACATTATCCTCTCCTATCGTCAATATTTTAACCTGAACAGGTGAAAGCCATATTGGGAATGCTCCCCCATAATGCTCAATAAGAGTTCCCACAAACCTTTCCATGGAACCAAGAACAGTACGGTGAACCATCATTGCATAATGTTCTTTTCCATCTTCTCCGATGTAGGTAACATTAAAACGACGCGGCAGATTAAAGTCAAATTGCACAGTTGGCCCCTGCCACAATCTGCCAAGAGAGTCTTTCATTTTTATATCAATCTTTGGACCATAAAAAACTGCTTCTCCTTCTTCAACCTCGTATGTTATATTCTTTTCTTTTAATACATCTTCAAGAGCACCCGTAGCTTTCTCCCAGTCTTCAATGCTTCCGGCAAATTTATTGCTTTTATCTCTTGTGCTCAAAAATACTTCATATTCAAATCCAAATATTTTCATCATATAGTTCACAAGTTCTATCACTTCTTTAATCTCATTTTTAAGCTGGTTTGGAGTGCAAAAGATATGGGCATCATCCTGAGTAAAGCCTCGAACCCTCAGCATACCGTGAAGCACGCCCGATTTCTCGTATCTATAGACTGTCCCGAGCTCTGCATAACGTATTGGCAGTTCTTTATAACTATGCAGTTTTGTTTTGTAAATCAATATGTGTCCGGGACAGTTCATAGGCTTGATTATATAATCCTGCGAATCTATTTCCATTGGAGAATACATATTGTCCTTGTAAAAATCCAGATGTCCGCTGGTCTTCCACAAATTGATATTGGATATATGGGGTATATTCACAAACTGATACCCGCGCTGCATATGCTCCTTATACCAGAAGTCTTCAATTACTCTGCGAATCATAGCTCCCTTTGGATGCCAGAAGATAAGACCTGCGCCTGCTTCTTCATGTATGCTGTATAAATCAAGCTCCTTTCCCAATTTTCTATGATCACGTTTTTTAGCCTCTGTGAGTTTATTTACATACTCATCAAGCTCTTCTTTCGTATACCATGCTGTGCCATATATCCTCTGAAGCATTTTATTCTTCTCGTCTCCACGCCAATACGCACCGGCAATGCTAAGCAATTTAAATGCTTTTATGTCACCTGTGCTCTCAACATGGGGCCCGCGGCAGAGGTCAATAAAATCACCTGTCTTATACAAGCTCACTTTCTCATCAGGAATCTCATCAAGTAATTCCAATTTATATGGCTCACCTTTCTCTTCAAATATCTCTTTAGCCTTATCTTTAGATACATCGATCCGTTCAAAACAAGTTTTCTCATTTATTATCTTGCACATCTTCTTTTCAATCTTTTCCAGATCTTCAGGAATAAACGGATCTTTTTTATCAAAATCATAATAAAAACCGTCTTCAATAGCTGGCCCTATACTTATCTTTGTGCCGGGGAACAGCTGCTGAACAGCCGAAGCCATTATATGCGCAGTACTATGGCGATAAATCGCCAATTTTGAACTTTGAATTTTGAATTTTGAATTAGAAGCCACCAAACAAACCTTCCTTAGAAATTAAGAATTAACAATTTAAAATTAATAATTACAGTCGCAGACTGTCTAACAGTGGGCGGTACTGGGCTCGAACCAGTGACCCCCTGCACGTCAAGCAGGTACTCTAACCAGCTGAGCTAACCGCCCGGAAAAGCTGCGCTAGTATAACGAAAACGAATACTGTTTACAAGCCAAAAACTGGTTTAGAGTTGGGAATTAAGAATCTTTCTAATTGAGAACAAATCCCTTCATCCCAGACGATTTTATTAGCTTTAAATTACCGTCTTTTATAGTGACGATTAGTGCTTCTATTCCTTTTAACTTTTCTATTAGTTCAATGCCCCTTTTCTCTCCAAGTACTGTTAGGGCTGTTGCCAAGTTGTCACAAGTCAGACAATCTGAGGATAATACAGAAACACTCACTATTTGATTATCCACTGGATAGCCGGTCCTTGGATCAATTATGTGAGAATATTTCTTGCCGTTCAGCATAAAAAATCTTTCATAATCCCCAGAGGTTGCAACTGCGCTATTTTCTAAATTTATAAGTCCTATAATCCTGTTTCTTTCTCTTGGATGTTTTATGCCTATTTCCCATAGCTTTCCATCTTCCCGCTTGCCAATAGCTCTGATATCACCTCCTGCATTAATCAAGGCTCCCTTAATATCATAGTTTTTAATAAGATCCATAGCCATATCTACTGCATATCCTTTGGCTAATCCACCCAAGTCAATTTTCATGCCTGCTTTATCGAACTTCACATTATTGTTTTTTATTAAAATATTTTTATATCCAACAAGAGATAAAGTATTTAGAATATTCTGTGTATCTGGAAATTCCTTTGTTTCCCTGGCATTATGCCATAGATCAATTAATGGCTTACATGTAATGTCAAACGCGCCATCTGATAATACTGAAGTATAACGGGCTTCGTTTATCACATACAGAAGTTCTCTACTAGATTCGTATTCTCCTGCTTTGTTTAGCGAGCACAGTTCACTATCTGGTTTATAAGCACTTGCAATATCTTCTATTCTCGATATTTCTTTAAACCCAGCCTGAACTGCTGAGCGTATTACTGCTCTGCTCTTGCCAACAACAATGATATTTACTTCTGTGCCCATTAAGAATTTTGTTTCTTCATAACGAATGGGTCTGGCAGAACAACCTGTAATTAAGGACACAAAAAATAAAAGAATGAGGGGAAATTTTGAATTTTGAATTTTGAATTTTGAATTAATAATTTGTTTACAGCTTCTTGCTTATTCTCTCAATAGATAAAGCTCTTCCAGAATCATAATCTGCTTCAATAATTACCCCGTGTAACCGGATATCATCTGAAGCAGCTTCAAGTCTTATTGGGACTTGTGTTAAAAAACGTTGAAAAACAGAGTCTTTTTTTACTCCTATTATTGAATCGTGAGGACCAGTCATTCCAGCATCGGTAATATAGGCTGTGCCCCTGGGAAAAATCTTTTCATCAGCGGTTTGAACATGTGTATGGGTTCCTATTACTGCAGTAACTTTACCGTCTAGGTATCTACCCAAAGCCATCTTTTCAGATGTTGCTTCAGCATGAAAATCTATAATATTTACCATTGTTTTCTTTTTTAATTTTTTTATTTCTTTCTCTGCTACCTTAAAAGGACAGTCCAAAGGAGACATAAAAATACGCCCCATAAGATTTGTTATTCCAATTATATACCCTTTTTTACTTTTAAATGTTGTAGAACCAATCCCTTTGACTCCGTCAGGATAGTTCGCTGGCCGCAGTATTCTCTCATCAGTGTCCAAAGCACTTAGTATATCCTTATTGCTCCATATGTGATTGCCTGATGTTATAATATCTATTCCAGAGGAAAAAAGTTGATTGGAGATTTTCCGTGTAATGCCAGTGCCTCCTGCTGCGTTTTCTCCATTTGCTATACATACATCTATGCTATTTGTATTCAACAAAGTTGGAACAAGTTTCTCTATTGCACAACGTCCAGCCTTGCCAACCACATCCCCGATGAAAAGAATTCTAATTTTAGCCAATTTCTTATCTATTTTGCATAATCAACTACTCTAGTCTCGCGAATCAAGGTAACCTTAATCTGCCCTGGATAATTTAAATTTTCTTCTATTTTTTTACTTATATCCCGCAAAAGTTTAACACTTTCTGTATCACTTATCTTGTCAGGCTCAACCATGACTCTAATCTCTCTACCGGCATTAATTGCATATGTTTTATTAACGCCTGGAAATGATGTTGCAATACTTTCTAATTCTTCCAACCGCTTTACATATTTTTCGAATGTTTCGCGCCGCACGCCAGGCCGTGATGCAGAGATTGCATCAGCTGCCTGAATAAGCACAGAAAGTATGGTATTTGTTGGCTTTTCCTCATGATGTGAAGCAATTGCATAAACTATCTCATCTGATTCACCACATTTCTTTGCCAAATCCGCACCTATCTGCGCATGTGTACCTTCTACTTCATGGTCAACAGACTTACCTATATCATGCAAGAGACCTGCGCGTTTTGCTGTCTTTATATCCTGACCTAATTCTGCAGCCATTGCCCCTGCCAGATAAGCTGCTTCCTTTGAATGCTGCAATACGTTCTGCCCATAACTTGTCCTATACTTCAAACGCCCAATCAGTTTTATTTCTTCTGAGTTAAGTCCTTGAACTCCAACTTCCAAGGCAGCCTGTTCTCCGGCTTCCTTAATAGCAAATTGAACTTCTTTATCGGCTTTTTCTACAACTTCTTCTATTCTACCAGGGTGAATCCTTCCGTCCGCAATAAGTTTTTCTAAAGCAACTTTTGCAATCTCTCTTCTTATAGGATCAAAACCCGAAAGTATAACCGCTTCCGGAGTGTCATCAACAATAATATTTATACCTGTTGCAATCTCGAACGCCCGGATATTTCTCCCTTCACGGCCAATGATACGTCCTTTCATCTCCTCGTTTGGCAAAGATACAACAGATACTGTAGATTCAGTGGTGTATTCTGCAGCGCATCTCTGAATTGCTGTAGCTATGATTTCCTTGGCCTTTTTCTGGGCATTTTCCCGAGACTCGTCTTCTATTTTCTTTGCTAAAAGCGCTGCGTCGTATTTAGCTTCTTCAGCTATTTTGGCAAGAAATACTTCTCTAGCTTTTTCTGGGGTAAGTCCGGAAATTCTTTGAAGACTGCTTTTTTCCTCTTCTAAAGCTCGAGTAAGTTCTATTTGTCTTCTACCTAAATCTTCTGTTCTTCGTCTTATGCTATTTTCTTTATCTGAAATCTCTCGTTCTCTTTTTTCCCAAAGATCAACTTTTCTATCTAAATTCGCTTCTTTCTGGCTTATCTTGCTCTCAAGAGCAGAAAGTTCCTTTTTCCTTGCGCTTGTTTCTTGCTCAAATGAAGATCTTATCTTATATAGCTCATCCTTTGCTTCTAGATCTAGCTCTCTTCGCTTTGTTTCAATCTCTTTTTCTGCATCTTTTAGTATTTTCGCAGCATACTCTTCTGCTCTCCTTATCTTTGACTCAGCTATATATTTTCTATATACATATCCTGCTATGCCAAATCCGAGCCCGACTCCTCCACTTACAAGCCAAAAAATATAACTAGTTAACAGGCTAATCATAATGCCCTCACTCCCTTTATAATAAACACATAGGAGCTACATGCATCAGATTTTTCTTACATTTTAACGTCCCTGTACTTCCCTCTTTTTAATCTCTTAAGTCTCCTTAATCTATATTGCTTTTTCTATTAAATGCTTAGAAAAACCTGATAATCTTTATAGCTTTTCCTACGGTTAGTTAAATAAACACTTTTATTAAACTACACTTGGGTTAATTCTATATTTGGAGGGTTTTAAAGTCAAGCAGAATCCTGAGATTGGAGCTCTCTACAAGCCAGTGTTGCTGTCTTTATAGAGCATCTTGTTATCAAACATAAAACTGCGGCTTGTCCACTTTTTATCCGGCTCTTGAGACTTTCCTACCATCTCTTGAAAGCCCGATATCTTTGCATCCATATCATCCAGATAATGAAGTATAACTGCTTCCAATACCTTCGGCTTCTTGGGTGATCCCCATTCATACTGTCCATGATGACTGAGAAGCATATGTTCAAGCAGCATTTCCAATTCCGCTGGAAACTGGGAAATCTCAGCTATCTTCGACTTTACCATTTGTGCTCCTATTACAATATGGCCTATCAACCTGCCTCTATCTGTGTAATCAAAGGCATGTAAATATTCATACTCATATATCTTGCCAATATCGTGTAAAATGGCACCTGTTAGGAGAAGGTCTTTATTAATGTTTTTATAATACTTATCTATTTCCATGCACATACTGGCTACTGATAAAGTATGTTCCAGCAATCCGCCAATGAAATAATTATGCATCTTTATAGATGCAGGAGCTTTTTTGAATAACTCCCTATATTCTTTCACTTCAAAGACTGCATGTAGCAAATTCTTAAGCCATTTATTTTTGATACTATCAATTATGCTGACAATTTGGTTAAACATTATGTCTATGTCCTTATCAGTCTTTGGAAGGAATTCGTCAATATCTATTTTATCCTGGTCCACTCTTTGAATCTGTTTAATATTTATCTGTAACATATTCTGAAAACTTTCCACTATGCCAATAATCCTTACAAAATCATTATCCTTGAATAACTGAGACATTTCTTCTGCCTTATCCCAAATTCTTCCTGCAGTCTCTCCTGATTTATCTACAAGTTCAAATGCAAGATAAGATTTATTATTTTTTGTTATCCTCATGTGTTTATTTCGCACAATAAATACACTGTCAATCTTATCATCAATCCTGAGTTCAACTGCATACTGTTTAGCCATGTTCTTCAATCCTCCTCACTATTTTTATTAACTCCCTGACTTTCACAGGATCTTTTATTCCTTTTCCTTTTTCCACACCGCTTGCAACATCAATACCATAGGGATTGACTTGGTTTATAGCATCCTTGACATTAGAAGGCGTTATTCCACCTGCAAGGAACACAGGCACATCCAGATTTTTAAAGAGCTCAACTACTGTGTTCCAATTGGAAATTTCGCCTGTTCCTCCGTGTTGAATACCATTATTAGATCTATAAACTGTATCGATAAGAATTACATCAACACCATTATCCACATAAGTATTTATTCTCGTTCTTACCTGCCCAATATTAATATCAGTACATTCTTCTAAAGATGGTAAATGTATTGATTTCCATATCATTACATCCGGTATTTTAGATTTTATCTCTCTTACCAGTTCCGGTTTTTCCTGATTGAGAAGTTGAAATGCATACGGCCTCAATCTATTATATGCAATTTCAATTTCTTTGAACGTTGGCTCCCATAAAAGGATAACAACGGGTATTCTTGCTCTTCTGCATAAACTTTCCGCTTTTTCTGCATCAACGCTACGTGGAGAAACAGCAACATTGAGCAAAATCCCTGCATAATCAGCACCTGAGGATGAAACTAGTTCTATATCCTTAAGATTTGTAATGCCACAAATTTTAATTTTAGGGGTTGCAAACATAGATTTTTATAGCAAATAGTTCTATTGCCTGTCAAGTTATGGTAGAATTAGGATTTGGAATTAAAAAATTTGGAGGGAGGTTAAAATGCTTAAAGCCGGAATAGTTGGTATGGGACATATGGGAGAAAGACACATTAATAGCTATAAGAATATAGATAATGTAGAAGTTAACGCAGTTAATGATGTGCGGATTAATGAATTAAAAAAGAAGTTTGATCTTGAAGGGATTAAAACATACGAAAAATTTGAGAATCTGCTGAATGACAAAGACATAGATTTTGTTGATATATGCTTACCAACATTTCTTCATAAGGAACATACTATTAGGGCGCTTGATGCAGGCAAGCATGTAATTTGTGAAAAACCTATGGCTATGAATGTTGAGGAATGTGACGCAATGATTGAAGCCCAGAAAAAAAGTAATAAATTTCTCATGATTGCACAATGCATCAGATTCTGGCCGGAATATGAAATACTTAAAGATTATGTTTCTCAGAACAAGTTTGGCAGGCTTCTGTCATTATATCTGCTTCGGGCATGTCAAACCCCTTCATGGTCGTGGAATAGCTGGCTGACGCAAGGAAGTAAAAGCGGTGGCGCAATACTGGATCTGCACGTCCATGATGTGGATATGGTGAATTATCTATTAGGTATGCCAGAAGCTGTATATAGTGTTGGAGCGAATGCAATAAAAGGTGGAGGAATTGATATATTGTCAACACAGTACTTATACGATAAGGATATTGTAGCAACAGTGGATTGCAACTGGGTTGTCGAGGGAGGATTTGGATTTGAGATGAGTTACAGAGCGTGTTTTGAAGAAGGTACTATTATTTTCTCTTCCAAGCATGAGCCTAAGATTAAGTTATATCCCAAAGATGAGAATGAATTCACTCCTGAATTGGATAAACACACTGCATATGAGAAAGAGCTATCATATTTTGCAGACTGTATAGAAAAAGGCAAAGAGCCTGAAATAATTACCCCAAAAAGCGCTCGAGATACAATAAAAATAGTAACTGCTGAACTGAAATCGATTAAATCTAAAGAGAAAGTAATTCTCAAAGTCTAGACAAAAACCTGTTTATTACATAGGAGGTGGTTTGTGAAAATATTTAAGGAAGGGGGGGCATCGCCTGTTTGAGAAAGATCCTGAAACAGTAAAAGTAGTTGTAGATATGCTGCAGGATCTGGAAAAAAACGGTGTGGATGCTGTAAGGAAATACAGCAAAAAATTTGACGATTGGAATCCAGAGTGTTTTGAATTAAATCAGAAACAAATTAATGAAGCCATAGACAAACTAGCTCCTCAAGTTGTTGAAGATACGGATTTTTGCCAGAAAAATGTTAGAAAATTTGCGCAGGCTCAATTTGAGACTTTAAAACCCCTAGAAATTCAGATACGTGACGGTGTTATACTAGGACACAAACATATTCCGGTAAATATTGTGGGTAGTTATATTCCGGGAGGTCGCTATCCTATGTTCGGGTCTGCACAGATGAGTATCATTCCTGCTAAAGTAGCTGGTGTAAAAAATGTTTATGCATGCACACCTCCGGTAAAAGGGCAAGGGTATTATCCTGCTACCATTAATGCCATGAAGAAAGCAGGAGCAGACAGAATTTTCGTTATCGGAGGTGTGCCGGCTTTGGCCATGATGGCTTTCGGTATGGGGGTAGTAGAACCCGTAGATATTCTTTGTGGCGCCGGCAATAAATACGTAGCTGAGGCAAAGAGACAATTGTTCGGTCGCTGTGGCATAGATCTCCTGGCCGGGCCCACAGAAATAATGATTATCGCTGATGACCAAGCGGATCCATCGTTGGTTGCCTGTGACTTGCTAGGGCAAGCAGAACATGATCCAAACAGTGGTATTGCCCTGGTATGTTTTAGCGAAAACTTTGCTGAAAAGACTGCTGAGGAAATCAAAAAACAACTAGCTGTATTACCGACCAGGGATGTTGCAGAAATTTCTTGGGGCAATAATGGGCGAATATATATTGCAGACGATAGAGATGAAGCTATTAGAATAAGTGATGACTATGCGCCAGAACATCTTGAACTACACCTCAGGGATCAAGATTATTATTTTGACCGATTGACTAATTACGGTTCCCTTTTTATAGGCGAAGAAACCACCGTGGCTTACGGAGATAAGTCTATCGGCACTAATCATATCCTTCCCACCAGCCGCTCGGCACGTTATACAGGAGGTGTATGGGTAGGTAAATTTTTAAAAACCTGTACTTATCAGAGAATGACACCAGAGGCCAGCAAAATCATTGGTAAAGTCACTGAACGACAATGCAATATAGAAAGGATGCTGGCACATGGCATTACAGCCAAAGCACGGGTTGATAAATATTAATTTTTTAATAAAAAAAGGGGATGATAATGGACCATCAGATGTTTAAGCTTGACGGCAAAACAGCATTGATTACCGGTGCCGCCACAGGATTAGGTGCTGCGATTTCAATAGCTTTGGCAAAAGCTGGGGCCAATATTGCCATATCAGATAAACCTGATGAGAATCTTGACTCTACTGCTATAAAGGCAAAAGATTTTGGACATAAAATTTTTGCTTTTGATATGGATGTTCGTAATTTAAATCAGATAAAAAAAGGTATTGCTGCAGTTGAAAAAGAATTTAGCAGGATAGATATTGTGATTAATAATGCAGGGATTAACAGACCAACAGTCGGTTTGGATGTAACAGGGGAAGTATGGGATAATCATTTTAATACAAATGTAAAAGGCGGTTTTTTTGTGGCCCAAACTGCTGCATCCGGAATGATAAAACGCAAATGGGGTCGTATTATATTTATTTCGAGCCAATCAGGCTTAATTGGAATTCCAGGTCAGCCTGTTTACTGTTCCACAAAAGGCGCTGTAATACAGCTTGTGCGCACGTTGGGTGTAGAGTGGGCAAAACATGGAATCACAGTGAATTCGATTGCTCCCACTTTTGTAGAGACTAATATGACACGGAAGCGATTACAACATGAGGAGTTCAGAAAATTTGTACTGGGAAAAATTCCATGCGGTAAACTTGCCACTCCTGAAGATATTGCAGCAGCAGCAGTTTATCTTGCCAGTGAAGAGGCTGGGATGGTTAATTGCATTACCCTTTCTGTGGATGGCGGCTGGACAGCCTGGTGATAAAATATACTTATGATTTTGGCAGAGGTTTTGCGTTTCTGCATTTAGGATAGCCGCTGCATGCTAAGAATTTTTGCCCTCGTCGATTTGTTTTTATCAGCATTTTGCTTCCGCATTTCTCGCAAATTTGATCTGACTCCTCAGGAGGCTTTCTTTCTACAATCTTTCCGTCCTTATCAAGACTCTTTGTGTTCCTGCATTTAGGATATCCGCTGCATGCCAGAAATTGCCCGCCTCTGGATGTTTTTATCAGCATAGAACTCCCGCATTTCTCGCATTTATATTCTGTTTCTTGCGCAGGTACGTCTTTTATCAAGGGATCATCATTTTCAATAGCTTTTGTTTGTTTGCATTTCGGGAATGAGGTACATGCATAGAATCTTCTGCCAAATCTCCATTTAATAACCATGGGACTCCCGCATTTCTCGCATTTCACTTTTGTCTTTTCTGGAGTTTCAGCTTGTGCAAGGTTCTTTTCAAAATGCACATAAAACTGCTTAAGTACATCAATCCAGTCTTTTTTGCCGCTTTCAATCAGGTCCAGAAGTGATTCCATATCTGCGGTAAACTTTATGTCAAGAATATCGGAGAATTTTTCAATTAAAAAATTATTTGCGAGGACTCCTGTATTTGTAGGATGAAAGAATCCTTTTATTTTTGTCACATATTTTCTGTTCTGTATAGTATTAATTGTTGGCGCATAAGTTGAAGGTCTCCCTATTCCTTTCTCATCCAATACTCGTATTAATGTGCCTTCTGTATATCGAGCAAGCGGCTTTGTGAAATGTTGTTCAGGTAATAACTTTAGCAATTTCAGTATATCGCCCTCTTTTAACAGAGGAAGTTTTGGCTCATCTTCTTTAGTGCTATTTCCACGAATTGCCGTATGCCCCGAAAATAAAACAGTTGATCCTGAAGCAGTGAATATATAGTCACCTGCTTTAATTTCTGCTGTTGTGGACTGAACGACTGCAGGCGCCATCTGGCTTGCAACAAATTTATTCCATATAAGCTTGTACAGCTTGAACTGATCATCTGTAAGGAATTTTTTGATTTTTTCAGGATCTCTTGAAGCGCTTGTTGGACGAATTGCTTCATGTGCGTCTTGCGCTGTTTTTTTGCTTTTGTAAAAATTAGGTTTAGATGGCAGATATTGCTCTCCATATTTACTTTTTATATAATTTCTCACTGCATTAATAGCTTCCGCTGATACACGCACGGAATCTGTTCGCATATAAGTAATCAATCCTGCTGTGCCTTCCCCTGTTTCCAGCCCTTCATAGAGCTGCTGTGCAATTTTCATGGTTCTCGTAGATGAAAAGTACAATTTTGAACTTGCCTCCTGTTGAAGTCTGCTTGTTATCAATGGCGGAGAAGCAGATCTTTTTTGCGTTTTTATATCTACCTTTGATACAACAAATTTCGCATTTTTAACATTTTTAGCTATCTTGTCCGCCAGCTCTTTATTTGTAACCTTAAGCTTAGATAATTTTGCTTTCAAATTTTCGCTGGCAGAAGTTTCAAGGTCAGCTATTATTGTCCAATACTCTTCGGACTTGAATTTCTGAATCTCTCTCTCCCTGTCAATTATAATTCTTACCGTAACAGACTGAACTCTTCCTGCGCTTAAGTTCCTTCCTACTGTTTTCCATAAAACGGGGCTGATCTTATATCCGACAATTCTGTCCAGAATTCTTCTTGCCTGCTGAGCATTTACTTTATCCATTTCAATATCCAGCGTATTACCAAAAGCAGACTTTACTGAGGATGAGGTAATTTCATGGAGAAGGACACGAAAGATTTTCTTATCTTTACATATCGAGTTTTTTAAATGCCATGATATTGCTTCACCTTCTCTGTCCGGGTCAGTTGCAAGATAGACTGCATCAGATTTCTGTGCTTGCGCAGCTAGTTCCTTCAGGATTTTTTGTTTGCCTTTTATGACAACATACTTAGGATCAAAATCATGCTCAATATCTACTCCGAATTCTTTTGCAGGCAAGTCTATAATATGCCCCATGGATGCTTTCACAACAAAATTAGAACCTAAATATCGGTTGATTGTTTTTGCTTTTGCAGGCGATTCAACAATGACAAGTGATTTAGGCATGTTTTATATCCTTATGAACATTTTGCCTGGAACTTGCCTTATAATCTTTTTAAGCTCCAAGGTCAAGAGAATCTGCGATAGAGTACCTATTGAGAATTGTGTCTTATCCATGATCTTATCTATATGGACAGGTTCATCAGACAGAGTATCATATATCTTTTTCTCTTCCGGAGATAGATTCGCTGGCTTTAGAGGTATGCTCTCTCTGGTTTTTTTGCGCGTTATTTTGTTCGTGTACACTGTTGGCTGGAGTTCCGAAAGTATATCCTCAACATTCTGAACCAGTTTTGCGCCATGCTTTATTAATCCATTGACTCCCTCTGAATTTTGCGTATTGATTTTTCCCGGCACAGAGAAAACCTCTCTGCCTTGTTCCAAAGCAAATCTAGCTGTAATGAGCGAACCGCTGCGTGAGGAAGCTTCAGCAACAATTACTCCAAGCGATAATCCACTAATTATCCTGTTTCTTCTTGGGAAGTTTTCTCTTGACGGAGAGGTTCCCATACCAAATTCTGAGATTATAGCACCTTGTTCCTGAATTTGTTCGGCAAGCTCTCCATTTTCTTTTGGATATACAATGTCCACTCCACACCCTAAAACAGCAATGGTCTTGCCTCCTGCACTGAGAGCTGCCCTGTGGGCAATGGAATCTATCCCTCTTGCCATTCCACTCACGATTATAAAGCCCCGCAGGGTAAGCTCCATACTCAGCTCTTTTGTGATTTTTTCGCCGTAAGGAGAGGCTTTTCTTGTTCCAACTATAGCTATTGATGGAATAAACTCAAAAGGAGAACTGCTTTTAATATAGAGCACTGCTGGTGGAGAATGGATATTCTTTAGATAAAAAGGATACTCATCATCAAGAATTGTAATAATTCTTATTCCTTTCTCTTTGATTAATGCTAATTCCCGTTCTATATCAACAAACTTTTCCCAGTGTATTATGTTATCCATGATGTTTTTTCTCAGACCGCTGGTCTTTCTTAACTCGCTCTCCGATGTTTCTAATATTGCTCCCGGTTCTCCAAGTTTATCTATCAAATTTTGTATACCAACCGGACCTAATCCTGGAATTAGATTTAAAATTAGAAGCGCTGTACGGTTATCCATACTCATACTTTATATAAATTGAATTTAAAATACAAGAAAAACCAAAAATACATCTCCAGACGAAGCAATCTCTGCGAAAAACAGAAATTGATAATTGTCTATAAATCGTCTACTATACGTCTATTATGTTTCAGCCTAAATATACAATCACAAATAGACTTCTAGTAATGCCTACAAGTCCATCGCATGCGGTAGAAACATAATGGAAATTTATAAAATTGTTGGTTGGCTTGCGTTAGTTGCAACAATTATGTACACATGTTTTGGGATACCTGTCCAGGTATACAAAAACTATAAAAGGAAATCCACAGCAGGTCTATCCCTGTTTATGATATCATTTATGAGCTTAACACTTTTTCTATGGTCACTTTATGCATGGGTTAAAACCCCAAAGGATTGGTTTATTTTTAGCGCTAACCTGCCGGGCTTTGTTTGTATTATTATTCTGTTATTTCAGTTTTGGCATTATCGAAATTCATAATGTGCTTCTTTTGTTCAGAAAAGCATGATAAAATTTAGAAGCTAACTCTAAAACACGAAGTTTATATATTAGTTGTTAGGGAAAAATAGCAGATATAATTAATAATTGGCTGTTGACATGTATCAATTCAAAGAAATAGAAAAAAAGTGGCGGCCTGTGTGGCAAGAGATGGATCTGTATGCCACAGGTGAAGACAAGAACAAGCCAAAGTTTTACTGTCTGGACTTTTTCCCCTACCCTTCT
The DNA here is from genome assembly GCA_043824255.1 of bacterium. Lineage (GTDB taxonomy): Bacteria > JAHJDO01 > JAHJDO01 > JAHJDO01 > JAHJDO01 > JAHJDO01. Next base: position 28,824 of record JBDRTG010000043.1, read on the forward strand.
GGCGATGGTCTGAGTGTTGGGCATTGCCGCAATTATATCCCGTCAGATGTTGTAACCAGACTAAAAAGAATGAAGGGATATAATGTGCTGCATCCAATGGGATGGGATGGTTTTGGGCTTCCGGCAGAAAACTATGCGTTAAAGATGAAAATGCATCCGGCAAAAACTACTGCTCAAAATGCAGCAAACTATAAACGCCAGTTTAATCTAATTGAAGCAAGCTATGATTGGACAAAGGAAATCAATTCCACGGATCCTGCCTATTATCGCTGGACACAGTGGTTTTTCCTCCTGCTTTTCAAAAGAGGACTTGCATATCAGGCTATGGGTTCCCAGTGGTGGTGCCCCTCATGCAAAACAATCCTGGCAAATGAACAGGTAGAAGCAGGAAAATGCTGGCGTTGTAATTCGGATGTTACAAGAAAGGCCCTAAAGCAGTGGTATTTTAAAATAACAGATTATGCAGACCGGCTTATTAGTGACCTGGACAAAGTTGACTGGCCTGAATCTATAAAAATGATGCAGCGCAACTGGATCGGCCGCAGTGAAGGAGTAGAAATAATTTTCAAGACTGTTGATACGTCTGGAAATAAACACAATATTCCTATTTTTACAACAAGAGTGGATACTATATATGGCGTTACATTTATGACACTTGCTCCGGAACATCCTCTTGTAGAAAAGCTAACTACATCCGAACAAAAAAACAAGGTTGAAGCATATGTTGAAAAATCGTGCAAGGAGAGTGAGATAGAACGTCTCTCTACAGAGAAAGAAAAAACAGGCGTTTTTACAGGCTCCTATGCAGAAAATCCATTCAATAAAGATAAAATACCTATCTGGATCGGGGATTATGTTCTTCTTTCCTATGGCACTGGCGCAGTGATGGCAGTACCTGCGCATGACAAGAGAGACTTTGCCTTTGCTAAAAAATATAATATTCCTGTTAAAGAAGTTATAAGCCCTGATGGAAGAGAACATGTATTAGAGGATGCATATGTTGAATATGGATTAATGATAAATTCAGGCCAATTTAATGGATTGTCCTCAGAAGAGGGCATTAAAGCTCTTAGTGAATTTGCTAAAGAACACGGATTTGGCGGTAAAAAAATTTCGTACAGGTTCAGAGACTGGCTCATATCCCGTCAAAGATATTGGGGAGCGCCTATTCCCATAATTCAGTGTAAAAAATGCGGCATAGTTCCTGTGCCGGAAAATGAACTCCCTGTATTGCTGCCGGAGATTGAGGATTTTCAGCCAACAGGCACAGGACGTTCCCCTCTGGCAAAGGTAGATGACTTTGTAAATACTGAATGTCCAAAGTGCGGGGGACCTGCGCAAAGAGAAACTGATACAATGGACGGCTTTGCGTGTTCTTCATGGTATTTTCTGCGATTTCCAAATCCGGATTCTTCAAGAGCTCCTTTTGATAGTAAAAAAATTAAATATTGGCTGCCTGTAGACCTATATGTTGGCGGCGCAGAGCATGCGGTTATGCACCTTCTATATGCGCGCTTCTGGACAAAAGTGATGTATGACGAGGGATTAATAGAATTTGATGAGCCGTTTAAAGTCTTAAAAAATCAGGGAATGATGCTTTCCCATGATAATCAAAAGATGTCAAAGTCAAAGGGCAATGTTATAACCCCGGACAGTGTGGCAGAAGAATTTGGAACAGACGCTCTCAGAGCGTATATTCTGTTCATGGGTCCATTCGACCAGGAAGTAAAATGGGAACAAAAGGGAATAAAGGGAGTGTCTCGTTTTCTTAACAGAGTATGGGATATCGTGCTTGAGGAACAGAGGCACAAAGAAGGCACAGAGGCACAAAGAAGGGATAACAAGAAAGATAAAACATTAAACATGTGGATACACAAGACGATTAAGAGGTTTACCGCTGATATTGAGCGTCTTCAGTTTAACACTGCAGTTGCTGCTTTAATGGAGTATATCAACTATTTATATGAGATTAAAAAGGATAAAGAAGTTACATCCTCAGAACTGTGGATAGAGGCTTTGGAAACATTGGTAAGATTATTGTCCCCTGTTACTCCTTTTCTGTCAGAGGAACTATGGCATGTTATGGGGCATCAGAATAGTATCTACAAGCAGGTGTGGCCTGAGTATGATGAGGATGCGATAAAAGTTGATGAAATTGAGATCGTTGTGCAGATCAATGGGAAGATAAAAAGCAGAATGCAAATAAGCACGAATCTCCATGAAGAAGAAATCAAAAAACTTGCTCTGGCTGATAAACATATAAAAGAAGTTACTGCTAATAAAACCATTCGAAAGATATTTGTAGTTCCTGGAAAATTAGTTAATATTGTAATTTAGTCATAAAAGAGTTACAATAAAAAATCTGGGGGAGCGTAGAGCTGAGAGTTCCGAAAGTGTTCGGAAGACCCCTTGAACCTGTTGGGATAATACCCGCGTAGGGAACGGAAAATAAGTTAGAATTAGTTTAAATCTGTTCCTGCATGGAGCAGATTTTTTTATGGAGGGTAGAAAAATGCTGGATGAAACAATAATCTCAAAAGCTATACTGGAAACATATAATAAGAAGCTTATAAATTGTTTGAATCTTGATGTAGCAATTGCAGGCGCAGGACCTGCAGGCATAGTAGCTTCCTATTATATGGCAAGAAAAGGATTGCATGTCGCAATATTCGAAAGAAAACTCTCCCCTGGCGGAGGTATGTGGGGAGGAGGCATGATGTTCAACCAGATCGTTGTGCAGGCAAACGCACTAGGGGTGCTTGATGAGTTTGACATTTCGTACAAAGAGTATCAAAAGAATTATTACGTAGCTGATTCAGTTGAAGCAATGTCAAAGCTTCTGGCAAAAGCAATGTCTGCAGGTGTAAAAATATTTAACTGTATATCTGTAGAGGATACTGTGATTATTAACAATGTTGTAAAAGGATTTGTCATTAACTGGTCTTCGGTAGGGATTGCCAATCTGCATGTTGATCCATTAACTGTTAAAAGCAAATACGCCATAGAGGCAACAGGGCATCCTCTTGAAGTATTGACCGTGCTTGAGAAAAAGGCAGATGCTAAATTAAGAACAAAGACAGGTAAAATAATGGGAGAAATGCCCATGAATGCAGATAAAGCAGAAAAGGATACAATAAAGAATACAAAGGAGATATATCCCGGATTATTTGTGGTTGGCATGGCAGCAAATGCGGCATTTGGAGGACCCAGAATGGGACCTATTTTTGGAGGAATGCTGCTATCTGGTAAAAAAGCATCGGAGATGATAATAAAAAAATTTAAGAAGGGGAAAAGATGACATTACTTGAGGCGGCAAAGAAGCATATCATTACAAAAGACATAAAAATAGTAGCTAAAAAAGAAGGAATAGACACAAATAGGTTAGTTCAAAGAATCGCTGCAGGAGAAATAGTTATTCCTAAAAGTAAAAAGCATAAATTTTCTCCAATAGGTATTGGGTCTGGTTTAATGGTAAAGATAAATGCAAATATAGGTACGTCTCCAAAGGATGCGGATATTAAAAAAGAGTTAAGGAAATTACGTGTTGCAATTAAGTCTGGCGCTGACGCAGTCATGGATTTAAGCACAGGAGGCGATCTAAATAAGATACGCAGGGCAATTATTAAAGAATCAAGTGTACCAGTGGGAACTGTCCCTGTTTATCAGGTAATGGTAGAAAAAAAGCATATTGCTAGGATAAGCAAGAAAGATATATTAAACACGATTAGAATACACGGCGAGCAGGGAGTAGATTTTATAACTGTTCACTGCGGATTTACAAGAGACTGCATTCCTCTGTTGAAAAACAGGGTAACTGGCGTTGTGTCCAGGGGAGGAACTTTCATAATGAGATGGATGCAGTATCATTGCAGGGAAAATCCGCTATTTGAGTATTATGATGAGGTCTTAGACATAGCAAAAGAATATGATATGTGTCTGAGTCTTGGAGACGGACTGAGGCCCGGATGCATTGCAGATGCAACAGATAAAGCGCAGATAAAAGAACTTAAAAATCTCGGTATATTAGCTGAAAGAGCTCGAGAAAGAGGGGTTCAGGCAATGATAGAAGGCCCCGGGCATATTCCATTGGATCAGATTGAGAAGAACATAAAGCTTCAGAAAAAATACTGCAAGAATGCGCCGTTTTATGTTCTTGGCCCGCTCGTAACAGATATTGCGCCGGGATACGACCATATAACATGCGCAATAGGAGGAACTCTTGCTGCATATTATGGGGCATCTTTTCTATGTTATGTTACTCCTGCAGAACACTTGAGTCTGCCGACAGAAGCGGATGTAAAAGAAGGCGTAATTGCCACAAAGATAGCTGCGCATGCAGCGGATGTGGCAAGGGGACATAAAAAAGCTTTGGACTGGGATAGGAGAATGTCTGTAAGCAGGAAGAAACTGGATTGGGAAGGCATGATAGCTCTGTCAATAGATCCTGAAAAAGCAAGAGAATATAGAAAACACAGCAGAATAGGTAAAGATGAAGAGTGCACAATGTGTGGAGAGTTTTGTGTAATGAAGGACTGGCAACGTGACAAAGCTTAGCGGAGAGTTTGAGTTAATAAAACATATTGCTGATCGCGCAGTAAGAAAGGAAGTAATCTGCAGCATAGGAGATGATGCTGCTGTAATAAAATATGGTAACAAGTTCCTTTTATTAACAACAGACACTATTGTTGAACATGACCATTTTTCTTTTTCCTATTTTACCCCTGAGCAGATTGGCATAAAAGCCATTGAAAGTAATTTTTCCGATATTGCTGCAATGGGAGGTGTGCCTTTGTATGTATTGGTCTCTCTTGTATTAAAATCTGATTCAACAATGCATATGGTTGAGGAAATATACAAGGGCATGAGAAAGAGGTGTAGAAAGTATAATGTCGATATAATTGGAGGAGATACTACGCACGGAGATGCGAATGTTATTACTATAACTTTGGTAGGTGAAACAGATAAAAAACATCTTTGTATGAGAAAAGATGCAAAGCCAGGAGACCTTGTATTCGTAACAGGACTTCTCGGCGCATCAACAGCAGGCTTGCATCTCTTCAGGAAGAGAATAAAGGGCTTTAAAAAAATTAAAGCATATCACACCACACCCAAATCAAGACTGGATGTATCATGGAAGATTGCAGGCTATGCTAATGCAATGGAGGATATAAGCGACGGACTTGCTTCCGAACTTAGAAATATCTCTGAGCAAAGCAAGTGCAGAGCTATTATATATGCAGATAAAGTTCCAATAGATAAGCAAACTCATATGGCTGCTCAGGCTTGTGAAGAAAGCGCCTTAGATTTTGCTCTATATGGAGGAGAGGATTTTGAGCTTGTTTATACTGTCTCAAAAGAAAGAAGTAAAACCGCATACGGCTACTGTGTCGGCGAAATCACTAAGGGTAAGGGTATTTATCTAAAAAAAGACAATAGATTAACAAAACTTGCGAAGTTTGGATATGATCATTTCAAAAAGCAATAATCCATTTAAAATAATTCCAGTTTCTATTTTACTGTCCTTATTGTTAATTAGAACTAGTTTCGCAGAAACTACCGGCTCAATATCAGGTACAATAGAACCAAAAGAAAAAGTGGTCAGTATACACGCGTTAATTAGAGCAACAGGCCCTTTTAACAAAGATGATAAGAAAAATAGATACAAAGCCGATTTCAATAAAACTACAGGCAGATTCTTCATAAAAAACATTCCTTCCGGAACATATGATATTTCTGTAATAACACATGATCTAGTCGTTGAGGGAGTGAATCTTAGAGTGGAGGGAAATGGAGTTCCCTTGAGCTTATTTGAGAAAAGGGCAATCAGGAAGAAAATAGAAGAGGAAAAAGACTTTTTCGATTCAAAAAAAGTGATAATGTTTCAGGGAAATATCTATACTGCAAAAGTGCTTGTTGAAAAATACAGGGATAGAAGAACTTCCATGGGGAAGAATTTTGCGTTCAGGAGATTTGACATTTATACGTTCAAGAATTTTGATGAGGATTGGAAACCGATCAAGAATGCAGATTTTGTTTTAAGAGAAGTAATAGATAAAAGCAAGCCAAATCAAGATATAAAAAGAGTATTTGCCCCGCAGCTTGGAGGAATTGTTGTTGAATCAGGGGAAAATACCACCATTTCTATTTATCACATCCCGAAATTGATTTGCCTTGAAATTCAACCTAACTATTTGCTATATTGAATGTAATTAATGGGAGGGGAATTGATATGATAGAGTTTTTTCGCAAAAGAACGGGTTTTACACTTATGGAGATGCTTGTTGTAATTGCAATAATAGCTATGCTTGCAGGCATGCTGCTTCCGGCTTTATCAAAGGCAAGGATAAGGGCAAGGGTTGCAAAAGCCAAGGCTGAAATGCTGAATATAAGAGTTTCTATAGAGCAGTACTATGCAGATTATTCCACTTATCCGACAAATGATAATAAATTCAATTATGAGGCTGGCAAGTCAGCTGCAACGGAAGACTATGGGGCGCTTTATAAACTAAAGGTCGATACTAAAGCATACATGTCCAGTATTCCAAAAGACCCATTTGATAACTCAATCCCGTATATGTATTTTTCCAATGAGGATCGTATGGATGGTTCTGCTTTGTCCGATACAGCTACTGCGTGGGTTATGTTTAGCAGAGGGCCTGATAAGGAGACTACGGATGTAACTATAATTCTTCCTACTTGCAATGATGCCTATGACAGCTGTATTGAGGGTACTGGCTTTGAGAACGAATACTCTGCAGGAAATCCCACAAATGCTGGGAATGTATATTTAAGAGGGCCGTAAAGATTGGGGAGAAAAATCTTAATCATCAAGCCCTCCTCAATGGGCGATATTATTCATGCTTTGCCAGTACTTGCAACATTGAGAAAACACTATCCTAAAGCAGAAATCGCCTGGATTGTTAAAAACAAATTTTCTGATTTATTAGCAGGCAATCCTGATCTAACAGATGTCATTCCATTTGATAGCAATAGTTTTTTGCAATTAATCAACACACTGCGCAAAAGAGATTTTGATGTTGCGCTGGACCTTCAAGGACTATTCAGAAGCGGAATTTTAGCTTACTTAAGCAAGGCAAGCCATAGGATCGGTTTCAGTAAGATTAACAGTCGCGAATTAAGCTATATATTCTATAATCATAAGGTAACCCCGCCTCAAAAGGCTGTTCATGTAGTGGATAAAAACCTGAGCTTACTTGAATCGCTGGGTATATCTGAATATATATATGATTTTAAAATCCCAATATCTATACAGGATTTAAGATTTGCAAAGGAATTTTTTGCATCAAGAAAACTTGTTCCTGAGAGGAATAAAATCATTATGCTAAACCCTGGCGCTGGATGGCCAACAAAGCGCTGGCCCTCTGAAAAATTCATCCGCCTTGCAGATAAATTAACAGAGCATATTAATACAAAAGTAATTATGTCATGGGGCCCTCAAGAAAAAGAGATAATAGAAAACATTAAAAGCAACGAGAACAACAGAATTACAATAATGCCTCAATCTACTATAAAACAACTTGCGGCAATAATTAAGAGCTGTGATCTTTTTGTTGGCTCGGATACAGGCCCTACCCACCTTGCAGCTGCATTAGAAATTCCTGTTGTTGGCCTATATGGTCCGTCAGACCCTAAAAGAAATGGCTCGTATGGAACAAAGAATATTATTATTCAGAAAGATATACCATGTGTCTCATGCTGGAAGAGAGAATGTGATAAAATTGATTGCATGAAGAATATATCCGTTGACGAGGTTTTTGAAGCATGTATAAAACTACCCGTGACGAAATAAAAATGAACAGCTCAAAAATATCCATTATATGTGACAGAATTATTGAGTACAGCATACTCCTTTTAGTTTTTATTATGCCATTTAGACATACTGCATCTATTGAATCAATCGCTCTTCTTATCCCTCTCATTGCATGGATAGTGAAGCTAAAATATGTTCCTGATGCGCATTTTATAAAAACACCTCTGAATTTCCCTATTATGTATTGGGGAATTGTTGTTGTGTTAGCCTCCGTCAGTTCCATAGCTCAAACGTATAGTTTCTATGAATTCAGGTCGCAGTTTTTGAAACAAATTATTCTATTTTTTATTGTAATAAATAATATAAAGACCAAAAAACAGATACTGAAAATAGTATACATATTAGCTATTTCAGCATGTGTCTTTTCTATATATGGCATATGCGGTTATTTCAATAACACATTAACAGAGTATGGAAGAGCTATAGGCGCCTTTGGCAGCTATAGCCGTTCAGCAATGTATTGTATACTTGTTATCCCTTTAATTCTGATAGTGTTTTTCCATACTAAAAACAAATACATAAAACTGGTTTTGATTTTATCTGCTTTCTTAACAGGCATATTATTAGTGTTAACTTTCACCCGCGGGCCATGGGCAATATTATTTGTTATTCTCTCAATATTACTGTTCAAAAAAAGCAAGAAGATGTTAATAGCCTTTTTAGCAGCATTACTGCTTTTGGGCCTTTTTTATGGCCCGGTTACTGAAAGAGTAAAGTTTACATTTGAGGTTAAAGAAGGTATTAACCGAGCGTTATCCGGACGCTTAACATTATGGCACAACAGTCTTCAGATTATAAAAAAACACCCTGTGCTGGGTGTGGGATATGGGCCAAATATATTTAGAAAAATGTATCTACATCCAGAATATAAATTCTATATTACTGATCCTCATGGCAATTTCCAGCAATCAGATGCACACAATCTCTATTTGCAGATCCCTGTAGAGACCGGGATAGTGGGACTTGTAGTCTTTATGTATCTTTTGACAAGATATATAAAATGTGCCTGCAAGTCATACATACATACAGAAGACTATTTTAAAAAGGATATATTATTCACAATTCTTTTGACAATTATTGGGTTTTTAGTTTGCAGTATTTCCGGATACTTTTATGAAGATAGAATAGGGCTTATGTTTTGGTTGTACCTGGGGATATCCATAGGCATAGGTAAAGGGATAGAAACTAATGAAAAAGAAAAACACGCCTAGCAGAATTGTATTCTTCCCAAAGGGCGATTATAACATACCAAGCACAAGATACAGATGTATGCTTTTTGCCAGGGAATTGGAAAAGTATGGATTTTCTACTTCTATAATGTCTCCTCGTCCAATACTCAAAAAAAATATATGTATTGAACGATACAGAGAAGCAATGAAGACCATAAGAGAATTGAACCAAAATCGCAAAGATGCTATTATTTACGCACAAAGAACTGTCTATCAGTCAGACTTTATAAGATTTCTATGGGTATATAAAAAACTATTTAATATAAGTGTAGTCTTTGATTTTGATGATGCAATATTCTTAAGGCGTAAGAAGCGCACAAATCGCATGTTAAAGATTTCAGATGTTATTATTGTTGGGAGCCACTTTCTTGCTGAGTATGCCCAAAAATACAATGATAATGTTTACATTGTGTCAACAGCTATTGATACAGATAAATTTAAGCCTGCATACCTGGAGAAAAAAGCTGAATTTAAAATAGGATGGGTTGGGGATGGAAAGACATATCAGGATGACCTCATAATGCTGAAGAAGCCGTTAATATCTCTTGCAAGAACCCATAATATAATGTTTGAGATAATAGGCACCAAAGATTGCCATAAACTAAAGGAAGTTTATGGAGAATGTGAACATTTAAAAGTTGAGATGATCGACTGGATGGAACCTGATGAGATACCCTCTAAATTGACAACACTTGATGTAGGAGTGTACCCTTTACTGGATAATGAGTGGAATAAGGGGAAATGCGGCCTTAAAGCCCTGGAGTATATGTCCACAGGTATTGCTGCCGTATGTAGTAATATAGGTGAAAATAAGTATTTTATAAAAGACGGAAAAGATGGACTTCTGGCAAGAACACCTGATGAATGGGAAACCAAACTCAGAGTTTTAATTGAGAACACCCAACTTAAGGAACAAATAGCTCTGAATGGAAGAAAAACTGTTGAAGAAAGATACTCTATACATGTTGCTGGAGAAAAACTTGCAGAAATATTAAAAAACAAATTCTGGAATTAAGAATAGCATGGAGGAATAACCTATGAGTAGAATACCAATCCTTTTCTATCATAAAATTAATTATCCCAATCCTGAATCTATGGAACAGTGTTTGTATGTAACACCAAAAGCTTTTGAAAAACAGATGAATCTTCTTAAAAAATGGAACTATATGCCTGTTTCCCTTGATGAGGTCATTGCGAGCACTAAAAGAAATAAAGAGTTTCCTCAAAAACCTGTTGTAATAACCTTTGATGATGGCTATCTTGACAATTATACATACGCATTTCCCATTATGAAAAATCTGGGATTTACAGGTACGGTTTTCTTAACAACAGATGTAATTGGCAAAACTATGGCTTTTGATGAAAGCAAAGAAAAGGTTCCGGAGAAATTTATGTCATGGGAAGATGCAAAGAAGATGCAGGCATTTGGATTTAGTTTCGGGTCTCATTCATGTACCCACAAACGCATGACTAAATTAATAGATGAGGAGGCATGGGACGAAATAACAAAATCAAAACAAATTATTGAAGAGAATCTGTCCCAGCCAGTAAAATACTTTTGCTATCCATACGGAGATTACAATGAAAACACAAAGAATTTTCTTGCTCAAGCCGGGTACAAAGGAGCATGCACAACAAAAAGAGGTATGAATCATACATCTGAGACCGTATTTGAGCTGCGAAGAATACCTGTAAAGAAAAATACAAATATACTGAAATTTGTTTTCTCTATTACGTTTAAGTACATAAATAAATAAACCACAAGAAAGAATCGGAATGCCCAAATTTAAGAAATCTCTTTATATCGTATTTTCCGTCTTCATTATCCTATTTATATGTTATAAGCTTCTCAGTATAGTCGGCGGTTTATATGTTAAGAAAAAGATTGAAACCTTTTCTAAACACAATATCTCTATAGGCAATTTATCTTTAAAGACAGGACTTAATAGGGTAACTTTTCAGCTTAGGGACATTAATGCGAAAGCATCCAAACAATTCTCAGATAACGAGAATAACAGTTTTGCCAATATATATGCGAAGAATGCAGATCTTGATTTTGAGCTAAAACCTTTATTTAAACGACAAATTGTATGTGAAAAGATCAGCATATTGGAACCCAGAGTCAGGATCAAAACCCCTATAGGGAAAGGGCACGAAAATATTCTGGGCTTTCGGGATTTATTCGGAGGATCCATCGCAGGCTTTCGCAACACAGCAGTATTCAAAAAATTGGAGATTAAGAAAGGAACGCTGGAATACTTAAAAAGCCCGGAGGTATCGCTGAGGAATTTTTCCCTGTTATCAAACAATCTTTCTCTAAAAGAGCCATTCTCGTTTTTTATAAAGGGAAGAATTTGTTCTGGCAAGGGCAAGACAGATCTTACAGTCTCGGGGGAAATCCTAAATATTCCAAAGCCATTTGATTTTTCAGGAATAAAGATGACTTCGCTTATCAAGCTCTCTTCTCCATCTATTGATGTTAAAGCCGATCTTTTGTTTGGAAAAAGCTACTGTAAGATTAAAATAAGAAATGCTGTTTATAAGGATATAAAAGTTATAACTCCTCATAATCCCTTGTACATAAAAGACAGGGTATTGCATATCCATGGGGTAAATTTGAAAGTGATAGATGGACTGACAGAGATTGCAGGAGACATCAAGCTTTTCTCTGAGAAAGGTATAGAATTTGATCTAAAGCACAAGATATCTGATGTTGATATAGGAAAGCTGGCTTCAAAGTTTGGTATTAAAAACCTTACATTTAGTGGAGTGCTGGACTGCGAAGGTAATATAAGAAGCCGTGGCAAGTCTATTGATGAAATAAAAAAGAACCTGAACGGAAGCTTAGATATAATATTAAATAATGGGTATTTAGCTAAACAACATATATTCGTTAGAATGTTCACTCTTATTAATATGTATGATGTAATAAAATTAAGACTGCCTAAAATGGATGAGGAGGGAATAAAATATAGTACAGCCACGGCTAAAGCAGTAATAGATTCTGGAGTAATTAATGTAAAAAGTTTGTATATAGACGGTGAGAGAATGAGAATTTCAGGCAAAGGCGATATTGATCTGGTTAAAATGACAACAGATATGATTTTTGGAATTGAGCTGATGCAGATTGTTGATGAGGTGTTGAATAAAATACCAATTGTGGGTTATATTATAACAGGAGAGGATGGGAACTTACTTGCTTTCTATGTCAGATTAAAAAGAAGTAAAGGCGGACATTTAAAGGCAACAGTTGTTCCGCATGAATTACTGGAAGACATGACATTAGGATTGTTTCAGCGATTGTTAAATTTGCCGTTAAAGATGATGACTCCTATTATGGAATATATAAAGACAAAGTAATGCTAAAAATAGAAAATAGAATAATACAGAGTATTTTTAGAATCTTCAGCCAGGCAGGGAAATCCATATATCTCGTTGGAGGCTCAGTGCGCGATCTATTAATGGGAAAGCCTCTCAACGATTACGATTTTGCTACCTCTGCAACACCTTCTGAAATTATCAAAATTCTAAGAAATAGCAGGATAAAAACATATCCTGTTGGCATAAATTTTGGGACAGTTGGCGCATTCATAGACAAAGTTGAATTGCATATTACAACCTTCAGGAAAAAAGAGATATACAGAGGTTTTAGCAGAAAACCAGATGTTGATTTTGGCATCAATATAATGGAGGACTTAGCGCGCAGAGATTTTACAATAAACGCAATGGGGATAGGTGCTGACTTAGAAATAATTGACCCCTTTAAAGGAAGGGAAGATTTAGAGCAAAAATTAATCAGAACACCTAAAAATCCGGACATTGCGTTTGAAGATGATTCGCTGAGGATACTAAGAGCATTAAGGTTTCAATCTCAATTAGGATTTGAGATTGAAAAAAATACTCGCGCATCATTGAAAAAGAATGCATACAGGTTGCTGAATCTTTCAAGTGAGAGAATAAGAGATGAGATGACTAAGCTATTACTTGGCAGTTATGTGGAAGTAGCATTGAAAAATCTGATGCAGGAAGAAATAATCAACTATTTTTTACCAGAACTTGTTCCTCTGAAGAACCTGCATGAAGATAGCCAGCTTCATCATAAAGATGTATGGATGCATACAGTAAAAGTTGTTAAAAATTGTCCTTTAGATGAGAAAATCAGATGGACTGCACTGCTTCACGACATAGCGAAACCATATGTTAGAACAATAGATGAGAAAAATGTGCATTTTTATAGACATGAAGATTTAGGCGCTAAGATGGCCTGGGGAATCCTCACAAGACTCAGGTTCTCCAATCAGGATCGCAAGCACATATGCTTTTTAATCAGTAAGCATATGCGGGCAAATCTTTATACTTCTCTATGGACAGACACTGCAGTGAGACGGTTTGCAACCAAGATGGGGGATAAGCTCTCAGATGTTCTCAGTATTTCCAAGGCAGATATAACATCATACAGGAAGGAGAGAGTTTCTAAAAAGCTGCAAGAATTATCTGAGCTTGAACAGAGATGTGAGGAGCTGATTTCAGCAAAAGAATCTAAATTTCCAATCACTGGAGACGAGTTAATGGATAAATTTAATCTTCCCCCATCTCATTTAATAGGAAAAATGAAAAACAAGATACTTGAAGCTATTACAAACGAGAGCCTGCCAGAGAATAGTGAGAATAAAGAGATATATTTTGAATACATTAAGAAGGCATTTAAGAAGGAACTTGGGATATAATGCCTACTGTATTACACATAAACGCAGGTGAAGTCTGGAGCGGGATAGAGCAGAGGATACTTTCAATCAGCAGGTCGCTTAACAGTGGGCGGTTTAAAATAATTCTAGCTGCGTCCCCGTCAAGCCCATTATACAAAAAAGCAGGTTCGTATAATATCTCGTTATTGTCTCTTAAAATAGGCAGATGGAAATTTAACCCGGTAGTTATATGGAAACTGTCAAGGTTCCTAAAAACTCATAAAGTTGATATCTTGCACACACACCGTTCATCAGATCACTGGATTGGTGTCTTGGCTGTTAGATTATTTGGCTTGTCTAGTCAATGCAAAATTATCCGCACACGCCATAATTTCACAAGAATAAAAAACAACTGTATAAACAATAAACTGTATAAGGAGTGGACAGATAGAATAATAGCAGTAGCTGAAGTGATAAGAGAACAGTTAATTGATGAAAATAACATTTCTGGGAATAAAATCATTACTATTCACAGTTCTATAGATGTAAAAAAATTCAATGACAACTTTAGTGGAGAAGCTATACGCAAGGAGTTTAGTATTGCTTCTGATACAGTAGTTCTAGGCATGATAGGTAGATTGAGGAAACATAAAGACTATCCGAATGTAATTGAAGCATTAGATATTATTATTAAAAGAGTTAGGAATATTAAATTACTGATTGTTGGAGATGGAATTCTGGAATCACAACTTAAAAGCATAGTTCAAAAAATGGAATTAAGTAATTATGTTATATTCGCAGGTAAAAGAGAGAATATTCCCCAAATTCTCTCAGGGATTGATATATTTGTGCTCTCTTCTTCTGTTGAAGGCTCACCTGCTGTAATCAAGGAAGCACTTATTATGGAAAAACCTGTTATTTCAACTAATGTGGGTGGTATCCCCGAAATTATTCAAAACGGAATTACTGGCATCCTAGTTCCTCCTCATAATCCTGAGGCTTTGGCTGACGGTATTCTTGATGCAATAAATAACATGAACAAAGCCTTGGAAATGGCAAAAAAAGGAAAACAAGTTATTATAAATGAATTTTCAGAAACCAGACTTGCACAGCTGACAGCGGAGGTGTATCGATGACGAATATATCCAAATTAAAAAGTGCGAAGGAAGCTCTGCGGGAAAGCGAGGAAAGATATCGGCTCTTATTTGAAACTTCACGTGACGCAATAATGACACTTGCTCCGCCGTCTTGGAATTTTACTTCAGGAAATGCTGCCACGCTCGAACTGTTCGGCGTGAAAGATGAAGAAACGTTTATTTCTGCGCCTCCGTGGAAGTACTCTCCAGAGTTTCAGCCGGACGGACAATCCTCCATAAATAAAGCAAAAAAAATGATTGGCATAGCAATGAAAAAAGGGTCAAACTTTTTTGAGTGGACGCACAAAAAGCGGAATGGCAAGGACTTCTTTTGCTCCGTTTTGCTGACAAGAATAAGTATCGGAGAGAAAACTTTCCTGCAGGCGACAGTCAGAGATATTACAGGGCGCAAGAGGATAGAGAAGGAATTAAAAAAGTACCGCGATCATCTGGAAGACATAGTCGAAAACCGCACAGCAGAACTTGAAAAAGAAATCGCTGAACGCAAACTCACAGAGGAGGAGCTGCGTAATAGTAAAAACAAGTACAAAACACTTCTTGAGAATCTTCCTCAGAAGGTATTTTTATTGGACAGCAATTTGGTTTTTGTCTCTTGTAACGAAAGCTTTGTACGAGACAAAAAAATCAGGCGTGAAGAAATCGCAGGAAAAACAGATTATGATTTTTTCCCAAAGAAACTGGCTGAGAAATATAGAGCAGACGATAAAAGAATTATCAAATCCGGGAAAACAGAAGAAATAGAAGATAGACGCGTTATAAATGGAAAAGAATTTATTGAATACACAGTCAAGTGTCCTGCTAGGGATGAACAGGACAACATCGTTGGGTTATTGGGTATTTCTTGGGACATCACCGAGCGCAAGAGGACAGAGAAGATGTTGAAAGAGACGGCAGCAAAATTGCAGAGACAAAAATCGGCTTTGGAGCAAAAAAACATTGCGCTCAGCGAAATCATAGCGCAGATTGAAGTGGAAAAAAGAAAAATAAAAAATGATATAGCGGCTAATGTAAATGAAATATTGTTTCCGATTTTAGAAAAGCTTGAATTAGAGAAGACTGCCGGTAAATATGTTGATTTATTAAAAAACCATTTAGGGGAATTGGTGTCTTCGTTTGGCCGTAAAATAAGAGGGAAAAGACTTAATCTGACTCCAAGGGAAATTGAAATCTGCAATATGATAAAAGGCAGGCTCACAAGCAAAGAGATTTCCGGGCTTTTAAATATTTCTTACCAGACAGTTGAAAAACACCGCAAAAATATCAGACATAAAATGGGAATACGTAAAAAAGATATTAACTTAGCTTCTTTCCTCCAAACCATTCAACGGGTATTTTATATACCCATTACCTACCCATATAATTCCTGTTGTTGATGTCTTCTTATAGAATTAACATACATGTGTAACATAAGCAAGCAGGGGAATAAATGAGTCTTTCTGATTTCATGCGGAAGGAGTTAGTTCTTCTTGATCTTTTGTCTGAGAAAAAAGAAGACGCAATCAAAGAGTTAATATCTCCAATAATAAAAAGAGGTTTTGCCAATTCAGAAAATACACTGCATAAAGCTATTTTAGAGAGAGAAGCGCATGGTAGCACTGCGATAGGGAATGGAGTTGCTATCCCGCATGCAGAAACATCTTCTATTAAAGAAAAAATTATCGTTTTTGGAAGATCAAAAAAAGGCATAAACTTTGATGCAATTGATAATAAGCCTGTGAATCTTTTCTTTATGATTATTTCTCCAAGTAGAGAAATTTGTCCGCACTTGAAAACTCTAGCCAGAATATCCCGCCTTCTTGGAGAAAAAGCTTTCAGGGATGATTTGATGAGCGCTACATCTTCAGAAGACATAATAAAACTAATTGCTATGGAGGAAAAACCTCCTGAGGAAGGAAGTGATATGAATCAAGAGCGAAGGAAATATCCGCGATATGCTGTTGATGAAGCTGTTGAGTTAAGATTGCAAAAAGATTCAGAAAAGCATCTGATTATATACTATGGCTGTACAAAAGATATAAGCCTTGGCGGGATCTGTATAACGCTACCAAAGCATAAGGATACAAACGACTCCAGAATAAAAGAAGATATAAAACTTCAAGTAAGAATTCCTGTGTTGGATGTCAAAAAATATTTAGAAATAAATGGACAGACAGTCTGGCGCTTACAGAAAAAAGAAGATTACAATATTGGGATACAATTTAGCTCAAACGATAAGGAAACAGAAACTGCTCTTTCTCGATTTATTGATGAAATAAAAACCTCTTCTTAAATTTCAAACTACCTGCGTCACTTGGCTTGACCAAATTAGTACTTGTCTATACAATAATGCTGTTATGAAAAAACCAGTTAGAATTCTCCGTATAGTCCCTTCTCTTGAAATGGGTGGTGTTGAAAGAACACTGACCTCCATACTTCCAAGATTAGATAAGTGTCAATATAAAGTTTATCTGTGTTGCCTTTTTAAACGGGATAAACTGGCAGATGCTATGGAATCTTTAGGTATTCCCATTATCAAGTTTAGAATGAGAGCACGACTGGACTTTGATGGGAAATACATAGCAGGGATATTGAGACTGGCACGCCTTATGAAAAAGATGCAGATAGAGATTGTTCATACTCATCTATATAGAGCAAACCTTGCAGGAAGAATTGCTGCTAAATTAGCAGGAGTACCAGTAATAATAGCTAATGAACACAATATTGATTCATGGAAAAAATTTCCTCAGAGATTGAGTGACAGAGTATTAGCAGGAATTACAAATAAAATTATTGTTGTGTCTGATACGGTCAAAGATTTTTATGTTAATAAAATAGGGATATCTGAATATAAAATTATTACAATTCATAATGGGGTTGATATTTTAAAATTTCAAACTTATGTGGATATAAACAAAAAAAGAGAAGAATTTGGGATAAAATCAGGTGATAAAGTTATAACTACAATAGGACGCTTGCATCAACAGAAAGGACACATTTACTTTCTAAAGGCTGCTCAAATAATAAGAGAGAAAAACCCGGATGTAAAATTTTTAATTGTAGGTGACGGTCCATTAGAAAACCAGTTGAAATCTACCTCAGACGATTTAGAGATTAGCAAAAATGTGATATTTGCAGGTTTGAGAGATGACATTCCACAAATTCTTGCAATGTCCGATATATCTGTTCTGACTTCTTTAAGAGAGGGATTCTCAATAACAGTTCTAGAATCCATGGCTGCTGGAAAACCTGTTATTGTGACTGATGTCGGAGGGAACAGCGAGGTTGTTGAACATGGGAAAACCGGTTTTGTCATCCAACCTCAATCTCCTGAAGACCTTGCTTCATATAGTCTCAATCTAATTAATAACCAAGAACTGGCAAAAAAGATGGGACAAGAAGCAAAGAAAAGAGTGCTAAACTTTAGTATTGACAGAATGGTTGAAAAAACAGAAAATCTGTATGATGTTTTGCTTAAGAACGTTAAATTAAGTAAAAAGGAATAAGTGTATGTTTTGGAGAAAAGATGCGCAAAAAGATAAGAGAAGGTATATCAGGGTAGAGAAAGCCTTTAGGATAAAATATGGGATTATTAAAATTGACAATATGCTGCCTGTTAAATACGATATGCAAGAATGTGTTGAATTAAAGTATGATGGGTACACAAAAGACATCAGCCAGGGAGGACTTTGCCTGCAGTATAAGGATTTAAATGAACCCTTTAGCTCAAAAAAAGGAGCAGAATTAAAACTAAAAATTTCAATTCCTAATGAGAATCCTGAAGATGTTGACGCTTCTGGCAGAGTAGCTTGGGAAGATTTAGAAAGAAAAGTGTGCGGAATAGAATTTACATCTATTCTGTATGAAGACCGTCTGAAAATCCGTAACTATGTCAGAGATGAATACTTTAAGAGCTATAAAAAATGAATTGCTGTTCTAACTAGCTATGTTCTTCTACCTGCTTCTGCTCTTTACGCTACTTCCAATGACAGAGCTGGTTTTGCTAATAAAAATCGGCCGTCACATTGGCCTCTTAAATGCAATTTTAATTGTTATTGCAACAGGTATTTCCGGCGCTTCACTTGCAAGATGGCAGGGATTGACAGTAATTAGAGAGGTTCAAAACCAGCTTTCTGTTGGTATTATGCCAAAGGAAGAAATTCTGGATGGAATAATGATACTAGCAGGAGGACTTCTCTTGCTCACCCCTGGCTTAATCACAGACTTTATTGGATTAGTAGCCATAATCCCTATTACAAGAAAATGGATAAAGTATTTAGTGAAGAAAAAACTTGAACGGATGATAGATGAAGGAAGGTTTCAAATAAACAGGTTTTGATTATATGAAAATAGCTTACCTCTGTGAAGATAGCCAAATTCCAATAATGGGAGTAAAGGGCGCTTCTATTCATATACGCGAAGTTATTAATGCTTTAATTAAATTGAATCACGAGGTATTTGTAATCACAACAAATAAGGGCGCAAAAAACCATGAAAATGGTCAATATACGATCCACGAAGTATCGCCATTTACATCAAAGAAATTGGGCTCTGATTTAAGAATGACATTTACAAGCGGCAAGCTCTACAAAAAAGCCAGTATCCTATTTAACAATGCAAAGCCTGATTTAATCTATGAACGATATGAGCTTTATGGAAGCGCAGGGATGAAGTTAGCTCAAAAATTCAACATACCTTTTATATTAGAGGTTAATGCAGCACTTTTGTGGGGTCCTAAGCGGAGATTAAATTTTAGACCTTTAGCCAGATATGTGGAAAATAATATATTCAGAAGTGCTGGAGCAATAATTATAACGACAGATAATCTTAGAGACTATGTTATCAGAAAAGGGGTAGATAAAAACAAGGTTTTTGAAGTCCCTGATGGTGTAGATTCCGAAAAATTCAATCCGGAGATATCCGGAATTCCAATTAGAAAAAAATACAAACTTGAAAAAAAACAAATTGTTGGATTTGTTGGAAGTCTCAGTAAAAGACAGGGCCTCTCTCTACTTCTTGATGCAGCAGAAAAATGCAAACAGCAAATACCGGATATTCACTTCCTTATAGTTGGAGAGGGATTTGAAGAACATAAATTAAAAAAATTTGTTAAAAATAACAAATTAGAGAATATTGTTACTTTTACTGGCGCTGTTTCACATAATGATATACCCACACATATTGCAGCAATGGATATAACAGTTCTTCCCAATATGAGCATTTACAGCTCTCCCGTTAAAATTTTTGAATATATGGCAATGGGTAAAGCGACTATTGCTCCGGCACAAGGCCAAATGAATAGATTCTTTGAAAATGAAAAAGAAATATTATTAATTAAACCCGGGGATAAAGGACAGCTTGCAAACAACATTATAAAACTCTTTAGCGACCCTGCGCTCAGGAAAGGATTGGGCTATAACGCAAGGTATAAGGTATCAAATTCTTATACATGGAAACACAATGCAAAGCGTATTCTAGATATTTATGAGATAATTTAAAAAAGAGGAGAAAATTATGAAAATTTATATAATGACTGATTTGGAAGGAGTTGCTGGGATTCTTAATTTTGAGGAGTGGTGTAGTCCTGAATCTAGATATTATGAGCTTGCAAAGGAATTTTTAACGATGGAAGTAAATGCAGCTGTTAGTGGATTTCTTGAAGATGGAAACAAGGAAATAGTGGTAGCAGACGGACACGGACCCGGAGCAATTAATCCGAAGCTTCTGGATTCACGGGTTATGCTTATGAGAGGCTGGCCAACTGGATTCCCATATGGATTAGATAAGTCATATGATTGGGTTGCATGGGTTGGACAACATGCAAAAGCAGGAACCGAATATGCGCATCTACCACATACAAGTAGTTTTCGACGTCTTGATTTATCAGTAAACGGTATATCTATTGGAGAATTCGGTTACTTTGCCATATGTGCCAGCGAGCTTGGAGTGAGATCTATATTTGCTTCAGGAGATGAGGCTTTTACAAAAGAGGCAGAAAAACTTGTTCCAGGAATTGAGACAGTAAGTGTTAAAAAGGGAACAACACCAGGCAAAGGCGATGATCTGCCTACAGAAGCATACGGGAAACGTAATCTAGGAGCAATTCATTTTCATCCTGATAAGGCATGCAAGCTCATTAAAAAGGGGGCGTTAAAAGCCATAAAACGCGCGCAGACTGAAGAATTCGGATTGATAAAATTAAAATCTCCGTTTAAACGCACATCAACATTTCGCTCGAACCAAAATAAGCCAAAAACTATTTCGGTTGAGACTCATCCATCAAGCGTTATTGATTTAATGAATATGCCATACAATGCAAAGCCAGTGATAGATGGATAGTAATTGATGCTATTCATTCCTCAAATTCGCATATTTAACTAATAAGGTTTTTCTAATATTTCCCTTCCAGAAATGAACTGTAAGCTTTGTCCTATCTCCCTGCCCGGTTTTACTAACAACTGTTCCTCGTCCCCATTTTGTATGCATAATTCTCTGTCCAACCTTGTATGCGCAAGTATCGTCTTCTAAGCTTTCATATCTTAAACTATTATCTATGGAATTATTTAACGCAGTTCTTTTATATGTTTTAACCAATAAATTGTCGGGAATTTCGTCTATAAATCTTGATGTTACGGTATTTCTCCATATACCGTGAATTCTTCTTCTTAGAGCTGATGAAAGATGCAGCTTTTCTTTCGCTCTTGTCATACCTACATAGCAAAGACGCCTTTCTTCTTCAAGATCACTAGTCTCAAGTGAAGAATTTATATGCGGGAAAATATCCTCTTCCATTCCTGCCATAAAACAAACCGGGAATTCTAATCCCTTAGCGCCATGGACAGTCATTAATGTAATTGCATTACTTTCGGAATCCCAGTTATCAATATTAGATAGAAGCGCAACCTGATCTAAAAAATCTTTAAGTCTCGGATTCTGTGTGTTTTCCTCATATTCTGCAATTGCAGAAACAACCCCAAACACATTCTCCTCTCTTTCATGCGCAGTGACTGGGTCTATACCATGGAGATAGTCTGTATAATTTATCTCTGCTATTAGATCTCTCGCCATTTTAGTAATGCTTCCTTTAAAACTCTGATATTTTTTAATAATATTCACAAACGTTTTTATCTTATTTCTTGTCCGCAAAGTTATATCAGAAACGTTATCAATCCTATCCAAAAGACTGAATATAGATAATTTCATTTCACTTGCATGCTTCGTCAACTTTTTTAACGTTGTGTCTCCAATGCCTCTTGGAGGTAGATTGATAATTCTTTTTATGCTAATCAAGTCATCTTGGTTTGATATTACTCTCAAATAACCAAGTATATCCTTAACTTCCGCTCTATCATAAAATCTTACTCCGCCAATTATTTTATATGGTATGCTTTCGCGTCTGAAACTATCTTCAAGCAGTCTTGATAATGCATGTACACGATAGAATATTGCAATATCCTTATAGGTTTTATTATTCATAAGCAAATTTTTTATCTGCTCTGAGATAAACTTTGCTTCTTCAATTTCGTCATATGCCTGGTAATATATTGGATTAGCTCCTTTAAGATTACGAGTCCACAAATTTTTTTCTTTTCTATTTGTGTTATTTTTAATCACACTATTTGCCGCAGATAAAATTGCCTGTGTTGAACGATAATTCTCCTCAAGCTTTATTATCTTAGCTCCTGCAAAATCCCTTTCAAAATTCATGATATTAGAAATATCTGCTCCACGCCATTTATATATTGATTGATCAGGATCCCCTACAACAGATATGCTTTCGCATCCAGCAGAAAGAAGCCGGATTAGTTCATATTGGGCATGGTTTGTGTCCTGATATTCATCAACAAAAATATGCCGGAATTTATCATGATATTTATCTAAAATATCAGGGAAGTCATTAAATATTCTAACTGTATCCATTATAAGATCCCCGAAATCAAGAGCTTTTATTTCTCTAAGACTAGTTTGGTATTCTTTATAGATATCAGCAACTTTTCTATCGTAAAAATTCCCGCAAAATTCGCTATATTCATCAACATCAAGGAGATTATCCTTGGCTCTGCTTATCTTTTCCAGAACGACTTTAGCCCGAAATTGTTTATCGCTTAGATTCAATTTCTTAATACATTCCTTTATGAGTTTAGTTTGGTCTGTTTCATCATATATTATGAAATCCGGCACTGTCTTTTCACTCTTCAGAATTCTAAGACAGACAGAGTGAAATGTACCTATCCACAATCCCCTTTCAAAGGATTCGGATACAAGAGAGCTGATGCGTTTACGCATTTCCTCTGCAGCCTTATTTGTAAATGTTACTGCTATCATAGCGTTAGAGCGTACTCCTTCCTTAATAAAGTATGCAATCCTATGGGTCAGTACGCGTGTCTTGCCGCTGCCGGCCCCAGCCAGTATAAGAAGCGGAGCTTTATGATATACAACAGCTTCTTTTTGAGCAGGATTTAAGGAACGCAAGATTGTATCCATATGCCTGATTCTACCAATGCTGCAAAGAATTTGCAAAAACAATTACTTGTGTGTTATGTTGATTTTATGATTTTTGAATTATCTGTTAAGAGTCATAAGAGAGCGGAATTTATCAATATTACTTCAGATATCGAAAACAAAGTTAAAGAATCTGGAATAAGCAGCGGGCTCTGTCATATATTTATCCCTCACACTACAGCTGGTGTTACTATAAACGAAGGAGCTGATCCGGATGTTTTAAGGGATCTAGAATATGGTCTGGATAGATGTGTTCCTTATGATGGCAAGTATCGCCATATGGAGGGCAACTCCCCAGCTCATATAAAATCAAGTATAGTAGGCTGCAACAAAACAGTTTTTATAGATAATGGGCGCCTTGTGCTTGGAACATGGCAGTCTGTTTATTTCTGCGAATTTGACGGGCCAAGAACAAGGAGAGTACTGGTTAAAATAAAATGACAAATTTAAGATTTCGGATTTTTCTTTTTTGTCTGTGCTTTTTATTGTCTGGCGTATTTATCTCCGGATGTTCCACACGAAGGGGTCTTATCAGAAATTCATATAAGCCGGATGCAAAACTTTATATAAACCCATGTGTTAAGCTCAGAAATTATGAGATAGCATATATACAGACGCCAGAAAAAAACGGCGAAAATCTAACAGCGGACGACAGAATAATGCGGAACTATATAAAGGGGGAGATTGGTATGGCTTTTGAAAGAGCTGGTTTTTTCAAATCCGTTACATACGATAAAAAGATGCTAAACAAACCCAATGCGCTAAAAATTACATCCAATTTCACAGTTGATTATGGAAATCAGTTATGGAGATCTCATCTTGGATTTCTGGGTTTTGGTAAGACAAAAATTTTGCTGGAGATAAAATTAAAGGATGCAAAAACCAATACTATTCTCTCAAAATATAAAGACTCTCTAATAGGAACAGGTTGGCAATCTATAGCAGGCGGAGACCCAAAGTTCCTTATAAAAAAAGGCATAAGAAAAATAGTCAGATCTTATGTTGATCTATTACAATAAAATTCCTCTGCCTGCGGTACTGAAGGGGACTAACACCTGTGATCTTTCTGAAAATCCTGCAAAAGTAATTTGCTGAGTTGAAACCGGTTTCGCCTGCAATACCCTTTACGGTTGATGTGGTTGTTCTCAATAAGTAAGAGGCCTCCTGTACTCTGTTCTTCTGGAGCAGATCAAAAGGAGAAATACCGTAGTATTTTTTAAAAAGACGGCTGAAATGCTCTCTTGAATAATCAAAACGTGCTGCTATCTGTTCCACTCCGATTGGTTCCATATAATGCTCTGCCATAAAGACTGCAGCATTATTAATAGCCATTTTCTGGCTTTTCTGAACAGACGGATAGTTTAAAAACCTCAATATTGACATCATGAGCCGATAGATGAGTTCTGAGGAAGTATATCTGTTAAATATGCGATGTTTTTTATATCTTTCCTGTAGATTGCAAAGGATGCTTATTGGTTCACTATCTTTAGGAAAATGAACTACAGAACCAAATTTTTTCCTGATGGAATTCCATATCTTGTCTGCGTATTCTCCAGTAAATGCGATCCATATAAATTCCCATGGAATTTTTCCTCCTGGGAACCGATACCGATGATCGCTTGGAACAGACAGCAGCATTGCATGTTCTGCAGGCACCGGGAAGGAACCTTTGGGATCTTCATAAAGCCCTTCTCCTGAAACTGTATATTGCATGATACAGAGAAGGTTGTCACTTCTCTTTAATCCATGCCAGTCATAGTTGGTAGTTGATTGAATCTCATGTCCTGCGCAAAGAAGACGACATAGTAATTGGTTATCTGTTAATATATCTTTTTTCATATCACAAAAATACCATTATTTATCACAATCTTAATATTTACAGTCATCTAATTTTATAATATTATGAAACTAAATAATAGCATAATAATGCTATTAGGAGAAGAAACTCATGTGGGTTGCCAAAAAAACAATAAAAATGGAGGTGTGATATGAGAAGAGGAATGTATATGAGAGTAGTTATTCTGTTTTGTTTAGGTTTGTTATTATTATCCGGCTTCGGGTTAAGTCAGTTGCAGGCTGAAGATAATGCCATTATGTGTTTTGAGACAGGCTGGAGTGATTTCGGCAACTCCAGAGCGCTTGAACGATTTAAAGAGGCTAAATGTCATTTCAATTATCCTAATATAATACATTGGGGGTGGGTAAGTGGTCAGGATATAGATTATACCCAAAAGGTTGAACCAGAACTTCTCTTGAAGGATAATTTTCGCCTTAACTATTTATATCAAAATCATATTCAAATAATTGCAAGGTTGATGGCTGTTTTTGCCAACCCGTTCTCCTTTCAAATCAGTCCATCTATGAGGACGGCAAATCTTACCTTTGACCAATGGCGGGAACTATGGCTGGAGAATTATGCAAAACCTCTCGTACAATCATGTTACGAAAATGGTATCTATATTATAGATTTAACTCAGGAAGTTTGTTGGTATGACCATTCCTGGCTGGGGCCAAAGGGCCCCTTCAGGGATGACGATACGTGGCATCCTTTTACTACTCTAAATAGTGCAATTTATGATCCTAATCTGACAGTAGGCGAATTTAAACCAAAATTTCATGATACCATGCAGAGATTATACACATGGAAAAACGCCAATTTTCCAAAAGTAATTTTCGGGTCTTCCATGTCTGTCTTTACAACTGTGGGTGATGCGGCCAAATTGACGACGTATTTAAATGATTGCATAGACTGGATGGGGACAGATGTTGCCGGACATATAAATTATCAGCCAGATCCGGCCTATCCGTGTGGCACATGGGAAGATCATTATCTTCATACCTTTGTCCCTGTTATTGAGGATCCAACCAGCGTCTCGTGGGCAACTGCTATTTTTGAATCCTATGGCTGGAAAAATGGCTCAGAAGATTATTATGGCCCTCCAGGCACGCCTTATGCAGATAAAAAATGCTATTCTTACGGGTCTTTTCAGGATGCAATGGACACAGTTGTTGCGTACGACGGTGGAAATAACTACTTAAAATTGCTAATAAATTCAAGCTGGGTTGCCAAGTTTTCGGAGTGTTATACGCATAATAATCCTTGCACCCCTTTGAGTTATGCTAATGACTTAGGCGCTCTCCCGCCATGGGACCCTGCCCAACTTCCATTCCCTTATAATTATACTTTGGCTCCTATCTATAACCGCTGGGGAGATACAGCGCCGCATCCTTCAGATGATCCAATATATAGTTCATTTGCATACATCCGCGATGTAATGCATGCGGATTCCAACACATACTGGGACAACTCTCCAAGCACTCCTTTAGTAGTAAACCGGGAGGATATTAGAGTTATTCCTGATGAAGGGAAAATATATATTCGTATGCGCAATCTTTGTGCTCCAGACGCTATTTCTTCCAATATTCATGTATATCAGACTCCTCAAGGGGTGACCCCGTGGGATCGTTCAACGTATATAAAGGCTACTCCTGAAAACGTCAGGAATTCTCTCCAGCAGGCTTATGAGATAGCCTTTATTCCGGCAGGTTCTTTCAGTGTGCCGGGTAATGGTAATCTGGATACAGAAAATAATGTCGTTGAACTTGAAGTGTCTTCTTCTGTCCCGTTAGAAAATGGCAAGGATATCCATGTGTATATTGAAGATTCAGATACTGTTAAAGGATGGACAGCATACAATGATATACCTGTATGCAATAATTTCGATATAGATGGGAATGGATATTATAAATTTGACTTTTATCCAGCTGGAATCTCTATTGGCAATATCTATCTCCGTGCTCGGGCAAGGGATATATTCGGGGCTTGCTCAAAATATACAGATGCATTGGAAGTAGAAAAACAATATAAACTAAATCTAACCTGTAATGCCTCTGATAACGATGGTATCAATGAGATAGAGTATCAGTATTCAGATGATGGTATAACCTGGTATGATGTTTCAAGGCAAAACTATTATTGTCTGACAGCAAATGATAAAGAGTTTAAGCGAAATTCGCGCTTTGCCCCGGATACTACGGATATGGGGCATTATCCGGTTATAGAGAGCGTTAGTGGAACGCCACTCAAAGGTGTAGTGCCGCTTTCAGTTAATTTTAATGTTGTGGCTTCTGATCCAGTAGGAACAATTACCTCAATCGAATGGGATTTTAATAGAGATGGGACAATCGATGCTACAGGAGAGTCAGTAAGCTGGACGTTCACACAGGTAGGGGTATATAATTCTCTTGTTAAAGTCACGAATAATGAAACTTTCAGCAGTTTTGGAGAGATCGAGGTTGAAGCACTTGATGGCTCTCCTATTGCAGAAATAAGTGCCGACCCGGAGAGTGGTAGTGCTCCATTAACTGTTCAATTTCAAGGGAGTGGAATAGACTATGATGGGACAATAGTATCTTATGAATGGGATTTTACAAGTGATGGAGTAATTGACTCCACACAACAGAATCCAACCTTTATATACACTCAAATTGGGAATTATACAGCTCGTTTGACTGTAACTGATAATTCCAGTCTCATTGGTTCTGCTACTGTCAGTATAAAAGCTGTAGACCCAGGCGCAGTTGCCTCATGCACTATCATTGCATCCATTACAGAAGGTGATGCGCCATTGAGTGTAGATTTTTCTGCTGATATCAGCGGAGGTACTGTGTCTTCTTATGCGTGGGATTTTGATAATAATGGCGTGATTGACTCGACAGAAGCGGCGCCATCCTATGAATATACTTCATCCCGCCTTTATACTGCAAAATTGACTGTAACAGACACGACAAGTCATGAAGTTACAGATTATGAGTATATTGTAGTTAAAGCTGTAGGATTGCCAGTGGCTGATTTTACGTTTTCTCCTGATGGAGGCGTTGCACCGCTTGAAGTGAGTTTTCAACCTACAGCAAGTGATCCTGGTGGTACTATTGTCAATTACTTGTGGGATTTTGGTGACTGTACGTATTCTAACCAGGCAGTACCACCTCCCCATGTGTATACTTTAAACAATAATTACCTGGTAAGACTCACAGTAACTGATAATGATGGAAATGAGGTTACTGTCCGAAAAACAGTTTCATTTCAAAGTGGCTCAGGAAGGCTTTATGGCGACGGAAATGAATACAAGGATATTGCCGTTATTCAGGATTTGTTAATAGGCGGTTATTACACCTACTCAGTAGATCCTGATAAATTTGGAGAAGAATGTGGAAGAACTGGTGTTCCTATATATTTCAGAGGACCGGATGGCAATAGTGATGGGAACGGTGTAGCTAATGCGCATGGTGATCTGACAGACGGGAATTTTGGATATGCCGAAGATGAGGGAGTCATGTGGTCTGGTAGCATTGGCCCGGAAATCACATTTGACCTTCAGGGGAAATATGCGCTGAATAATATTGAGATCTGGCAGGATCCAGTATACGATTTTGAATCTGTTACCTGCTATTTGAGCCAGGATGGTATTGCCTGGGATGAAATTGGCGCTTTCGATTCTGATGGATTAAATAAAGTACGTCTTGACCTTAGGAACCATTCAGCCAGAAAGATAAAATTATCTTTCGAGAATTCTGCCGGTTCATCAAATGCCTATTTAGCTGAAGTCCAGATATGGGGGACACCCTTTGAAGAAAGCTTGATGGATTGGGTGGATGATTTCGAATACAGTACTTCTCCTGAAGAACATGGCTGGCAGATTAACTGTGGCAGCGGAACTTTGAGTACTGAATATGATGATTTTCTGAATAGTAATGTAATGAGAGTTGACTCTTCTCAGGGCTGGAATTTTGGCATAATCAGAAGGCCAACTGATGATCCTGAAAAAAATTATGCAGACCTTGAGAAAAGATATCTCTCATATACTGTTAAATCAGAGGGAACCGTGTGGGTGTATGTATTGGTTCATGGAGATGATAATCAATGGTATTATTTGGTATATAGGCCTTCAGAGGGTGATGATTATGTAGGGGGAATGTATGTGTATTACAGTCTTCCAATAGTTTATGAGGGCAATCAAAATTGGAATACTATAAGTAGGGATTTGGACAAAGATCTTTTCACTGCAACAGGAAAGCACCTTAAAGATGTAGGATTTGTGCTTATCCGGGGTGGAAATTACTGTCTGGATGAGTTGACATTCAGTTCTTCAGCTCCGCCGACCTTGGGCTGGGGACTTTTAAAAGATAGTGTTTTAAGTTCTGATGGGTCCATGCTTAAGGTTATGGATTATGAGTTGGAACGGGAAGTAATAAAAGTTCATTCAGATGACTGGAGTTTATTTGCAATAAGGAGCGATAAAGAAACCGGTATAAATAAGAAATGGGCTCATTTTAATTTTAAAACAACTTCGGGTATAGAATTTAGAATTTTGGTAAAAGGTTCTGATAACAGATGGTATTATCTTAGTTATCCTCCACTCACAGGAAGCTATCAAGTTGAAGAAATTGTTAACGAGACTGGCAGCTGTAGGACTGTATATCACTATCTTGGAGAGGATCTAAAAAATGGGAAATGGGTTGATGTGTATAGGGATCTTGACAGAGACTTATATGTTGCCTGGGGTGTCCATCTTGAAGAGGTATCCAACGTCCTTATTAGAGGCGGCAGTATCTACCTGAATCTGGCAGAATTCAGTGAAGAGCCGTTTAATGAAATACAAATACCCTTGAATTATGGATGGAGTATTTCCCAAGGTGAAGGGACAGTGGAGTCTGTTTACGATTCTGATATTCAAAGCCAGGTAATGAGAGTTAACTCTGCTGATGGCTGGAACTTCCAGATTATGGGACCACAAATAAATGCAGGTTATCCTAATATAGATGCAAGGTATTTATCATTTATGATAAAAATGCCGGAAAGAGCATCAGGAGAGACAACATGGATATATGCGTATGTATATGGAGAAGACAATCTGCCATATTGCCTGATTTACCGCCCGGAAGATGGCGAATGCCATGTAGGTGGTGATGGTAAGACAATCTACCATAACATTGGGAGCGACTTAGAAAATAACAAGTGGCACTACGTTATGCGAAATCTGGATAGAGACCTTCAGGAAGGCGTGGGGGTGAATGTAAAAGAGGTTCGGTGTTTTGTTATGAGGGGAGGAGGGTATTCCCTGGATAATCTAATTCTTTATAAAGATGCTCCTCCGGAAATTTCTATTCCTTTATCAGCCGGTGATTGGCGGAGTCCTAATCAGTTTCCCTGGACTGGAGATGGTGAATTTACAAACCATTACGATACTGAGCTAGGCAGGCAGGTATTACAGATAAATTCTGCTGGTGGGGAGAATTGGTGGCAGAATTGGTACTGTTTGTCACTATATCCAAAAGTAGGCTATTTAGACGTTACGAAAAACAATGTTAAACTTAATTTAAAAAGTGAATTGGCAGTTGGATTAAGGTTCTATATCCGTGGAGTAGATGCAACACTCTACCAGATAATATATATTACTGGAGATGGAGTAGATTCAATAAATGGGACTACAGCTTATACATATCTCGGCTCAGAGTTCAAAGATGGGAATTGGCATGAGATATCGCTCAATCTGGAAAATGACCTTTATGAAAAATTTGGACAGCATTTGAGAGAGACTATTCTCATTGGTATTCACGGTGCGAATGTAGAAATAGGTAATTACAAATTTTTTAATTATTAAAAATGGAGGTGTAAGATGAGAAAAGGTATGTTTGTTGGGTTAGTTATTTTGGCTGTTTGTAGTTATTTAAGTTCAGCTCAGGCAGAGAATCTTATCATAAATGGGAGTTTTGAGGAGATATCAGAGAAGACCGGTTTGCCGGTGGACTGGGGATTTAGCCCCCCAACAAGTACTTATGGTAAGGTAGACGATACGACATCGGTGGATGGTAAGTATTCGGTCAAGGTTACTGTTCCTCCAGATGCGCTGGGAGTATATATTTTTCATCAACGTAATCCTAAGATTTCCATTCCTGCCGGCACCCGTATAAAATTATCCGGCTGGAGTAAGGTGGACAATTACATAAAGGGCAAATGGCAGAAAGATAAATTTCCACGTCATGCAATTGCGCTAGCTATCCAACTTGCCGATGGTTCCAGAAAGTATCCAGAGGTCTCCTTTTCCTCTTCTGAGGAATGGGAATATAAAGAGCAGTTTTACACGTTTGATAAGGAAGTTACTGCTATCAGTTATGTCTATCTATGCCATTACTACAGTTCAGGCACAGTCTGGTACGATGATATCTATTTTGGGCCTGTAGAGGAAGTAGATGTAAAGCTTCCAAAAACCGATTCCGCCACTTTACTTGGATGAATCACTATCTCTACTGTGCATTAGATAACCGCCATAATGGAGGAAGTAATCTTCTCTTCTGTGATGGACATGTCAAGGTGAGAGTATGATACTGACAAGTTATACAGAAACTCAAAAAAACTTAAGATTACAGTTCCTCCCAATGATGTTAGAGTTTACTTTTTACTCCAAGAAAGCGTTGATGCCGCCGCTTCTAATTAATAATCCAAAAAATTGGCGCAGTGAGGTATTGACAAAAATCAGGTTTAGATTATAAACTTGTAACAGTTTAGTTACAAAAAGTAATGAGAGAAATTGATGATGTGAAAAGTAGAAGGGGAAAGAAAAAAAATGTTAAATAAAATAAGAAAAATTTGGGGAAGCAGAAGCTCATTCACGTTAATAGAGTTACTTGTTGTAATAGCCATTATAGCCCTGCTTGCATCAATGCTTTTGCCAGCACTTGTAAAAGCAAGGGAAATGGGGAGGAGGATAAAATGCGTGAGCAATCTGAGGCAGGTTGGATTGGCTTTTAGAATGTATGCCGATGATTACGATGGGTGGCTCCCTAAAGTAAACTTTGGGGACTCCGTAATATGGTTTCATAAAGTTTTACCCTATGCTGATAATAACTATAAAGTCTTTAACTGTCCTTCACAGAAGAAAGGACAGATCACTGACCCCACTGCCTATAATAACCTTATGCCTTACGGGATGAATTACTATCTCCAATGGGAAGATGCTGACTATTTGAACCCAAGATGGCAAAAATTGGATAGTATAGCCAAGCCATCACAAATATTATTAGTGGCTGATTCAAGATATTATGACGATGGTGGATATTTGTTTGTATACCATCGAAAAGGTTACACTCCAGCGTCATCATATTATTATCTCTGCTCTCTAGATACCAGACACAGTGGAGGAAGTAATCTTCTCTTCTGTGACGGTCATGTCAAATGGATGGATAGAACTGAAGCCGATAATACCTGGGATGAGGCAGACGAAATCTGGAGACCATGGAGATAGAGAAATATAAAATAAAATGGAGGTGTGAGATGAGAAAGAAGATGTTTGTTGGGTTGGTTGTTTTTTTGGCTGTTTGTAGTTATTTAAGTTCAGTTCAGGCAGAGAATCTTATCATAAACAGCAGTTTCGAGGAGATATCAGAAAAGACCGGTTTGCCAGTTGGGTGGAATTTTTCTCCTCCAAAAAGTGATGCTGGACAGGTGGATAACACTACATCGGTGGATGGTAAGTATTCGGTCAAGATTACTGTTCCTCCAGATGCGCTGGGAGTATATCTGTTTCATCAACGTAATCCTAAGATTTCCATTCCTGCCGGCACCCGTATAAAATTATCCGGCTGGAGTAAGGTGGACAATTACATAAAGGGCAAATGGCAGGAAGATAAATTTCCACGTCATGCAATTGCGCTAGCTATCCAACTTGCCGATGGTTCCAGAAAGTATCCCGAAGTCTCCTTTTCCTCTTCTGAGGAATGGGAATATAAAGAGCAGTTTTACACGTTTGATAAGGAAGTTACTGCTATCAGTTATATCTACCTGTGCGACTACTATAGCTCAGGCACAGTCTGGTACGATGATATCTATTTTGGTCCCGTAGAAGAAGCAGAAGAGGACAAACACCCTTTAGTAAGGATACCTAAAACTAATTTAGCTCCAATTCTTGATGGAAATCTTGATGATACCTGTTGGCAGGAAGCAGCAGTCCTCTCTGGCTTTACTCTTTTAGGGGAAAAAAGTTTTCCCTCTAATAAAACCTTGACCTATCTGACCTATGATGACAAGAATCTCTATATTGCCACTCGTTGTTATGAGAAGATACTTGATCCTGTGCAGCAGCAGCTATACAAGTTTAAAGCCAATGTAAAAGAGAGAGATGGCTCAGTCTTTAGCGATGACTGTGTGGAACTGTTTATCTCATCAAGCGAAAGGCAAGGATATTCCCATCTTGCCTTTAATTCCCTGGCAACACAATATGATGGTTTTAAATTTGATAAAACATGGAATGGGCAGTGGAAGGTGGCAACTTCTGTTGGGGGAGATTCATGGAAAGCAGAGGTTTCTATTCCTTTTTCAGAAATAGGTATCAAACCAGAAGATGGCAGTAAATTTAGATTAAATGTATGTCGTGAGGAAAAACCATTTTCTGAGAATAGCAGCTGGTCACCAATAAAAGCAGGATTTCATGAGCCGGATAGTTTTGGGATGGGGGTGCTGTATTCAAAAAGTCTTCAAATTGTTCCCCAAGACTTCCCAAAAGCAACTATAGGTCTTGGCAAACAATCTATTACCTTTAAGGTCAATAATCCGCACTTATCCTTAAATCTTAAGCTAAATGCCAATATTTACAAAAAAGAAAAAGTCATCCTCTTTTCCCAATCATATGACATTCCTGCCCAGACTACTTATCCCATTGAGTTTCCCGTTGTGCTAAAGGAACCAGGCACATATCAAATCTCTTTCTCGCTTTTCGATAAGGCAAAAGGAGTTCTGCTCTATCGAAGTCCTGAATATTCTGTTTCCAGTGATATGCTTTTAAAAGCTTCTTCCCAAATCTCATTTCCTGGTGAAGTTGAATTCTGGGTAAATGAAAATCGTATTTTAGAAAAAGAATTCTATCTAAAGAAGGGTATTAACGTCCTCTGTTATAAGGCTAAGAAGAAAGATTTATCCGATAAGGGTATTAAAGGACTGACAAAGGTTCAGGAGAGTTCCTTTTCTCCAGGGGAAGAAATAAAACTTGATAATTGTTGGAAGGTTTCAGCAATAACAGAACCTGATTGGCAGAAGGATGATTTTGATGATCGGAAATGGGACTATGCTGTCATCCAGGAAGATGGTTCAATATGGGCTTCAGATACGTCTAAGAGTGAAATATTTTTAAGGCGGATAATTCTAGCAAAAGAGAGCAATTTCTGGCCAATAAATATAGAAAATGGATTATATATTGCCAAGGGAACAGCACAGCATCTTCCTCTAGTAGTTACCAGCCCGATGAAATATAAAATGAAAGATTTAAGTTTCAGCATTCAAACGCCCGTAGAGATTGAACTAATTCCTGGGAATAAAGCAGAAATTAAAGGAGGAAAATATTACGAGTATTTCAAACGTGTTGGGCTTGAAGATATTGAGAAGAAAGAGATTACTAAAAATAAAAAGAACTATAATCTTTATACCTTTCGCTTCAAAGATACCCCCCCATTTACTGGCACAGGTTACGAAGTAAGGAAACATTTATTTGGTTTAATTTTAAACTTGTCCGATAAAGTTTCTTCAGATAATTCTAATATCTATTTTCGTTTTCAAGGGCAGGAAGATAATAAAAACATTACTGAGGTCTGGAATAAAATTCCTGTATATTATTTGCCTCCACTTTTGAATAAAAGGCCCAAAGAATTAGAGATTCAACTCTGGTATGCATTCGTTACAAGCTTCCATAAGACTGGAATTCAGGAATTGTTCAAAACCTGGCATCAGGCAGGATTTAATACTTACTGCGACAGGGAACGCCATTATGCAAATAATGATTGGTTTGATGTCCTTTCGGAAAATAGATTGTTTAAAATAGTTTCGGAATATCAATTCAAAAATACACTTCCTCCTCTTGCTAGAAAATGTCCAGAAATGAGATCAATAAATTTTGAAGGTAAAACGTGTAGTGCTCTTCCCATTTCTCCAGCTTTTCTGATAGAAGAAGGGAGGCAAGAGTTTAAAGACCTTGTCGCTAAATATGTGAAAGAAACTGGAGTTGAGGCCATTCAATGGGATTTAGAATTTGATCCCTTTGGAGGAGATGTTTCTTCCCACAGCCTTAAAAAATTCGTCAAGTTCGCTCATTTAAGCAGCGTACCGACAGAGAAGGAAATAAAGGAGAAATATCGTGATGAATGGATTGACTTCCAGTGCTGGATACTGGCAGAAGTGGTAAAAGTAGCCCGAGAAGGAGTAAAGGCAGCCAATCCGGAAGCCCAGATGCAGATTTATAGTGCCTATCAGAGTAAGAGAAATAAAGCGCATTACTCCATTGACTGGAATTATATGAGAGACGCAGTAGATGTAGCAATAGCTGGTTATGGAAGACACCCTATGGAAGAAACTTTAAATGCTTTATCCGGTATCCCGTTTATCGGTGGTGTCCTTTTTTACAATGGAAGTCCTCCTGAAGGATGGAAAAGTCTAAAAACGCGATTCCTACGCCGAATCACCGATGGCGCAGAAGGGGTGTTTCTTTGTGATTGGTCTACACTAGATGGACGCGCTTATGAGAAAATTTCTCAGGCCTGTGCTATTCTGGCTGATTTTGAAGAATTCTTCTTGAAGGATAAAAAAATTGACACTTTCCAGCTAAAAGGTGGTATCCACAGAGATGATGTAGTTGTGCTCTCAAAAGGTAAAGAAAGGTTACTGTTAGTTTTCAATGAAGGAAGTAAATCCAAAACAGGAACCGTCGTAAATCAGGGCTTAGCTGAAGATATAGTCGCTGTGGAGTATGATAGTGACAAGCTATACAAAAACTCAAAAAATCTTAAGATTACAGTTCCTCCCAATGATGTTAGAGTTTACCTTTTTACTCCGAAAAAGGTTTCGATGTAGTTCGGAAGTTAGCCCTTTGGTAAGAATAGGACATTTCTACTTTGGTTTGACAGTAATGTTTACAACAATCTAATTTTATAATACTATAGAAGTAAACAATAACATAACTATACTATCGGAGGAAAAATCATGGCAAGAATAGTTTTTATTGGAGCTGGAAGTTTCGGATTTACGCGTAGCTTGGTAAAGGATGTTTTAACATTCCCTCTTCTTAAGAATTCAACATTGGTTCTGATGGACATTAATAAGGAACGTCTGGAATTTTCCAGAGCGTCTGTTCAGCGCATAGTAGATGCAGGAAAGTATCCGGCGAAGGTCGTAACAACCATGGACAGAAAGAAAGCCTTAAAAGGCGCAGATGCCGTGCTCTGTACAATTCTGGCTGGTGGTGTAGATGTATGGAGACATGACATTGAAATCCCTAAAAAATATGGAGTGAATATAAATATAGGGGATACACGCGGTCCATCCGGTATTTTCAGAGCAGCCCGCACAATTCCGACTATGCTTGATATTTGTAAAGATATGGAGCGTCTCTGTCCTGATGCAATCTTACTTAACTACACAAATCCCATGGCAATGCTATGCAGAGCCATGCAAGCCAATACATTTATCAAGGTTACAGGATTATGTCATAGCGTTCAGGGAACAGCCCGGATGCTGGCAAAGTGGATAAATGTCCCTATGGAAAAAATCACCTATCTTTGTGGGGGAATAAACCATCAGGCATGGTATCTTGAATTTAAAAAAGACGGAAAAGACGCATATCCTCTTATCCGTAAAGCAATAACAAGAGATAGAAAGATATATATGGAAGAAATTGTGCGCAATGAAATGTTCCTGCATCTGGATTACTATGTTACAGAATCCAGCGGACATAATTCCGAATATAACTGGTGGTTTCGCAAAAGACCGGATCTTATCAAGAAGTACTGTACTCACGGTACTGGCTGGAATCCGGGTAGGTACGCATATATAGTAAAGCATTATTTAAAAAGAGAAAAAAACTGGAAGAATGAGGTTAAAAAGTGGTGGAAGAGACATGTCAAGCTGGAGAGAGGACACGAATATGCTGCATCTATTATCAATGCCTACATGGGCGGCGAGCCGTTTCAGTTTAACGGCAATGTCCCGAATAATGGAATTATTAGTAATCTGCCACCTGAGGCATGTGTGGAAGTACCCGTTTTTGCAGACAGAAGAGGTTTTAACACTGTGTATGTTGGCAAGCTGCCTCCACAGCTTGCTGCTTTGAATAATATAAGTATTGCTGTTGAAGAAATGGCTGTCGAGGCAATACTTACAGGAGACCCGAAACTGCTATTTCAGGCTATTGCATATGATCCGCTCACTGCCTCTGTTCTTTCCCTTGCAGAAATTAAAAAGATGGTAAGCGAGATGCTGCGTAAGAATAAAGAATACTTACCTCGATTTAAACATATTGGAATTTAATGAGCTAATAATGCAGGAGAAGTAATTTGAATAAAAACTGGGAGGAAATAAAAAAATACTATATAGCTTGGTGGGAGTATGGAGTTCTGGATAAAATAGCTCTTATGGTGACAGCTCCACGCAAAGGTGCTCAGCGGGGTGAAACACCTATCGGGGCAACAAAGGACAGGTTTAATAAGGGAAAGGTTCTTAATATTGAAGAGAGAAATATTAAGAATACCTTTTACGGCGGTATGGCCTTTCCTCAATATTGGCCGAACTTCGGGCCTGATGTCTTTTCCGCTTATATGGGTGCAACCATAGAATTTTCTCCGCTTGGTGACTATCCTGTCTCTTGGGTAGACTGGAAAAAACCAGTTCTCAAGGATTATTCTGACTTATCTGATCTTGAGATCAAAGAAGATAATTTCTACTGGCAAAAAACCAAAGAGTTCACATCATACGCTCTGGAGCGCTCTAAGGGGAACTATTTTGTCGGCATAACGGATATTCATCCTAATATGGACGCATTAGCGGTTTTAAGAGGGGGGCCTGAGACATTATGTATAGATATGATTGACAATCCTGACGGAGTAAAAGAAGCAATGAAATTACTTTGGAGAGCATGGCATAAAATCTATGAAGAAACCTATCAGATCGTAAAAAAACAGGAAGGAACCTGTGGGTGGATAAATCTCTGGTCTCCAGGAAAAACATATCCGGTTCAGAATGATTTTACATGCCTCATCTCTACTAAAATGTATGAAGAATTTTTTCTACAAGAGATACTCAATGAAATCAATTATCTGGATCATTCTATTTATCATCTTGACGGGCCAGACGCTCTAAAACATCTCGATATGCTTCTTGAAATTCCTCGTCTTAATGCAATTCAATGGGTTTGTGGTGCCGGGCTTAGGAAAGAAGGCATTGCAAAGTGGATACCAATTTATAAAAAGATTCAGGCAAAGAAAAAGGCAATTATTGTTTACTGCGAGTCAGATGAGATTAACTTTGTCCTGAACAATCTTTCCCCTAGAGGGCTACTGATTTGCACTAGATGCTCATCTCAACAAGAAGCTGAAGAGCTGCTTCAGCATTATGGCTGGAACTAACAAATGATAAATAAATTTACAATAGGTATTGATTATGGAACAAATTCTGTCCGTGCCATACTAATAAATACAGCTAATGGCAGAAATACTGCATCGGCAGTTTTTAATTACAGGAGAGGAGAAAATGGTATTCTGCTGGATAAGGCAGATGCGAATGTTGCAAGGCAAAGTCCCCTGGACTACATAGAAGGGTTTGAATATGTGGTTGCAAAGCTTCTCAAACAAGCAAAAAAAATTAAGAATTTCTCTCAAGATAAGATTATAGGAATAGGAATAGACACTACAGGTTCTACCCCTATACCCGTTACAAAAGAACTTGTTCCTCTGGCACTGGTTCCAGAATTCAAGAATAATCTAAACGCTCAGGCATGGCTCTGGAAGGATCATTCATCCATGGAAGAGGCTCAGAAAATAACTAAGATAGCAGAATGTATAAGACCCCAATATCTCAGAAAATGCGGTGGTACATATTCCTCTGAATGGTTCTTTTCAAAAATATGGCACTGCCTGAATATCGACAAGAAAGTGTTTGATGCTGCTTATTCGTGGGTGGAGCTTGCTGACTTTATGCCTGCATATATCTGTGGAATCACAGATGTAACTAAAATTAAAAGATGCATATGTGCCGCAGGTCATAAAGCAATGTATAGTGACCAGTGGCAGGGGTTGCCTGATAAAGAATTTCTCTCAAAGCTTAATCCTCAAATGACAGATTTACGCGCAAGACTATATGAGAAAGCGTATGCTTCAAACACAAAAGCGGGGGATTTATCTAAGGAATACAAAAAAAAATTCAGGCTTCCTAGTAGAATTCCTGTTGCAGTAGGCGCATTTGACGCACATATGGGAGCAGTCGGCGCAGGTATTGGTAAAGATATTCTTGTCAAAATAATAGGAACCTCATCATGTGATATAATGGTCTCACATAAGGGCCAGAGAATAGATGATATTCCGGGTGTGTGTGGGATTGTTGATGGGTCAGTGCTGCCAAATTGCCTGGGCATAGAAGCTGGCCAATCTGCTGTTGGAGATATTCTGAACTGGTTTGTGACCAAGGTATGTGAAGAAAATTCAAAATACCATGATAAATTAACCAGACAAGGTTCTCGAGCGAAACCAGGACAAACCGGGCTTCTGGCACTTGACTGGAACAATGGCAATAGGACAATACTTATTGATGCAGAACTTACAGGACTACTTATAGGTCAGACTCTTCAAACCACACGATGGGAAACATACAGAGCTCTTATAGAGGCTACTGCTTTTGGTGCTCTAAAAATTATTGAGAGAATAGAAGAATATGGAGTCAGGATTTCAAAAGTAATTAACTGCGGAGGCATAGCGACAAAAAACCCAATGTTTATGCAGATATATGCGGATGTAATTGGGAAGCCGATGTTAATAGCAAAGTCTCAGGAGACCTGTGCGCTTGGTGCTGCAATATTTGCTGCTGTTGTTGGAGGAGCCTATTCTGAAGTTAAAAATGCCCAAAAGAATATGTGTAGTACTAAAAAGAAAACGTACTACCCAAATAAGAGAAATCATTTAATCTATAAGCAGTTATATACACTTTATAAAAATTTGCATGATAGTTTTGGAACAAAAGAATACAAAGAGAATCTATATCATGTTATGAAAGAACTGTTACAAATTAAGAAAGGAGTTCTTCTTGAAAATGTTTAAAGAACTAAAGAAACAGGTTTATCTCGCAAATATGGAGATTTATAAGAGAGGGCTTGCTCTCTATACATGGGGAAATGTAAGCGCTATTGACAGAGAAAAACAAGTTATTGCTATAAAACCAAGTGGAGTAGCTTATGAAAACTTGAAACCAGAACATATGGTATTAATAGATATGAAAGGGAATATTATTGAAGGTAATTATAATCCTTCTTCTGATACAAAAACACATCTGATTCTATATGACAAGTTCCAATCAATCGGTGCTGTTGTGCATAATCATTCCTGTTATTCAACAATCTTTGCACAAGCAATGAAAAACATACCTTGTCTTGGCACAACACATGCTGACCAGTTCTATGGTGAAATACCAGTTACTGATATAATTTCCGATGAACATATAAAAGAAGATTATGAGACTGAAACTGGCAATTTAATAGTTAAAACATTCTCTGAAAGGAAAATTAATCCTGTAGAAATATCAGCAGTTCTTGTAGCTTCACATGGCCCATTTATCTGGGGAAAGGACATAGACAGCGCTGTTAAGAATGCAGTAGCCCTGGAAGAGATTGCAAAAACTGCTCTTTTCACCAAGCTCCTTAATCCGAATATAACACCAATGAAACAAACACTTCTGGACAAACATTATCTGAGAAAACATGGTAAAAATGCGTATTATGGACAATGATAATGCAGCAATACTGCGAAGCTTAGCTGCCGAATTTGGATTTAAGCTTCTCCATGAAGCTCTTGCGTCTAGGAGTTAAATTCTCGCCGCTTATCTCAGCAAACTTTCTGAGAAGTTCTTCCTGCTCATTATTCAGTTTTACTGGTGTTTCTACTATGACTCTAACGAGTTCATCTCCTTTACCATATCCGTGTAGACTTGGAACGCCCTGTCCGCGTAAGCGGAACACTTTCCCGGACTGTGTGCCATGGGGAATCTTCATCTTTGCTTTGCCTTTAAGAGTGGGAACCTCTATTTCTGCACCTAGCGTTGCCTGTGTTATGCTTACAGGAACTTCACACAGGATATCATCATCATGCCGAGTAAAAAGTTCATCATCCTCTACATGAATTACTACGTATAGATCTCCCGGGCTTCCACCTCTTGTACCAGCTTCTCCTTCTCCTTTGACCTTTAATTGGGAACCCGTATCAACTCCAGGGGGTATCTTAACAGTAAGTTCACGAGACTTATTTACTCTTCCAGTGCCTCTGCAGGTCTCGCATGGGTCCGTTATTATCGTACCCTCTCCACCGCATCTATCACATGTCCTGTTTATACTAAAAAATCCCTGAGAATAACTTACCTGTCCGCTGCCTCCACATTGAAGACAGTTGATGCGTTTTGTTCCTTTTTTGGCGCCGGATCCATTACATACCTCACATGTTTGCGGTCTGGAGATACGTATCCTTCTATCTATACCAAATGCAGCTTCCTTTAGAGTAATCTGCAGGTCATATCTAAGATGTTCTCCTCTGTTATGTCCATCGCTTCTTCCTGCGCCTTGAGAGCCCCTGCCAAAAAATCCTTCAAATATATCCCCAAAATCACTGAATACATCACTGCTGAATATGTCTGAGGCGTTTCTGAATCCGCTA
This sequence comes from bacterium, assembly GCA_043824255.1. Taxonomy (GTDB): domain Bacteria; phylum JAHJDO01; class JAHJDO01; order JAHJDO01; family JAHJDO01; genus JAHJDO01. The sequence goes on from JBDRTG010000043.1 coordinate 70,930, forward strand.
AAACCTCCTCCCTCTAACCCGCTGTGACCAAACTGATCATAGGTTGCTCTTTTTTGAGGATCACTCAGTACTGCATAAGCTTCAGATGCTTCTTTGAATTTTTCTTCAGACTCTTTATTCCCCTGATTCTTATCTGGATGATATTTATGTGCGAGTTTCCTATAAGCACGCTTTATCCCATCTATTGCCGCGTGTTTGTCAACACCAAGTATTTCATAATAGTCTCTTTTACCAGCCACTACTTATCTCTCAAATTTTTAGTATTAAGTTGTAAGAATTAAGAATTAAGTAAAAAAACATCCACTACAAACTTAATCCTTAGAGCGAAGCGTCTTAATCCTTAATCCTGCTTTTTCTTTTCGTCATCCTCCACCTTATAGTCTGCATCTATTACATCTTCTTCTTTATCAGACTTTTTCTTTTCCTGCTTTGGTTCTGCCTGTGGTCCTGCCTGTGCCTGACCTCCTGCACCTGCTTGCTGCTCTTTTGCAGCTTGCTGATACATGACTTCAGCTAATTTATGAGCAGCCTGCTGCAGGCTTTCAGAAGTCTTTTTCATCTGCTCAATATCATTAGCCCCTAAAGCCTTTTTAGCTTCGTCCAGAGCAGATTGTATCTTGTCTTTCTCAGACGAATCTATCTTGTCTCCATGGTCCTTCAGAGATTTCTCTGTTGTATAAATCAGAGAATCCAATTGATTATGAACTTCAACTGCCTCTTTTTTCTTCTTATCCTCTTCTGCATGGGATTCGGCATCCTTAACCATCTTTTCTACCTCTTCTTCACTCAAACCCCCAGAGGATTTTATTACAATTGACTGTTCCTTACTTGTAGCTAAATCCTTGGCAGACACATGTGTGATTCCGTTTGCATCAATATTAAAACTTACTTCTATTTGAGGCACTCCGCGTGGAGCGGAAGGGATGCCTACCAGATCAAACCTGCCAAGAGTTTTATTATACTGCGCCATTTCCCGCTCTCCCTGCAGCACATGTATGTTTACAGCAGGCTGATTATCCGCAGCAGTGCTGAATATCTGAGATTTCTTTGTTGGAATGGTTGTATTTCTTTCTATAAGTCTTGTGCAAACTCCCCCCAATGTTTCGATCCCGAGAGAAAGAGGAGTAACATCAAGAAGCGTTATATCTTTAACATCTCCTGAAAGCACACCGGCCTGTATAGCAGCTCCAACAGCAACAACCTCGTCCGGGTTAACGCCCTTATAAAGTTCTTTGCCAAAAAACTTCTTTACGGCTTCCTGAACCTTTGGAGACCTTGTCTGCCCGCCAACCAATATTACATGATCAATATCCTTTGTTTCCATTTTTGCATCAGCCAGCGCTTGTTTACACGGACCAATCGTGCTGTCTACAAGCTCCTGTGTCAGTTTTTCCAACTGTGCACGCCTAAGTGTTATATCCAGATGCTTTGGTCCGCTTTGATCCGCTGTTATGAATGGAAGGTTTATGTTTGCTGTCTGAGCAGTAGAAAGCTCTACTTTTGCCTTCTCAGCGCCTTCTCTCAATCTCTGCATCGCCATCTTATCATTACTCAAATCCATACCATTGGACTTTTTAAATTCGCTGACCAGCCAGTCAATAATCTTCTGGTCAAAGTCATCTCCTCCTAATTGCGTATTACCGTTAGTTGCCTTAACCTCAAAAACTCCATCTCCAATATCAAGTATGGATATATCAAATGTTCCGCCGCCGAGATCGTACACTGCAATAATCTGTTCCTTTTTTTTATCAAGCCCGTATGCCAGAGAAGCCGCAGTCGGCTCATTTACTATTCTAAGCACTTCAAGACCTGCAATCTTTCCAGCATCCTTGGTAGCCTGTCTCTGGCTGTCGTCAAAATATGCAGGAACAGTAATAACCGCTTTTTCAACTTTATCTCCCAGATAGCTTTCCGCATCCTGTTTGAATTTCTGAAGTATTGCGGCAGAGATTTCAGGAGGAGTATATTCCTTATCACCGGCCTTTACCTTTACCTTTTGTCCCATCTTTCTCTTTATTGAGCTTATTGTATTCTCCGGATTTGACACTGCCTGCCTTTTAGCAATCTGTCCAACTAATCTTTCTCCTGTTTTGGATATTGCTACAACAGACGGAGTAGTTCTGCTTCCTTCTGCATTAGCAATAACAACGGGTTTTCCCCCTTCCATAACTGCCATGCAGGAATTAGTCGTTCCCAAATCAATACCTATCACTTTACCCATTACCAGTCCTCCTTTTTTATTCCATTATTTATTTTGTTTTTTTGACACCTTTACAAGAGACGGCCTTATAACCTTTCCATGCAGCTTGTAACCTGTACTAACTTCTTCAACTACCGTGTCTTCAGGATATTTATCAGTTTCTACCTGCATAACCGCTTCATGCTTATCAGGATTAAATTGAGTACCATGAGACCTGATTTCTTCCAGCCCATTTTGTCTCAAGATATCCTCAAATTGCTTTAGAACTAATTCAATACCCTTTTTGAGATCTTTGATATTACTTACCTTATCCGCTGAGTCTACTGCTCTTTTAAAATTATCAACAACAGGTAATATCTCATTGATTAATTTCTCATTTGCAAATTTAGCAAGAGATTCATATTCTCTTGCAGTTCTCTTCTTGAAATTATCAAACTCTGCATGCAGTCTTAAAAGCTGATCATGCCTTTCATCGCATAAACCGGATTTTTCTTCCAGCTTCTTCAGCTCTTTTTCGGTATATTTTGTTTTTTCCCGTGTCTTCATTTTTTTCTTCCTGCCTATTCAAGCAAGAGCTTTTTCATAATATCGCTAAGTTTACTCGCGGTATAATTTAATTTACTTATTACTCTTGAATATGCCATCCTTCTTGGACCTATTATGCCTAATGATCCCATTGGAGATCCAAACAGGCCATACCTTATAGTAAGCAAACTACAATTTTCTATGTCGCTGTCCGCTGTTTCCCTGCCAATAAGAACTTTTATCCCGTTGCTGTCAATGGGCATATTAAGGATTTTAGATAAATATCTTGTATTCAACGCCCTGAACATAGCCTGTGCTTTATTAATATCACTAAATTCAGGATACTGCATAAGATATTCATAGCCGTCAATGAAAACCGTTTTTTCTTCCTCAAAAGAAAGAATTACATCCAGTATATCCATCACACAGTCATATACTGTTTCATCAAGATGGGAATATTTCTCTTTAAAAATCTCTCTGAAATCTGAGCGTATGTGAATAAAGTCAAGCCCTTCCAGGTTCTCATTCAGAAATGCACATATTCTTTGCATATCAGCACCAGATACTTCATCCCTGAAACAAACTACCTTTTTTTTCATGTCTCCTGAACGCATAATAATAATAATCATAATTCTGTGACCTTGAAGGGCTATGAGCTCCAAATGCTTGAATGTTCCGCTATCATGAAATCTTGGCAGTTCTGCAAATCCCATATAACTGGTTGTAAAAGACAACAGCTTTATTGTCTCTTTAATTATTGACTCAATATCGTAATTAAGACTTGAATATGCATCGTCTATAAAGTTTTTTTCTTCATCCGTAAGCAGTTCTGTCTTTATAAGAAAATTAACATAAAAGCGGTACCCTTTATCAGTAGGGACTCTGCCTGCAGAAGTGTGAGGCTGTATCAAATACCCTTGCTCCTCCAACTTCACCAGAATATTCCTGACAGTAGCTGATGATACATTTAATTTACAATTCCTAACCAGTTTTTGTGAAGCAATAGGCTCTCCGGTATTAATATATGAATAAATTGCTGCCCTTAAGATATTTGCTTCTCTGTTGCCATCTACTGCTTTTCCAATCATTCCTGCTCCTTTTTTAGCACTCTAAAGCGGAGAGTGCTAAACTTAAGCATAAAATAGCAATTGAAGTGACTTTTGTCAAGTTGAAAAAATCACCTTGATGACTGCGTATATTCAGCCCAATCTCCTATTCAATCGGGGAATTCGGGTGGTTGAGAAACTATATCAATAGATTCAATATTACCTTAATCATTGTCTCCTTTTCAGATGCTTTAGTTGCTGCAATCATAAGTGTTAAGGCTACAAGCGTATTATCATCAATCCGTTTATCTCCATTTTTACGGACTAAAAGCCCATTGCCTTGCAAGAAGCAAATAAAAAGCGCTGCTGCAATGCGTTTATTTCCATCCACAAAACTGTGGTTCTTAGTAACAAAATATAATAAATGAGCTGCTTTATTCTCAACTGTTGGATAAAGATCTGCGCCGTCAAATGTTTGGTAAATCGTTCCTATTGAACTTTTGAAACTTTTATCTTTTTCCTGTCCAACAAGTACGGAATCTTTAAATTTTCGCTTCATAGCTTCAATGATTTTTCTAGCTTCTTCGTAAGTGAGCTTAAATTTTGACTGTCTTGTTCCTTTTGGCACAGAAAGCCGCTCATGATCAAAATCATCCAGGATATCAAGCGCATGTGAGTATTCGGTTATCACCTGAATAAGTCCTTTTGTCTCACCAGAAACTGCTTCAACCTGAATAACGTTGCCTAAAAGTCTTAACGATTTCTGTAATTCCTGATATTTATGCTGGGCAGACTTTAACCGTTTCTCATTGATTGTATATCCGTTAACCAAATGCTGCTTAAGCACATTTGTTGCCCAGATTCTAAATTGTGTGCCTCTCTTGGAGTTAACCCGGTATCCTACGGAAATAATAATGTCAAGATTATAAAACTCTATATCCCTTTCTACTTGTCTTCCACCTTCGGTTTGAACCATTCGGAATTTCCGAATAGTTGAATTTTTATCCAGTTCTTTCTCTTTGTAAATATTTTTAATATGTTCATTTATCGTTGGAATTCCCTTTTCAAAAAGAATAGCCATCTGCTTTTGTGTAAGCCAGACAGTTTCTTTTTCAAGCCTGACTTCGACTTTATTCCTATATACTATGACCTGCCCTTTAGACAAATCCTTAACGCTCATCTTATTCATAACACCGTATTATAACACTCTTTAAAGAAAATTTGAAACTCGTATCTTCAGCCCAATTCCACTTTTCTGTCATTGCGAACGGAGTGAAGCAATCTCGTTTGTCATTCCGCCGTTCGTATTCTTTGGCTTTTGCTTGCTTTACCCCGACAGCTGAAGCTATCGGATGCCCTCTCCATCGCAACCGCCTGCTTTAGCTGGCGGTTATCTGTAGATTTGGTGAGAGCAAGAATTTTGTCAACGAGATCAACAAATGTTGTTGAGGGGTTTGGGGAAAGGGTGATGAGTCAGATTTTGCCTCGTTTGTAGATTGCCATTATTAGTTATCAGAATTTGTGATAAGTTACTTCCACAACATAAACTTTGTGTTACCCCTTGTTGCGATGTTGCAACCATTTCGGCCAGAAGTGCCATACCTCGTTCAATTTATCCAACTCTTCCCTCTTTGATATAAACTTATCTTTAACCCTTTTTATGACTTTCGGCCTCATGAAAGATACTTTTCCAACCTCCGAGTAAATATGACGAGGTGTTTTTAGGAAATGTTGCTCGTCCCATTCAGTTTTCCGGCGGGTATAGTCTACGATGAATTCACTGAAAGCGCCTATATCATCAATATCAACTAGCGAATAATTCCGTTCCAAAATTTCTATAATTTTGTCGTTGTTATTTTCAACCTGCTCGATATAAGCATTGGCAAGATTTAGAGTACGGGTTGATTCTTCGTTTAAAACTTTACGGGTTTCCTCATCATTGCTCCACTTTGGATCTCCATACACTTTGCGGTATGCCTGATGAAATTTGTCATTTATCTTAAATAGTCTCTTGTTTTGGGAAACAAAAAAATAGAGAGGTCCATAAAGATGCTGAAGTTGATCTCGCAGATTAGCGACTCTTCGTTCTACACATTTAGACTTCCAGTGTATTATTGCGACAATAATACCGGCAACCGCACCACCCCCAATAAAACTCTGAAATATGTCAGTCCACATACTTATTACTCCCTATTCCCCTTTTCCGCTCCCAAACCCATTCCACAATCCCCTCCTATTCTCTCTTGCTTCTTTTTCGTATTTTCTAAACTGTTTTTACCATCTATATCTAGCTTTAAAACCCATTGACTTGTGTCTATGCCCGATTAATTTTAGCATTGGGCCAATGCTCGTCGCTCCATACTTATTTTGAAGTGTGGTTCTAACTACAATAGCAGATACATACCACCTTTTCTTACGCTTGCTAGTGCGTTGTATATAGTTCAATCCCGCTGTTTTAAATTCAGCATAAATACTATTTCCGTGCTCGTCCCACAAGGTTGCACAGTAAGTTCCTTTATCTACTTGAGATATATCTGTTGCGTAATTAAATTCAATTCTTATTATTTTGTTTTCATAGTCTGCCCAACTTAATTTAAGTTGCGAGATACTCATTCTTGTTTCTCCAGCTCTCACAGATGTCTCCGTTCCACAAAATAAAATCAAAAAGCAAACAATTAATAATATTTTAGTTCTCATTTTGCACCACCCCTTTTTCATATATCTATTGCGGAGGCTTACATCTTTTACAAGGTCTATATAGCTTTCGTGCTTCGCTTAACTTCATTGGAATTTTGGATTTTCTGAGATAACTACAACTGTCTCTATGATAACATTTGCCTGTTCGTGTAACATAAACTATAGGATCATTTCTATTTGCGTCAGATGATACTCTAGTTGCTGATGAAGGAACATAATCTGATGATAGACTTTCCGCTTTACCTGAGTTATAGGTATTTACAATAGTCCCTTCTACTGTTACATATTTGCCGTATAGTTCTCCTGAATGAAGTTTAGAATCATCCCACTGATAGACTCTGTCCTGTGCATAGCAGAGTGTTGTAAATAGAGTAATGATTAGGATTAGATATATTAGCTTTTTCATAACGCCTCTTATCTATTTATTAAAAGTTGATTATTTGCAAATATAGAATCGACAACTTGTTGCACCTTTTTATTTGGATTAGGCCAACTATGTAGCCAGCGGTTATGGAATGCTCCGACTGCCAATAATTCATTAGTTTTATTATCATATATCATTACATCTAGTGCTTGAAAGTATATCGTTAAATCCCACTTCCACATGTCAACATAAGTAACGTAGACATCCACACTATCCGGCTTTTCGCCCAAAGGCCCATAACTCGTTCTTATTCCTCTTCTAGATATAGCTTTTTGAATATAAAGTCCTATGTTTCTCGTTGATTTATCATTCTTTACTACATAAGCCGTTTTGATGCTCTGTATTTTGTCGTAGTTATATGCTTGAGGTATTCTAACTACTGAACAGCCACTAAGAAGTGATAGAGCTAGTAATATGGTTATTGGTTTTGTCATTTTGATTTTCTTAATCTGTTTATAATAGCTCTTATTCCATAGAAGATGCCAGATATAATTCCTATTAATATAATAAAAGTAACATATCCCAATCCTCTTGATAATGCCCCCTTCATTCGACCTGGTGCTATAATCCAGACCCACAAAAATAAAAACAATAACGAAATAATACCTATAATTTTTAATATAATTTTGGTCTTTTTTACCTTTGCTCTTTGTTTATCATATTGGATCTTTTCTTCTGCCACTTTTTTAGTTCTTCCACATATAGAACAAAAGTATTCGTCATGAGAGAATTCATATTCAACCATTTTTTGACATGTGGGACAATAATTTTTCGAATCCATTTTTGTTTTATTTATTCCTTTTCTTTCTTGAATATTCTTCTAATTCTTTAACAACAATTGCACGTTGTTTAGTATCAGGAATTGCAATAATTAATAATTCGTTCAACCGATCCATAATTCTTTCATGATAAGGATTGGGGAAAACATTTCTGCCAATATATGTAAGATACTGTATTTCAACAAGACCTCTCTCCAATTTGACCAAATCACCCTCGATACCTATAACACTATTTTTAACTTGATCTATATCATTTTCACTTTTCTTTACGCTTTGTACAGCTTTTGATAATTCTTTTGCTTGGGATTCAATCGATCGTCGGAGAGTATTTATAATTTCAGCATCTTGACGTGCTTCTTCCTTTTTTTCTTTTATAAATTTTACATCGGCCCATTTGCTGCTAAAAATAAAGGAGCCAAGCTCCCCAAATTGGAAGAGGTAAACTGCACTTAAGATAATAAGGGTAAAAAAGAAAAGAAGTTTATATGTCAAATTTTCCTTTTTGCAAACTTGCCATAGTAATATGCTAAGCATGATAACCGCAAAAATTAAAAATATTATTTGTTCATTCATTTTTTAGGCCCAACATTCATCACTAACCACCCACTTCTACTTTAATACTACCCTATCTCAAATTGCCTAAAACCTCAATAAAGACTTGACCCTTTTTTAGTAGCGAATTGTTAGGCATTTTATTAAGTTATGATCGAATCATTGTTAGCAACATTTTGAAATTTTCTGTAGCCTTTAATGCATGAGGCTTATTTGCTGGCATAACAATCATCTGACCTGATTCTAAAGTATTTGGATTACCCGAAATTGTGATTTCTGCTTTGCCATCAAGAATATAAACCATAGCATCAAATGGAGCTGTATGTTCACTTAATGCCTGTCCTTTACTAAATGCAAACAATGTTATCGTTCCAGTTTCTTTTTCTATTAAAGTTCTACTTACAACTGATTCATCTTGGTAATTCACTAAGTCATTTACAGTTTCTGGTTTCGCTTCTTGATTCATGTTTTCCTCCATATAACAGCCACTTCTACTTTAATATTACCCTACCTCAAATTACCTAAAACCTCAATAAAGACTTGACCCTTTTTATGTTGAAAATTTTTGAATTCTTTTCAGGCAGGTTTGTTTTCCCAGAACATCCATAACATCAAATATCGGCGGGCTTGCGGCGCGGCCGGTGAGTACAACTCTTACAGGATGAATGACGTCTCCCGGCTTCAGACCTTTTTTCTCAATAAATGCTCTTACTGCGCTTTCAAGTGTTTCTATATCAAATGATTTTACTCCTTCTATTACTCTGCATAACTCCTGTAGCATTTCTAAAACACCATCTTTCTTCAAGAACTTATTAACTGCTTTCTCCTCATATATCGGAGTGTCCATAAAAAAGTAATTTATAAGCTGTGGAATTTCAGAGAATTTTTTAAGCCTTTCCTGGATTAATCCAACTATTTTGGAAATTTTATCAATACTAACTTCCCTGGTGTCTTTTATAAACTTCGCCTTTTTTAACTCTTCCAAAGCGATGTCAGCAAGTTTTTCCAGAGACATTTTTCTTATATATAAACCATTCATCCAATCAAGCTTCTGGCTGTCAAAAACAGCATTTCTGTCATTTATCTTTTCTATTGAAAAGCTCTCTATAATTTCATCTTTGCTCATAACTTCACGGTTATCTCCGGGAGCCCAGCCAAGCAGGGTAAGAAAGTTGAGTAATGCATGAGGAAGATAGCCCATGTCTCTATATTCAAGAGGAGAAGCTGCGCCATGGCGTTTGCTCAATTTTGCCTTATCAGGTCCGAGAATCAAAGGAATATGCGCAAATTCAGGGGAATTAATTCCTAATGCCTTGTATACAGCAATCTGCTTCGGTGTGTTTGAGATATGGTCGTCCCCTCTTATAACATGAGTTATCTTCATTTCTATATCATCAACTACACACGCAAAGTTGTACGTTGGACCGGCATTGGATTTAACAATAACAAAATCATCCAGAACCGAGTTATCAATACGTATTTTCCCGTGAATAAGGTCTTTAAATTCTGTAGTGCCGGCAGTAGGTACTTTAAATCGCAAAACATGTTTTATGCCCTGCGAGGCTAGATGCTCTATTTCTTCTTTGCTTAAATTCCTGCATTTACCGTCATATCTGGGCGGCAATTTTTTCTTTTGCATCTGATGCCTCATCTCTGCAAGCCTTTCAGTAGTGCAGAAGCATGGATAAACCATATTTTTCTTGATCAATATATCTGCGTACTTTTTATATTTATCCAGTCTTTGCATCTGATAATAAGGGCCGAAATCTCCTCCAACATCAGGTCCCTCATCCCAATCCAGCCCAAACCATCTTAAGCTTTCAAGTATTAGACTTACTGATTCAGGAGTTGAGCGCTCTTTGTCAGTGTCCTCTATTCGAAGTATGAATTTCCCTCCTGTATGCCTTGCAAAAAGCCAGTTGAATATGGCAGTCCTTGTATTGCCAAGATGAAGGGAACCTGTTGGGGACGGAGCAAAACGAACTCTTACATTCTTTAAATCAGCGTTGTTGTTATGCATATGACTACTTCCGTCTTAATATTAATGTCTCTTTTATGCTTAAACAAATATCCCAGTATTGGAATATCTTTCAATAGAGGAATGCCGTGTTCAATGGTTTTTTTATCCTCCTTAAAAAGACCGCCTATAACCAGAGTATCCCTATCCTTCATGCTCACAGTTGTATCCGTTGATCTATTGCTAAAAATTGGCGTGTCATATTCGCCTTTGTATCCTATAATATATTTTACCTCTGGTTTTACGTTCAGAACAATTAGTTCATTATTTCTAACATGGGGTGTAACAGTCAGGGTTATACCTGTCTGCAGAAAATCAGTTATAAAATATCGTGTCCCTGCTCCTACTCCTGCTGCTCTATTATCATAGTTTTCTTTTCTGTACGGTATACTATCTCCGGATGTGATAACCGCTTTTTGATTATTGAGAACAACCACCTTTGGCCGCGCAACTATCTTTGCTCTTCCTTCACTGACCAGAGCATCTATTGTTGCAAAAAGGGCGTCTCTCTTGTATTTTTCTCCCAGAAGGCCTCTTACTATAAGTTCTGTTCCCCTTGTTTCTTTTACTGCTGTATTTAATCCATGTCCAATGGTTGCTTTTACGGACGGACGAGTAAGGCTCCAGTCAATACCTATCTCAGTTTCCTTATCATAGCTGATCTCGAATATTCGCGCTTCAATAAGCACCTGAGGTACTTTTATATCAATATTTTCAATAAGCTTTCTTATACTTCTAATGTATGAAACTGTATCAGTTACTATTAATTGGGATTTGTCCAGATAGACCTGTACTCTTCCTCTTGATGAAAGCTCATTTTCAACAATTGTTTTCGCTGTAGCAGGGTCAATATGTTGTAAGGGAAATACGGCCGTGATAAAATCATCAGGCAGCATCTTCTTCAGCATTTTCTCATCAATATTTGCCCCGGTTCCTTTTGATAAAGGATTGTCGAACTCCTGAGAAGTTATATCAATAATGCTGGGAGTTTGTAAGCTTAGATCTTGTTTTTTAGACGCTGTAATTGTGATTGTAATTTCAACATCTCCGTTTTTCTCCTTGCTAACAGTATTAACAGTTACCGTTTTATTTGTGATTACATCAATCAGCGTAGAATATACAGGCGTGCCATCATTTGTTGCCTGTATGCTCGGATTTGCGATGCTTCCTGAAATTCTGGATATCTTCAGATTTGATATAAGCTGGTCTTTTTTATGACAAAAGCCTGTTTTCTTTGCCGGATTCACTCCATCCAGATAGATTTTTGTTTTTCTATCTAATTGACCAGTTTCTACAGATATCGTTTTTGATTGATCAAACGAAACATTATTTTCTTCGTTTTTATCAAGCACCATATCTATTTTTGATGTCTTGCTATCAATATCTGTTACAGTTATTTTTGATATAGCTCCTGTCCATAAATCCTCAGAGAAACAAATTCCACCAGATATAACAGAAACCGTCAAGATGAATATCGTAACCAATATCCTAAGAACATTTTTATTTAACATAAAACCTCCATCTGATTACAGAAGACGATTTTGTAAACTTATACTGCTTAAAGTATTCCTGATATGCTTGGAAATACTTCCTTTCAGAAGACACATCTACAATTCTTCCATCATTGTCATAGCTTAATAGATATATTGTTCTATATCCCTGTTCCTTATTAAGATTTTTCGTGCTCATATTAACAGTGTAGTTTGTCCCTTCCTTCCATGTGCTGATAATTGTCAACTTTACATTCGGCCCCTTTGCTTCTCCATGAAGTATTTTCTCAAGCTCTTTATCTATCTTTTTCACAAGAGGCGGTCTCTGGAATACTGCTATTTCAGGAGCTGACATTCTGTTACCAGAAGGTGCGTTCTCTCCATAAACATGTCCTGTCCAAAATCCACATAAAATCCAAATACAAGACAAAATCCAAAATTCAAATTTAGAACTTCTCATATTGAATCACTTTTCTCATCCCAATCGCTTTCTACGGTTGCTGAAACAACTCTTGGCCGAATATTACAGGTTTTACATCCGTCAAAATTCTTCATTTTCCCTTTAAGAAATTTCTCAATTACCATTCGACAGTCTTTCATTCTAAAAATTAAGACTTGAGCATTTCCTATCTTCCCTTCTTTGACTAACCCTTTTTCCTTCATTACTTTTAAGTATGCTCCTTTATCTGTAATCGGACAGGCTCCATCCCGCCAGCCCCATGTACGGCACTTTACCATCTGTCCATTTGTAAGCTTTACCGGATGTTCCTCAGTCCTTTTTCCTAAGCATGGAACATTATTGGTCATTTCAACTACATGGTGGAAAGTATTAGCGCCTGGAACGCTTATCAAGATTACTTTTCCTTCTTCCTTTTCTAAAAGAGCTAAGGGAGAACTTTCTCCCATAGTAAGGACTTTATGGTGATTTTCCACAAATCTTTTTGCTTTATTGCCCCAGACAGCAAAAGCGTGGGTAGGATTCAAAGACCTGTAAACACCCTGCATCCTCCAGAAAGTATCAGGAACGATACCATTGGTGGTGGATGTTTCTTTTGGGCTGTAATAACCGTGAACATCCCTGAGAAATGGAGCATCATGATTAAAAGACGGCATCATTAGAACTCCCTCTTTGCCTACGCTCTCCATTAAGACTTTACAGACTGTTTCCGCTCCGCCTTCCACATAACCGATACTGGAAAGAGAACAATGAACCATAATTCGGTCGCCCTTCCTAATACCTAACTTTCTTAAGTCACTCCTAATATCTTCCTTTCTCAATCTAACTTTATAATGAATCTTTATGTAGCCGTATTTATCTAAAAGAAGAAAATACCTGAGCAAATTTCTGGTTTCCTCTTGACTTAATCTTTCTCTCAATTCATATCCAACCAGTTTGAAGATTTGATAAAGATCCCTTTCCCCATCTGCCCAATTCAATGCCTCATCAGCTGCTTTGGGCTTTTCTCTTCTCTGGTTAAAAGGCACTTTAGCCAGGGAAAAAGGAAAACCCACGCTCTTTCTTTCTATAATCATATTTTTGGCTTCTTTTTCTTTGACAGTCATGGAAAGCAGTGCTTCTTCTGCAATTTTACTCTTTTCTTCCTTAGCTATTTTTTCTATTTCTTTTTCAAAATCATCTGTCTTTTCTTTAGGATTTATTTTTCTCAGGGAGAGAAATCTCTTTTTCTGCCATGAGCACAAAAAGTCAAACCTTTCCCCTTTTTCCTTTGTAACTTCACCCATTAATTTTTTGCTCTCTTCCAAAATCTTTATTTTTGCTTCTCTTAAGGCAAGATTTTTCAGATATTTCATCTCTTCTTTATCCGCAGCAGCCAGAAAGTAGGCATAGGAAGCTACTAGGGTGATTATCTTCCCTGCTAAGTTCCAGTCAATAATCCGGTCAAAGGCATCCATGGAATTATGATGGTATTTCCCAGGATGTATCCAGACCCAATTCGTTGGAATGCCAATGGTCTTATCAGGCATGTGAGTATCATCAGAAAAGTTTCCTCTTCCTATCTGGCAGTGATAAGAAGAAAGATAGGATTTCGCCATGTTCTCAAGAAGAAAATCTCCAAAAAAAGGCTGGCTAGCCGGGTTCATTCTTATATTGACAGGGAAACCTGTTTTTTGAGGGTCGTTACCTATGCCATCCAGACTTACAGCCGCAATTATCTTCTCTCTTTTTCTTTTATCAGCAAAAAAATGGGCAAAGCCATATCTTTCTGATGATGCTAAAAATCTAATTCCTCTCTTCAAAGGAGAAAGTTTGCCTTTCTTTACCAGGTTGGAGAGTAGTCTGCTTATCTCAATTAAAGCCGCTCCTCCGATAGCGTCATCTCCTAAAAATGGTTCGTAGAGATGGGCTAAAAATAAGATTTCTCTGTCTTCCTTTCCTTGAATGAGCCCGGTAACCTCTGCAATTGAACCATCATAAATCCTGCTTTTTACCGCAGCCTTTACCTTTACGTTTTTCTCTCTGAGTAATTTTGCCAGATAATCCCCCTTACGCGGAGAGATACAGAAACAAAAAATCTTTTTATCCTCTATGGTGTGGTACCACCCGGGACCTCCGCTCCAGCCATTTGCCCAGCTAATGCCGTCGGGCAGGTCCAGATAACCTTCTGAATAAGAGGAGATAATACCTATGGCTCCTTTTTGGATCGCTTCTTTTTCTATTGCCTGAGGAGGAAAATATTGCGTAAAGATAACACTTCCTTTTACATCTTCCCCCTTTTTCATCTTTTCCTCTGAAATTACCTCAGCCGTTATTCCTTCTTTAGGAGTTGGAGCACAGCGATTGGCAACACAGAAAGGCTCTTCTTTATGGCTCGCTAAAAGTTTTAAAGGGACCTCTTCTGGTTCAACTATTTCAAGTGTAGCGCTTTCAACATCAAAGGCTTGCGGCATAATATGATCCAGATAGGTTGTTTTACCATCAGCAGGTAAATCCTTCTTTTCTACTCCTAAAGCCCCGGCCCTTTTAAGTTCCTGAGCAAAATAGAGAGCCGATTTCTGAAAATCCTTATAGCAAAAATGTCTTTCAAAATTATAGATCTGAGTACTTGTTCTCTTCAAATTCTCCAGATCAAGTTCTCTTTCTACAACCTCCAATATTCTACGATACATATTTGCTTCATCCTTAACTAAAAAACTTAAGTTTCACTTGAAAATAGTTCTTTTTGAGGAGCTTCCTTATTTGGCATGACACCAAGATGTTTATATGCAAGTGTAGTTGCTTTTCTACCACTTGGTGTACGTTTGATAAATCCCTGCTGTATGAGATATGGTTCATAAATCTCTTCTATTGTGTCCTGCTCTTCACCTATAGCAACAGCAATTGTTCCTATTCCTACAGGACCGCCATTAAATTTATGGATGATTGTTTCTAGAATTTTTTTATCCATATCATCAAGTCCATATTTATCTACCTCCAGCATCATTAAAGCCTTATCAGCAACTTCATTAGTAATCTTCCCGTCTGCTTTTACTTCCGCATAATCCCTTACACGCCTGAGGAGTCTATTCCCTATTCTTGGTGTACCGCGTGACCTTTTTGCAATCTCCATAGCTCCTTCAGATGTTATCTCAACACGAAGAATCTTTGCAGAGCGAATGATAATATCATATAGATCATCCTGTCCGTAAAACTCTAATCTGGACACGATACCAAATCTCGACCTTAGAGGGGAAGTAAGAAGCCCGGCGCGCGTTGTTGCTCCAATAAGTGTAAAAGAGGGAAGATCGAGCTTTACTGACCTTGCACTTGGGCCTTTGTCAATCATAATGTCTATCTTATAGTTCTCCATAGCTGGATATAAATATTCCTCTACAACGTGACTAAGGCGATGCACCTCGTCTATGAATATAACATCTCCATCGTCCAGATTTGTGAGAACGCCAGCTAAATCACCAGCTCTCTCAATAACAGGCCCTGAACTGGTTCTAATATTTACATCCATAGTTCTGGCAATTATATTTGCAAGTGTTGTTTTTCCAAGTCCGGGCGGCCCATACAAAAGGACATGGTCAAGTGATTCGTTTCTCTTTTTTGCAGCTTGAATGCAAATCTGAAGATGTTCCTTGATTTTATTTTGACCAACAAATTCCTCAAACCTTCCAGGTCGCAGAGTAACGTCAAACTCCTTATCTTCGTCCCGCAGATTTGGGGTTGTTATTTTGTTTTCCATATAATATAACTATAATCAATTTATCAGAAAAATACAACGGGATTGTAAATGAGAAAGTAGTTGATTCGTCTGGCAAAATATCCTACATTAAACTCTACCAACATGTATGATATTATATCGGCAATATTTAGTATTATAGCTTAAATGATAACAAAAGGAGTGAAGAAATGATCGAAACAAATCTGTTTAAAATTACACAGAACCAATTAGATGAAGCTGTTGAGAAGTTGGGTCTCAATAAGGCTGCTCACGAGCTTCTTCGGTGGCCTCAACGGGAATTCACGTTCACTCTTCCAGTAAAGATGGATGATGGAACTACCAAGATCTTTCATGGATTCAGAATTCAATATAATTCAGCTCTTGGTCCCACAAAGGGAGGAGTGCGCTGGCATCCTGAAGAAACTATAGATACTGTGCGCGCTCTAGCTGCGTGGATGACATGGAAGTGTGCTCTTGTAAACATCCCTCTTGGAGGGGGTAAAGGCGGTATAATTTGCAATCCTAAGATAATGTCCGAAAGGGAAAAAGAATATCTTGCAAGGGCTTATATCAGAGCTATTGCTTCTCACATTGGCGTCCACAAAGATGTACCTGCTCCTGATGTTTACACAACACCGCAGATTATGGCTTGGATGATGGATGAGTACGAGGCTATAGTGGGGGAATCTCATCCAGGGATGATCACAGGCAAACCGCTGTCATTGGGAGGCAGTGAAGGACGTGGAGATGCAACAGCTCGTGGAGGAGTCTTTACTGTAAGAGAGGCATGCAAAGCTTGTGGTATTAGCTCCAAAGGCACCTTTGCAGTTCAGGGCTTTGGAAACGCAGGACAATTCGCAGCACTGCTTCATCCGGAAATACTAGAAGAAGGAAAACTTATTGCAGTATCTGACTCAAAGGGAGGAATATATAAGGAATCCGGAATTAATCCTAGAGATATAGTAGACCATAAATTAAAAACAGGAAGTGTAGCCGATTTCCCCGGAACAAGTTCTATCAGCAATAAAGAGATTATTGAGCTTGATGTTGATGTTTTCTATCCAGCAGCTATGGAGAACGTTATTACTGAGAAAAACGCGCAAAATATCAAAGCCAGAATAATCTGTGAGCTTGCAAACGGACCTACAACTCCTGAAGCAGACGCAATACTTTATGCAAAAGGCGTTCACATTATACCGGATTTTCTTGCCAATGCCGGAGGAGTAACTGTCAGCTATTTTGAACAGGTTCAAAATACATATAACTATTACTGGACATTGGATGATGTGCATAAACAGCTGGATGCCAAAATGACCACTGCTTACCACTCAGTATATAAAATGCATAAGGAAAAGAATGTTCATATGCGTTTAGCTGCATATATGATTGCCGTTTCCCGCGTTGCCGAGGCTGTAAAACTTAGAGGCTGGATATCGTAAAAGACAAGTTGGTGTTTTTTAGCTATTGTCAACTATATTTGTACTATGATATAATTCCGTCCCATGAGATTCTCAATGGGATTTTCGATCGCCTTTTCAGTATGGTCTGTTCAGCGATGTCTGTTCTCTAGTAATATCATGTTTATAATGCCTAACATATCAAAGCGCTAAGGAGATTATTTTATGCCAAAAAGGACTGATATCCATAAGATTTTAATTATAGGTTCCGGCCCCATAATTATAGGTCAGGCATGTGAGTTTGACTATTCAGGCACTCAAGCATGTAAAGCACTTAAGGAAGAAGGGTATGAAGTGGTACTTGTAAACTCTAATCCTGCTACTATTATGACAGACCCTGACACAGCTGATAAAACATACATAGAACCGCTTACTGTGGAAAGTCTTGAAGAAATTATCAAGAAGGAAAAGCCTGATGCGCTTCTTCCCAACCTAGGAGGGCAGACAGGACTTAATCTTGCATCCAGTCTTTACAGCTCAGGAGTATTGAAAAGATATGGAGTTGAACTCATTGGCGTTAAAGCAGACGCTATTGAGCGAGGAGAAGACAGGATTGCATTCAAGAAGACAATGAATAAATTGGGCATATCTCTTCCTAGATCTGAGCCATGTTATTCTGTTGAGGAAGCTGAAAATATAGCAGAGAAACTTGGATATCCTGTCGTATTGCGGCCTGCTTATACATTAGGCGGAACAGGAGGAGGAATTGCATACAATGTAGAAGAGCTGAAAACTATTGTCAGCAGAGGTCTTGCAGTAAGTCTCGTACATCAGGTTCTGGTTGAAGAATCTGTTTTGGGATGGGAGGAATTAGAGCTTGAGGTTGTAAGGGACCAGAAAAATCAGAAGATTACAGTCTGTTTTATTGAAAATATTGATGCTATGGGCATACACACAGGAGATAGCTTCTGCTCCGCACCTATGCTCACGGTCCCACAAGCTTTGCAAAAGCGTATGCAGGAGATTTCTTATAAGATTGTTGATGCTATTGGCGTTATAGGCGGTACAAATGTTCAGCTTGCGCATAATCCTAAGGATGACAGGCTGGTGGTAATAGAGATCAATCCACGAACGTCGCGCTCATCTGCTCTTGCCTCTAAAGCAACTGGATTTCCAATAGCCCGTATCTCTACAAAGCTTGCTGTTGGTATTACAATGGACGAGATTCCATATTGGAAGAAAGGAACCCTTGAGAAATATGAACCCAGTGGAGAGTATGTAGTAATTAAATTTGCGCGCTGGGCTTTTGAAAAGTTTCCAGGAGCAAAGGATATACTTGGAACACAAATGAAGGCCGTAGGCGAAGTAATGAGCATAGGAAAGACATATAAAGAATCCTTTCAAAAAGCCATCCGCTCTCTTGAGATAAACAGATGTGGTCTTGGCGGAGCTAAGAACTTTAAAACACTTTCCCTTGAAAGATTGAAAGAGAAATTAGCAACCCCCTCCAGCGAACGTATTTTTCTGATGTATGAGGCGCTGCGCAAGGGTATGAGTGTAGAAGAACTTTACCAGATGACCTATATTGGACGCTGGTTTATTAAAGAGATGAAGGAACTTGTAGATTTTGAGGAAGAATTAATCAAAAACATATGGAAAAATCTTCCTGAGAGAAAATTGGCAAAAGCAAAAGAGTGGGGGTTTTCAGATAAATATCTGGCAGGCCTTTTTGAAGTAAAAGAAAAAGAGGTCAGACAAAAGAGAATCGCCATAGGCAAATGCGGCTGTTTTGAGGCTGTCCCCGTAAGCGGAGTAGAGAATGCTGCTTATTATTATTCCACTTACAACGGTAAAGATTCAGTTCCTGTATCATCAAAAAAGAAGATAATGATTTTAGGCGGCGGACCTAATAGAATTGGGCAGGGTATTGAATTTGATTATACGTGTGTACACGCAGCTTTTGCTTTGCGGGATGAAGGATATGAGTCAATTATGGTTAACTGCAATCCTGAAACCGTATCTACTGATTATGACACTTCAAACAAGCTTTATTTTGAACCTTTAACAGTTGAAGATGTACTCACAATTTACGAAAAGGAGAAGCCGGAAGGTGTTATTGTTCAGTTTGGCGGACAGACTCCTCTGAATATTGCTCAGGAATTAAAGAATAACGGTGTGAAAATTCTTGGGACAACGCCTGAAAGCATACATCTTGCAGAGGATAGAGAGCGTTTTAGAGAAAAAATGATTGCTCTTAATATCCTACAGCCGGAGAGCGGCATAGCGCGTTCATTAGACGAAGCTCTTATAACCGCTAATAAGATAGGATATCCTCTTATGGTACGCCCATCTTATGTGTTAGGAGGGCGTGGAATGCAAATTATTTATGATGAAGCTATGCTGCGGGATTATGCCATTGAAGCTATTCAGGTCAGTCCGGAACATCCAATGCTTATTGATAGATTTCTTGAGCAGGCTGTAGAGGCAGAAGTTGATGCTATTTCCGATGGAGAAAATACATTTGTAGCAGCTGTTATGGAACATATAGAATTAGCAGGTGTTCATTCGGGAGATTCTGCATGCGCCATCCCATCAAGAACTATTAAAAAAGAGCACTTAAATACAATAGAGAAATATACATCAGCAATTGCAAAGGAATTAAATGTCGTAGGTTTAATGAATATTCAATATGCAATATGTGATAATAAGGTTTATATACTGGAGGCTAATCCAAGAGCTTCGCGTACAGTTCCAGTAGTCTCTAAAGTAACAGGCATAGCAATAGCCCATATAGCAACTCAAATAATGCTGGGTAAGAAGATAAGAGATTTTCCTGAACTAAAACCTCGCAAGCTTCCTTATGTAGCCGTTAAAGAAGCTGTTTTCCCGTTTAATATGTTTCCGGAAGTAGATCCTTTACTAGGTCCGGAGATGAGAGCTACAGGAGAGGTTATGGGAATTGGCGATACATTCGGACTTGCTTTTTATAAGGCATCAGAAGCAGCCGGTTCAAAGCTTCCGCTTAAAGGTAATATGCTTTTGACAATAGCTGATAAAGATAAACCTTTTTTGATTCCCATTGCTCAGCGGATTAAGAAACTTGGTTTTAATATTTATGCTACAAAAGGCACAGCTAAATTTTTAAAAGAGAATAGCATACAGAATACAGAAATAAAAAAATTACATGAAGGAAGGCCAAATATAACTGACGCAGTCAAAAACAAAGAGATCAATCTTATTATCAATACACCTGTTGGACGCAGCGGGAAGCATGATGACAGTTATATTCGCAGAACTGCAATACAGCACAGGATTCCCTATATTACTTCGATAACGGCTGCAGAAGCCAGTATTGAAGGGATTGAATCTGTGACTAAAACCAGAAGTTTACCAAGGTCACTTCAGGATTATCTCAAGAAACTTATTAAAGTTAGAGAACAAGAATAAATAAAAGGAGCACATAAAATGGATGGGATATTTGGAGTTGCCTTAAAAGAGGATTGTCAGGAGGTTTTATTTTACGGAACAGATTATCATTCTCATTTAGGAACAGAATATGGAGGGCTGGCAGTATTAGGAAAAAGATTGGTTAGAAAGATTCACGCAATTAGCGGAGGACAGTTTAAAAGCAGATTTTATGAAGATTATAAGAAAATGAAAGGGAAATCCGGCATTGGGGTGATATCTACAAGAGAAGAACAGCCTATATATCTAAATTCAAAATTTGGCCACTTCTGTATTGTTAGTAATGGTTTAATCACTAATTCGGATGGTTTGACTAAGGATTTGCGCAGGCAGGGAATTTCATTTAGTGAAACAGCTAAAAAAGGAGTAAACAGTACAGAACTAGTTGCAAAATTAGTAAACCAGGGCAGGAGTTTAGTGCATGGAATAGAAAATTACTTTAAAAGAATTAAGGGCTCCTGTTCTATCCTAATCTTACATAAGGACGGTATCTATATTGCAAGGGATAAACTAGGATATTCTCCTTTAATTATAGGTAAATCAAAGGAAGGCTGGGCAGTAACTACAGAAACTTCTGCTTTTTTTAACTTAGGGTTTAGTATAGAAAGATATGTTAAGCCGGGTGAAATACTGCTTTTAAAGCCCACTGGATTTAAGGTTCTCAAAGAAGAGGAGCCGCATCAAAAGACAGATACGTTTTTATGGATCTATACTGGTTTTCCTGCATCAAATTATGAGGGTATAAATACAGAAGAAGTAAGAGAGCGTTGCGGAAAATTTTTGGCAAAAAGGGACAACGTTGAAGCAGATTTGGTAGCAGGAGTTCCGGACTCAGGAACTACGCATGCTATTGGTTATTCCATTGAATCAAGAATACCTTTTAGGCGTCCTCTGGTTAAATATAATCCCGGCTATGGCAGAAGCTACATTCCGCCGTCTCAAAGCATAAGAGACCATATTGCTAAAATGAAGCTGATTCCAATTAAAGAGATAATTAAAGGGAACAGGATCATTTTATGTGAAGATTCAATTGTAAGGGGTACTCAGCTTAAAAACTATACTATCCAGAAGTTGTGGGAAAGCGGGGCAAAGGAAATTCATGTCAGGGTTGCGTGCCCGCCTTTATTGTTTCCTTCTAAATTCGATTATTCTACCAAGAAGAAAGAAGAACTGGTTGCCAGACGTACAATAAAAGCTTTAGAAGGCAAGGATATTAAAGATATGAGCGAATACATTGATTCCAATTCAAAAAAACACAAAAAAATGGTAGATTGTATTGCAAAAGAATTGGACGTTACCAGCTTAAAATACCAAACCCTTGAAGACATGGTAAAAGCAATAGGATTGCCCGAAGAAAAACTTTGTCTTTATGTATGGACTGGGAAGGTTTAATGATTAAAAAAATAGGTTTTGATAATGAGAAGTATCTAAAGGAGCAGACTAAGGCTATTCTTGAGAGAGTTGAGAGGTCTGATAATAAATTGTATCTTGAGTTTGGCGGAAAGCTTGTCTTTGACTTTCATGCTTCAAGGGTTCTCCCAGGCTTTGACCCCAATGTGAAGATACGGCTCTTGCAGCAATTAAAGGATAAGGCAGATATATTGCTCTGTATTTATGCCGGTGATATTGAAAGAAAAAAAGTAAGAGCAGACTTCGGAATTACATACGATGCTGCGGTACTCAAATCAATTGATGATTTAAAGGATTGGGGTATTGATATACTGGCAGTTGTAATAACACGTTTTGAAGATCAGCCGGCAACTATAATATTTAAGAACAAATTAGAGCGCAGAAACATAAAGGTTTATACCCATACATTTACAAAGGGATATCCCACGGATGTAAATTTAATTGTAAGTGATAAAGGTTATGGGGCAAACGCGTATATTAAGACTAAAAAACCTCTTGTCATAGTTACCGGGCCAGGCCCCGGCAGTGGGAAATTAGCAACGTGTCTTTCTCAATTGTATCATGATTATAAGAGAGGGATGAAAAATGGATATGCAAAATTTGAAACATTTCCTATATGGAATCTACCGCTTAAACATCCGGTGAATGCGGCTTATGAAGCAGCAACAGCAGATTTAAGGGATTTTAATATGATAGATTCCTTTCATCTTGAAGCATACAACAAGGTAGCTGTGAACTATAACAGGGATGTAGAGGTGTTTCCTGTGCTTAAGAGAATATTAGAGAAGATAACCGGATCTGAGTCAATATATAAGTCACCTACGGATATGGGTGTAAACAGAGCTGGTTTTGGAATTATAGATGACGAAATAGTAAAACACGCTGCAGAGCAGGAAGTAGTAAGAAGATATTTTAGATGTGCCTGCGAATATGTAATGGGTCTTGTGGATAAGGAAACTGTGCAAAGGGTGGAGCTCATTATGGAGGATCTTAATCTTAAGCCGGAGGATAGGCTGGTGGTTGTGCCAGCACGAAAGGCTATTGAAGATGCTCAACAAAGAGGAGAGGGTAATGAAGGAGTCTTTTGCGGTGCGGCAATAGAATTAAAAGACGGCTTAATCATTACAGGGAAAAACTCCTCTCTTATGCATGCAACATCAAGTCTTATTCTGAATGCTGTAAAAGAGCTGGCGGAAATTCCCGATAAGATACATCTTCTGTCTCCGAACATAATAGATTCCATAGGTAATCTTAAAAAGAATATTTTAAATACGAAAGCAGTGAGCCTGAATCTGGAAGAAACCTTAATTGCCCTTTCTATAAGCGCAACTACGAACCCAACCTCTCAGCTGGCTATGGAGAAGCTAGGGGAACTTAAGGGCTGCGAAATACATATGACACATATTCCAACCCCTGGTGATGAAGCAGGGTTAAGAAAATTGGGGGTTAATACTACCAGCGACCCCGATTTTTCCACAAAGACGCTTTTTGTTGAATAAAGTAATTTTTTTAGAATAGGAATAAAAATTTAAAAAAAGGAGGGCGCATAATGGAGAGTGCAGTTAAAGTTGATGTGGAAGTAGCAAAGGATTTAGGGCTTACTGAGCAGGAGTTTGAACAGATCAAAAAACTTTTAGGCAGAGAGCCGAATTTTACAGAATTAGGGGTTTTTTCAGCTATGTGGAGCGAACATTGCAGTTACAAGAATTCACGCAAGTTGTTCAAACTTTTCCCAACTAAAGGTAAACAGGTGTTAATTGGTGCAGGTGAGGAAAATACCGGAATTGTTGATATAGGCGACGGATTGGGCGTTGCCTTCAAGATAGAATCGCATAACCATCCTTCGGCAGTGGAACCATTCGAGGCATCTGCTACAGGTATAGGCGGATGTTTGAGGGACATATTTACAGTAGGAGCAAGACCTGTTGCAGTGTTAGGTGCATTGAGATTCGGAAGTTTGGATAATGAAAAAGTTAAATTCTTATTTAAAGAGGTAATCAGGGGACTGGCTCATTATGCTAATACTGCAGAGGTTAGTGCTGTTGGTGGTGACAGCTATTTTGACGAAAGTTATGAAGGTAATCCTTTGGTTAATGCTTTTGCTGTAGGTATTGTAAAACATAAAGATATTGCAAGAGGCGCTGCGTCTGGAATAGGGAATCTCATATATTACATAGGAGGAGACACAGGCAGAGACGGGGTAGGTGGAGCGAGTTTTGCATCCCAGGAAATTACTGAGGAATCTGCCTCTGATACGAGCAGTGTTGCTATAGGTAACGCAGAGCTTGGGAAACGCTTGAGAGAGGTGTGTCTGGAACTAATAGAAAAAGGCCTCATTGTTGGAATGCAGGATATGGGAGCGGCAGGGCTTACCTGCTCATCCTGCGAAACAGCCTCAAGAAGCAGGACTGGTATTGAGATAGATGTTGCCTTAGTTCCTCAAAGAGAAAAAGGAATGACCCCTTATGAAATCCTTTTGTCTGAATCTCAGGAAAGAATGCTTGCTATATTAAAAGACGGAAAGGAAAAAGAGGCATTAGATATATTGAAAAAATGGAACATCAACGCAGTAAAAATCGGGAAGGTTACAGATGATAGAATGATGAGGGTTAAAGAAAACGGAATAGTGGTTTGCGAAATTCCGCCACAGGCTCTTACAGAAAGAGCGCCTTTGTATGATAGAGATGCTAAAGAGCCTTCTTACTTAAAAGATGCTCAAAATCTGGATAGAAAATCCATAATCGAACCTGACGATTTTAATAAAGTGTTGTTGCAACTGCTTGATTCTCCGACTATTGCAAGCAAAGAATCAGCATATAAAAACTTTACTGCTATAGACAAGGATGAAGTTATAGTAGGAGCAGGTTCAGATGCAGCTGTAGTTAAAATTAAGGGCACTAAAAAGGCTTTAGCAATAAGTGTGGATTGCAACGGGAGATATTGCTATCTAAATCCTTATAATGGTGCGATGATGGCTGTTGCAGAAGCAGCGAGAAATATAGTCTGTTCTGGTGGAAGACCTCTTGCTATCACCGACGGCTTGAATTTCGGTAGCCCGATGAAGCCTGAAAATTACTGGCAATTTAAAAAATGTATAGAAGGACTTTCCTCCGCGTGCAGAGCTTTAGACACACCTGTTGTAAGTGGTAATGTAAGTTTCTATAATGAGAATCCTAAAGGAGCGATAGATCCGACCCCCATGGTAGGTATGGTAGGATTGATAGACGATGCAAACAAGCATATTACCCAGGAATTCAAGAATGAGGGCGATGTAATAGTTCTTTTAGGTGAAAACAAGGCCGACCTTTCGGGAAGTGAATATTTATATCTGATTCACAACCAGAAAAAAGGCAACCCTCAGATAGATATACAAATAGAGAAGTCCGTTCAGAAAGCATGCCTTGAGGCAATTGAAGCAGGTATTATTAATTCCGCTCATGATTGTTCGGAAGGTGGACTGGCTGTAACTTTGACTGAATCATGCATCTCAAATTTAAACAAAATGCTTGGTGCTGTAATAGAATTGGATGGCTTAAAAAACAATGATATAAGAATGGATGAAATTTTATTTGGAGAAGCGCCTTCCAGAATAGTGGTTTCTCTAAATAAGGATAAAATGGAGCTTCTTGAAAAAATAGCTCAGAAACATTCTATTGCATACACTATTCTTGGAGAGGTCAGTGGAGAAAATCTGGCAATCAAAGACAATCAGGAAAACATAGTAGATATTTCTGTTAAAGTATTAAGCAATACATGGAGGAACGCAATTCCTTCAAGATTAGAAAAATAAAAAGAAAGGGTGATATAACAATGCAACAAGTAAAAGTAATCCCATGTCTGGATATAAAAGACGGACGAGTAGTTAAAGGCGTAAAGTTTGTTGAATTAAAAGATGCACGTGATCCTGTAGAAGCAGCAACTGCTTATTGTGACGCAGGTGCGGATGAACTTGTTTTTTTAGATATAGCCGCTTCTGTTGAAACAAGAGCCACACGCATGGATTGGGTAAAGAAGGTAAAAGAGGTAACAACCGTGCCCTTTTGTGTTGGTGGGGGCATAAGGAATTTAGACGATATGCAAACTCTTTTTGATATAGGAGTAAACAAAGTCTCTATTAATACATCTGCTGTTAAAAATCCCTCTTTAATCAAAGATGCTGTTGAAAAATTTGGCAAAGAAAGAATTGTTGTTGCTATTGACGGGAAGAAAAATCCACCTGAGGGTAGCCGTCCGAGATTAGAGCTCCTGATTATGGGGGGAGTGGAGTCGACTGGTCTGGATGTGGTTGAATGGGCAAAAAAGGTGGAACAGTTAGGCGCAGGAGAAATTCTCCTGACCAGCAAGGATGTGGATGGTACAAAAGAAGGGTATGATATTGAGATGACCAAGGCAGTAGCAGAAGCCGTCTCAATTCCTGTTACCGCCTCAGGCGGGGCGGGGAAATTAGAGGACCTTTATGAAGTCATAATCCAGGCTAAAGCAGCCAATGTCCTATGCGCTTCAGTATTTCATTTTGGAGAGCTCACAATCCAAGAAGTAAAAAAATATCTAAAGGGAAGAGGTATAGCGGTCAGGGCATAATAGCTACTATACTTGCAACTTTTTTACACTAAAATATTTCATCTACGATTGTTTTTACATATCTACCAATTGCAGGTGAAGATGTTAGCCCTGGAGACTCAATCCCGATAAGGTTAATAAGACCAGGTAATTTTCTCTCTTTCTCATGTACAATTACAAAGTCCTTTATTGGCTCTCCACGTTTTTGGATCTTGGGGTGGATACCCGCCATATCAGGAGATAGATCGCTTAGTTTAATAAAAGGCAAGAAAGTTTTCGTTGATTCATAAAATAGTTGTTTGTTGGTTTCGTCTACATCGTAATCAATGGTGTCAATAAAGTAGTCATAGGGGCCTAATTTTACCATCCCTTGCAGGTCAGGAACAGTATGGATCCCTACATAACCTGGCTTTGGAGGAGAAGGATAGATAAGCCTGTGAGCAAGTTTATCTTTAGATCCACTAACGCTGAAGTATTCTCCTTTGCAATAATTGATACGATAGTTTGCGCTATCAATATCAATACCAACAAGCGCGGCAATATTCCCTGATTCTAATCCTGCGCTATTAATGAGAATTCTCGTAAAGAGATTTAGCATTTCTCCATCTGTATCCTGAATGCCTACCTGATAGCCTCCAGATACTTTCTCTATCAACTTGACTTCACAACTGTAGGCAATTGTTGCATTATTATTATTAGCTGTAGTCTCAAAATATCTCATTAAGCTATGAGAGTCAATAATTCCTGAGGAAGGGCAAAGGATTGCCGCCTTGGCTCTAACATTGGGCTCAAGGTCATGAACTTCCTTTGAAGATATTATTCTTAAGTCCCTTGCCCCATTTTCTCTTCCTTTTTCTAAAAGTTCTTCCAGATCTCTTATCTCCTTTTCATTTGTGGCAACAATTAACTTACCAATAGGATTATAGGGAATATTATTTTCTTTACAGATTTGATAGAGCAAAATGTTCCCTTCTACGCAGAGTTTGGCTTTAAGAGAACCCTTGGGATAGTAAATTCCGGCATGAATGACTTCGCTATTACGACTACTTGTCTCTTTCCCAAAACCAATATGTTTTTCTACAATAAAAACATTTCTATCCTTCTTTGCCACTTGCGCCGCAATAGACAGACCAACAACGCCTGCTCCGATTATTATAATATCTGTTTCTTCCATTTGCTCTCTTCTATTTTAGTTTAGGTGAGTTCCTCTTCGGATTTTACAATATCATTAACAGGCACAGTAAACATTATTCCTGTACCCGGTTCTGTAAAATCAATCCCTTCTTCTTTCAAAATTTTCTCTAACTTGGAAAGAAACTTATCTCCCTCAATCAAAGCAAATATAGTTTTTGACGGAGTTTTTTCTTCTCCCATAAGCTGTCTTAATCCGGCGAATATCGGCACTTCATACGCCAAAAACTGGCCCAACCCCATGCTGTCTATAATTGTTGCTCCGCTAACTCCCAGTTCCACAAGAATGGACAGAACATCCTCCAGGTGCTTTTCCTTATTTAAAACAATGAATAAAAGTTTCGTCCCGTTCGACATATCATTCTCCTCCCCCAATAAAGCCCTAATAACGGCTTGTTTTTTTCTTGCCTATTTCTCCTGCTTTTGATATTGCAATTTTTGTTGTTATCGGGCCTATTATTTCAAAGAAAATTGTGGTTGCAGCAATTGTATTTATAACAAGGACTGCTAAATGCGCTCCTGCTTCTCCCAAAGCGCTAAATTCCTTTGTAGCCAGAATAGCAAGCCCTATAGCAACGCCTGCCTGAGACAGAATGCCAAATCCCAGATATTTTTGAATTATTGCTGACATTTTCGATATTTTTGCGCCAAAAAAAGCTCCACCTATTAGTCCAACACTTCTACACAGAATATATATCAATCCAATGAGTCCCATTGCCGGAAGAAGCTTTATCTGAAGATGAGCTCCTGCTATAACAAAAAAGACTATAAATATAGGCGTAGTAATAAAATTAATTGCATCATAAGATCTTTTATTTGCAAACAGAAATAGATTAGTAAACACCATGCCCATGCTTAAATTTGCCATAATAAGCGAGAAATGCAGATAATTTGATAAACCGCTACAAATTAAAATTCCCCCTAAAGATACAGCTAATACTTCATGCTTTCTATGCAGCTTTCTTAAAAGATACCCAATAATAATTCCTATCAATCCGCCTAAAAGAATTGAGCCAAATATTTCAAATACAGGTCCTTTTACAATCCCGGCAAAAGATATTGAATTACCTGTCAAAAACATCCTTGCAATAGCAGCAGCAAACGCGTAAATCATAATCGCTAATCCATCATCCAGACCTACAACGGCATATAACATAGATGTTAGAGGCCCTTTTGATTTAAGTTCTTTCAAAACTGCCACAGTACCTGCGGGAGCGCTTGCTGGAGCCATTGCCCCAAATATAAGGGCTGTAGGTAGGTCATGTGTAAGTAGATATACTCCTAAAAAAACTAATAAAAATGCTCCGAATGATTCTGCAAGAATAATAACTAAAAGCCCTTTCCCCATTTTTCGCAGCAGCGCTATTCGCATCTCGCTTCCGATTATAAAGGCTACAATGCCCAGAGCTATATCGCTCAAGACATTCATCTTATCCAATGTTGCAAAGTTTATAATGTTAAAAAATGAACTGCCTAAGAAAAGCCCTGCAAGAAGATAGCCCACTACTGACGGAAGTTTTATATAGTTGACAAGTTTACCTATATAAAAGCCGAATATAATTGCCAGCCCTATAAAAAACAATATGTCCATACCAAATTAGGCTGCGTTCAGCAGCAATTATTAATTTTCCTAAACATACCCGCAAATTTCTGCTTTGGAAATGATCTATCAAATTCCTTGAGCCACTTTATTATATAGTCCTTATCAATCTTTGAGTTTTTCAAGAGAATATTTTTCACATCTTCAATGTCTTGGGGTCTATGAGCAAAAACTTTGTGAATTATTACGTCTTCAACAGACGCATAAGATACTCTGGTCTTACCTATTAGTATTTTCTTTGCCCTTTTTATGGCTTCCCTTTCATATGTAGTAAAGGAAAAGATGAAGTCAACCCTTATACCAGTATTTTTGTCCATAGCGGGCAAGACCATTGTTTTCTTAACAAAAGAGTCTATATTCTCTGGAAGAATCTGAAGTGAAATTTGGTTTATTATAGATAGAATGTCCTGCAACCTCTCATTTCCAACACCAAGTGTTATGTCAATATCTCTTGTAAATCGAGGTTCTCCATAAAGAATAACTGCATGTCCGCCTATTATCATGTAAGGAATTTTGTTCGTACTTAAAACTCGTCCTATTTTTGATATTAATCTTCTGAACATGAATTTAAAACCTTTGCTATCCTTAAGCTAACATCTATGCCTTCCAATGGGTCTTTTCGTGATAGAACACCAACACTCAGAGCTTCGTGCCACATGGATTCCAATATTCTTAGTGCTTCTTCATAAGTCAATTTTTGTTTTGAGTTAAAATCATCTTCAAAGCGTCTTAAATATTCAGCATCTTTAATCATATTACTATTAATTCAGCTCTATATTTAGTTAGTCCTCAACTTGTCTTATGGCACTCAGTATCTCGCCTGCGTTTTGCGCTTCCAAAAGCTGCTGTCTGAAAGATTCTTTTTTTAATAGTCTTGTAAGGTGAGCTAAAACCTGAAGGTATTTATTGATATCCTTTTTTGGAGTGCCCATTAAAAAAACCAGTTTTACAGGTTTGTTATCTATTCCATTAAAATCAACGCCTTGAGAGACCCTTCCAAACGCAATAATAATATTATTCACAGCATCTGTTCTGGCATGCGGGATAGCTATTTCATTGCCTATTCCTGTAGCACCCAATTTCTCCCGCTCAAAAACATCCTTTAAAAACATATCAAAATCAGTAACATCTTCAGAATCTTTTAATAACTCAGCTAGTTCTCTTATTACACCATCCTTTGTTGTATTTTCTAAAGCTAAACAAATCATTTTTTCTGAGATATGGTCTGATATTCTCATGTTTAAAATCTCCTTCTTGATTTAAAAATTTCCTATATTCTACTGCAAACTAGTTTTTTGTAAAGCATTTGTTACGGCTTAACAACAACTGTTGAGGATGCGCTTTTTCTGAAGTATTTTTGTGCAATTTCTTTTATGCTTTCTTTAGTTACAGCCTTTATCCTGCGTTCATATTCATAGAAATTTTTGTATCCCAAGTCATACAATTCGCTCATAGCTAGGGAAAAGCAAAGCGCTTTGTTTGACTGATGTGCAATTCTATGTTTCCCTATAAGATTATTCTTAGCGAGTTCCAACTCGCGATTGCTAACAAAAGCATGTCTAAGTAATTGAATTTCTTCAAACAGGGCTTGTTTAGCCTCTGTGATTTTTTGTGGAATTGTTCCAGCATAAAACGCATACATCCCAGGGTCAAACCCCTCCCGGGAAAAAGATCCAACATAATATGCCAAACCTCTCTTTTCTCTTATATTCATAATTAGCCGCGACCCAAGATCAGATAGGATTGCAGTTAATACATCAAATGTGTATCTGTGTGGAGTGTTAGCTGAAATAGTTGGAAATCCTATCATAACAAGAGCCTGCTCTCCTTGCTTTTTCTTCTCTTCCTCTCTTTGTTCCTGCTGCATTGGTTCAGTTATATTTATCTCTGGAATAAAGTATCTTGCATTAAATCTATTAAAATACCTGGTGAAAGAATCAAAAATTTTATTGCATTCCATATCTCCTACAATAGTAATGTAGGTATTTTTGGGTATACACATAGTTTTATAAAAATTTATGAGACTTAATTTATTTATGTTTAAGAGAGACCTTTCAGTGCCCAGGTTCTGAAACCTGTATGGATGCTTTTTATAGATGGTTTGGCGCATTATATCCATGCCAAGATTAATTATCTCATCTCTTCTTGCTTTTATTTCAGCCAGAACAATAGATCTTTCCTTTTTTATCTGATCTGGTAAAAATGTTGGATTAATTATTACATCAGCTAAGATATCCAATCCATGTACAAAGTTTTCTTTCAATATATCCATTGAAAATCCGAAGCTGTTATCCCCGGAAAATCCGCTAAAGTCTCCGCCTGTTGCCTCAAATTCTTCTGCAATTTGGAATGCATTCCTATTTTTTGTTCCTTTTTGCATTACGCGCTGCATCAGATTGCAAATACCATTATTACCGTTGTTTTCATGCCTAATGCCGCCTTTAAATAACGCGCAAACAGAAATAATTGGCGTGGTGTGTTTTTCTATCGCTACAACAGTCATGCCATTTATTTTTTTAGTTTCTATATTCTGCCTTTTTGCAGACCTTCTTGCTAGACTTATTGTTGCGGGCATTTTTTGTTTTAATGTAATTATAGACATATTATTTTCTACAAGATAAATTTCAGCAGCCCTTTGAATGTCTCCTAGAGTAATTTTATTTATTTCTTCTACATATTTTTCAGAGAAATACATATCGCCTGTTAAAAACTCATTTACTATGACACTTCCTGCTATGCTATCTACTGTTTCCATATGACAATAATGATCAAAAATAACCATTCTCTTTGCTTTAAAAAGATCTTTTTTGGAGAGTCCGTCTCCTTTAATGAGTTCTATTTGTTTTCTGGTTTCTTTAATTGTTCTTTCAATACTTTCTTCCGCTAAAACATAAGTTATGCCAAAAACTCCTGTATCTTTTGGAATATGCGAAAAACTTTCTACGGAAGAAACTAATTGCTTTGTCTCAATAAGAGCTTTGTATAAAAACGAACTGTGTCCATGACCAAGTATTATTGAAAGCACATCAAGAGCATAAGTGTCAGGATGAATAATGCCCGGGATATGAAAGCACATAAACATACGTGGTATATTTACATCTTTCTCTGTATGCAAAATTCTTTTATTAAGTTGTTTTGGCTCTTCGGGAATAATTGTTGGATTTATAGATTTTCTTTTAAAATCCTTAAGTGCTTTCCTTGCCATTCTCAGCGCGTTCTCATGAGTAATATCTCCTGCAATAGCAAGTATCATGTTATTTGGAACATACATCCTTTTATAATATGCAATTAAATCTTCTCTTGATAAGCTCTCAAACAGTTCTCTGTGTCCTATTATTGGCTCCTTGTAGGGATGAGTCTTATACATTGTTTCCCATGCCAGTTTCTGCAAAAGAGTTTCAGGTTCGTCTATACACATATTTATTTCTTTAAGAATAACCTGATTTTCTTTTTTGCATTCTAAGGTGTCGAATGAGGAGTTCATAATAGCATCTGCCTGAATTTCCAGCGCTTTATCAAGGGATTTAGAAGGAACAGTAACATGGTAAACTGTCCGGTCATAGGTTGTATATGCATTAAGCACTCCTCCCAGGTTTCTTATTTGGCGGGAGATTTCTCCTACTTTTCTTTTTTTTGTGCCTTTGAACAGCATATGCTCAATATAATGAGACACTCCAGATCCCATAAACTCTGCTTCTGTAATACTGCCAGCTTTTACTAAGATATAGATAGACACTATTGGAACACTATCCTTTTTACATGTAATCACTGTCGTTCCATTTTCTAGAGTATGTTTCTCTAAATCTAACGCATGAGTATTCTTCACATCAATCCTCCTCTATTCACATAAAAAAACGCATTTTCGCATAAGCCATTTAAACCTGCTGATTCTATCAATACTTTCCTTGGCAACCACGCTTGCTTCAGCCATTGTCTTTTTGTCCATTTTTATCAACATGCATCCAATCCTCTGGTCTTTTTCAACAGGAGCTTGTATTCTATTAAACAAGATCTTTTGCATGACAATCTTCTTTTTGTCACTTTTTCTTATGACCAATGTTATGTCTTTATTGCTTATGCCATTAATGCATCTTTTGTTCCCCATTATTATAGGAGCATTCTCAAATACAATATCTCCTTCTTTCACCAAATTCAATTTAGCAAAATTTTTAAACCCCATATCCAAAATTTCTTTTGTTTTATCAAACCGCAGTTTCTTCGTAGGAGCGCCCATAACTACAGAAATGAGCCTCATGTTGCCTTTTTTTGCAGTAGCAGTGAAGCTCCAGCCTGCCCTTCGGTAATAACCTGTTTTCAACCCGTCAAGCTCAGGAAATGTTTTAAGAAGCTTGTTCGTATTGGTCAAAATAAACTTGTCATTTCTGAATGTGTCTGTTTTTGTATTAGTCCATTCAAGTACTGTTGGATATTTAACAAGTTCTCTTGCCAGAATCACCATGTCATAAGCAGAGGACATGTCTCCGCTATGACCATTCTGGACTTTTGGAAGCCCGTTTGTAGTTTTGAATATAGTATCGTGCATTTTAAGTTCAGATGCTCTCTTATTCATTAATACAAGAAACTTCTTGGTACTGCCGCTTATATGTTCACTAACAGCAACAGCCACGTCACACGCAGATTTTATCATAATGGCTTTCATCATATCTCTTAACGTAAAAACTTCTCCCTCCTTCAGATATACTTGTGAGCCTCCTATCATGCTCGCATGTCTTGATACTTTTATTTTATCACTTAGACTAATCTCTCCTTGTTTGACCTTTTCCATAACAATGAGTGCAAGCATCATTTTAACCATTGAAGCAGGAGGCAATCTTCTGTGTATATTCATGGCAAAGAGTATCTTTCCTGTCTCTGCTTCCATAAGTATTGCTGATTTATATTTTCTCGTAGCAGAATAGGCTGGGTTTAAGCTGCAGAAGCTCAGGAACAAGAACGCTAAAACTACAGATTTAAAGACTAAATTCTTCATATCGTAATCACCTACCTTGACCAAGCTGGCTCTAACGCATTATGTTCTGGAGAAGTTAATCTATATTTCTCTCCTGTTATGACATCAATTACTTCCATGTATGATATAAAATTCTTTGTAACACTGTAAACAATATGTCTCCCATCGGGAGCCCAAGAAGGATTCTCATGATGATGCGGTTCATATGTCAACTGATAAACTCCATAAGCATCCAAATTTGCTACATAAATTTGAAAATTCCCATTTTTCACTGACGTATAAGCAATCTTATTAGAGACTGGGGACCAACATGGGTCAGTGTTGTATGATCCTTCAAATGTGAGTCTGATAGTTTTATTATCTAATAAATAAGTTATGTATATTTGCGGGGTTCCAGTGCGATCTGAGACAAAGGCTATTTTTTGGTTATCTGGGGACCATGTTGGAGCTGATTCTACAGCTCTGGAAGTTGTCAGGCGCTTAAGAAGTAAATCAGGGAAAGAAACTTTATATAATTCCGGATTTCCATCCTTGCTGAGTATTAAGGCTATATTTTTGCCATCATTTGAGACAACAGAGGCTGCATTAACGCCTGGATAACAAATCAAAGCTCCTTTCTTGTGATTCTTCAGATTGCAGGTAAATATTTCAGGAGACCTATTCTTATATGAGGTGTATGCAATCTTAGTGCAATCAGGGAACCAGCAAGGTTCAATGTTATTATAATTTCCAGAAGTAATTTGCTCTCCGTTTTCTCCATCATAATCCATTACATATATTTGTTTTATGCCCGCCTTATCAGAAGAAGTATAGGCAATCTTTGAGAATACAAT
The DNA here is from genome assembly GCA_043824255.1 of bacterium. GTDB lineage: Bacteria > JAHJDO01 > JAHJDO01 > JAHJDO01 > JAHJDO01 > JAHJDO01. Next base: position 106,254 of record JBDRTG010000043.1, read on the forward strand.
GCTTTTTTCTCCAGTAACCTTTTCTATGATATCGCTGGTAACAGTTTTTATTAATAAGCTGGACTGAGGGATTAGCCCTCGATATTTTTTGGCAAATATTTCCTGGTTTGCTGATGGAGAATATATCTTTGTTATAAGAACAAGTTTCCCCTTTTTTGTTTCATAAGAGCCTTTAATTACTAATTCTGTGTCTTTTAAAACTAGCTTTTGTATGGAAAAATGCCCGGAGTACTTCAGATGTTTTGACAAATCAGCATAAATTACTTTCTCTAATTCTGTATCAGGCTCGGCTCCTTCAACAGCGAAAGCCTCAATAAACAGATTTACTTTTTTTGCAGATTCTTTAGATATGCTTAATTGAACTTCTGAGGAAAAGCATGGATTAGAATAAAATATAGACAAGCACACAAACACAAAGAGTAAATTTTTAATTTTCAATTTCTAATTTCCAATGAATTACTAATTTTTGTTATTGTACAAACCCAATTCTTCTTTTAGGTTTTTCTGGCACCGGTGGTGGTTCTAGCAACTGACTTATAGTTTCAAAGACAATCTTGAACTGCTTATCGTATTTACTTTCCATATCTTTAATCTTTCACTGTAAATCTTTATGAGTTGCAAGGAGTTCTCTGAGTTTTGCGAGTTCCACCCCAACTTGATGTTCCAAAATGGAATATCAAGAATATCTTTTTCTCAATTCTCTCTTGTAAAACTAGAGCCGAATTTACCGCATCCTTCTTATTTCCCATAACGCTCTCACCTTCTTTACTCATCATTTTTACGTTTATTATATTTATACTTAAAAATTAAAGCATTAAAAATTGATTAATAATTGAAAATTTAAAATTAGAAATTTTCTTTTCATAGTGTTTTAAAAATAATGCTAACATTTAAATATTCTTCTTTCCATTCTGAAGGAAGAGCAGGTAAAGTTCCTGCTGACTTTATGGCATTTAGTGCTGAATTATCAAGCAATTTCATACCAGAAGAATGCTTTACCTTCACATTGTCTATAATGCCATTTTTACTAACTGTAAAACTAACTGTAACATATGTACCCTCTTTTGGTATTATATATTCACTCGGAGGTGTCCATGCATTTGATAACTTAGTCTTTATTACAGTCAAATACCATAAATAAGGAAATCTCCCTGCGCTGATATGCACATCTTCTTTGCTTATAGACTGTAGGGATTTTGCTGTCTTCTCTTTTTTAATAGGAATATGTTTTGCTGAATCAGATTTATCCATAGTTTTAAGTTTTGTAAGTATTTTTGTCCTTAGTTTGCGTGTGTCTAATATCTTTTTCGGCTTTTGAGTGGTTTTAGGGGGCGAAGATCGCTTTAAAGTTTTAACCGGTTTTTCAACTTGTTCTATATCCGGAGTTAATTGAACGAATTGCGGAACTTCAAGCTTTGATGTCTTGTGTTTCACAATTGCAATAAGAACTATTAATAAAATGATGCTTATGTGAACGCTTAGAGATATTAGAAACGCCTTCGTATTCAGCGTGTTAGGTTTATCGTAAATATTCACAGACCCCCCGTCCTATAAAAAATCCAAAACAAATTTAAAGACTGCATTCTTAATTTTCAATTTCCAATGAATTACTAAATTTTAGAATTTCTATTTATTTCTTTGTGCCTTTTGCAATTAAAAATTAAAGCATTAAATAATTGATTAATAATTTAAAATTCAAAATTAGAAATTGTTCTTAACGGCGTATATTACGAACTCTGGTTGGAAGGCCAACTCTTGAGATGCCTGACTCTCTGACTATATCAAGGACTTTAATTACTTCACCATACTTAACGGATTTATCAGCTTTGATTATTACAGATGTATTCTGAGTTGATTCAACAATTATTTTAAGCCGTTTTCTTAAGGATTCATAAGTTACCTTGGTATTATCCAGATACAGACTACCATACCTTGATATACTGATTGTAACAGCATCCTTTGAAACATTCATCCTTTCAGATGATGCTTGCGGAAGTTGAACATTGATTCCATGAAGCATAATTGGAGTAATCAAAATAAAAACAATTAAAAGAACCATCGTAACATCAACAAGACTTGTAATATTTATCTGGCTGATCGGAGCGTATGAATATAATCTGCTTTTCATAGGTTCTGTGCCCTAACTAATTTCCTTTCTGCAAGAGAAAGGAATTCCCCTACAAAATTATCTGTTTCTATTGATAACACTCTCAGCTGGTTTGAGAAGAAATTGTATGCAACAAGAGCCGGGATTGCTACTATCAGTCCTGCTACAGTTGTTATCAGTGCCTCAGCAACTCCTGGAGCAACAGTTCCTATACTTGCAGTTCCCTGCAAACTGACCTGCAGGAAGACATTGAGTATGCCCCATACAGTGCCTAACAATCCTATAAAAGGGCTGACTCCTGCAGTTGTTGCAAGAAATCCTAAAAATCTCTCGAGCTTGAAGAATGAATCACTAACTGAACTTAACAGTGTTTTCTCTACGTATTTTAAATCTGAGGCAGTAATATTCTCTCCTATAGAATTAACTTTCTCACACCCTTGTTTATAGACTTGAAATACAGGAGAAAACTTGTACTCTTCAGTGCTTTTGATAGACAGATTAAACACAGTTTCAGAAGAAGAGTTTCTGAATATTCTTAAGAATTGTTTAGACGTTCTTTCTGCTTTTCTAATTGCCCCGAATTTTATGATGATTACATACCAGGCTACTACAGAAATTGCAAACAATAAAAGCACAATTATTCTCCCAACCCAGCCTGAATGTTGAAATGATAGAATCAAATTGCTACTCATTGCTCTTAATACTCCTTCTAGATGACAATAAAAATATACTATAAATTGTCATAACACACAAGTAAGTAATTTTATGACAAAAAGTGTATGTGTCCAGCCAGCACAAGTATTTGACAGAAATGTGTATAGTATGCGACAATTAGACAAATAAATTTAGAAATCGAAGAGGTGGGATACGAAAATGTTAAGATTTTTTAGAAGATTCAGAGGATTCATCTTTGTAGGGACATGTGGATAATCGGACACGTATCTTAATCAGCGAACTGTATTAAAATATTCTTATAAAATAACAGGAGGATAAGATGAGAAAAGGTATAGTTGTTGGGTTGGTTGTTTTGGCTGTTTGTAGTTGTTTAAGTTTGCTAAATGCAGAAGAAAAAGGCAAGAATCTTGCTCCCAATGCATCCTTTGAACAGGGAGAAGGGAATAAAGTAATTGGCTGGGCTTTCTGGGCCTGGGCACCTAAAGGAGTGAAAGCGACATCCAAAGGCATCTGGGATAATACGGTTGCTCACACCGGCACCCATTCCTTGAAGATTCAGGGTACTGAAGCCAAGCAGGTAGGTGATTGGGATAATAAGCACGGCGGGGAACTTATCCCGGTAGAGGAAGGGAAGGTATATACGGTCTCGGTCTGGATTAAGACACAGACTATTCCCAATGAGGGCGTGGTAAAGAGATTCGGAATCGGTTTTTATGATGAGCAGAGCCAGGGGCTCAAAAAAGGTGGCAAGACTTATAAGCCGGATTTAACCGGAGAGAATGACTGGACTCAGGTGCGTTTTTTTATCCGTACCCCGGAGAAGGCTAAATTTGCCAGGATAGACTTCTCCTTTGACGGTATCGGAAGCGCCTGGTTCGATGATGTGGAGGTGATAGAAACTTCCTCTTTATCAGATCAGAGGCAATGGGAAGAAGGGGTAATCAGCTTTAAGGCACCCGGTCTCAACGTTGCCCTGGGCAAAACCTACGAGTGGAATGTCAAGCCCACGTATAAGCATTGCAGTGATTCTGATGATGCCAAGCAGCTTACAGACGGGAAGTACGTGCCTGGATGCAATTGGACCAAAGAAGGAACGGTGGGCTGGAACCAAATGAGAGAATTGCTCTCCATCACCATTGACCTCGGGCAGGTGGAGCCGATCACCGGCCTGTCTTACAACACTACTGCTGGGAGCGCAGGCATCTACTGGCCCAACGCAATCGTAATTCTTGTCAGTGACGATGGCAAGACTTTCTATAATGCGGGCGAGTTGACCGAGCTCTCCGCCCTTCACGCTGCGGTTCCAGTCAGTGGCGTTCACCGCTACTATACCGATCGGTTAGCGACCTATGGACGGTACGTGCGTTTGCTGATTAGCGCCTCATCATACATCTTTTGTGATGAGATCGAGATCTATCGGGGCGATGACAAACTTCTGAAGCAGTCACATGTCGGGTCACCCGTAACCGACGTAAAGCAGTTTATCTTAAAGAATGCCACACGCACGGGTATCCGTAAGCGTATGCTGGGGGACATCGCCGATATGAAGAAGAGCGTGGCCAACTCAAGCCTGTTGCCTTCGCAGAAACAGAACTGCCTTAAGAGACTAAAGGAGCTCATTGAGCCGGTAATGAAACTTGAAATTGCCAACGAGAAAACGTTTCGCTGTATTCTGCCACTGAATTCTCTTCACGCTGAGGTGTACGCAGTGAATGCGCCGCTCCTGCGTGCGCAGGGGGTCAAAAACTTCACGGTCTGGCACACATGCCGGTGGGACCCGCTGGCGCCGCTGGACGTTCCAGCAGGACAGACAGGCACACTGACAATCCGCGCAATGCGTGGCGAGTATCGCGCTGAGACGCTGAACCTGACCAACCCAGCCGACCGCACCAAGAATGTGCTTATCTCGTTTAAGGGTTTGCCAGAATCTCCAACGCCGGACTGGATTGAGCCGCATGAGGTCCTTTACACAGATTCATTGTATGGCCGGGTGATTGCTGACGCACTTAAGCCATTGTCACCGAATGGAGGAGCATACAAACTGACAATCCCCGCGGGAATGACCAAGCAGATATGGTTGCGATTCCATCCGACGACAACCCCGCCCGGGAAGTACGAGGGTGAGATTATTCTTGCCACAGAGACAGTCACCCGCTCCGTGCCCCTGCGTGTCCACATCTCCAAAATTCGCTTCCCGAAGCAGGTACGATGCACCCAGCTGTTGTGTGACTACTCGGATTCTCCGAGCTACGACTTTAAAATTCTCGGCGACGCAGGAATCGACGTGGCCATCAAGAATATGCAGGAGCATTTCGTGAATCAAACCTGGGCGCATGCGGGGGCAGCGGCGATTCCTAATGCAGGCTATTATAATGACAAGCATGAACTTATTAAACCCCTGAACTGGGCGCGATTCGACCGCTGGGTCCAGCGCTGGGGTGGAACACCCCGCTACTACGTGGTGTTCCTTGCCTTCAAAGGGGAGCGCTTTGCGGGCACAACGATGGGAACGTCTGCTTTTGACGCAAGACTCAGCGTCTGGACGGCCGCCTGGCGAAAACATGTTATTGATATTGGGCTGAATCCCGGAGAAATTGCGGTTCTCGTGTTTGACGAGTATAGCACGGACGAACAGGCCGCAAATATCCTCGGGTGGGTCAAGCCAATCAAGGCAGGCTACCCGGAGATCAAAATTCTGGAGACCTGCAACCAGGCCCGTCCGGACCAGTCAAAGGTGCAGGAACTCTACGACATAACCGATATTTTCTCTCCAAGCTTGGCTATCTACGAAAAGGGCGGTAAGCCGGTGGCAGATTTTTACGCCAGGCAGGTGGCCCGAGGCGCCGAACTGTGGACGTACCAAAACGGCCTTATCGAAAACTCTGACCCTTACTGGCACCATCGTCTGCAGGAATGGAGGTGCTGGAACAACGGCATGACTGGTACGGGTTTCTGGGCGTATTGCGATGCGGGAAACGGCGGGTCATGGAATCCTTATGTTACTACCATGCCACGCTATTCACCAGTCTATATCGGTCCGGGCACTATCATGGATGGAAAACATTGGGAGGCTATCCGTGAGGGCATCCAGGACTATGAATACCTTGCGCTTCTGCGCGACCGTCTGATGGAAGCGGAGAAGCAAGGTTACTCGGCTGCTCTGATTTCGCGCGCAAAAAAGATTCTTGCCGAAGTCCCCAAGAAGGTCTTCCACGGCGACACGTGGGCTCACGGGGTATGGTGGACTCCCAAAGACCGCACCGGCGCAGACCGTGAGATCGCTAAGGTCATGGAGGCACTGGAATCCCTGAACGAGAAGTAACTGAGATGTCTAAGCTCTATGGATAATATTAAAGACAGGTTTAAAAATCCCCCTAAGGACTACTATCCAGTCCCATTCTGGTTCTGGAATTACAGAATGGAACCGGATGAAATTCGCCGTCAGATAAAAGAGATGGCCAGAAAAGGAATTGGCGGTGGATTTATGCATGCCCGACCTGGCCGAATTACAGAATATCTATCCAGGGAATGGCATCAGGCCATAAAAGTTGCTGTTGACGAGGCTAAAAAGCAAGGAATTAAAGCTTGGCTGTATGATGAAGATGGCTGGCCAAGCGGTACTTGTGGTGGAAAAATTTTAAAGGAACATCCCTCTTTACGTATGTCAGGATTTTATCCTGTCCAGGAATTTTTGATTAAGGATGGGACCACTCTTAATGAAAATATCCTAATTCCAGAAAATGGCGAACTCCTTTATATTATTGCATTTTCTCGGGGAAAGGAGAACGTCAAGATTTTGGATTTAACTAAACTTCTCAAAAATGGGAGAATCCATTGGTCACCCAAGCATGGAAAGTGGTGTATCTTTACTGTAGTTAGAGAGTGGAGCATGAGCGTAGGCTCTGATTATGGTTACTTGGACACTTTGAATCCTAAAGCGGTTGATAAGTTCATCCAATCTACTTATACAGAATATTCTAAATATCTCTCCAGTGATTTTGGGAAAGTTATTCCAGGAATCTTTACAGATGAACCAAACTGCAATTACACATTCTATCAAGCAGAGCAGAAAGATTGGAAGAAACGAAAGGTTCTTCCCTGGACACCTATGTTGCCAACCAGTTTTGAGCGTATGCATAGATATCCATTTATTGAGGCTTTGCCAGGTCTATTCTACGAGATAGGAAAAAAAACTGCCAAGTATAGAAGCGATTATCATGAGACAATGGTAACCATGTACACGAAGGCCTTTTATAAAAAGATTTACGATTTTTGTAAAAAAAACAAACTTCTTTTTGTGGGCCATGTATCTAATGAGGGGGATTTATTTGAGGAAATAAAACAGCAGGGTGACTATTTTCAGGTGATGCAATACATGCATTATACAGGAGTAGATTATCTCTTTAGGTTAACCTGGCCTCCACGTAGCGACCCGCAAATCCCCATTAAATTTTCCAATTTTCTTGTAGCTTTAAAACTAGCAAGTTCTGCAGCACATCTGTTGAATAAACCGAGAGTCCTTTGTGAAGGGTGGGGATTAACGGGCTGGGATATAGACTTTAGAGAATTGAAAAGACTGGCTGACTGGGAAGTTGTCTTAGGGGTGAATTTCATTTGTCAGCACGGCTTCTATTATTCGATAGAAGGTCAGAGGAAATGGGAATGCCCTCCGGATGAGTTTTACCATGCTACTTATTGGCCGTATTATAAATATTTTTCCACTTATTTATCCCGTTTATGCTATCTTTTTAGTAGAGGAGTTCATGTTGCAAAAACAGTTATCCTTCATCCCACCAAAAGCATGTGGAGACATATGGGTCCTCAATTTACAAAGATGAATAAACAAATACAGGCAGATTTGGAAGAGACCAGCCGGTTTCTCCTTAAACTACACTATGATTTTGACTACATCTCAGAAGAGCTGTTGAGTCGGTGCAGTATTGAAGACAGCAAATTAGTCTTCAGGAATAACAATAAAGTGGTTGAGGAATATTCTGTCCTTATTATGCCCTGTATTACAACCATTTCATGGAAAACGGCCAGGATAATAAATGCCTTTTGCCGGGCCGGAGGCAGGGTTATAGCCACTTCCTGTTATCCTCAAGAATCAACTGAAAACGGGAAAGATAAAAGACTGGGAAAACTGATGAGGCAGATTTTTATTAAAGACAATCTCGCCGGAGCCTGCCTCATTGACAGCCCCTGGAGAAAGGGGATATCCCCGCTTAAAAAGGCACTCGAGAAATACCTTAAACGAGAAGTCAGTATTACCGAGAATGGAAGAGAAATAAAGGATATAATATATCTTCACAGGCAAGAGGGGAAGATACACAGATACTTCTTGGTCAATACCCACAGGACTAAGTCTTTTATTGTAGACATCCATTTGAAAAGCAAGGGTATCCCGGAGACCTGGGATGCCTTTACCGGAGAGTTAAAATCTCTCCGGCAATACAAACACACAGCAGAAGGCATCGTCGTTAATCTTCTGTTTAATCCGGAACAATCTTTTATTCTGGTTGTGGATAGCGGGAAAACCAGGGCATTGAAGCCGGGTCATCAAATCAGTCAAAAAAAAGCGGAGGTTTGCAGAATAAAGCTACCCGAATATTGGGATTTCTCTCTATCCAAGACAAATGTATTGCCTTTATGTAATTTTAAATATAAATTTAAAACTTGTCTGCCTATTAAAAAAATGAAGTTACTCATTGATGAAAACATTGTAAAGGAAGGGGCTGAGGTCTCTGTAAATAAGGCGGTGATAAGTAATTTTTCGCGTGGGACATATCTTGATCCCTATATTTTAGAAGCGCCTGTCCAAAAATATATCAAGGGGGGGGATAATATAATATCTGTAACTAATTATGATAAGGTTTCCGACGGAGGTCTTTTTTTGACAGGGAATTTTAAGGTAGTAAAAAAGAAGGGCAGGTATATATTAACAGCCGAGGACAATAAAATTAAACATGGGTCATGGACAGAACAAGGTTATCCATTCTTTTCTGGAACAGGTGTTTATCAAGGTGAAGTTGATATCCCGATACAATTTCTCAAGAAAGATATTTTTATAAAATTTAGTAAAATTGCCAACATGGTAGATATATATGTAAATGGTGTTCATGTCAGTTTTCTGCCGTGGCCTCCCTTTAAAGCAGACATTTCAAAATTTGTTCATAAAGGAAGAAATAGGATAACTTTAAAAGTAACCAACACCTTATATAACGTGTTATTGGAAAAGTCCAAACCTTCTGGTCTATTAGGTCCTGTAGAAATAATTATTTTACAATAACAGTCATCCTGCCCTCTCTTGACAACCTCGCGACTATATGCTATATTTTACATGTAAACTTACATGTAAAATGCTTTTATGAAAGAGAATACTTCAGTATATCAAAAGCTAAAGCTAGATCTTAAGAAGGCTATTATAAACAAAAAATTCTTAAGTGGGGACTGTTTGCCCTCAGAGAATAGTTTGGCCAGAAAATATAATATAAGCAGGCCTTCGGTAAGAAAAGCCCTGTTTGAATTAGAAAAAGAAGCCCTAATATTTAAAAAGCCAGGCAAGGGCACATTTGTTAGAGATAGAATAACAGAATTTATCAAACCTAAAACAGCCCCAGAAAATCTGATTATCGGTGTTAACTTTAACTTTAATAAATATATTGGGGCAAATTGGTATTATAACCAGCTTATGGGATCTATTATTAGAACAAGTTTTAATTTGGGGTGTACGATGCAACTTATTTCTAATCTTAATGGCATTACCAGAAATAGAATAGACGGCATAATTTGGGGACTGCCTGCTAGAGAGGAATTTAAAATCATCCATAATATATCCAGAGCCGATATCCCGATTATTATAGTCAACAGGACTCCTGATAACAATAATCTCAATTATATAACCACAGATCATAGAGACGCGGTTTTTAGAGGGATTGAATATCTGTTTAATTTGAACCATCGAAAGATTTGCTTTATTGGTTCCTCTTTCACTGAATCTCCTAATAGAGAACGTTTAGAAGGGTACGTCGATGCTTTTGCTAAGAATTCTGTAGAAATAGACAACAATCTTATCTTTGAGGTAGAACCAGCTATTAAAGAGCAGACTTACCAGCAAATTTTTGAGATAATATCTAAGAATAATTTCTCTGCATTATTCCTGGCAGGAGGTGCTTTTGCTGCTAGTGCTTTAAAAGCCATATATGATAAGGGATTAAAGGTTCCAGATGACATTTCTATTGTCTGTTTTGATGATATTGAGGGGATTGAAGAGCATCCAGGACCTCCTTTAACCTCAATCAGACAGCCTCTTTCTGAAATGGGTAAACGGACAGTACATGGTTTAATAAGTCTAGTTCAAAACAGGCATGCCAAAATTACTGAAGTTATTCCTTCCGAATTTGTAATGAGGGAATCATGTAAAGTGCATACAAATCAACCAAAGACCGATAAAGTAGTAGAAGGTCAGGAAAGGAGGTAAAGGATGTCTATTTTACAAAAGAATAGAGGGGCAAATTTTAGAAAGCATCTAACCTGTATGATTTTAATTTGTATTTTTTCTTTACTAGTATTTGCAAATGTTTATTCCCAGAAGAAGGACAAGGGTAAAAACTGGGTAATCAACCATGGTTTTGAAGATGGAGAAGATGGCTGGACATTAAAAGAAGCAGAGGTTATTAGCGACCAGCCATTTTCAGGGAAAAACTGCGTAATTATCAAAGGTGGAGGCTACAATGTTGCGCTTCAGGATATTGATGTCATTCCTGGAAAAACTTATTATTTCAGCTGTTTTGTGAGAACTTCTAGTAATAAAGATATAAAGTGGGAAGCAGTAGTGCAAGAGGGCAAGAAGTGGCTTACGCATGCATTTGGGAAGAAACAGCTTAAAAAATGGACTAAAACAAATACTCGCACCTTTGTTCCCAAGGGGAATAAGATCCGTGTGGCACTGTGGAATTATAATGGAGATGGTGATGTCTATTATGATGATATAGTCTTGGGATTGGATAAAGGTGAAGATTCTAGTGGGTCTGATAATGAAGTCAAGGTACCGGCGAGGGTGACTATGAGAAGCAAAAAAGACTTAAATGTCGCCCTGTGGGCTCCAAAGATAGAATATCAGCCCGGAGAACTTTTGTTGTTGCGTCCAGCTCTGCCGGGAGTCGATATGGATGGTGTAAAAACGTATGAACTAACTCTCGAACTCCCGGCAGCGCTCAAACAAAAAGAACTCAATTTTACAGCGCTTAGTTCAGGCGCGACTGACAGACCGATTAAAAAGCGTAGCCACAAGGTGACCGGTAACACGCAGATTCTGACGTTCCGCCCGGATTTGGGTTATTATTGGGGTATGAAGGTTATTCCCGGCGAGACATATACGTTTTCGTGTCTGGCCAAAGGTGAGGGCATTGTGGGTGATGGGTTCCAAATATCCGGCTACTTCCGTGCTGGAACCGGGATTCCTATTACTTGGTATCCTGCCTTTATTCAGTTTGACAAAGGCAGTTATGACTGGAAACCTTTTAAGGTGGAACTGAAAGCACCTGCTAATGCGGTTTATTTGATGCTAATTGCTATCAAATGGCAGAGAAGGGGCACTTACGGAACGCTGTATCTGGACGATTTGTCTCTCACCTGTGACAAAGAGCCGGACAAGAACTATATGTTGGCCGGAGATATAGAACATGCCCAAGGCATGCAGTTCCCTGGTAGTGTACCTTTGAAGCCGGTAATAGTTCCTAAGACAGGCAAGTCTGGGAATTTGGCATTGCGTCTTTCAGGTACCAAAAACCAAATCGATTCGCAGGATTCCTTCTGGCTGCCTATGTCCATGGAACCAATATTTATAAAGATGACTGATGTCTACACTCTACCCGCGCAGGTATTTGAGGTGCCTGCTGATTTCAAGGGCAAGCACCCTGTTCGTTGGTCAGTGCTGACAGACGGGAAGGCGGCATTGAAGGGAGAAGTGATGCTGGTTCCCGCGCCTGACACATCAGGACCCAAGCAAATAGAGTTCTCTATTTGGTTATCAGAAATGGGTTTTGAAGAGATGCCTCATCTTACTCAAGAAATTTACTTAAAGCGGTTAAAGCGGCTCGGACTGAACTGCATTATGCCGACAATCCACGAGCCCGCGTATGAGGTGTCGCTTGACGATATCAACTTTACCAATTGGACCGCGCAGTGGGGACGGCGTAATGATATGGCAGTACGTTCTTATCTGCATTTCCTTTCCCTTCCTATGGCTGCTGCTTACTGCCGTCAGTATCCTGAATACTGGGCTGAAACATGGAAGGGCATAAAAACGCCGGATTATCGCGTTTGTCTGACCCATGGGCGATGGGGACAAATACGATGACAAGAAGACTGGAGTGCATGCTGGCAGGGCTAATTTATGGCTGGGGCGTCTGTGCGAATCTATCAAGCGCTCGGTCAAGATCAATGATCTACAGGGTGTGTACTGGGATTTCGAGATTTCTGCTGTGCCCGTTAGACGCGTTAATCCGAAGCCATACGATCCCCATGCGAAGCGGCAGGTCTGTGCGTGTTTGCGCTGCCGGCGGGCTTTCAAGGATTACGCCAAACTGGACAGTGTGCCTACGGCAGAGGAATTGGTATCCGATACATACTACGAACTCTGGAACGATTTTAAGTGCTGGCAGCATACGCGGGTATGGGCGCTCGTAAGGGAGGCAGTACGGGAGGCAAATCCCAAAGCCGACTTCCGCATATATTCGGGCCACCAAAGTCCTTATGCCCGCCAGGCATACGGAGTGGACTGGGCCATGGCGGCTAAGGTTATTGATGTTGCGATGAGCGAAAATACACCCGATCCTTCTGAACAGTTAGCCAGGTCTCACTATGCGGCTTCCGAGGCCGGCGGCCGGCGCAATCCATTGCTTATGAGTGTCCGGGTTGGTGTCTACACTATATATGAGTCATCTTGGATACGGTCATTACGACCCAAATTGGTTAATCGAATCCTGCAAACAGTGATTGACTGGGATGCGATGGGTGTGACCTTGGTCGGTATATGGGATTTTGATAGCCAGTTCAACGCGCCTGTGCGGGAAGCCAGCGCTATGTTCGCTAAATATGAGAAACTTCTGACCACAGGCAAGCACGACGACAAACTGTTATCCGTTATGCCTCAGGATGCGGAATATGCCGCATGGCAGAGCGTTGATAGCAGAAATATTGTAGGGTTCTTCTTCAACAATTCGGGTAAGCCATCTGAGATTACGGTACCCAAGACTAACAGTTGGAACAAGGTTAACTCCATTGAGGAAGTAAACTGGACAGGAAAAGAAGCAACCATCACTATTCCTGCGTGGGGGCGTCAGGTTGTGGAGTTTTCAAATTGATGTCATTAGTCTTTTCGTTAAGGACGTTTTGGATTTCGAACACGCAGCAAGAATTCTTTGCCGTTTGTTAATAGTGCGTGTGAAGGGAGGAGCTGATTATGAGTGAAGAATCTTTAAGAACCAGAATAATAAGAGGATCCCTCTGGGGGGGAGGCAGACGAAAAAAGGAGGTCATAGAAATAATGAAAGCGATTAATGTAGTTTTTGGTATTCTAATAACACTATTTTTGATAAATGTCTCACAAGCAGAGACAAAAGGTGTCCTTATCTCGGAAGTAGAATCCAAGCAAATAGCAGGAGAAATCCGCCACATTGTGGCGAATGGCGGGTTTGAAGAGAAGCAGAGGGGTTGGGTTAGCAAGGTGTCTGGTGGTGCGTGGGAGATTGATAACAAAGAGTTCTATTCAGGCAAAAAGAGCCTGCGGATTCGGTGTCCGTCTGTGCTGAGTGCCTATAGTTATCAAGCACTTCTACATCGTCTTCAGCCGAATAAGAAGTATCGTGCTGTTATGGCCATTAAAGCAGTAGTAGAGAAAGGGACAGTCGGGATGATGGTCGTGGACCGTTCCGAGACTTCCCATAAAAATATGACTCCCAATGACACTGCCTATATGCCTATCAAAAAGACCACCAGTGGTTGGGTAATAATTGAAACAGATGTAATGACGGATGACGATGTATCGGATGCTTATATTGCTTGCCTGGTGAGTGACTTTAAAGGGAAAGTCTGGTTTGATGACGTCAATATTCTGCCGGTGATTGGACCCCAAATGCTCTCAGCTCCTTCACTGACCGAGAAAGTTTTAGCTGATCAGGATTTTTCCCTTAAATTAAAACTTACTAATCCCTATGATATTCCATTGAATAAAATTCGAGTTAACATCGGCTCCCTGTTACCAAATTTATCCTATCAGACAAATTTACCTAAGATTCTCGACGGCCTGAAGCCTGGGGAGACTAAAGAGATGGAATTTAGTCTCCGGTTCTCGGATGACCTCTTCCAAGACAATGTTCTGTTGGACCTATTTCTTGACTATTCCTATCAAGGGAAGGTGTATCGAGAACATAATGAGCGAATTATGAACATCATGCCAGGTTATTTAGATAGAGTACTGAAGCAGGAAAAATGGGGAAATGTGAAGGGGCTATCGCCCAGTGCTGGGACAAAGCCATTCTCCATTATAGGATTACTCCTTGATGGGAAAAGAGGTAAAGAATTTAGTCCGCTGGGGAAAGCATCTACCATGAGAGGTCCGTATAAGTCAGCCAAAGTCATCATGCAATTAGTAAATCATGCTGAGCAACCGGTAAAGGGAGTGCTGGAGACCACTATCTTGGATTTTTTCTTCCGGGAAAAGACGGAAAAGAAAGAAATTTACCTGGAACCTAAATCAATTACTATTGAGTATGTGGAATTAACGCCAATAAAGTTTGCTAACCAGATGGCTTCCATCGGAGGGTCATGGTTTTGGGTGACGGCCAACTTAAAAGAGGGAAAGAAATCTTTTGCCTCGCAGAAGGCGAAACTTGAGTTTGCTATTCCCGAAGAACCTGTTGCAATGTTGCCGCCTCTGCCGGAAATTTTTGAAGAGGTGCCAGGATTTGGGAAATTAAAACTGATTGACGAAGTCCGTTGCTTGGATCCCAAAGACCCCCATCTCTATATGGAAGGTGCACAAAGTCTCAGCGGATTTTATACCGCTATGTGGTTAGGCTGGCAAAAAACCTATCGAACCTCGATAGAGGACTTTACCAGCATTGAGACCATTTTGGGTAAACCCTGTCGGATAGCACCGGACTGGGGATGGGTTGCCTATAAGATCGGGCGGGGCAAATTGACGCCAGGAAAGGCTTACCTGATAGCGATGGAATATCCCGAAGATACTTCTCGCACCATTCACATCGCTAACGGCGCTTCGCGTGACCAGTTTGGGTTTCATACGGGATCTTCTTTAGGCTCCTACTGGACGCGACATCGTTTCGTCGAGCGACTAGACTATCCATTGCGAAATCGCTACTGCTGGTGGTACAATTTGATGCACTTGCGAGGATCTGTCTGGGGATTGAAAGGTTACAACTCGGCGATAGGAAAAGATGGATTCTGGTTTTTTATAGCCAGTATCGGTAACTATCAGGAGCCGTTTAGTTCAGGAGCCGCCGTCCGCACACTGAAACTTTATGAAGTGAATGATTTATCAAACTACTATGTTCAGGTTCCTGAATTGCCGAAAGGAGTCCCGCACCGGGAGATTGGTAGCTCTGTGGAAGTCGCTTCCGAAAGCGATATGCCTACTCCTGGTGAGATTATGGATCGCATGCGGATACTGGGGCATAGTTACTTTTCACCCAATGTACTGAGGTGGGGCACCAGCCCATTGTGGCCCAGCCGGGTTTATCAACGACCTCGGGGTAGAAATCTATATGAGGAAGTTCTTCGTGATGCCCTTAAATCAGGCGTGAAGATAATTCCACGCCTGGAATATGCTGGAAGCCTCCAACTGCCAAAGGAAGCACTGCTTATGGGTGAAGATGGGAAACTGGGACCTGTACCTTATTCTGGTAAACGAAAGAAAGCATGTAATATCGTCCATCCAGCCACTTTTGAGGATATCAGTAAGGTTATTGATGAATTGATTGGCGACTACTATCAGAAATTCCCCAACTTAGCTGGTCTTGAACTTCGTCAGCGCAGCGGTGCTATGTCAGTAAGTTTTGACGAGTATACCATTGACCTGTTTTCCAAAGAAACCGGGAAGTTGGTACCAGCCGGTCCCACGGCTCAACGCTCAACATGGATCCGTAACAACGCTTTTCAAGACTACTATCGTTGGTGGTATGGAAAGCGGCGAGAATTCTACCATAAGATTTTGAAGAAATTACAAGGATATCGAGCAGATATGAAGCTCTATGTAAATAACTGGCACTCCGATTATCATCCTTTCCAGGAACGGTTACGATATCTTCGTCTACCGAAGGAGGATGAAGTGATCAACCCGGGTACTGGCGAGGTGGTAGTGCTGAAAAATTGGTTGGAAGAGATTGACCCTAACCGAAAAACTCATCCATTAAAGATAAACGAGATTCAACTGGTACATAAGCACAAAATTGTAAATTTATCGGAGATGAGTTTGATTGATCTAATCAGTGATCCACTGCGAACAAGTGACCGGTGTGGGTGTTACCCTCCCCTTTATCGTAATGATAAGGGGATCGTTTATTTGGCCCCCGTACACTGGAAGTATATGGCCAACAATAAGGAATATCTGGAATACTTTCGTACTGGCGAAGGGATCTCCATCTATAATACCTTTCCCTATAATGAGATTGCATCATATGAATGTCCGAACAGGCTTTTTGCAGTGAGTGTCGAGCACGGCGGACCGTATTGTATGATGGAAGAGGTCTTGGCCTATGCCAATGCTGATATTATGAATATTTCTGAGGTGAGTTGGTCGCTTACCCAGCGGGGATTTCTTGAATATGCTCAAAGCTTTGCCAAGGCATTCCGGTCGTTACCAGCGATTCAGGGAGAAGTATTGGCTAAGGCAGTAAAACCAGATGATAAAGAAGTCGTAGCGCGACGTTATCTCACAAAGTGGGGTGATTATTTTGGAATAGTCAACAAGGGTTTTGATTTAGCAGGCAAAGATGTGGAGCTTGTTCTACCCGTTTCCTCGGACAAAATTAAGGAGGTGAAAGACTTAGTCACTGGTAAAGCCTTGGCTTTTGAGAAGGGTCCTGGCACGGTACAGATAAAAGTACATCTTGGACCAGTAGAGTTAAGGAGTTATCTAGCAAAGTAAAAAATCTGATGCAATGCCAGAGTAGGATTAATTACAGGCTATCTTTCAGAAGAGTGGATGGATAAGGATAAGGCGGATGATACCTGGGATGAGGCAGATGAAATCTGGAGACCGTGGAAATAGAGGAATATAAATAAAAAAGGAGGAGAAGATGAAAGGATTGATTAAAAGAAGCGGATTGTTATTCGGGATAGGGGTAATTATTTTTCTGACTGCAAGTTATGCTTTTACCGGAGAGAACCTGGTAGCGAATGGAGGCTTTGAGAAAGAGCTTGAGAATTGGTACCCTGCCAGTCCAGAAGGTTCGGATCTAACATCTACCATCTCTTCCGATGCCCATGCCGGAGAGAAATGTTTGAAGATGTCCCAGACCACAGGTACCTGGGCCTATACCTGTCAAAGAGATAGATTTGCTATAGATAAGTCCAAAGTATATCGCTTAGAATTCTGGGCCAAGAATGTTGATTGTTTAAATGCCTCTGTTTGCCTGGTAGGGTATGATGAAAAAGGCAAGTTTCTGAATTGGGCGGGAAAACCCGGTAGTACGGTCTCTATACCCATAAAGAATACCTGGGTCAAATATAGTCGAGACTTTTGTGGGGAAGATTTTAAACCCGAGACCGGACTCGGTAGTATACAACTAATGATTCTTAAACCAGGCACGGTCTATTTTGATGATATATATTTTTCAACTGGTCCTCCTGAGGAAACAACGTTAGTTAGTAAAAAAGAAACCGCAAGAATCAGCCGTTCCCAAAAAGAACAAAAAAAAGAGCCTAAGAATAGAAAAGGGGAATGTGCCTATTACAAAATTTGTCGGGTCATTCAGAGTAGTTGACGCTGCACTAGCCTGAATAGATGGGGTAAGCAGTGGAAATAAAAAAGGAGGTAAATGATGTCTATTTTACAAAAGATTAGAGGGATAAAGTTTAAAAAGTGTCTAAGCTGCATGATTTTAATCTGGATATTTTCTTTAGTAGTATTTCCAAATGTTTATTCTCAGGAGAAGACCAAGAATAAAAGCTGGATAATTAATTCTGGTTTTGAAGACGGAGCTGATGACTGGACATTGAAAGAAGCAGAGGTTATCAGTGATGAACCATTTTCAGGAAAAAACTGCGTAATTATCAGAGGAGGAGGTTATAATTATGCGCTTCAGGATATTGATGTCATTCCTGGAAAAACTTATTATTTCAGCTGTTTTGTGAGAACTTCTAGTAATAAAGATATAAAGTGGGAAGCAGTAGTGCAAGAGGGCAAGAAGTGGCTTACACATGCATTTGGGAAGAAACAGCTTGAAAAATGGACTAAAACAAATACACTTACCTTTATTCCCGAGGGAAATCAGATCCGTGTAGCGCTATGGAATTATAATGGAGAGGGCGATGTCTATTATGATGATATATATCTTTCCCTTGAGCCTCCTGAGGGAATCCCAGAATATCAAAAAAAGAGTCCTGCCCAGTCCAAAAAGAGTAAAGCGGAAGTTTATTCTGGTAATTTTCTTAAAAATCCTTCTTTTGAAAAGGAAGACTTTCAAAAACAAAATGTTGCTATCTATTGGCCGTCGTATGCTGGCGGTTACACAAGAAGCAGTAAAAATAGTTTTTCTGGCAAGTGGGCATGCCAGATTAGTTCAACCGGCAAGGATAAGCGGCCTTTCGGTTGTCAAATAACCGCTAGCTCTTACGGTCTTCCGTCTCACGGAACCTTTACTGTTTCGAGTAGTATTTATATAGAGTCCTATGAAGCAGGACAAATTTTCAACGCATATGTAACAGTTATATATACTGACGGGACCCAGAAAATATTTAAAAGTTTATTAACTCACAAACAGATAGAAATGTGTCTTAAAAAATGGGAAAGCTATTCTTTTAATTTTACAACAAATCCAGATAAAAAAATTAAAGTTATTGTTCCCTGGTGTCTAGTAACGAGTTACAACAGCAGAAATTTTGAAGGGACAGTTTATTTTGATGACATCATGCTTTGCCAAGTGTCTCCATATATCGCGATTCCCAAGACCAAGACCCCTCCTGTTCTTGATGGTAAATTGAATGATGAAGCTTGGAAACATGCGGCTCTTATATCAGGATTTACAACTATAATGGAACCGAGACCGCCAGTCAACCCGACTAAAGTATATATGCTTTATGATGATAATTATATTTATTTCGGCAGCGTCTGTTATGAAAAGATTCTGAATCCAGCACTGCAAAAAAGACATTTATTTAAGGCTGATATCAAAGAACATGATAGTAATGTTTTCAGTGATGACAGCATTGAAATATTTATTTCTCCAAATGGTAATCAAGATTCATATTATCAATTTGCTTACAATTCAAACGGGGTGTACTATGATGCGTTTAAGATGGATAAAAGCTGGAATACTAATGTAAAAGTTGTGGCTGCAGTTGGTGATAAGGCATGGTATGCGGAAGTAAGGATTCCTATTTCATCGGTAAAGCTTGAGAAACCTTTTTTCAAATTTAATGTTTGTCGTAATGAAAAGCCTTATAGAGAACAGAGCAGTTGGTCTCCCGTTCAGAACAATTTTCATGATGTTTCTTTTTGGGGAACGGGAAGTTTATACGCAGGAAAAGTTCCACAAATATACACCGATAATTTGCAGGAGACCATGTCTGGTAATAGCGAGTATCTCAAAATAAATATAAGCAATTCTAACGATTCTTCCATTAAATCTTTAGTGTCAATGAATATAAAGGAGGCAAAAAAACAGGGGGGGGAAAGTCGTGTTGTGCAAGATAAATGTGTGATTGCGGAAAATGCCGCCACAACGATACAATTAAAGGCAAAGCCTGAGAAACCTGGGGATTATGATATTTCCTATTCGTTGATGGATCGTAATTCCGGTCAACTCTTATATCGCAGCCCTGGATATTTGGCTGTTTACAAGGAGTCCATTCGTGCAAACCTGGTAAGTGATTTTGAGGGCGAAACTGAAATATGGTTGAATCATGCCAAGGTAAATGGCGAAAATTTCAATCTGTCTTATGGAATAAATATTCTGGATCTGAAGTTTAAAAGACCAGAAAATTCCCAATGTGGCGTCAAAGGTAATATCGAGATATTTAAAACTGCAAACATTCCGGCTCAATCATTGCCAATTGACGATTGCTGGCGGGCCATTTCCAACAAAGAAGAATCCATTTCAGATTCCACTGGAAATTTCCCGGTACTTTTGCCGGACGGATCAATATGGAGTTCCTCAGCCAAGAGCAGCCAATTAACGCTCAGGCGCATTATCATAGTGGATAATGAAAAGTTTTCTCCTATTCCCGTGGATGAGGGCTTGCATATTGCGAAAGGTACGTCTCAACACCTTACCATGATTGTAAAAAGCCCCATTAACAAAACGCTGAAAAATATTACTCTTACCATTAAAACTCCGCCTGAAATCAAGTTAATTAAAGGAGGCGCAGACAACATCAATCTAAACATGGGAAAGTTAAATTCCGTATCGGTTGAAACAAAGAATGAAAACGGGAAAACATTTAGTTATCATAAATTTCAATTCAATTCCATAAATCCGCTTCTGGATGAACGCTTAAAGTATGCCTATTTGCTTCCTCTGGTATTTCAACTTTCAGAAAACACCGCCGGAAATAGTTCGAATGTGTTTTATCGGATTTCAGGCGAATCACAAAGTAGAGATATAATAGAATTATGGAATCGTCTGCCAGTTGTTTGCCTGGCTCAACCTTCTTCCAAGAGTCCGAAAAAATTGGAAACACAGATTTATCATACTTGGACAGGGAACTATAACAATGAGCAAATTGATGCGCTTCTCACGACATGGCGCCAAGTGGGGTTTAACACATACGGCAATCAAACAGCCATACATTCCTTCGTCGGCGGAAAACGTGATATATGGTTGGACCGGGCCTTGAATCAAGGCTATCACGTCGCTGTTGATAGCGGAGGAGACAAACTGTTTAAAAAGATGCTTCCCACAGGAATAAAATCAATAAATTTCTCGGGAAAGACGATAATCAATCCTTCATTAAGTCCATTATATTTGCGCGGGAAAGGAAGAACCGCGGCTGTGAATTGCGTTGCGGAATTCTTCAAATGGACGCGAGCCACTCATCTTATGTGGGATCTTGAATTTACTCCTACGATACATTGTGACACAAGTCCATCAGCGCTTATAGAATTCGCGAAATATGCTGATTTATCAGAAGTTCCGAAGAAAGAAGAGGTTCTTAGTAAATATAAAGATAAATGGATTGATTATCAATGTTGGGTCTGGGCTCAAGTCGGAAAGATTTTTCGAGACGGAGTAAAAAAAGCTGATCCAAACGGGAAATTAGTAATTTACAGCGGTTATCAAAGTAAAGGCGGTAAAGATCACAATGGTGTTGACTGGAATTATCATCGAGGAATTCCAGACATGGCTGCTGCCGGTTACGGTCGACCGTCAAAACATAGTATGTCTGAGACATTAAAAGCAATAAAGGACATTCCGTTAACTGGTGGAATTCTTTATTATGACGGGTATTCCCCTCCTGAGAAATATAGAAATTTAAAATGTTCAATCCTTCGACGAATTACAGATGGCTGCAAGGGATTTCTGATTTTTACTTGGCAGTTACTGGAGGGGCGGGCTTATCAAAAAATAGACGAAGCATGTTCGATCCTTGCTGATTTTGAGGGGTTTTTCCTTGAGAACAGTCCTTACAATGATTATGAAATAAAAGGGGATTTGTCTAAAGATGATGTAGTTATATTGAAAAATGCCAATCAATACCTTTTGTTAATATTTAATGAAAGCAATCGTGTAAAAAAAGGTGAAATCATGTTCCCTGATAATCTGGCTAAGTTGCCAATCAGAAATTATCCTGAAAATAAAGCAATTGGGAAAGCTTCAAGTCTCCCGGTCAGTGTTAAACCTTATGATGCCAGTATATTTTTACTTGGAAAAAGATGATGATATATATCTTTTGTCCGCAAAACTTATATTGATGAAGGAGGTATAACGATGTCTATTTTGCAAAAGATTAGAAGGACAAATTCTAAAAAGCACCTGAGCTGTATAATTTTAATCTGGATATTTTCTTTAGTAGTATTATCGAATGTTTATTCCCAGAAGAAGGACAAGGGTAAAAACTGGGTAATCAACCCTGGATTTGAAGATGGAGGAAACGGGTGGACATTAAAAGAAGCAGAGGTTATCAGCGATGAACCATTTTCAGGAAAAAACTGCGTAATTATCAGAGGAGGGGACAATAATCATGCATATCAGGATATTGATGTTGTTCCCGGGAAAACCTATTATTTCCGCTGTATGGTGAGGACCGCAAAGGGTAAGGATGTAAAGTGGTTAGCAGTAGTATCTGAATACCAACCAAAGCTTACGTGGCTTACAACTAGATCCGGGCAGAGACAACTTGTAAAATGGATTGAAACAGAGGCTGTAACCTTTATTCCCAAGACAAATAAGATTCGTGTAGCACTATTTAATTACAAGGGAGAAGGCGATGTATATTATGATGAGATATATCTTTCCCTTGATCCTCCTGCAGAACTGGCGTCAAGTTTCTCACTACCAAAAGGCATTTCTCAGAATTTGATCACCAACCCATCTTTTGAAAAGCCCGCACGAGTTAAAGAGAATGCTGCAGAATGGCCAGATTACTACTGGGGGTACACGAGAAGCAAGGAAAAGAGTTTCAGAACAGAATCATCAGGTCCATGGAGCTGTAAAATAACTGAACCGGGTAAAGAAGAAAAAGGACATACAGGAGGCACCACAACCGTTATTAGAACGGGGCTTCCTCATCAGGGCTCTTTTACAGCTGTGAGCAGAATCTATATTGATTCCTATACCCAGGGCAAGATATACAGCACACGTCTTGCAATTCAATATTCTGATAAAACACGGAAGGAGCTGTCTGAATTTTTATCTGATAAACAGATAAAGGAGAACCTTCATAAGTGGAAAACTTACACCTATTCCTTTTCAACTGATCCGGATAAGAAAATTGAATATATAGTTTTTTGCTGCTTTGTGTCTATTAAGACAGACCTCAAAAGATTTAAAGGCACTATATATTTTGATGAGCTTGAACTCTATGAAACTGTTCCACAGGTTTGCATATCCAAAACGAATTCAGCACCGCATATCGATGGAAAGCTAAATGATGCATGCTGGGATAAGGCATCAGCTCTTTCAGAATTTTCCCTTACCCACAATGCAGGTTTGGCTGTTAATAAAACAAAGGCATACCTGCTTTATGACGAAAACAATCTTTATATAGCAACCCAATGTTATGAAAAAGCTTTAGATCCGATTTTTCAACAGACACATTTGTTCAGGACAGAAGTCAAAGATCGTGACGGCAGTCTATGGAATGATGACTGTATAGAAATTTTTATTGATCCAAAGGGTAATGGAGCATATTACCACTTTATTTTCAATGCTCTTGGCACTCGCTATGACGCATTTCGTTCAGACAAGTCATGGAACGGCAACTGGAAAGTGGCAACATCTGTTGAAACACGCAGTTGGAAAGCTGAGGTATCTGTCCCTCTTTCGGAACTTGGTATTAAGATAGGAAATAATACCCGGTTTCGTTTTAATATATGCCGAGAAGAAAAACCCCTGAAGGAAAACAGCGCCTGGTCTCCAATGAGACATGATTTTCATGAATTTGCAAGGTTCGGGAACGCAGTTCTTTATGATGGATATGCTCCTCAGATTCAGGCTAAGAACCTAGAAGAATGTCTGACAGAGGATATTAAAAATATTACCTTTGATATAAATAACAAGCATAAAACTGAGGCAAGTCTTACGTTTCGGCTGGATTCAGCTCAGGCTATACAGGGCGGAGAACTTTTTACATCCATAGAGAAATGTTCTATTCCAGAGGGATCTAAAAAAATAGTTGAAGTTCCATTGCTATTCAAAAAAACAGGCGCTTACTATGTATCCTATTCCATTTTTGATACAGGAACTGAAAAGCTTTTATATCAGAGTCCAAAGTATTTTACAGTAAAGGAAGAGCCTATTCGTGCCAGCTTTGAGACAGATTTTTCTGGCAATGTCCAGCTTTGGGTCAACAACAAACCTGTAACCGATACGAATTTCAGATTTCAGCCCGGGATAAATGTGATTGCCCTTAAATGCAGAAAAGAAGAAGGATCTACAAAAGGTGTTCTCGGAAAGATAAATATTCACGCAAACAAAAATCTGCCTGCCCAAACAATTCAATTAGATAATTGCTGGAAGGTCTGTTCTGCAAAAGAACTGAATTGGACTGCCCAAAATTTTGATGACAGTAAATGTTCTTTCGCAACTACTCTTGCTGATGGTTCTATCTGGGGAAAAGATTCAAATACACAGGAGCTTTGTCTGCGACGATTGATTGTAGTGGGGATGAGCGAATTTGCTATAGTTGATGTTAGCGAGGGACTGCATATTGCCAAGGGAAGCGCACAGCACGCATTCCTTATTGTCAGAAGCCCGATGAAATATCCATTGAAAAGGCAGTCTGTTGTTATTCAGACCCCTTCTGAAATACAGCTTGAAGGTATTATTGGAGAAAAGAAAACGGTTCATCAGTCTATTGGAAAGCTTACCAATGTTACAGTTAACTCAGTAGATATGAATGGGGAAAAATTTACCTCATACAGATTCCTTTTTGAAAATGTACAGCCATTTGAGGAATACAGACGCTCCACTCATCTTTTAACATTGGCATTTAAACTCAGTCGTGAAACCTCAGCAAAAAAGGTTAATCTGTTATACCGAATGTCAGGAGAAGAAGAGAACCGGAATATTACAGAACTGTGGAATTATTTACCCGTTATATGTTTGCCGGCCCTGACAAATAAGCGCCCTAAAAAACTTAAGACAGAGATTTATCATACATGGACATGCCAATTCAATGATACTGAAATCAAAGCAATGCTTGATACCTTTCGGCAGGCGGGATTTAATGCTTATGGCAATCAAACTGCTATCCATTCCTGGTGTAGTAGTAAAAGAGACCCATGGCTGGAAATTGCGCTTGATCAGGGATTTGATGTTATAGTAGACAGCGGCCACACCAAGTGTTTTGAATCGATTGCCCGTAATAACCCTGACGCTACAGCAATCAACTTTGATGGTAAAACCATCCCATATTTTAAGATAAAGCCTGTATATATAATCGGGAAAGGGCGTAATGAGGTAAAAAAACATATAGCAGAATTCTTTAAATGGACAAAATGTAATACTCTTGATTTAGATTATGAATATCCACCCTTTGTTGTTTGTGACACTTCAGAGGTAACACGTAAAGATTTCGCTGCATATGCGAAACTTAATAATATTCCGTCAAAAGAGGAGATTAAAAAACAATATCGTGAAGAGTGGATTGATTACAAGGCCTATACCTGGGCAGAAGTAGTAAAGGTATTCAGCGAAGCGGTGAAATCAGTGAATCCTGAAGCAAAAATGAGTGTTTACAGCGGCTATCAGGGACAGAAGGCCCATGGTTGCGCCGACTGGAACTATCTTGTAAAAACTATTGATATTGCAGAGGCGGGTTACGGTCGACCTCTTGAAAAAATAAAAAAGACAGTGGAGATATTAGGTGACATTCCCCTAACGGCCGGGATTTGTTATTTCAGAAACTGGCAGCCTCCGGAAAAGTACAAAAGCCTGAAAAACAAAATCCTGAGAAGATTTACTGATGGCGCACATGGATTTCTGCTATATACCTGGGAGTTACTTGAGGGCAGAGCTTACCATAAAATCAATGAGGCTGTTACTATTCTTGCAGACTTCGAGGAATTTTTCATTAATAATAGAAAAAAACAGATAGATACATTCCAGGTCAAAGGTGATATTAAAAGGGAAGATGTAGTATTGATAGAAGGTAAAAATGAATATCTAATGCTTGTGTACAATGATAACAACAGTCAAAAATCTGGTGAAGTTCTTTTACCAGAGACAATATCAGGCATGGTTGTAAAGGATTATCCTGAGGGGAACAAAATTGGAAAAGCTCATTCAATTAAAATAACGATCAAGCCGTATGATGTAAAGGTCATATTGATACAACAATAACATAAGAGGGAAAGAGGGAGGATTAGGAAATGTTAGATAAAAGAAGGAAAATTTGGGGAAAGAACGGATTTACCCTTATAGAGCTTTTGGTCGTAATAGCCATCATAGCCCTGCTTGCATCAATGCTTTTGCCTGCACTTGTAAAAGCAAGGGAGATGGGGAGGAGGACAAAATGCGTGAGTAATCTGAG
>JBDRTG010000044.1:0-12490 GCA_043824255.1 bacterium
TAAAGTCCAGAATAGGCCTCTTCTGAGGACTGGCTGAGAGCTGACTTTGGATCTTTAGTACGATAGGTTTTCCAGCCTGCTATTCCCTGTTCAAAATCACCATTCTTTACTAAATTAATTTCCTCTTTTTCCTGCGCCCCTACATCCCATCCTGTCCAGCTCATATACAACAACAACACTATTGACAATAAAATACTTCTGCTTCTTATCAACATAATATTACCCTCCCTTTTTTATTTGATTGTTTAACAACTGTTTTGGACTTTGTGTTTGTTTAGAGTTTAGTTCTTCGGATTTAGAATTTTTCACTATATCCCAATTCCTTCTCCACCTCAAAAATGGCCTCATCAATAATGTCCATACCCTTGAGAAGAACTTCGTCTTCCATAATAATAGGAGGACTCATACGCAAAATGTGCCCCGCTGGAATCCATGCTAATCCTTTCCTGAATGCTTTCTGATAAACAAGTTTTCCTGCTTCATTAAATGGTTCTTTTGTGTTTTTATCCTTTACAAGCTCTATGCCCATAAGACACCCTTTTGCCCGTACATCACCAACAATAGAACGCTCATTCTTCATCTTTTCCATACGTTTTAACGCTATTTCACCAAGATGTAGAGACTGCTTAAGCAGGTTTTCTTCTTCTATAACCTCAATACATGCAAGTGCAGCTGCGCATGCCATCGGATTTCCTCCATAACTGCTGGAAGCTGAAATTGATTCAAATGATTCTTTGTAAGGTTCACGTACAGCCACACATGTAACAGGAAAGCCATTGCCAAAACCTTTACCAAGTGTTACTACATCCGGTACAACATCCCAATGTTCGCTGCAAAGCCATTTTCCTGTACGTCCCATACTGGTAAGTACCTCGTCACACATTAGTAAAATTTTATGTTTATCACAAAATTTCCTCATTTTTGGGAAGAAATCATCAGGCGGCATTACAGAGCCACCCCAACCTTGAATTGGTTCCAGAATAAACGCAGCTACTTGATGCGCTGTAGCTCTATCTAAATATTCTTCATAAAACTCAATATATTTATCAGTATCAATTGTCCCGTCATCCTTGGTCCAGTGAGGGTGATATGGGTCAGGCCGCGGGACCATATGGAATCCCGGCGCTCTTGTAGGTCCGTACACTGCAGAACGAATATGTCCCAATGATACACCGCCATAAGTTTTCCCGTGATAATCATAGAAACAGGAAATCATTTCATGCTGTTTAGTAGCTGCGCGGCATACACGCAATCCTGCTTCAACCGCTGTGGTTCCTGAATCGTACAATTGAAATCCGTTCAAATCGCCGGGCAGAATTTCTGCCAGTTTTTCCATTAACTGTGTTTTTATCGGGGTTGTAAAATCATGCGCGTTTTGAAGCTTACCCGCATATTTTTGGATGGCTTCTGTAATTTTAGGATGGCAATGTCCTAATGTGGTAACATAAATCCCCGACGAAAAATCTATGTATCTGTTACCATCTACATCAGTCAAAACACAACCTTTACCAGACTCAAAACTAACCGGAAAAAGTTTCACCTGTCCGCTTAACCCCTTAAAATACTTTGTGCACCGCTTATGCCACTTTTGAGATTGGGGTCCCGGAGGTGTTACTCTTATATCAGGAATTTTATCTAAATCTACCTTTGCCCAATTTTTATTATACATTTCTATCTAATCCTTTAAATTATATTTTCCAACTGCTTCTTTTGGTTTTATATTGCTTTTTACTACGTCACATAATGCCTTCTGAAAATTCTTCGGGTCTTTGACCTGTATAGCATTTCTGCCAAATACAACACCTCTTGCTCCATCTTTGATTTCATCATGGGCAAGTTGTAATGCTTCAAGTTGTGTGGGTTTTTTCTCTGCGCCAAGACCCAGTATTGGAACAGGGCAGGATTTAACAACTTCCCTAAATTTATTCGTATAGAATGTCTTTATCATATCTGCGCCCAGTTCCACAATTATACGAGTCAGGGAATAAACTTGTTCATGAAGTTTATCAGCGCTCAATTTATCTGTTTTGTTCGGGAATGCTTCACCAATTACAGGAATGCCTAATTTATCTGCCTCATTTGCCAGTTTCGAATATATTTCAATATTTCTGGCATCCGTTCTCTCATCGCCTGTTTGAAGCGTTAAAGACACCAGAACTATTTCAGCACCAAGCGCTATTGCATCAGCAGCTGACATGACAGAAGCAGATATCGCTTTCTCATAATTCCAGTGAAAACAATATACTGTATTCCAGTTTAGTCTGACTATTGGCATAGGCGCGCCTTTGTAGTTAAATGCGTGTTGACATTGCTTAAGCATGCCTGGACTTAACAATATTCCATCAACGCATGAGTTCATCTTCCTGGCAGTTTCAGGTATATCAATCATTCCCGGAATAGGACCATCAAACTCTCCATGGTCAATAGCTATAACCACAGCATTTTTGCCTTTATCAAAAAACTTATTTAGTCTCAACTCCTTGCCACTCATAGTATTTTCCCTCTCTAATTTTAGACTGTTATTACTTCTACTCCCATTTTCCTTATTTTCTCAAGATACGCCTTATCGGCGTTCTTATCTGTTATTAATTTGTGTATGTCCTTGATATCTGCATATTTTGAAAACGAGTTTTTGCCGATCTTTGTATAATCTGTCACAACAATAACCTCACTTGCAAGACGACACATTAATTCCGTTACCTTCGCAGTATATATATCTCTTGATGTTACACCTGCACTTATACTTATTCCATCAGTCCCGAGAAAAGCCTTATCGGCACGAAAACTCTCTATGCCTTTTTCTGCAAGAGGTCCGCTTAAATCAAAACTCCCTACTCTGCAATTACCACCTAATAGTATTGTACTTATGTTACGAGAAGTTCTGAGCTCTAACATGACAAGTATAGAGTTTGTCACTACAGTTATATTGCTCCTGTTTTTAAGATTTCTTGCAATCTGTGCCGTTGTGGTTCCAGTATCAAGAAAAATCACATCTCCATCTTTCAGGAGTCCTGCTGCATATTTACCAATTGCTTCTTTTTCTTTAGGCATTTTTTTGACTTTATCTCTACACATAGATTCTAGGATGGTTTGTTCCTGCTTTATTGCTCCGCCGTATGTTTTGGCAAGTAGACCTTGTTTCTCCAGTATTGAAAGATCTCTTCTTACTGTGACCTCTGATACCCCAAGACGTTCGCCAAGTTTAGTAACTTCAACTTTATTTTCTGTACTCAGGATATCCAGTATCTTTTTTTTTCTTTCTGCAAACTTGAGCCCCATTTTCCATCCTTTTTTAAAATAGATTGTTTGCTTTTGATTATGATTATTTGTATCACATGACACGAATCTTGTCAAAAAAATTTACTTAGCCTTCTTCAGGAACACCATTAGAATCATGATTGATGCCGGGGTTACCCCAGAAATGCGGTTCGCCTGACCCAATGATACAGGCTGGAATTTTTCCAACTTTTCCTTAATCTCTTTTGATAATCCGGGAATATTTGCATAGTCTAAATCTCTGGGAATCCTTATCCTCTCAAGATCCTTAAATTTCTTTATATCACGCACCTGCCGTTTAATAAAACCGGCATATTTGACCTCTATTTCTATCTGAGTCAGCACATCATCAGCTAAGTCAATCCCGAAAGTACTAATATCAACTTCCGGACGTCTGAGAAATTCCTCCAGAGAAACAGTCTTTTTAATAGAAGAAACAGTGGAAGGGCTTATTTTCTCTTTTCTTAAATACTTTAATCCCTGTTCAATTTTTTTCTGCTTCTCAGTAGTTTTATCAAAATCCTCCTTTGAAACAAGACCTGCTTTATATCCAACTTTTCTTAACCGCAAATCCGCATTATCTTCACGAATAACGAGGCGGTGCTCAACGCGCGAAGTAAACATCCTGTATGGCTCATTCGTACCCTTAGTTACAAGATCATCAAGCAGTACACCAATATAACTGGTGGAGCGATCCAGTATAAGAGGATCTCTTCCTTTCATCTTTAATACAGCATTTACTCCTGCAATCAGTCCTTGTGCTGCAGCTTCTTCATATCCTGTGGTACCATTAATCTGTCCTGCCAGATATAAATTACTAATTAGCTTTGTCTCCAGAGTAGGATAAAGCTGCATGGAATCAATAACATCGTGTTCTATTCCATAACCCATATGTGTGGGCTTTGCCTTCTCCAATCCTTTGATTGAGTGCAAAAAATCCATCTGAATATCTTTCGGCAGACTTGTAGCAAGCCCGTTAGGATAGAAATCAAACGTGTCCAGACCCTCAGGTTCCAGAAATATCTGATGACGACTTTTATCAGCAAACTTTACTATTTTGTCTTCAATTGAAGGGCAGTATCGCACTCCTGTGCCATGGATTATGCCTGTAAACAGAGGCGACTTACTCAGCCCGGACCGAATAATCTCATGTGTCCTTTGATTAGTATAGGTAATATAGCAGGGAACTTGTTTTCGATCTATGCATTGCGTTGAAAAAGAAAATGGAATGGGATTCTTATCCCCTTCTTGAATCTCTAGTTCTGAAAAATCGATTGTTCTTCCATCCAGGCGCGGACATGTCCCTGTCTTAAAACGAAGAAGTTTAAACCCTAAATCCTTTAAGGAATCCGAAAGTTTTGTTGCTGCTTTTTCCCCCATTCTGCCACCTGGAAAATGTTTAAGCCCTACATGAAGTAATCCATTCAGAAATGTGCCAGGAGTAATAATTACTGCTTTAGAAAGAATGTTCCCAGAACTGGTTTTCGCTCCGATAACAGACATATTTTTTACAACTAATCCTATAACCTGCCCCTCTGTTACATCCAGATTTTCCTGCTTATTTACAACATTTCTCATATAAAACTTGTACCTTTCCCTATCTATTTGTGCACGGGAGGAACGTACTGCAGGACCTTTTGAAGAATTGAGCTGGCGAAACTGTATACCTGCGTAATCAGCAGCCTTTGCCATTTCACCGCCAAGAGCATCTATTTCCTTAACAAGCTGGCCCTTGCCTATTCCGCCAATTGCCGGATTACAGGACATAAAACCAATATTATCTTTATTCATTGTGATGAGTAATGTCTTCGCACCCATTCTCGCACTTGCCAGAGCCGCCTCGCACCCTGCATGTCCCGCACCAACAACAATCACATCATATTTCATCTTTCTACGCCTATTTACTTTATTCGTTTTCATTAACTGCTATTATAACATTTTTTTAAACAGTTTTTCTCATACATAAAAAGCGCAGCAAGAAAAACCAGAAAGAACGTTCCCAGAAGTTTGTCAAAACCATCGTTTTGGGCACAGTTCATGCCTGTTACGCCTGCAATAGTAAACAATAAAATCCTCAAAATATTCGATATTAAAATGAATAGAGGTATGCTGAATATCCATATCAATGTTTGTGCGAGATTAAATTTACATATCCACGGCAAAATTGATAAAAACATTAACAGGATAATCAGCGTATCCAGTCCTGAACAACGTTCCACAAGAATAAGCGTGAAATCAGATACTGTTACCGAATAATTCTCCAACGACAATTTAACCGACATACCAAGCTGATCAAAAAAAGCACCAACGATAACTGTATTAAGACGATTAATCCAGTGACTCAAAAAAGAGAGTCTCCATTCAAAAGGATAGAGAAAAATAAGAAAAAAACATGGGAAAAGGACTTTTTTTGCCTTCTTCATACCATAAAAAAGGCAACATAGACTAAACACAAAAACAACGAGTGCAGCCCCTTCAAAAAAATACATTCCAGAAAAAAAACCACATAAGAAAATTAGAAAACCTAAAAGGAGAAAGACAAAGAAATAAAATGCACCACTGACATTCTTCTCCAGTTTAAAAGATGAGCTTGTCTGGGCATGCCTGAAAAGAAGATAAGATATCAGAGGTGTGAGTAAAATATAAAAATACATAGGCTGGTGGTGATAAATGCTCAGTATCCATAAAAAATACCTATGCAATAGAACCGAAATAATGAGAGAAACCAGTAATATCAGGAATTTTTTCTCTCTGTTAGTCTGAATCCTCATTCCTTTTTCTTCTCCATAATCCCAGAAGAAGAACTCCCGACGCTACAACCACAACAACCACTGAACCAGGCAGAGGAGCTTTAGCTGCTGCAGGAGGAGCAACTGGAGGAGGAGGGACAGGAGGCCTAGGCCGCCATCCCCAAGCATACCCAAGTTGATTGGTACCAAAAATAAAAAGCGCAATTAGAATGACAACGATTTTGATTTTCATTGTTTTCCCTCACATGTTAATAGTGTTAGTTTACACGCTCAATCTGCAATTATACAGAACTTTTTGTGGGTTTTACAGAGAAAAAGAAAGAACTGCCTACCCTGCAAAATACCCCATGATGGTAAGAAAGACACCAAAGACCATAACTATGAACAAAGGAACCTTTAACAGGACTGTGTTTTTCTGGTATACCTCTGTCAATTTGGCTACTGTGTTCGGAAAAATGATCAGCCAGACTCCTTTAATGAGTGCGAGCCAGCCGAAAATTGTAATGATTACAGCCCAGTTAGCTACCAATATATTGTGAAACAGCAGTATAAGAAGACCGAATAGAAGCGCAAGTATTCCGCCAAGATAAAGCAAAGCAGAGTTTTCGCAGAAATCTTTCAGAACCTTCTGATAGCCTTTCAGGTTAAAGAGAATTCCTACAGCTACAATGATACAATACGGACCAAGAATTTTAGCAAGAAATATTGAGTTTTCCATGTGAATCTCCTTTTATTATGACTTCGTCTTTTCCTCATTCTCCAGATATATTGACTGTGTTGGGAAAGCAAATTCTATTTGGTTCTCTTCAAACTGCTTTTTGATTTCCAGATTTATTTCCTCTGTTGCCTGAAGAAATTCCTGATATTTTGTATATTTGCACCAGTGCATTATAAGTATGTTCAGAGAGTAATCCGCATATTCCTTGAAATACACCCAGGACTTCTCCGTTGAAGCATGATTCTTTAAAATATTTCTTAATATTTCTAATGCTTTTTTTAACTTATCATAGCTTGTGTTATATGTAACACTTATTGTGTACATATTCTTTATAAATGGACGCTTCTGAATATTATTGATTATGGATTCTACAACTTTACCATTCGGCACTATAACCAGTGTGCCATCTAAAGTCCTTACCTTTGTACTGCGCAGTCCAATAGACTCAATCGGACCATCGTAACCTTCAATCTGAACTCTGTCGCCAATCTGAAAAGGTTTATCAATAAAAATCGTTAGCGCGCCAAAAAAATTAGAGATACTATCCTTTGCTGCAAGCGCAATCGCAACACCTCCAATACCCATACTAACAAGAATGGATTTAATATCATAATTCATATTGTCCAGTATTACTGCTACTGTTATTATCCAGATGAAGATCTTTGCTACCTTTTGAAGAATAGGCAGTAATTGATCATCAAGCTTGGATTCTGTCCTTTCAACATAAGGAGCCAAATATTCCATAAAAATATCAACTGCCTTAACAAGGAAATAGGCGATATTAACAGCAATCGCTATTTTTAGAATATGTTCAGCTCCCTTTTTTGCAATCTCAGGGATATTAAGGATTTCTACGATTATTACTATTCCTATGGTATACAGCAGGAACGACAGAGGACCGCGCAGAGAATCTACAGTTTTACTCATGATACGCAGCTTGGAATTCTTAAATTTACTAAAAACCTTCTTTAACCTGTTAATTACCATTACATTCAATACCCTGTTTGCAATACCTGCAGCTAGCAGGATGCCAAAACAAATAATATAACTGGATACTGAATTATTCATAAACTGAATCCTAAATAAATTCATTAAATTCAACATAATCTATGGATATAATCCTCTTATCTTTATAGCTTCTGCTACTCTACCTACAGCAAGCATATATGCAGCCATTCTCATATCAACATTCTCTTTTTCCGATATTGCCAGAACATCGTAAAATGCCTTTGTCATAATATCTCTCAGCTTGAGATTAACTTCTCTCTTACTCCAGAAGTAACTTTGTAATCCCTGAACCCATTCAAAATATGAGACAGTTACTCCTCCTGCATTTGCCAGAATGTCAGGAACTACATATATCCCTTTCTGTTTTAGTATATTATCTGCCTCATTAGTTACGGGGCCATTGGCAGCTTCAACAATAATCTTGGCCTTAATCTCCTCAGCATTATCCTCTCTTATCTGCCCTTCTAAGGCAGCAGGTATCAAAATATCACACTTTAACTCAAGCAGACTCTTATTCTCTATAGAATCTGCATCCTTATATTTAGCCACAGTACCTGTGTCGGCCAAATGCTTACTAAGCTTTTCTATATCTAATCCACGAGGATTATAGATGCTTCCATAAACATCACCAACACCTATAATCTTGCAACCTTCCTTATAAAGCAATTCTGCAGTTGCTCTTCCAACATTGCCGTATCCTTGAATAACGATAGACGTATCCTCTATATCCATATTAAAATGCTTAAGTGTATTCAATGCTGTGTACGTCACACCTCTTCCCGTAGCTTCTTCCCTCCCCTGAGAACCGCCTACGGATATTGGTTTTCCTGTTACCACGCCTGGAACAACATAACCTTTATCCATACTGTATGTGTCCATAATCCATGCCATGACCTGAGGGTTTGTATTCATATCAGGAGCTGGGATATCCTTTTCAGGTCCTATTATCATTATTATTTCAGAGGTATATCTTCTTGTAAGTCTTTCTATCTCCCCTATTGACATTTTAGCCGGGTCACAGATAACCCCACCCTTTGCTCCACCATATGGTATTCCAACCACAGCGCACTTCCATGTCATAAGCATTGCCAATGCTTTGACTTCATCAAGAGTTACATCCGGATGAAACCTAATTCCGCCTTTAGAAGGTCCGCGATGTGTATTATGCTGCACCCTATAACCAGTAAACACCTCAAAACCACCATTATCTAATCTTACAGGAATAGAAACTGTTAACTCTCTCACACATTTACTGAGCCTCTTATGCGCTACTTCGTCCAGATCTACCTTTTTTGCCACATTATTAAGAAGTTCTAAGGCATTATGCCACAGATTAAACGCCATCATTTCCCCTCCCCTTTTTTTTATTTATTCTATTGCGCTTCTTCCTCTTTCTCTCGTTCTAACACGTATCACGTCTTCAACAGGCAATACAAATATCTTCCCTGCGCCAATCTGCCCTGTTCTTGCAAGCTTTTGTATTACATCAATTGTATCCTCAACCCTTTCCTCTTCTGTAACGATCTCTATCTTCACTTTTGGTAAAAAATTAATAGACTTATTACTTTCAATATTTTTCAGGTGCCCCTTTTGTTTTCCACAACCACTTACTTCAGTGATCGTCATTCCATCAATTGCCATTTCTCTGAAACCTTCTTTTATCTCTTTTAATTTAAACGGCTGAACGATACATTCGATTTTCTTTAACATAACAACTTTCCCCTTTTATATTTTTATGTATGATACCAAATATTAGCTTAATGTCCAAACAAGTTGCAGAGATTCTTCAGGACAATTTTGATTTT
This sequence comes from bacterium, assembly GCA_043824255.1. GTDB lineage: Bacteria > JAHJDO01 > JAHJDO01 > JAHJDO01 > JAHJDO01 > JAHJDO01. Next base: position 9,558 of record JBDRTG010000044.1, read on the forward strand.
AAGATTCTATTTACGAGCTGAGGATTGGCTTTGCCCTTTGTCTCTCTCATAATTTGACCTACGAGAAAAGCTAATGCATTCTGCTTACCAGATCTAAAGTCATTAACTGGTTTCGGATTCTGCCGAATAATTTTATCAATTATCGAAACCAGTTCTCCCTCATCTGAAAGTTGAACAAGGTCTTTTTCTGACACAATCTGTTTTGCATCCTTTCCAGTACATACCATATCCTGAAATACATCCTTAGCAATCTTCCCGCTTATTGTCCCATTCTCAATCAAACCAAGCAGTTCTCCTAATTGTTCTGGAGACACATTAAGATTATCTATATTGATCTTTTTATCCTTAAGAGCTGCTAAAATATCGCCTGTTATCCAGTTTGCAATTGTTTTGCAATTTGGAAAATGCCTTGAACACTCTTCAAAATAATCTGCAATCCTTTTATCCATTGTAAGCACTTCCACATCATAATCAGAAAGTCTATACTCCTTTTTTAATCTATCCCTGCGTGCTTTTGGAAGTTCAGGGAGACTTTGTCTCGTTTTATTCACCCATTCTTTATCAATATTTATCCTTACCAGATCAGGCTCTGGAAAATATCTATAATCATGAGCTTCTTCCTTACTCCTCATGGATTCTGTTCTATTAAGATCTGTGTTCCACAGGCGTGTCTCCTGAATTACTCTCTTTTCTTCATTAATCGCTTTTTTCTGACGTGTAATTTCGTACTCAAGAGCTTTCTCGACACCTTTAAATGAATTCATGTTTTTTAGTTCTGTCTTTGTTCCGAGTCCGCTTTCTCCCACAGGTCTTATTGAGATATTTGCGTCACAGCGAAGACTGCCTTCTTCCATATTACAGTCAGAAATCTCCAGATATTCCAGTATTTGCTTTAAAGATATAAGATATTGATATGCTTCCTCAGGAGAGTTTATATCAGGCTCTGAAACAATCTCAAGCAAGGGCACGCCGGCTCTATTTAAATCAATTCTGCTCCTTGAATCTTCTGAATTTTCAGAATGAATCAGCTTCCCAGCATCTTCTTCCATGTGAACTCTGGTTATGCGTATTTTTTTTACCTTCCCATCAAGCTTAATCTGAATCCAGCCATTTTCCCCAAGAGGCATATCATATTGCGATATCTGATAACCTTTTGGAAGATCAGGATAAAAATAGTTCTTTCTGTGGAAAATACACCTCTCAACAACAGTACAATTAGTTGCTAATGCTGTTTTAATAGCGGACTGAACCACATTCTTATTCAAAACAGGCAGTACACCCGGAAGCCCCAGGCAAACAGGACATGTTTGTGTATTTGGAGACGCACCAAAATTCGTACTGCATCCGCAAAATATTTTAGTCTTTGTTGAAAGCTGAACGTGAACTTCCAGCCCAATTACCGGTTCGTAGTTCATAACATCTTATTTTAACCTTATTTCCGCAAAACACAATCACAAAAAATTTCAGAAAAATGAAAAAAGTTCTTGACAAAGAAAATGTTTTGCGCTAAAGTAAAAATTAACTCGGGATACTGAGATGATTTTTTGGAGATTTTTAAATGAAAATTGATAAAAATAGCCCTCTACCGCGATATTATCAATTAATGTCTATTATCAAACGCCGGGCTTCCAGGTTAAAAGCTGGTGACAGGATAGATACAGTAGTGAAATTATGCGCTAAATATAAACTGAGCAAGGCCACTGTCGAAAAAGCAATCTCTGAACTTGTAAAACAAAATATATTGGTTTCTCAAGTGGGCAACGGTACTTTCGTTCAATCTTTAACCGGACAGAAACAATCTTATCATAAAAATATAGGGTTATTTTTAAACAGCTCAGGTCCGGGCAAGAGCGGGAATATGGGCTTCTATGGAGATTTTCTGGAGAAACTTCATGAGCTTTTAAATAAAGAAAACTATAATGTAAAACATCATTTTCTAAAAGATAAAAATCTCTCTAAATTAAGATTAAATAATGATGCTCTTAAGAACATGCTTGGCGCGATTTTTATTGGAATATATTCAGGTGATAATAAAGTTCTATTTAAAACTATCCCAAGCGTATTTGTTGACTGTGAGTTAAATAACAGAAATGTAGTATCAATAGTTGGCAAAAATCTCTCAGGCGGAGAGGAAGCAACAAAACATCTTCTAAACTTAGGGCTTAAAAAAATTGGATTTGTGGGAGATAATCAGCCAAATTACAAATTAAGGTACCAAGGATATTGCGAAGCGTTAAATACTGCCAGGATACCACTCAACAATAAAATTGTATGGTTTGATTATAATAAAGCAAACAAAGACTTAAAAAAAACTCCGTCCATTGTTGATAGTTTATTCTGTTGCGCAGACTGGATTACTATCAGGGTTGTAAATTCGCTGCATAAAAACGGCATTAATATTCCCAAAGGCATAAGCATAGTATCATATGATAACACAGATATATTAACGCATGTTGAGCCTTCGATTACGAGCATTTCTGTTGACAGGGCTGAAATGGCAACAAAGGCACTTAATGCTCTGCAAATGATGATTAAAAAAGAAATAAATACTGGTAAAGTCATAGAAGTTTCAACAAAAATGGTCGTAAGAGATTCAACTTCTAATTTTGCTAAAAGAAAGAAATAAACAATAAAAATGGAGGTGTGTTATGAGAAGAAGAATGTATGTGAGAGTGGTTGTTGTGTTGTGTCTAAGTTTATTACTATCCTGCTATGGCGTAAACCAGCTGCAAGCTGAAGATAAGGCTATCATATGTTTTCAAACAAACTGGGGCGGCAATTTGGGTAATTCCAGAGCAGCAGAACGTCTTAAAGAGGCAAAATGCAGTTTTGTTTATATGGGCATTCCTTTTTGGATGTATATATGTCAGCAGGATATTGATTATACTAAAAAGGCTGAATCAGAGTATTTTTTAAAAAATCACTGGCGTCTT
>JBDRTG010000045.1:0-2420 GCA_043824255.1 bacterium
AAAGATCTACAAAAGCTATCTTTCCTTCTCTTAATAAATTCTTGACTTTTATCCTATAATCTTCAAGCTCAGGTATGTCTTCTACTTTAAACGCTTTACCTTCGCGGATTAAAGAAGAATATTCCTTATCGGCATTAATAATATCCATCAGCTGCTGGATATCCTCTTCTAAAGAAACAACTTTCTCTTTCAATTCCAGAGAAGCCTGAAAGGACATTCCAGCTTCTAACTTAAAAAGTGATTTGAGATGATTATATAACGGCCTGTTTACATCAGCAGCTGCCTGATTTATCCACTTTCCTAAAATGTTGTGACGGAACTCGCGGGAAGTGATGGGGGAAGAAGAGACAGGAGAAGAAGAGGCTTGTTCTAATTTTTGGGCAAAAAGATTGGCGGCTTTGTTGGTATCTTGTCTGAAAACCTTTATTTTTTCTGCATCAGAAATGGGTAAATGACCAGACATTAAAGTAGCGCCGACTACTCCAAACTCATCAACAATGGCGATAGGATTAGCTATATGATGAAGAAGCAACTCGAATTGGCTATCGTATATAAGGTCAAAGCCATAAAATATATTTAATTGTCCTAGGCTTTCCCAGGTTTTCTTGGCTGCCTCCTCTGCGTTTTCTCTTAGGAATACTTCTGTTTTGGAAGGCCAGCCCGATAACCAACCATTCTCTATTCTTGCTTTTTCTTGTTCGATATTCTTCCAGATTGAAAGCCGCGGCTGGAAAAATTGTGCATGAAAATGATAAACACTGGCTCCGATAGTATTAAAAATTGTCTCCCAAGATAAACCCAATGCCTTCTGAAAAATTAAAATGTGCCTTAACCGCTCTTCGGTTATAATTTGAGGAAAAGCAAATTTACTCACTAAAAGCAAAAACTCCTTCCCCCATGGGTTAATATTAGCCACCACATAATACGACTCTCCTTCAATTATTACCTCAAACAATATTTGTTTAGATAATCCACTGCAGAATATACAGTGAGAATGATGAGAATTAAATGTCTCTACCCCTTGAGAGATTATCTCCCTGGCTTTATCCAGTGTCTTGCCAGTATACTCTTGACGCTGGCTCATATCTACTAACTCATATTCTCTGCCTTGAGAGTCTATTAAAAAAGTTGATTCAAAATCAGACTTATAATTTACCACCGGCTTGCCATTCATCCACTTTGACTGTTTAATTTCTCTCAATCTCCTCTCAATTACCGGATTAAGAAAACCAGGGGCAACGTCTTCGACTAGCTCATACTTTAGAGGAGGATAATCCCTATCAATAAGTTCATAAAGCTCCTTCCGCTCTTTATCAGATAATTCCTGCTGATTAACTAATTCCCTAACAGAGCCGAAATTAAACCCTCCTATAAATACCCTTTGCGGCAAATCAATCTCCTTAGTAGTAGCAGAGAAGGTTTTAGATTTTTTATTAGATTCCGCTTGATTTTTCATCAAATACGTGGTAAATTTCCTACTAGGAATTAACGAAAACTGAATATGATAACAAGTGTTGAGTTCGTTATCGAATTTGATGAAACGTGTAAGTTGCGGGAACGTTTTATTAAGAGCCGAGGAACAATTCTCAGGTTTAGCGTTCAGCTGGAAACGATTGTAGGGGGAACGTCTGCGCCTATCCGGCGTTATGACACCGCTCATGGTTTTTTCCACTGCGACATTATTCATGCTGATGGCAAAATAAACAAACAGCCCATACCAGCAACTAACTTCAATGAGGCTTTGACTATCGCCGAATATGACCTGCGTCAATTCTGGAAGACTTACCGTGATGAATTCTTGAAGGAGGTAGAAAATTATGGAAACAAATAAAAACTTTTGGGAACTACAAAGAGAAATTAGTTTTGAATGGAATAGGTATATAATAAACAATCCTGAGGTTATTGATAAAATACCTAACAATGCCCAAGTTGTCTTTTTGCTCAATGACAACCATTCTTTTAGTTCTTGGAGCATAGAAACAAATAAAGCAAAAAGAGAACCTAAACAGCCCGTTATTTTTGTCCACCTAAAGTCATTCCTACCTTCTAGGCTAGTTGAACCACAACTTGAGACTGCTGCCTGTTGAGCAAAGATTTTATCCTGCTTAACTGCATCTTGTTTCCTGATGCTAACTCGTATGGTTTTTTTTAATTCTTCCTCAATCTGATTTTCCTTTATGCAGGTAAGGATATATAGCCAATTTGGTTTAGCAGTTATGCCATTTTTGACTTCTGGGCTGATAATTCTTAGGTGGGCTTTTAATATTTGGGGGTGGGACTTAAGGTTGTCAACTGTCCATTGCTGATTTGTTGCTTCTAACTCCTGGAGATGAATCAAATGCCTTAACTCATGATAAAACTTTATCCTCAAAGACAATCCCAAATCCTCTCCATATCTTTGATTTTGTAATGGTGGCCCT
>JBDRTG010000046.1:0-5912 GCA_043824255.1 bacterium
GTAGCTGGTATCTCTATTGTGCATTAGATAACCGCCATAGTGGAGGAGCCAATATTCTTTTTTGTGATGGTCATGTCAAGTGGATGGACAAGGATGATGCGGATAATACATGGGGGACCTCGGACGATATCTGGACACCATGAAAAAAATAGAAAAATAAAAAAGGAGGTAAACGATGTCTATTTTACAAAAGATCAGAGGGATAAATTTTAGAAAGTGTCTAAGCTGCATAATTTTAATCTGGATATTTTCTTTAGTAGTATTTCCAAATGTTTATTCCCAGGATAAGACCAAGGGTAAAAACTGGGTAATCAACCCCGGGTTTGAAGAGATGGAATACGGCTGGAGTTTGACCAAACTTAAGTCAGAGGTTATTAGCGACCAGCCATTTTCAGAAAAAAACTGCGTAATTATCAGAGGTGGAGGCTACAATGTTGCGTGTCAGGATATTGATGTCATTCCTGAAAAAACTTATTATTTCAGCTGTTTTGTGAGAACTTCTAGTAATAAAGATATAAAGTGGGAAGCAGTAGTGCAAGAGGGCGAGAAGTGGCTTACACATGCATTTGGGCAGAAACAGCTTAAAAAATGGACTAAAACAAATACACTTACCTTTATTCCCGAGGGAAATCAGATCCGTATAGCGCTATGGAATTATAAGGGAGAGGGCGATGTCTATTATGATGATATATATCTTTCCCTTGACCCTCCTGCGGGAACCGCGGCAATTCTAAAAAACAAAGAGACTTCGAAGCTCAAGAAAACCCCAGAATATCAAAGAAAGAGTCCTGCTCCGGCCCAAAAAAAAGAGACTGAAAAAGAAAAGGGGATGATCTTAAATTGTAATCCCAATTCCCGGCAGTTGGTTTTTTTGCCTGGAGAGCCGGGTCAATTAAAACAAGACGAGGTTATCTGCCAGCTGGATTTACCCAAAGGATTTGTACTGGAAGAAGAAGGATTTACTACATGGACCTGGCTTAGTAAAGCCATAAGACCTTTTGTCGTGCCTGAAAAAATAGAGAAGCTCCCCGGCCTGAGAAGAGATGGTCTGAAATATGAGAGATATAATCTGATCTATAAACTTACCGCGCCTACCGGCATACCCATTGAAGCGGACAAGACTTATATAGTCACTGTCCTTTCCAAGACCGATTTGCAAGAAGGTAATATTGAGCTTCTTTTGCGCTGGGGAGATAAAAATTTGGTAGGCCCATATGTGAAAGGCCCGGCATTTAATAAAAAAAAAGATTGGCATGAAGTCTCATTTGAAGCAAAACCTCCTTCTGATGCCTGTTATCTAAGCATCTGGTTTAACAAAGCAGCCGGAACAATTACTTATGGCGATTTCTGGGTAGAAAAGGTAAGCTTAAAAGAAAAGGGAAGCCAAAAAGAACTCCTTCCCAACGGTGATTTTGAAAAAGGATTAATTACCTGGAATAAGGTCGGATTTAAAAAAGGGATAGGGATAAGCATAACTCCGGAAGGCCGGGGTCTGCATTTTCATATTGAGAAGGATAAAACCCCATACCAGTATGGGATTTATAATACTATAGTTGGGCCCATGCCCGCTGACCAGAAAATAAGGACAGCGCCCTTATTTTTTATAGGCGATGTAAAACCCTCTGCTTATCAGATATTTTACAGGTGGCTGTCAAAGGATGGGACCAAATCTACAGAAAAACAAAAAATCCTCGTAAATGTTAGAGCTAGAGAAAATCTTAGCCCGCCCAAACATCTGGACACAGGCATTTGGCTGGCTGAAAGTGCGTTTTTGGGGCATCCGAAAATTATACAGGATACCCTTATTGGTTTGGCTAAGGATAGTTTTATAAAAACGGCATTTTTACACGCCCCAAATCCTGACGAGGACTTACCCAATATTAAAAAAACAGCCAGAGACTTAGTAATGCCTGTAGAAATGGTGAACTATCTAAAATCCGCTGGTTTAGAAGTGGGATTTTATTTAGCTTGGACCAATGGTTCAGGTAGTTTTTCTAAAGACTTTTGCAGAAATTATCCCGAAACTCATTCAATATCCTGGAATGGCAAGCCCAGTCCAAATTTTAAAATATGCCAGACCTATATTCTTCAAGAAGGCAAATCTAAAAACCCTTATTGGCGGGTTTTTGTTGAGACTGCAGAAAGACTTGTTAGGGAAACCCAGCCATCTGCCTTATTCTGGGATTTCGAAAACTATATACCCATACCCTCGCCGGAATTCATAAATAACCCTGCATCTTCGGATCATACGATGGGACTATCTGCGTGTTTCTGCCAGAGATGTGTAAATGAGTTTAAGAGAATCTATAATATAAAAGACTTAAATACGCCTTCAAAGCAGCCAATAGTTATGGAGGGATATCCTTATGATAAACTGCCTGAGCCAGCCAGAAGTATTATAAAGAATTACCCCAAAGAATGGATTAATTTCTCTATGTCCCGGATTGCACAAACTACCGAGTTAATTGCTCAGGCAGTAAAGAGAGCGAACCCGGAGACAGAATTTATCATATACACAGGTTTACATACACATGGGTATTTTCGCTTCGAAGGCAAAGGTATTATGAGGCATTCAGAAAACTGCGGCATAAGCTGGCCGTTAGTCGCCCCTTTTATTGACAAGGCAATGGCTTGTCATAATCCGGGTTTTTCAAGGACAAATGAGATTACTGTTCTCAGGGAGGTACTGCGAAAAGCGGCCGGAGGCAGGAATGTCCCTATTATTAGTGATGTCTATATTTCTGCTGATGGTACAGGGGAATTTTCAGGCGCATTTTATGCCCGGATTATTAAACATATTGCTATTAGCGGAGTTGGTGGCGTTGCCTTATCTTCGGGACAAATTCATAGTTTATCAAGCCTTGAGTATAAAGAGGTCCGTCAAGCCCTTGCAGATATTGCCTTATTAGAGGATTATTTTGTAAAAGGCCGGCAGGTCAACGGCCTTATCGAAATTGAACCTCAAGAAAAAAACCTTAAATCTGCAGTCTGGATGCTTGGTGAAGACCGGGTTGTTGTTCTGGTAAATGAGGACCGCTATCAGAAGATGTATATAAATCTCAAGAATCTCGCTTTAGGTCCTGCTCCTCAATACCGCTGGAAGGTTCAGATTCTACACGATGAAGATACTATAATTGATAACCCTGAAGAAATCGAGATAGAGCTTGAGCCATTATCAGCAAAAATTATATTGATGAAGGAGATATTTACTGATAAACTGTGAGGGATCTCAGACGATATCCGGAGACAATAAAAATAGAAAAATGGAAGGGGGGTAAGATGAATAAAAAGTTAATGGTAGGATTATTTGTTTGTAGTTTTTTCATCCTCGCTGGTTGCCAGCCGAAAGCAAAGGTAGAAGAAAGAAAGGTTACTGGTACCACCTATATCTGTCATCAAGCTATTAGCAAAATCAAAATTGATGGTTTTCTTGATGAAAAGGATTGGCAGAGAGCAAAGCCAATAAAGTTCTATCGCCTGGAGAGAAAGGATTCCCAGGATCACAAGGAGGCAGAATCTCCCGCATCCGGCAAACTCCTCTGGGATAAAGATTATCTTTACATTGGAATTGAGGCAAAAGATAAGGATATCTGGTCCACAATTATAGAACATGATGGTAGGCTCTGGCAGGAAGATGTTTTAGAGGCCTTCTTTAAACCGAATAAGGATAAACCTATTTACTTTGAATTTGAGTTCAATCCGAAAAACGTTTCCCTTGATTTAATCTGGCCAAAGAGAGATGCCCGTTCTCTGGAGTTTGCGAAAACCTTTGAATCCAATTTAAAAAGTGCGGTAAAGGTTTATGGAACACCGGATAATTGGAAGGATATAGACAATAAGTGGGTCCTAGAAGTGGCTATCCCACTCTTTGCTTTTAAAGAAGAAACCACTTCTCCAAAGATAGGAGATGAATGGTCGTTTGCCCTCTGTAGATATGACTATTCGGTTTATTTAGAAAAAGGGTTAGAATATAGTTCCACGGCTAAACTCTCAAAATTAAATTTTCACTTCTGGGAAGATTATGATAGGTTACTCTTCTCAGAATGAAATACGATAAATGAAATACGATATAAGACAGATACCATTTTCTGCCAGAGGCTCTTACGTCACTATAATGCTCAGTAAAGATAATCAGCTGGCAATTAGGACAGCTTCTGATTTTGGCTTGTTTAAGAGCGATAAAGCGGCTGATATTTTTACTATTAGGCCAGGGGTAGATAGCCCAACAAATGCTAAAGTTAAATGTACTCCATACGAACTAGTTTATAAAAAAGGGGAGAGTAAATTAAAAATTCATTTTTATAATGCAGAGACATTACTCTTTTCATGGAAGGGATATCCTTTAACTTTTGCCTCCGAACAGTCAATTAATTTGGTTAAGCATCCCGCTGGATATTTGTTAAGTCTTCATAGGTCAGGTTGTTATTATGCCTTTGTTAAACCAATAAATGCGAAAATAAAGACTGACATTAAAATACCCATAAAATCCAAAACAATTATATCGCACCGGGTATCCCTTACATTTATTCCCGACGATAATTCTACGGTTAATTTAGCTGTTAAGGTCAGTAGATACGAGAAATCTGCATTTCCCTCAGCAAATATTGATTATGAAAAATCGTTGAGAAAAGCCAGGAAAAACTGGGAATGGAGTAAAAGAAAGTTGCCAGAAATTAGTGCCAGATATAAAAATACCAGAGATTTAGCCTGGTATAGTCTATGGGGAAATCTAGTGACTTCTGAAGGGAGATTTAAAAGAGAAACCAATCTCTGCAGTAAATATATTATGAGTGCAATATGGTCATGGGATAACTGTTTCGGCGCTTTGGGATTTCTCCCTTTTGAACCGGAATTAGCCAGAGACCAGATACTTACAATCTTTGACAGGCAGGCCAAAGATGGTATGTTACCTGATGGAATTACTGATGAAAGGGAATTTCGATTTGGCACTAAACCACCAGTGCACGGCTGGACAATACTCAAATTCATTAAAGAAAAAAAAGCTCCTTTAAAATTTATTAAAGAGATATATTCTCCACTAATAAAATGGACAAGGTGGTGGTTAGACAACAGGGACTATGACAGAGACGGTATTTATCAGTATAACCTCTCAAATGAAAGCGGCTGGGATAATAATACTGTTTTCAATAAAGGGATGCCCGTAGAGGCACCTGATTTAAATGCCTATCTTGCCTTGCAGATGGAAGCAATCTCCAAGATGTCTTCTCTTTTGGGAAAAACTAAAGTGGCAGAGGAATGGATGCGGGAATCAAAAACGCTTATAAAAAGATTGATTGAGCATTCATGGGATAGTGACAAAGGTATATTTATTTCTTATCGGGACAGCATCCATGATTATGAAGAAACCGATTCTTTGATGGGCGTGATGCCGCTTGTTTTAGGCTCGCGGCTCCCAAAGGAGATAATCGATAAAATGACAAAAAAATTAATGGATACAGATACACTGATGAGTAAATATGGACCAGTAACAGTTTCATTAAAAGATAGCGCATTTGACCCGGCATGTTATTGGCGGGGTAGTATCTGGGCACCGACTGTCTATTTGTTGCATGATGGGCTGGTGAGTGCAGGAAAAAATAAAGAGGCGGAGATAATCGCCCGTAGATTTATTACCCTTGTTTCAAAAAACAAGGGCATGTTTGAAGATTATAATCCCCTCACTGGAGAAGGCAATGACAATGCCTGTTACAATTGGACAGGCGCGGTAACACTTATCTTTTTACTGGATTACTATGTCAGTGCATAGTGGCAAAGCTAAAAAAGTTAACTTTTGAAAAATAAACTATAACAATTTAAAGAGGGAGGATTAGGAAATGTTAGATAAAAGAAGGAAAATTTGTGGAAGCAGGAACTCATTCAACTATGATTTTCTGTGCGTGTTTAAAAACCTT
>JBDRTG010000047.1:0-345797 GCA_043824255.1 bacterium
AAACGCTTTAATTCCCTTTGACTCGCCATGATTATGTCCCTTTCTGCCATAATACCCTCCTCTCAAATCGGGTATTATAGCTTCCTTAAAAGCGGACATTTCTATTTTGGCTAATTAGGACATTATCATTTTGGTATTACAGCAATTTAAAAATGTGCAATTTTTTCTTGAGTTATAGCCTGAAAAAGTGTTAAATGTAACTGCCTTTAATACTGAAAGGATATGGAAGGGACATGGTCAGGGAGAAAAACTGGAGAAAGATACTACTTGGATTAGGTCTTGATAATAAGGATGGTCATAAGCGGTTTACAAAAGGCTATAATTTCTATCTGGTAGGCGGTTCTGAAGACACGCATAACACAATGCAGGAAAAGGCAATAAAGTTTAATGAACAACTTAAAAAACGCGGAAAGACTTTAGACGACATAAATAAAAAAGAGTTTTGTGAGATTGCTGATAAAATAGGCTTGCAGATGCCTGATGACAAGAACAAAAAATCAAAATCTTGAATAGTCGAATAACAATTCACTATACAAATAACTCTACAGTTATGATCAGCTGTAAGAGAAATTTCAACAAACATACTATTCGGCTACATAACATGTTTAAGAATGCCCCTGAATATGTTCTTGACGCAATACTCAAGATATACACGCGCCTCACAAGAAAAAGCACACGCACTGCATGCAGGAAAATAATAAAGAGTTTTATAACCCAAAATCGGCATAAAATAGTGTGCAAACCAAAAGCTCGCAGAATCCTGCCGGATCCGGTTGGCAAGGTGTTTGATCTTGGAGAAATCTACAATAATCTAAATAGCGAATATTTCAGCGGTAATCTGGATATTCATATCACGTGGTCACGTAAACCTAATAAACGACTTATGGGAACATGGAAAGATACAGGATCAGAAAAAAATCTTATAAGAATTAATCGGCTTCTTGATACCAAAAAAGTTCCTCCGTACTACATTAACTATCTGGTTTACCACGAAATGCTGCATGAGATATTTAAACAAAGGATAGTTAATGGCAGGATACAAAGGCATCCTAAAGAATTCAGAAAACTTGAACGGAATTTCCCTTTATACAAAAAAGCATGTGAATGGCAAAAGGGGCATCTTGCAAATTCTATAAAACAGATATCAGGTAGTTATATATGGCAATAAATTTAAAATTTTGCGGTGGTGTTGGAACAGTAAGCGGTTCCATGCATTTAGCGACTACCGATAAATCTGCAGTTCTCATAGACTGCGGTCTTTTTCACGGACACAGGGATGAGTATTATACTGTAAATTCCGCGTTTCCCATTAATCCATCGGATCTGGATTGTTGTATAATATCGCATGCCCACATCGACCACTGCGGAAATTTCCCAACGCTTGTAAATAAAGGGTTCAGAAAAAAGGCATATTTGACTCCTTCCACAATGGAGCTCTGCCAGTATATGCTGCCGGACAGCGGGCATATTCAGGAGGAAGATATAAAATATGTGAATAAAATAAACCTGCGAAGAGGACGCCTGCCAAGGGAAGCGCTTTACACAAGATATGATGCTGAAAATTCTTTGAGGTATCTTTACGCTCTTGATTATCACAAAAAACAGAGAGTGACAGAGGATATTGAGCTTACATTCTTTGATGCAGGTCATATCCTGGGCTCTTCTATACCGACAGTTGACATTTCTGCTAATGACAAAACAATACGTATTGCCTATGCTGTAGATCTTGGACGTCCGAACCTGCCGTATGTTGGAAATCCTGAAATACCCAAAAATATTGACTATCTTATAATTGAAAGCACGTATGGAGGCCGCAAACATTCTCCTATAGAAGAAACAGAGAAGAAGCTCATGGAAGTTGTGAATAAGACCGTAGCTCGCGGCGGAAAGATTATTGTCCCGTCATTTGCCCTGGAAAGAACTCAGGAGGTCATATATTTCCTATCGCGGCTTTTGAGAGAAAGAAAGATAAAAGAGATACCTATATATGTGGATAGTCCGCTCGCTGTGAAGGTAACAAAGGTTTTTGAGAATAACAGGGATTACTTTAGCAAGGAAATTCAGGATATGGACCCTCTTGCAAGTGAGAACATAACATACATAGAGGATGTTGAACAATCAAAGCAATTACATAATAAAAGAGGCCCTATGGTTATTATATCTGCATCCGGTACATGTGAACACGGAAGAATTCTTCACCATCTAAAAAACAATATAGAAAATCCATATAATACCATCGTTATTGTAGGATACATGCCTCAAAATACTCTCGGAAGAAGGATTGTTGAACATAACAGGCCGACTGTTAACATTTTTGGAAGACCGTATGAACTAAAGGCAGAGGTTGTTGTTGTTGATTCCTTTAGCGCGCATGCAGACAGTGATTATCTGGTACAGTATGTTAACGAAACCAGAGATTCTCTCAAGAAGGTGTTCATTGTTCACGGCGAACCTGAGCAATCTGAAAAGTTGAAAGAAAGACTGGTTTCTCTTAATGTTGAAAGCATGGTGCCGGAAAAGAACGAAACAGTGTGCCTTGGGTAGTTTGAGGATTTATAAATACTGCTTCAGTAGAGCATATACCTGCTCGGCAATAAGCTCATATCCTTTCTCAGACGGATGTATGTGGTCACTCATCATGTCCGGCTTACCAAGTATTTTATCGTAGATATTCGGGATAACAAGCGCGCCGTGCTTTTTTGCTATCTTTACAAATCTCTTTTTGTAGCTTGTACCCATTAGAGATGGCTGGATACCAAGCAGCAACACTAAAGCGCCTTTTTCCTGAATTCTGGTTATAATCAGTTCCAAATTCTCAAAGGTTTTCTCCATAGGAACGGTTCTTCCCAGTGCATCATTGCCACCAAACTCTACTATAACAATCTTAGGATTCCTCTCCAGCACACTCCTTTGAAGTCTCCTGATTGCATCTTCGGTTGTATCTCCCCCTATTCCTGCATTGATTACCTGCAGACCTAATTTCTTACTGAGTAGAGATGGATAGTCCCATCCTTCTGATGTTCCAAGACCTTCAGTTATGCTATCTCCAAAGCATATGATATTAATTCCCTCTGGACGACTGTTTTTAATTTCCCAGTGATTAGTTCTTCCACATCCTGCAGTAAAGAATATCACTAAAGCCAATGTCAAATGCCAAAGCTCAAATGTCAAATCAATGTCAAAGCCCAAATGATTAAATTTTTGGACATTTGGATTTTGGATTTCATTGGTCATTTGGATTTTATTATTTGTCATTTAGTTTTTGCTCATTTGATATTCAACATGTCAAATGTAATGCTATGCTTTATTAAGCAGCTTTATTATTTCTCTGGCAAATCTCTCTGCACTCTGAGGCCCGTCAGCTGTAACAATATTTCCATCTACCTGAACAGGTTTAGCTGTATAAATAGCTCCCTTTTGTTTAAGTTCTCTCTCAAAGGATGGAAAGACTGTGGCTTTCTTTCCCTCTAGAATTCCTGCATTTGCAAGTATAACAGGACCGGCGCAAATTGCGCAGAGTAATTTGTTCTTTAAATAAGCGTTTTTTGCTATATCATGAGCTGTCTTGCTATTAAAATAACACGAAGCGCCAGTCCCCCCTACAAAAACAACAGCATCGTAATTTTCTACTCTTATATCCTTGACCAACATATCCGGGGTAATTGTCGTACCTAATTTACCTTTTGCCTGTTCAAGTGACGTACTTGCGACATGAACCGTTGCACCTGCTCCCTCAAAAATAGATTTGGGAACTGAAAGCTCTTCATCCCTGAAATTCTCGGATGCAATAATCATTACAATCTTTTTCGTCATATTTTCCTTTCTGTTGTTTCTGGCACGTATTATACATTAATTACTCAGCATTGCCGAGCTATTTTCTCTAACCGAGGGGTCATGATGTTCCTGTTTATTCCCATTGGGATCTTGGATTTTGCTTGCGACTAAGCTAACTTTTGTGTACAGTAATATTCAGAATAAAGATCATCTTATAATAATTGTTAAAAGGAGAAAAAATGAATAATAATTTAGTCAAAATTAATATTGTTGATGACGAATCTCTTTTAAAAGCATGCGATATCCTTCATGATGGATATTGTGATTTGTCAAAAATAAAATATAATGAAGCTAATGGTACGTGGAAGGCTGTTTTTAAAAGAGAATTCTTTGAAGATATAAAATTGATGAATTTTGAACCAAAATTGTTATTTTTTAACAAAGTGACTTTTCCCATGGTAAAATCCGAACTTACTTTAGAAGGCATAAAAACATATAAAATCGAAGATAGAAGTAATATCCAAATCTATCAAAGACATACCGAAAGGAAGCTTGATAGATCAAGAGTTTTTGGATAGAAAAGGATCATTTTACAGATGGAGAAATCCATTCAAAAAAATAAATAAATGCTAACAACTTCATCCAGAGAACTGTAATCACTGTGCGGTTCCAGCCGCTGATGACGGCGTTAGACATACGAATAAAGGGAGGCAACAAAATGGAGCAGGTTGTCGAAGAGAAAAGAAAATCGGAAGTAGTCAGGAAGCTGAGGGAGATGAGAAAATCGGCTCAGGATAGAAAGATAGCTGGAATATGTGGAGGATTTGGCGAGTCTACTCCTCTTCCTTCGTGGTTGTGGAGAGCAGTATTCCTTACCTCGCTTTTTTTTGGCGGAGTTGGCCTGATTGCCTACATCATCCTATGGATTTGCATGCCCTCTGCGAAAATTGATCAATAGAAAGCTGCCTAGCTAATCATTGCACCTGACTGCTACCAGCCACTGAGTTTCGATATTATTTACCTTTTTCAACTTTCTTTTTCAACTCATCAAGTTTCTTAAGCGCCTGAAGAGGGGTCATGTTTTCCGTATCTAAGTTTTTTATTTCATCCACAACAGGATGGTCTATCGGAGCAAAAAACGTAAGTTGAGGAGATTCTTTTGCGAATTTGGGAAGACCCTGTTCTGAAATTGTCTCGTTTTCCAAATTAACAAGGATATCCTTTGCTCTTTCTATGACCTCTTTAGGTAAACCTGCAAGAGACGCAACGTGAATTCCATAGCTCTTATCTGTTGGGCCCTCAACAATCTTATGGAGAAAAATAACTTCATTATTCCATTCCTTTACCAAAACATTATAATTCTTTGCTCTTTCCAATGTGAGAACAAGTTCTGTCAGCTCGTGATAGTGAGTAGCAAAAAGAGTCTTTGCGTTGACTTTTGGATTATTATGTATATATTCCGCCACTGCCCATGCAATGCTAACACCATCAAATGTGCTTGTACCTCTTCCTACTTCGTCAAGTATTACTAAACTACGCGAAGTGGCATTATTGAGTATATTTGCTACCTCATTCATCTCTATCATAAATGTGCTCTGTCCCTTTGTCAGCTCATCAGACGCACCGACTCTGGTAAATATTCTGTCAACTGCACCAATCTTTGCACTTCTTGCAGGTACAAAGCTGCCGATTTGTCCCATGAGAACAATAAGAGCAACCTGTCTAATATAAGTTGACTTGCCCGCCATGTTTGGTCCGGTGATTATCATTATCTGCTGGCTGGAATTATCGAGATATGTATCATTTGGAACAAATTTACTTCCGATATCCAGCCTCTCAAGAACCGGATGCCTGCCCTCGACAATCTCTATAACATCAGAATCTGTAATTTCAGGTTTTACGTAATTATTTTGTATTGCTACTAACGCAAACGAATTTACTGCATCCAGAATGCCAATAGCGCGCGCTATTTTTTGAAGCCTGACAGTTTCACATGCAACCTGACTGCGCACATCAGTAAAAATCTTATATTCCGCTTCATTAATTCTCTCTTCTGCGCCAAGAACAAGCGCTTCTTTCTCCTTCAGCTCCGGAGTTATAAACCTTTCACAACCCAAGAGAGTCTGTTTTCTGATGTAATTATCAGGCACCATGTTCAGGTTAGACTTTGTAATTTCAATATAGTATCCAAAAACTTTATTGTATCTTACCTTTAGAGATTTTATTCCTGTTCTTTGAATCTCCTCTACCTGAAGCGATTTGATCCAGTCCTTCCCTCCCCTGCTGACCTGTCTTATTTCATCAAGATCAGCATCAAATCCTTGCTTGATAATATTGCCATCTCGAATACTGATTGGAGGTTCATCAACAATAGCCTTATCAAGTAAACTAACTAGTTCTGAGACATCCTGCAAGTCCTCACATACATTCTTTAACATCTGTACCTTGAATTTATTAATTATTTCCCTTATCTGAGGAACCTTTTTCAATGACTCCCTGAGACCTATCAGATCGCGCCCGTTAGCCAGACCACAATTAACACGGCTGATTATTCTCTCCATGTCAGAGATATGTCTGATGATAGCTCTTACTTTATCATTATTAACATCTGCAGAATTTATAAACTCATTAACAGCATCAAGCCTATTGTTGATCTCTTCTGAGTCTCTCAGAGGTTGTACAACCCAGGTTCGCAGGAGACGGCCTCCCATTGGAGTAAGAGTTGCGTCCAATGTATCTAATAATGTCCCTTTTTTCTCATGAGCATGTATAGTTTCAATAAGTTCAAGATTTTTTTGAGTAGCACTGTCCAGTATCATAAATTCTGACGTTGAGTATATCTTGAAATCATTTATGTGTGTCGGCGAAATCTGCTGTATATCCTTTATATATTCAAGAAGCGCACCTCCGCAGCATGCAGCAGAGGGAAAGTCCTTGCATCCGAAACCATCCATTGACTGTGTCTTAAAATGAGAAGTAAGTATCTGGTTTGCACTTTCTCTATCAAAGTGCCAGTCATCATAAGGTGTTAAAACCGAGCACGATATACTAAGATCTTTTTTAATCTTTTCATTTTCCATTAAGGAATTTTGGATGATAATTTCTTTTGGATTGACACGGCGGACTTCATCTAAAAATTTTGCATAATCAGAAAACTCTGTTGCTTTAAACTCACCCGTTGATAAATCCGAGACTGCAAGTGCAAATTTTTTGTCTGAGATTACCACTGCTCCAAGATAATTATTGCTCTTTACATCAAGCATAGAGCTGGAAAGAACCGTACCTGGAGTTATTGTTCTTACAATCTCTCTTTTAACAAGCCCCTTTGTCTTTCTGGGATCTTCAACTTGTTCACAGATAGCAACTTTATGGCCGCTTTTTATTAATTTTGCTATATAGTTTTCTGCAGCATGATATGGGATGCCGCACATTGGTATTTCTTTTCCGCTGCCACCATCGCGGGACGTCAGAGTAATCTCAAGAAGTCTGGATGCAAGCTTCGCATCCTCAAAAAACATTTCATAAAAATCCCCTAACCTGAAGAAAAGAATCGTATTTTTATTGTTCTTTTTTATGCCTAGATACTGCCTGAGCATTGGAGTAAGTTCTGACATCATCTTAACTTCAGGGTTGCAAGACTTATAAGAGCAAAAATTATAGATACTATCCAGAATCTAATTGTAACCTTTGGTTCATCCCAACCCATTTTTTCAAAATGATGATGCAGAGGGGCTAGCATAAACACTCTTTTCCCTGTTATACGAAATGAAACAATCTGAATAATAACAGATATGGCCTCCATAACAAAAATACCGCCAGCTATGACCA
The DNA here is from genome assembly GCA_043824255.1 of bacterium. Lineage (GTDB taxonomy): Bacteria > JAHJDO01 > JAHJDO01 > JAHJDO01 > JAHJDO01 > JAHJDO01. Next base: position 7,603 of record JBDRTG010000047.1, read on the forward strand.
GTAATATCTCCTGTTTTACAATCACGGATACAAAACCAAGCGCTCCGCCTATTGCAAGGGAGCCTGTATCCCCCATGAATATCTCTGCAGGATAGCAATTGAACCAGAGAAAACCCAGGCTTGCTCCTACCAGAGCGCTACAGAACACAGCAAGCTCTCCGCTCCCGACAACGTTTACGATATTCAGGTATTTACTGAATCCAACATGTCCGCATAAATATGTTACTATAATGAATGTAATAGAAACCATCATTGCGCATCCAATAGCTAAGCCGTCAAGCCCGTCTGTAAAATTAACTGCATTTGAAGCCCCAACAATAACCAGCATAACAAATGGAATATAGAAATAGCCTAAATCAATAAAGAAATTTTTAAAAAGTGGAACCCCAAGCTTTGTGGCAAACTTAGAACTTACCGGATTATAATAAAGATAGAAACCTATAAAACCAGCAATAATGAGCTGGCCTAATAATTTTGCGCTTATCTTGAGTCCTTTGGCATTCTTTTTATGTATTTTTAGATAGTCATCAATAAAGCCGACTCCACCCATGCATAGAGTTATGAGTAAAACAAGCATTATGTATCTGTTTGTGAAATCAGCCCATAATAATGTAGAAATCAATAAGACCAGAAGTATTAAAACCCCGCCCATAGTGGGAGTGCCTTGTTTCTTTTGATGGAGAGTGAACAGGTCAGGACATTCCCCTTTTCTGATATATTGTCCAATGTTTAACTCCTGTAATTTTCTTATCACCCATGGTCCAAGAAATATACTCAACAGAAGCGCAGTTGCAGCTGCGCCTCCTGCACGAAATGTAATATACTTAAAAACATTAAACCCGCTCCATACATCGCTGAGTGAATAAAAAAGATGATAAAACATTACGAATCCTTTAGTATTTCAAGTATGTTTTCAAGACGCATTGCTCTTGAACCTTTTAATAACAGAGTATCATTACTTTGCAGTATGCTCAATAATTTTTCTCCAGCCTCCTCTGTGTTTTCGAATGAGAATATCTTGCTTTCATTGAGTCCGCTCTCTTTTGCTGTAGCGGCGGATAATCCAGCCAGTTTCCCTATAGTTATAAATATGTCTACTTGAGATTCCAAAACAAGTTTTCCAATCTTCTTATGTTCTGATACCTTGCGGTCGCCAAGCTCAAACATATTACCAAAAATAAAAACTTTTCTATATCTTGTCCCGTTGGGATTTGAATTAATATTTCTGAGCACTTCTAAAGCTGCTCTGGTTGAAGCTGGGTTTGCATTATATGCGTCATTTATTACAGTAAGATTTCCCCTCCTTATTATTTGCATTCTCATCTCAGGAGGTTTGAAGTTCCGCAAGCCATTTCTTACAAGATTTAGATCTTTAGAAAACTGCAAAGAAACACCGACAGCAGCTAATGCATTATACACATTATGAATTCCAGGTATAGGCAGAGTTATTTTAACAGCACCATTTAAAAGAAATTTTGTGCTTGCAGGTAATATACTAATATCCTCAGCCATAATATCAGCCTTATTCTTTATACCAAACGATATAACCCTGCATTTTGCACTGGCTTTAAGAAAGCTAAAATATTTATCATCCGCATTTAAGATCGCAGTGCCTTCTTTATTAACAAAGTCCAGCAGCTTTGCTTTTGCATTTACCAGATTTCTAACTGTCTTGAAATACTGCATGTGAGCTATGTTTATATTTGTTATAACTGCAATATCCGGACAGATAATCTCTCCAAGATTTTTCATTTCCTTATACGAACTTATCCCAACTTCAAAGATACCAGCCCTCGTATCTTTTGATAGTCTAAACGCTGTAAGCGGAACCCCGACTTGATTATTATAGTTCCCTACTGTCCCTGTTATTCTGAGCTTCTGAGAGAGTATGCTCTCTGTCATATCCTTAACAGTGGTTTTGCCATTACTCCCTGTAATGCCAATAATCGGGATATCAAATTTTCCCCTATAATACTTTGCTAAATTCTGGAGAGCTTTAAGGGTATTACGTACTTTAATAATAAAAGCAGAGGATAAAGTTTTGAGAGAAGAATGCAGGCTGGAAAGAATAATTCCTGATGCGCCGCTTTTTATGGCATTACCGATAAAATCGTGGCCATCGAAATTATCTCCCTTAATTGCAATAAATAAGTCACCTTTTTTTATACTGCGGGAGTCTATTGATATACTTCTAATCCGGAAATTTTGATCGCCTTTGACAAGCTGGCCTTTAGTGGCTTTTACTATCTCGTTTACATATAACAATTCCATACCGACAATCTACTACATTTCAGGAATTTAATAAATATTTTTGTGCAACCTGCCTGTCATCAAAGGGCACCACCGTGTCTTTTAATACCTGATAGGTCTCGTGCCCTTTACCCAGAATCATTACCATGTCATTCTCTTTAGCGAGTTCTATTGCTCTCTTAATAGCGATTTTTCTGTCCGGTATAATCTCAAAGTCAGGCCTGACAGTGCCTTTAATGCCTTGAATAATTTCTTCAATAATCTTCATAGGATCCTCAGTTCTTGGATTATCAGAGGTAATGATAGTATAGTCGCTTAGTTCTGAAGAGATTTTTCCCATTTGTGGACGTTTCAACCTGTCTCTGTCTCCTCCACATCCAAACACTGTTATTATTCTGTTTGGTGTTAAGTCTCTTGCAGTACTAAGAACTTGTTTCATACCGTCTGGAGTATGGGCATAGTCAACAATAATGCAAAAACCTGCATCTGTGGTTATTTTCTCAAACCTGCCGGGAACTGATTTTAGACTTTCCAGTCCGGATTTAATCTCATTAAGAGACAGACCAAAAGCTAACGCAGTACTTGTGGCTGCAAGCGCATTATAGATGTTGTATTTACCTGCAAGATTAATCGTTACCTCTATGCTTTTATCCGGAGAAACATGAAGTTTAAAACATGAACCATTAAGGGTTGATCTTATACCAGTTGCATACACAGATGCGTTTGTATTTAATCCATAGGAAATAATCTCAACCTGACATACATCAAAAAATCGTCTGCTTATAGGATCATCTATATTTATGATAGCTTTTTTAGCAGTATTCTTTTTACTGTTCTTCCCCATTTGTTCAAAGAGCTGAAGCTTTGTGTCTTGATATTTTCCTAATGTTTCATGATAGTCTAAATGTTCAGGTGTTAGATTAGTAAAAATACAGGTGTCAAATTCAATTCCTGCTATCCTTCTTTGGGCAATTGCATGAGAGGAAACCTCCATTACGGCAATCTCTGTGTTTACCTCTAACATCTGATTGAGCAATGCTCTTAATTGAATTGGGCCTGGTGTAGTATTTACAGCAGGTATGATCCTGTCTCCTATTTGATAATTGATTGTTCCAATTATTCCAGTTTTGTGGCCTGCTTTTCTAAGAATTTGATCAATAAAATAAGTGGTTGTCGTCTTACCATTAGTTCCTGTTATACCAATAATGTTCATTCTATTTGAAGGATAGTTGTAAAATGTATCTGCTATTACAGGAAGTATCTTCTTCGTATCAGGAACTCTTATTATTGTTATATCCTCTAATACTTCTACATCCTTTTCTACTATGAGGGCTGCAGCTCCTCTGGAAATAGCGTCGTTAATAAAATTGTGCCCATCTGCTTTTAGTCCTTTAATACTAATAAACGCAAAACCGCTCTTTACATTGTTAGAGTCAGAGGCTATTCCATTAATCTCAATATCTTTCTTGCCAGATATAGTAAAGCTCTCTAAGTCAGAAATTAGTTTCTGTAATTTCAATGTTGTTCTCCTTTATCAGGGAAAATATTAAGATATCTTGCTACATCCTGCGCAACATTCTTGAATGCAGGAGCAGCAACGATTGATCCATAATATGCTCCTTGAGGCTCATTTACTATTATTAGTATTGATACCTGCGGGTTAGGGATTGGTAAATATCCTATAAAAGACGCTACATATTTTTCATTGGAATAACCCTCTCCTGGTATGTATTTCTGAGCAGTCCCTGTCTTGCCTGCAATAGTGTATCCTTCAATCTGCGCGTTGATACCAGTTCCATTCTTTACGACACCTGTCATCATTTCGACTAAAACACTGCTTGTCTGGGAAGAAACTACTCTACGAACTTTCTTAGGTTTGAATTCTTTTTTTATTTTTTTCCCCTTATCATCTATACTACTCACAATCATAGGAGTCATCAAGTTTCCCCCGTTTGCAACTGCTGATATTGCAGTTATAAGCTGAAGAGGCGTCACTGATATCTCCTGTCCGAATGGAATAACCCCAACAGAAAGCTTTGACCATCTACTTAAAGAACGCAGCAAACCCTTAGCCTCACCGGGAAGCTCTATACCCGTCTTTGCTCCAAATCCGAATAATCTAATATTCTTATACAGCTCTTCTGCGCCGGTCTTAATCCCTATCTTGGCAAATGCTATATTGCTTGATACTTCAAGCGCCTGACGGAATGTGATTTCCCCATATGGCTCATGATCGTGTATTGTATGTCTCATAAATCTATATGAGCCGTTTTCAGCGAAAATAATATCCTCAGGTATAAATACTTTATTATTTAAAGCTGTTGCTGCTGTTATGACCTTGAAAGTAGATCCAGGCTCATAAGCATCTGTTATTGCTCTGTTTCTTCTGCAATCATGGGTAAAACTTCCGGCGTTATTTGGATCGTATGTCGGTCTGTTAGCCATGGCAAGTATCTCGCCTGTATTTGGATTCATAACAATTCCTGTCACACTCTTAGGACTAAATTTTTCAACCAGTCTATTTAGTTCACGTTCTAATATATGCTGTATAATTTCATCTATAGTAAGAACAATATCTGCGCTATCCAGCAAAATGGGTATATGCGATCTGGATGAAACAAGTTCTCTGCCTCTAGCATCCTTCATGGTCATATAATAACCTGTTTTGCCCCCCAGCTCATCCTCAAAAAACTTCTCCGTACCTTCTAACCCCCTGTTATCGCTGCTGACAAACCCGATAACATGACTTCCTAATGTCCCTTTTGGATAAAATCTAGCGCTTTCCGGGCGAAGCCGGACACCTTTTAAGTCCAATGCTGAGATCTCGTTATATGCTTCAGAAGACAATTTTCTGCTTAAAGTAAAAAGCCTTTCACGAGACTGAATTTGTTTTAGTATCTGCTCAGGATCTTTCAAGAGAATTCTTCCTAACTGCTCGGAAACATTCTTAGGATCTTTGACCTTCTTGGGACTGATATAAAGAGTATAGGTCTTTATATTTACTGCCAACTCCTTCCTGTTTCGATCGTAAATTATTCCTCTTTCAGTACTTGATGTGATTTTCGTCTTCTGTGTTTTCTTTGCTTCTTCAGACAGCTTCTTATTCTGAAGTATCTGGATATAAAAAAGTCTCCCAATAAGAATAAGAAGAGCAATGTTTATAACTATCACAACAATTGCTGTACGACGTTTATGCCCAGAGTTCAGACTACCCATAATAAGTTCCTACTTCGTGTATAATCTTACTATACACCATCTTTTAGATGGGATAAGCCCCATATCCTTAGCTATTCTTTCTATGCGCTGAGGTGATCTTAAAGAAGCAACATTCAGTTGCAAGATATGGTTTTCTTCTATCAGCCTTATGCGTTCACTCTTTAACTTATTGATACAGTAGCCGCTTTTCACAACCTCAATATGCTGCCACACGTAAAATATACCAAGTAATATGAAAGGAATAATCCATAGAAACCATTTGAATGTTGAAACTGTCTTTTGCAGACTTTTTCCTCTATGATATGCAGATAGAAAAATGTTTGTATGCATTTTATTGTGTTTTTTCTAAAACTCTCAATTTTGCGCTCCTGGAGCGGATATTTCTATCAATCTCTTCCCTTGTTGGTGTTAGGGGTTTTTTAGTGATAATTTTGGCTTGCTCATTCATTTTAAATTCCCTGAACTTGTTTTTTGTAATCCTGTCTTCTAATGAATGAAACGATATTATGCACATTCTACCTTCCTTTTTAAGAAGACTAAAGCCATGTGTAATTGCAGCAGATAAATCTTCCAATTCATTATTTGTAGCTATCCTTAAGGACTGGAATACCCTTGTAGCAGGGTGAATTCTATATCTTTTTAGAGGAATAGCCTTCTTTATTATGGTTACCAACTCACCTGTTGTTTGTATAGACTCCTTTTTTCTTTCTGTTATAATCCTAGAGGCAATTCTCTTAGAATATCGTTCTTCTCCATATTTAAAAAAAATTTCAGCTAACTCATCGTAGGATAAATTATTAATCAGGCTCTGAGCTGTCAGGTTGGAAGACCGATCCATTCTCATATCCAATGGCCCGTTTTTATTAAAACTAAATCCTCTTTCAGGATTATCTATTTGATACGAAGACATCCCAATATCAAAGATAATCCCATCTACTGCTTTGATATTTAACTGGCTGCAGATATCTGTAATATTTAGAAAATTATCGTGAACAAGTTTGAATGAGCCAGCAAACTTTCCTAATCTACTTTCAGCTATCTCCAAAACTGATTTATCGCAGTCTATGCCAATCAGAAAACCTTTGGGATGTATAATATTCAGTATTGCCTCAGCATGTCCTCCTTCACCAATTGTGCAATCAACGTATATGCCTTCAGGTTCAATACATACGAGGCCTAATACTTCATTAAGTAAAACAGGTATATGCTTGAATATCAAATTTCTAATTGTTCTGCAATTTCATTAACAGATCTCTCTGTGTTTTTTGAATAAGAAATCCAGTTTTCTCTACTCCAAATCTCTATACGGTTCATAACCCCGATGATAATAACGTCCTTTCTTATTTGAGCATAATTCTTTAAATATAAAGGGATTGATATTCTTCCCTGCTTGTCTATTGTGCATTCAGAAGCGCCGGAAAATAAGTGCCTGGTGTAAGCACGGGCATCCTTACCAGTAAGAGGCAAAGCTTTTGTCTTATTTTCAAACAATCTCCATTCATCCACTGTAAATAAGAATAAGCAGTTATCCAGACCTTTTGTAATAATGAACCTCTCGACAAAAGTTTCTTTTATTTTTCCCCTAAGGCGCATAGGGACAATAAGACGGTTTTTCTCATCCAGTGTATGTGTGAATTCACCGTAAAACATAAGTTATCCCCATAATCCACAACTTTTCCACCATTTCACTCCACTTTCTACCACAATAAGCTAACACAATGCTGTGTAATGTGTCAAGCGATAGTTGCAATACAGATGGAAATAAAGTAATTATTACTTGTCTGGCTTAAGCTTATATATTACCTCACCAGACCTTATCAATCCTAATTCCTTACGGGCGAGTTTTTCTATGTACAACGAGTCGTTCTTTAAAGCGGATATCTCTTTGGCAAGTTTCTTATTGGATTCTCGGACCCTTTCAATCTCATTCTCAAGATTTGCAATCTGTTTATTCAGTTTTCTCTGCTCTATTATACAGGGAGTAAAAACATATATAGCCAACACTGCAGATAGGATAATTATTATAGATAGTAATACCTTTTTTAGTTTGTTTTTTGAAGCATTCTGCTTTTTATTACGCATTAGTAGAGGTTGTAAAAAGCGCCTTTGCCTTTGTAAATTGCAGTATCACCAAGTTCTTCTTCTATTCTGAGCAACTGATTATACTTTGCGATTCTGTCTGTTCTGCACAGAGAGCCGGATTTAATCTGTCCTGCATTGGTTCCTACTACAACGTCTGCGATTGTTGTATCCTCTGTTTCGCCGGAGCGATGGGATACTACCGCAGTATATCCTGCCCTTTTTGCCATTTCTATTGCGTCCAGTGTTTCTGTCAATGTGCCGATTTGATTGAGTTTTATCAGGATTGAGTTTGCTATTCCTTTCTCAATACCCATCTTAAGGCGTTTAGTGTTTGTAACAAAAAGATCGTCTCCAACAATCTGTATTTTACTTCCAAGACGTTTTGTTAGAATTTCCCATCCTCTCCAATCATCTTCAGCAAGACCATCTTCAATAGAGATTATAGGATACTTATCAACCAGTTTTTCATAATAATCTGTCATCTGAGAGGATGATTTTACAGTATTCCCTTCTCCAGCCAGAACATATTTGCCATTTTTATAAAACTCACTTGCGGCAGGATCAAGAGCTATATAAATCTCTTTTCCAGGAGTATAACCTGCAAGCTTAATTGCCTCTACTATTACCTTTATTGCTTCCTCGTTTGAGGAGAGATCTGGAGCAAAGCCTCCCTCATCTCCAACTGCTGTACTATATCTTCTTTTTTTGAGAACTGTTTTTAAACTGTGAAATGTTTCAGCAGCCATTCTATAAGCATCTTTGAATGAACCAGCTCCGGCAGGCATAATCATAAACTCCTGCAGATCAACATTGTTGTCTGCATGGCTTCCTCCATTAATAACATTCATCATTGGTACAGGAAGTTCCTTTGCATTGACGCCGCCTATATACTTATACAAAGGCTGTTCTAATGCAATGGCTGAAGCCTTTGCAACTGCAAGAGAAACACCAAGGATTGCGTTTGCTCCAAGTTTAGCCTTGTTAGGAGTGCCATCTAAAGAAATCATAATACTGTCAATTTCCACCTGTTCTGTAGCATCCATATCTAGAAGTTCAGGAGCAATTATATCGTTCACATTTTCAACTGCTTTACTAACACCTTTTCCAAGAAATCTTTTTTTGTCTCCGTCTCTCAGTTCACAAGCTTCATGCTCTCCTGTAGATGCGCCGGATGGCACAGCAGCTCTTCCAATTGCTCCGCATGCTAATTCCACATCAACTTCAATTGTTGGATTGCCCCTTGAGTCAAGAATTTCCCTCGCAAATATATCCATTATAGCTGTCATTATAGTATTCCTCCTTTTCTATTCTTCATCTTCTCTCATAGAAAGATTTTCAAATTTAGCATATTCTTTAATAAAAGCTAGTTTAAACAGTCCTGTCGGCCCATTTCTCTGCTTTCCTATATTTATTTCCGCTTCCCCCTTATTCTCTTCAGTCTCTTCATACAATTCTTCTCTCACCAGAAGCAAAACTACATCTGCGTCTTGCTCTATGGCGCCTGATTCCCTGAGATCGGATAATTGAGGTCTGTGTCTTCCTTCTCCCAGACGTCTTAACTGTGAGAGCGCAACCACAGGAATATTTAATTCCTTTGCTAATCCTTTTAATGACCTGGAAATTTCCGATATCTCCTGCTGTCTGTTCTCTGACCCAGATTTGCCGCTCATTAATTGCAAGTAGTCTATTATGAGAATTCCTATATTCTTGGTTGCCTTAAGACGCCTTGCTTTTGCGCGCACCTCCAGCCCGGAAAGATTAGAACTGTCATCAATATAAATTGGCGCTTCAGACAATCTCCCAGCAGCAATAGTAAGCTTTGGCCAGTCCTGTTCTCCAAGATAACCCGTTCTCATTTTGTGCATATCAACTCTAGCTTCCGAGCATAACATGCGCTGTACAAGCTGCTCCTTAGACATTTCCAAACTCAATATGCCAATAGGTATCTTTTCTTCAACTCCAATATGATGAGCAAGAGAGAGAGCAAAACTTGTTTTACCCATACTCGGTCTGCCTGCAACAATAATAAGGTCTGAATTCTGCAGCCCTGCCGTTCTATCATCAAGCTCATCAAACCCAGTACGAATACCTGTTACATGAATTTTTTTATCAATTATATTCTCTATAGTCTGGAACGTGTCCTTTAATATAGACTTTACTGCAACAAATTCCCCTTTCATTTTCTGCTGACTTACCTCAAAAATAAGTTTTTCTGCCCTGTCTAATATTACATCAACCTCTTCATTCCCTTCATAGCTCTTTGTAATAATTTGGGTAGATACATTGATTAAATTTCTGAGTGTTGCCTTCTGCTTTACAATTCGCGCATGATGCTCAACATTAGCAGCTGTTGCTACGCTACTGACTAATCCTGATATATAGCTTGGTCCTCCAGCATCCTTTAATTCTTTTCCCTTTGTCAGGTGTTCAGTTAGTGTGACTAAATCCACAGCTTCGTCTTTATCATACAAAGATACTATTGCAGAGAATATTTTCTTATGAGCGTCTTTATAAAAATCCTTGCTATTTAATATTTCAAGTGTCTTTCCAATAGCTTCTTTTTCAATCAGCATAGCTCCCAGCACAGATATCTCTGCGTCTATATTCTGCGGAGGCAGTTTATCTACAGGCATCTTCTTCATTTTTTGATATAACCCCGTTTATAAAAAAAGTTTTATATAGTAAAACATTGCCGGCGCTGTAAATAACAGGCTGTCAAACCTGTCCAGAACCCCCCCATGCCCCGGGATGCTACAATCAGTATCCTTTACTTTTGCATCACGCTTCAGCAATGATTCTGATAGATCCCCTAGCTGACCAGCCAGGAACATTACTATTGCAAGCGTAATCATATGAATTCCCGTAAGTGTCTTCATAAACATTAATTTCGCAATAATAACTCCAATAAAACTCCCCATACAAGCTCCCATTAATCCTTCGTAAGACTTGTTAGGACTTGCCTTTAAAGGTAATTTATGTTTGCCGAACAATGTTCCAACTGCATAGGCCCCTGAATCTGTAAGCCATGTAATAGCCAGCATTGCAAGAAGATATCCTTTCCCTGATGGCAAATTTCTAAGAGCAACAAGATGCGCTAAGAACCATCCTGTATATATTACTCCAAAACTCGTTATTCCTGTAGTAATTATTGAGCCTGCTATGTCATTCTTGAGAAGCTGGAACGTCAGCACCATGAGAAACACAACAAATAAAATTATGCCAGCTAATATTTGTTCTCCTCCATAAAACGAAAATACCATACATACACAACCTAGAGACCCAATAAGTTTAGGAATATCCTTCTTTATGTGTTTAACCAGATTAGCAAATTCTAAAAATGCAAATACAGACACAGTCGCAGCAAACAATGCAAACGCTACTCCTCCATTGTATGCCAAAAGAAGAAAAATAGGGATGCAAAATACAGCAACTGCTATTCGACTGCGTAACATAGCTACTATCTTATCCGTTATGTTTCCCAAACCGCCTTTGTCTATTTTGATAATCCAAAATCGCTTTTATATACTCTGTTTGCTCAAAATCCGGCCAATACGTATCTGTGACCCATATTTCAGAGTACGATAGTTGCCAGAGCAAAAAATTGCTAATCCTCATCTCTCCGCTTGTTCTGATTAAAAGATCCGGATCCGGTAAATCGGAGGTATATAAATATTTAGTAATTATATTCTCATTTATATCTCTCGTTATAATACCTTTTTCAACATCATTTACAATGTTTTTTACTGCATTCGTAATCTCTTGCCTGCTGCCATAATTAATAGCTAAAGTAAACGTTAAGCCTTTATTTGCAGATGTCTCCTTTAGTGCATTATCCAGAGTTTTCTGAAGCCCATCTGACAATTCTCCTGTATTTCCAATTACATTAAGCCTTACATCATTTTTGCTAAAGGTTGATATTTCTTTTTTGAGATATATCTTAAATAAAGACATAATTGTACTAACTTCATCTTTAGGACGTTTCCAGTTTTCAGTGGAAAACGCATACATTGTCAGAAATTTTATACCAATGTTTGAGGAAGTTTCTACAATGCGCCTAACAGTTTTTACGCCTGCCAGGTGCCCTGCAGACCTTGGCAATCCGCGCTTCTTTGCCCATCTGCCATTCCCGTCCATTATAATAGCAATATGTTGAGGAAGCTTCTTATGGTCTAATTTTGCTAACAGCTCTCCTTTTTTACTCATCACGCCTTAGCTATTGCTTCTACAGGGCATACTTCCACACATTTACCGCACTCTGTGCATTTCTCAGCAATAATGCAATATTTATCATCCTCCTCTTTGATAGCTTCTGCTTCGCATTCGTCAACACACGTGCCGCAACCAACACATTCATCTGATATTTTATAAGCCATGTCTTAGTCCTCCTCTGTTTTTTAGTGTTATCTTAATTAATCTGTTTAAATTATCGTATTCATAAGCCAGGTATGCCCAGGGTTGTGATAGGTAAAAATCAGTAAAAAGATTAAGAAAAGTGTTGAGAATTTCTTCATGTTGTGAATAGATTTTTCAAATCGCCATCAACGCCTTTTCCTTGTTGCCTACAACTTCATCAATCTGACCGATGTGCTGATCTGTGATTTTTTGAATATGTTCTTCATCTCTAAAAGCATCGTCTTCAGGCACCTGTCCATTCTTTTGCAGGTTTTTAATTTCTGCAATAGTATCCCGTCGTATTCCTCTTATAGCGATCTTGCCTTCTTCACCTCCCTTCTTTACAATCTTTATGAGTTCTTTTCTTCTTTCCTCAGTAGGAGATGGAACAGGTATACGCAACACTTTGCCGTCATTTATAGGTGTCAGTCCAATATTAGCCTTTATTATCGCTTTTTCTACATCAGATATTATATTTTTATCCCACGGCTGGATAATAATAAGCTGAGCCTCTGGAACAGAAATACCTGCTACCTGATTGAGCGGCGCTGGCGAGCCATAACAATCAACCATAATATGTTCTACCAAAGAAGCGGATGCTCTTCCAGTTCGTATTGTAGCCAGTTCCCCCTTCACTGCCTCAATGGATTTTCCCATCTTGTCCTCAGCTTGCGAAATAATTTGCTTTAGCATTCTATTTTGCCTCCTTTACAAAAGTTCCGATATTCTCTCCCATTATAACCTTTCTAATATTCCCCTTTTGAGCCATATTAAAGACAACAATTGGCAGATTATTATCCATACAAAGAGAAATAGCAGTACTATCCATAACTTTAAGCCTCTTTGTTATTACTTCAAGATAGTCAATTGAACTAAATCGTTTTGCTTTCTTATTAGTTAGGGGATCTGAACTATACACTCCATCTACTTTTGTTGCCTTAAGCACTATTTCAGCTTCTATTTCTACTGCACGCAGGGCAGCTGCAGTATCAGTGCTAAAATACGGATTCCCTGTCCCCCCTGCGAAAATCACAACTCTTCCCTTCTCTAAGTGTCTGACAGCCTTCCTTCTTATATATGGCTCTGCCAGTTTCTGCATTTCTATTGCAGTTTGTACTCTGGTAATTACTCCTATATTCTCTAACGCTCCTTGAAGTGCTAATGCATTGATCATAGTGGCGATCATTCCCATATAATCAGCAGTAACTCTATCTATTCCATTCTTACTTGCCGGCACCCCTCTAAATATATTTCCACCACCTATCACAACGGCAATTTCTACACCAAGTGCCTGTATCTCATTAATTTGTTCCGCAATAAGAGCTGTTTCTTCAAAATCTATACCAAATTCTCTTCTGCCTTTGAGAGCTTCTCCACTTAATTTGAGTAAAATCCGTTTATATACAGGCTTTCTCACAAAACGATTAACCTCCAAGTTGATATCGAGTGAATCTACGAACCTTGATATTCTCTCCCAGCTTAGCTACCTTAGATACTATATATTCGCTAATAGATATTTTGCTGTCCTTAATAAATGTCTGCTGTAACAGGCAGAATTGCGCAAAGAATTTCTCTAGTTTGCCATTAACTATTTTTTCAATAGCATATTCTGGCTTGCCCTTACTTTGCTCGCTATATATCTCCCTTTCTTTTTCAATCACATCACGAGGCACGTCTTCCTTAGAAATATAAGAAGGATTTGTTGCAGCAATATGCATTGCTATATTCCTGGCTAAGTCCTTAAATTCATCTGTTCTAGCAACAAAATCAGTCTCGCAATTAATCTCTGCCAATACACCTATTTTATCTCCATGATGTATATAGGAGGCAATAATGCCTTCCAGAGCCTGGCGTCCGGTTCTTTTCTTTGCGCCTGCCAACCCCTTTTTACGCAGAACATTTGTAGCCTTTTCCAAATCCCCGTCTGCTTCTATCAGAGCCGCCTTGCAATCCATAATACCTATAGCGGTCGCTTCCCTTAATTTTTTAACCAAATCTGCACTTATTTCCATTATAGAAAAACTCCTTTATTTATTGTCCTTTTTTTGCAGTTGCTTTCTTGCTTGTCTGAGTTGCCTTTTTTTCTCCAGAGTCCTTTGCTTTTTGTTTTAATCTACTTTCTTGTTCTTTGCTGGATTCTTTTTTAACCTGTTTCACTTTTTCTTTCTTTTCTTTAGTCTTCTCCTCAAAAATATCCTTTTTCTCTTTTCCTATTGTTCCCTCTTTCTTTTTATCTGTCCTTTCCTTTTTCTCTTCAGGAATTTTCTTCTTCCCTTCAATGATTGCATCAGCCATTCTTGTGGTCAATACTGTGATTGACTTAACAGCATCATCATTACCAGGAATAGAATAGGTTATTCTATCAGGATCACAATTCGTATCAACAATTGCAACCACAGGAATGCCTAACTTATTTGCCTCTAGAACGGCAATCTTTTCCTTTTGTGTGTCCACTATAAATAATGCACCTGGGAATTTAGTCATTGTCTTAATTCCCCTAAGATATTTATTAAGCTTATCTTTTTCTTTATTTAATCTGATAACTTCTTTCTTAGGTCGTGAGTCAAATTCCCCTTTTTCCTCCATTTGTTCAATTTCAAGCAATCGACTTATGCTCTTGCAGATCGTCTGAAAGTTTGTAAGCGTGCCCCCCAACCATCGTTGATTTACATAATACATTTCACATCTTGTTGCTTGCTCAGCAATAGCTATCTGGGCCTGCCTCTTTGTACCGACAAATAAAACAGATCCTCCCTGCGCAGCTAAATTAACTAAGAATTCATATGCTTTCTCTATCTTTTGAACAGTTCTTTCAAGATTTATAATATGCAGACCTCTTTTCTGCCCAAAAATAAATTCTTCCATTTTTGGATTCCATCTATGTGTTTGGTGTCCAAAATGAACCCCTGCCTCTAAGAGGTCTTTGACTGGAATAGTTGACATGCCTTTCTCCTTCTTTTGGTTTTCTCCTCCACCCTTATCGCTTCCCACCAAAACGCCCTGAAGAAGGCGCACCATTGGTTGAGATCAAAAGATGTGTGCTTTTACAACTTTAGTTTCCGATGTTATCACAAAGTTTCTTGTATTGGCAAGCAGAATGTAATACACATATGATGATGTCTTCTATTTTTCCCACTTCTCATACATTACTATCTCATTTAAATCCAGCCTGTTCTTGCCCCCTTCATACACCTGTTGAGGGTAACCTAGAGTCAATAGCTCAACTACTCTTATTTCTTCAGGGATGTTTAGAATTTTCTTAACTTCATTCTCATCAAATGCTCCTACCCAGCATGTGCCTAATCCCTCTTCAGTTGCCTTTAATGTTATATGATCAATAGCAATAGCTACATCAATAGGATAACATGGTTGCCCACAAGCCATGATGTGATTGTCCGATTTTGCACAGCAGGCTATAACTACAGGAGCCTGACCTACAAAACTCTGTCCTTTAGCTGCAGCCATGAGCTTCTGACGTGCAGAAAATTCTCTGACCACAATAAATCTCCACTCCTGCCTATTACTTGCAGAAGGAGCAAGTCTTGCTGCTTCTAGCAGAAGATCTAATTTCTCTTGTTCAACTTCCTTAGACTGGTAACTACGAACACTTCTCCTCTTCCTTATAATTTCCATTATTTCCATATCACACCTCGCTTTTTATGTTACAAAATTTACTGAGCACCTTATATTTTATGCGCGCAGATTTCACTTTTTTAATAAAGGTTCTGGTCTCCTCAAATGGAATTTCTTTTTTCTGTTTTTGCCATTTTTTAATATTCCCTATCCCTCCATTATAAGCTCCCAGAGATAAGTCAATATCATTATTAAATTCCTGCAATAATTTCTTCAAATAGTATGTGCCGATTTTGATATTAATTTCAGGGTTATATAAGGAATTCTTATTGTATTTTTTTATGTTCAGTTCACGTGATAGAGATTTCGCTGTTTTTGGCATAATCTGCATTAAACCTATTGCACCAGCTTTGGACACTGCTTTGGCATCAAACTTGCTCTCTATTTCTATAACTGCCATTATGAGATCTGGATCCATACTGTATTTTTGAGCAGATTTATACACTATTGGTATACACTTTATAGGACCCACTGATATTATTATAAGCCAAAGTATTATGCCTGCAATTGGTAAGAATACTGCGTATCTTAATACAGATTTATAATTCATTTCTCAAAAGAAGGTTTAAGATGGCCTTCTGAACATGCAGCCTGTTTTCTGCTTCATCGAATACAATTGCATTAGGGCTGTCTATTACTTCATCTGTTATCTCTTCCCCTCTATGTGCAGGCAGGCAGTGCATAATTAACACATCGGAACTTGCATTTGAGAGGAGCTTTTTATTTATCTGAAATGCCTGAAACATAGTTTTTCTATCTGCTTTTTCTGATTCCTGCCCCATGCTTACCCACACATCAGTATAAACAATATCAGAATCCTTGACTGCATCTTCCGGGTTGTGTGTAATAAATAGCTCTTTAGTTATCATCTCTTTGGAAGGTTCATATCCTTCTGGACATGCGATTTTAAGTATTATACCCGTTTTCTCAGCACCATATATCCATGAATTGCAGATATTATTCCCATCACCTATATAAGCAACTTTAATGCCATCTAATCCGCCTTTTTTCTCAAGTATAGTGAACATATCAGTAAGTATCTGACATGGATGCAACAGGTCAGTAAGCGCATTAATTACAGGAATATTTGCAAACTTTGCCAGATCAGTGACATTTTGATGTGAAAAAGTGCGCACAACAATGCCATCTACCCAGCGCTCGAGATTTTTGGCTACGTCCTGAACCGATTCTCTGTCTCCTATCTTTTCTCCTATCAAGCGCTCATAAACTGCATGCCCTCCAAGCTGATACATGCCTACTTCAAAGGTCATTCTTGTTCTAAGAGAGGGTTTTTCAAAGAGCATGGCTATGGTCTTTCCAGCCAGTAAGTGATTATGGCTTTTACCCTGCTTTTGTTCTTTCTTTAATTGCGTTGCAAGGTCAAAAATTTTATAAATCTCTTGTTCTGATAAGTCCTTTATTGATATCAAATCTTTTTTCATAGGTAATCTCCAAGAATTTTATTCAGTATATTCACAGCTTTATCAATCTCTTTTTCAGGCACGGTGAGCGGAGGCAGAAAACGCAGGACATTACTTGAGGTGCAGTTTATCAAAAGCCCTGCTTTTTGGCATTTTTCAACAATCTCCTTACATTCAAAGTCCAGTTCAACTCCAATCATCAAGCTAATGCCACGAATTTCCCTGATAAAGGGATATTTCTTTTTGAGCACTTCAAGTTTATTTTTGAAGCGAGCACCCATTTTCCAAGCATGTTGTGATAAGTTATTTCTAAGTATTATTTTTAGAGTTGTTAACGCAGCAGTGCAGCAGAGAGGATTACCGCCAAATGTTGATGCATGATCTCCTGGCCCAAAGCCTGAACTGGTTTTATCTTTTGCAATCAACGCTCCAATAGGTAGTCCGCTTCCTAAACTCTTTGCCAGTGTTATTATATCCGGTTCTACATTATAGTGTTCATAAGCGAATAGTTTTCCTGTTCTTCCAAGACCGCATTGGACTTCATCAAATATTAAAAGAATTTTTTTTCTGTCACAAAGCTTTCTTAACGCAGTTATAAAATCTTTTTCTGCTATATGAATACCACTCTCTCCCTGAACAGGCTCAATCATAATTGCGCAAGTTTTATCGCTGATACATTTCTTAATGCTTGCTATATCATTAAAGACAGCACGTTTAAATCCACCTGGCAAGGGCTCAATACCTTTCTGATACTTCGCATTATCTGTTGCTGTAATAGTTGCTAAAGTTCTTCCGTGAAAGGATCCAGTCATTGTAATTATTTCGAATTTATCTGGTTTTGTTGATTTTCTTGCAAGCTTTATAGCAGCTTCATTTGCTTCTGCTCCGCTATTACAGAAGAAGCACTTGCCCTTAAAAGAGTGTTTAATGAGCAATTCTGCAAGTTCTGCCTGTTGTTTAATATGATAGAGATTTGATACATGAATCAATGTGGAAATTTGTTTTTTAATAGCTTCCACAATTTCAGGATGGCAATGTCCTAATGCATTAACCGCAATCCCCGAAAGAAAGTCCAGATACTTTTTCCCGTCAGCATCCCAGACATACATCCCTTTCCCTTTTACAAGTGCAATGGAACGCTCACCATATGTGTTTATTATGTATCTTTTACTTAACTTTATAATTTCAGCAGTCTTCATAATAATTAAAAATTTAAAATTAGAAATTAAGAATTAGTTTTCTATGAGTTCTGTTCCTATGCCTTTATCAGTAAATATTTCCAACAATAAAGAGTGCAGGATTCTTCCGTCAATGATATGAGACTTTTTAACGCCTGCTTTCAGTGCTTTCTCGCATGCATGTATTTTTGGTATCATTCCTCCTGTAACTACACCTCTTTTTTTAAGGACCTTGATTTCAGATACCTTAAGTGTAGACATTATTGACTCCGCATCAGATTTATCTTTTAATATGCCGGGAACGTCTGTTAATAAAACCAGTTTTTCAGCTCTAAGTGCTGCTGCAATTTCTGAGGCAGCAGTATCAGCATTTATATTGTAGGTTTCTCCATTTTTACCAAGTCCAAGAGGCGCTATTACAGGAATAATGCCCTGATTACAGAGCTCATCCAATTTTTCAGGCTGTATCTTGATGATTTGTCCTACAAATCCCAGACCCATATTTGCTTCAAGTTTAGTTGCCATAATAAGAGATTCAGATTTTCCATTAATGCCAAGAGCGTTCCCTCCTGATTCGTTGATCAGAGAGACAATCTCTTTATTTACCTTCTCAACAAGCACTTGCTCTACAACTTGAATTGTTTCTTTATCAGTAACACGCAATCCATCCACAAATTGAGATTTCTTTCCCATTTTCTTAAGTGCTTCAGTTATAGCATTCCCACCGCCGTGAATAATAATCGGGTTCATTCCAACATACTTCATAAACACAATATCCTGCATAACGGCTTTTTTAATTTCTTCATGCTCCATTGCGCTTCCGCCATATTTTATCACTATTTTTTTCCCGTGGAACTTTTTGATATATGGCAGTGCTTCTATGAGCACTTTTGCTTTTTCAATCAGCTTTTCCATAATTAATTCAATTTCTCATGTGTGGTAATGCGTATTTATTTTTACATATTCTTCTGACATATCACAAGTATACGCGGTTGAACTGTGACCACCAATGTTTAAATTGATTGTTATTGTAATTTCTTTTTCTTTCAAGATATTATGTAGTCTTTCTTGAGAGAAGTTTGTGCTTATACTATTGTGAACTATTGGTTCAGAGTTAATTGCAATATCAATTTTCCCGGGCTTAATCTTTATGCGCGCTGCGCCTAAACTGGAGAGGATTCTTCCCCAGTTGGGGTCGCATCCATTAAGGGCTGTTTTTACCAGATTGGAATTAGCTACTGCTTTAGCTGCGCGTCTAGCATCCTTTATGTTTCTTGCGCCTTTAATCTGTATCTCAACTAGTTTTGTTGCGCCTTCACCATCAGCAGCAATCTTTTTTGTAAGATATGTGCATACATAATTTAGTGCATCAGTAAATTTCTTATATTCAGGTGTATTGAATTTAATTCTTTTATTTCTTGAGGTACCATTTGCCATAATAATAACTGTGTCATTAGGGCTCATATCTCCATCTATACTCAGCATATTAAATGTAGTGTTCACGCATTCTCTCAAAGATGTAAACAATTCTTCATATTCTATGCAGGCATCTGTTGTTATAAATGCGAGCAAGGTAGCCATATTAGGAGCAATCATTCCTGAGCCCTTGGCAATTGCGCCAATTCTTATATTGTCCTCTGTCCTGCCTTTAATCCCTGTATCTACAGCCACTTCTTTTATAGTAGTGTCGGTTGTAAGAATAGCTTCAGCAGCATCTCTAGAACCATTCAAAACAAGTTTGCTAGAGATATCTTTAATACCTTTTTTAATTTTATTCATGGGGAGAGGCACTCCAATTATACCAGTAGATGCTACAAGTACACCTTGCTTATCTATATCCAGGCATTTTGCAGTGTATTCAGACATTCCCGAAGCATTATCTTTTCCTTTAACACCATTGCATGCGTTGGCATTACCGCTATTAATTATAATTGCCTGAGATTCTTTTCTGCGCAGTCTTTTTAAATCAAGCAAAACATGAGCGGATTTAACCTGATTTGTTGTAAACAAACCTGCAGTTACTGCAGGTTTGTCTGAAAATATAAGAGCTAGGTCCTTTTTATACGATTTTATTCCACAATGTACACCTGCCGCTCCAAATCCATGAGGAGCTGTAATGCCGCCTTTTATTATCTTCACAGAATTGCCTTTATGGAAACACTGGTATGAGGTTCAGGCCTGCGGTTTCTTCAAGCCCACATACTATATTCATGTTTTGCACAGCCTGTCCACTGGCGCCTTTTACCAGATTATCAATTGCAGAGATAATGATAATTTGATGTGTCTCTTTGTTTTGAAAGATACCTATGTCACAGTAATTTGAGCCATAAACATGTTTTGTTTGAGGAGCTGTGCCTTCAGGCAATATCCGAATAAAAGGGCTCTCTTTATAGAAGTCTTTATATATATCAACCACATTAGCAATAGCCTTATTATCCTGTACAGAAACATAAGTTGTGCTCAAGATACCGCGTGTTACAGGGATCAAGTGTGGTGCAAAAGTAATTTGTGTAGTCTTTGCTTTATGCCCTGTAAGTTCCTGAATCATCTCTGGCAGGTGTCTATGCGTATTTATATTATAAGCAGTGATGTTTTCGTTTACCTCTGAAAATAGACTTTTCAAGCTCAAGCTTCTTCCTGCTCCAGAAACACCACTTTTCGAATCTATAACGATAGAACCTGTTTTTACCATTTCGCTTGAGATAAGCGGCTTAAGAGCAAGTATTGCCCCAGTTGGATAACAGCCCGGATTAGCTATAAGCTTTGCCTTCGCAATATTAGTTTTATAGATCTCAGGAAGTCCGTATACTGCTTCCTTGAGCAGTTCCGGATGGGTATGCTTAGTTCCATACCATTTCCCATATATATCAGCATCTTTAAGGCGAAAATCCGCACTCAAATCAATAACAGTTTTCCCTAGCTTTAGAAATTGGTCAGTCAGGTCTAAGCCAGAACAGTGTGGAAGCGCCATAAAAATAACATCAGCCTTTCCTGCAACCTGTTCCGGGTTTTTTAGGGTATTACATGGCAATGCTATTTGATTATACATATGGGGGAATGCTTCACTAATATTTGATAGAGATTCTCCTTTTCTCGTCAAGGATGTAATCTCCACATCAGGATGATTCAATAAGATTCGTATAAGCTCTACACCTGTATAACCAGTTGCACCAACAATTGCTACTTTTATCATATTCAACCTCTTAATATTTTGGGAGTTTTATTCTATATATATATGTCTAGCATGTCAATGCAAAGCCTTTACCTTATCATGCTTACTATTTGTTTAAATTTGTCCGTACCTGCTTCTCTTAATAACTCAAACACTACCATCTCTGTAGAAACGGGAATTGCGCCAGCCTGAGCCATTCTTTCAAAACCAGTTTCTCTATTATTTTTGGTTCTGGATGATATGGCATCCTTAACAAAGAAAACAGAATATCCTGATTTTAATCCATCCAATGCAGTTTGCATTATACAAATATGGGATTCTATTCCGCATAATATTAAATTGTTCTTTCCCAGTCCTTCCAGCTTTTCTGAAAAATCGCTGTTGCCAAAACAGTCAAAGCATATCTTCTCTATTGGCTGCCATGGAATTATTAAATCTTTTATTTCAGGAATGGTTGAGCCTAATCCTTTGGGATATTGTTCAGTTACTGTAATCGGAATGTTAAGTATTCCGGCAGATTTTATCAATGTAACAGTATTGTCAATAACAGTGTGCTTGTCGGATATCTTAGGAACAAGTCTTTCCTGTATATCAACAATAACAAGTACGCTGTCCTTATTAGAAATCAGCCTGATATCAGAAGTAGACATTAAAATTTTACTACTGGTACTTCTTTTGCTTTTTCTTCCACCTTGAAATATTCAGCTTTGCTCAACCCTTTTAACCCTGCAAAAAAGCTGCCTGGTATCATACGAATATGCGCATTAAATTCCTGAACACCTCTGTTATATCTCATCCTTTCAACAGCAATTCTGTTTTCTGTACCTGAAAGCTCGTCCATAAGTCTCGCAAAGCTCTCATTTGCCTTAAGGTCAGGATACCTTTCCACAATCATTAACAAGCGCGAAAGAGCTGTATTTAGCGCCCCTGCCGCTTGAATTTTTTCCTTGATTGACTTATTCTCTTTGATTGCGCCTGCAAGCTTCCCTCTGGCATCAGCAACATAGGTAAAAATTTCTTTTTCGTGCTTTGCATATCCTTTAACTGTGTTTACCAGATTAGGTATTAGATCATTTCTTCTCTGCAGCTGGTTTTCAACCTGCGCCCAGGCAGCCTTAACATTTTCATCCATTCTTACAACCTTATTAAGCCCTCCAATGAAAAAGCCAATAAACCCAACAATTACAACAACAATTATTATCCCTACCAAACATCCTTTTTTCATACATCCCTCCTTTTTTTTGTTTGTGCTTCCTCCTTATATTTCCAACCTTCTATCCAGATTTCCCTATTGTTCTTCCTCCTCATCTTTCTTATCATCTCCATTGTCATCAGAAATCAAAATTTTGTGGTCTTTTAAAAATTTAATAAGAAGCTCCTTTGTACCCTCATCGAAACTTCCCAAAAATTCTTTAATCTCATCTGCATCCATCTTGCTCAGCATCTCTTTTAATGCATCAACATCGGACAATTCTCCAGTTTGGTGATTATAGACTATCTCGCGCTCCAGTTGACCTGAACTATTATATGTAAAAATATGTGTACGAGTAGTTGTTTTATCATGCATTATATTATTTACCTCGTGTGTATCTCCGTCTTGATCCGTATAAGAATAACCTATCATTCTTCCGAAGTCATCATACTCGATATCTTCTATAGACTCTCCATCAAGATTAATGCCGTATGAGTGTGTTGTAACTTTTGTTTCTGTAACCCTACCTAGCTCATCATATTTATGCCTTTCTGTAGTTGTAGTTATTAGACCGGGAGTTTCGCTACTATATGTGATTTCTGTATTTTTTTCTACCCTTCCCATCTCATCATACTCCGTATTCATTCTTACAGTTGTAATTGTTTTATGCCGAAAGAATAGAGAGAGAATTTCACTACTGTGTGTATCTTCCGATATCGCCTGTGCCAACTTATTGTAGTCTATATTCCTCATAAGTTCTTTAAGCTCATCTGTATCCACGTCCATAGTTTTCAAAAGTTCTTTAAATTTATCTGTATTCCCACCCAAGCTTTCGAAAAATTCTTTAAACTCATCTGTATCGACCTCCAAACTTTCTGAAAGTTTTTTAAGCTTATCTGCATCAAAAACAATGCCGTATGAGTGTGTTGTAACTTTTGTTTCTGCAGCCCTACCTAATTCATCATATTTATATTCATGCGTTTTTGTAGTTATTTTATCAGGAGCTTCATTATTGTACGTAGTTTCTGTGTAAGATTTAAGTCTTCCGTACTTATCATACTCTATATTGTTTACATCGTGTTTCTTCCCAACTTTATCCATGTAAGAAAAACCTTTTATCCTTCCCGATTCGTCAAGAAATTTCTCAATCGTTTCACTATCCATAACGATCTGAGCTAATAAACGCTCAAGGATGGATTCTTCTACCACTCGAGTAGGTAAAGGTTCTTCTTGGATAACAATACTTACCGTCTCCCCACTGGGAAGAACGCTAGAGACGAGGTGAGTAGCATCCACCTTTTTTTCTACTTCCCTCTTCTCCGCATCCGTACAGTCAGGCGGAATACAATATCGCTTCAATGTCACGGGCGAAGGTGAGGGCTGAGGATTAGATTCTCCTCTTAACTCAGTAGGTAAAGGCTTCACAAAAATAATGATACTTATCGCTTCACCATTAGGCAGGGCAACTGATCCAAGGTATGTAGCACTTATCTCTTCTTCTCCTTCAACTACGTGCCTCATCACCCTTCCCTGAGTGTTCATTGCGCCTTCAGTAGTGGATATCAAAGTTTCTACTACCTGAGCAAACTCCTCCATCATCTGAACTAGCAATTTCTGTGATGTAGCGATTAAGTCACTTTGGGCGTGAAAAGAAGACATTTTTTCTTCAAATATTATTGACGATTCTAGCTTTTTCTCAATTCGTTTAGGTAAAGGTTCACTCCAAATAATAATACTTACTGTCTCCCCACTAGGAAGAACGGCGGAATCCAGATAAGTAGCTCTCATATTTTTTTCTTTGGGTTTCATGTGAATGATAATACTTACTGGCTCAGTTTGAGAACTTGATCGCTTAGCTAACTTGGTAGGCAGTGGGTTACTCCAAATGATAATACTCACTTCTTCCTCTCTTGAAATATCAAAGGATCCCAGCCGAGTGCCGGTTACTTTTCTTGACCATGGAGAAAGAAAAGTACGTTTAGTAGCCATCTGTACCTTTTCGGAAGATCTTCTAAATTTAATCTCTTCTGGTCTAAGCCGACTTTTATGTTCAACTCTCGTTTTCTCTACGGATTTTTCTCTTCTTTCAGTATCCTCTCTCTTTCTTCGTTCCCTTTGTTCCATCCTTTCTTTTCTTTCTGTTCTCTCGATTCTCTCTGTTCTTTCTGTCCTGCTTTTTCTCTCAGTTCTTCTCTCGGTTCTCTCTTCTGTTCTTTGCGTTTCGCTTCGGCCACTGCTTTGTGAGCGATCTCGCGCCATTACAGGAATAGCAAAAGAGCTAATAAACATCAGAGTAATTGCTATGATCAGAAGTTTCTGCCGAGTAAACATGTTAAGCCATCCATAGTATTATTTTTAACTTCACCGAAATCACATTTATCCTATCAACTCCTAAGTTTTCCGTCAAACAAATTAACGTCTTCGTGTATTCAAAAGACATAATGGATGCCAAAAGACGTAGTCGTGTCACTGTAATCTTCAGACGACTCATTAGAATTGTTCTCAGAATAGCTACAGTTTAGTGAAAGAGAAGTTGTTTTACTTATATCATAATGCAAAGAAGCTGATATATCATAACTATTGTCCTTCTGAGTACTGTCGCTATCCACAAGGAGTCTTTCATCATATTCTTTTATTTGGTATCCCCCACTTATCGTACCGAGAAACTTATCTGATATGACCGACGCGCTAATTGTTAAACTCACCCTGTATGAAGAATAATCGTAGTAGTCCATATACTCGTCATTGGAGTCATTTCTATAATATTTGTTTTTAAGCTTTATTGAAGTATCATTAACCCAAATTCCTAATTCATGAGTTAGACAGTTGCGCAAGTCCTTTCGATTAAAATCCATGTTTGCTTCGGACTTATCCCGAGTTTTTTGTTCATAAAAATCTTTAGATATAAAGTCATAGGATAGTTTTTGATAAATCCATTCCTTGATATCATGCCTAAAGCTGAGCTTGGAATCATTACCAAAGTAATCTGAATCATCATCAGGGTAATATAGAGATTCAAAATTATGGCTTATAGTTGCAGTGAATATATCTGTCAATTTTCTGGTGAGTTCTAGTTCTATGTTATTATCATAAAAAGAAGCTTCGTTGATTTTGTAATAGCTCTTGCTATTGAGATAGTAGTCAATTTTTGCTTTATATAATTCGCTAAAAGGGCATTCATATCCAAGTTCCATGTCAAATTGAGAAAAGAAATCTTCCTTTCTTTCTGATTCTGATGAATCCAAGTTTACATTATTGTCATATCCATTATTGAAATCAACATAAAACAGTGTCTTTCCCGCTTCTCCTTTTTGTCCAGCCCCGAATAAAACCAAAGGGAATAATAAAATAAAAAGCATAAAGATTGCCTTCAAAAAAAAATTCATGTCTTTAAATCCTTTCTTAAAATTATGTGCATTTACCAGCTTCCGCTTGCACCTCCGCCGCCGGACATGCCACCTCCAAACCCGCCAAAACCTCCACCAAAACCGCCTGAACCACTTCCTCCCCAATAGCCGCCTCTGCCAGCCATTGATCCAAAAAGCAATACTCCAAGAAGACCTGTCCTTGAACCTAAGATAAGCATTAAGAATAACAATGTGAAGATTATGCTTGCTATGGAGCTGGCAGCTGAACGCTTTCGCACTACATATGCAGTTCTTGGCAAGGAATTCAGCCCTGATAGCTTAACATTATATTCCTTAGCAACAAGATTTGATATTGTAGCAACAGCGCTTACAAGGCCCTTTCCAAACTGACCTACTTTAAAGTTTGGCGACATCTGTTTGCGAATAATCTCTCCGCAGAGTCCATCAGGCAAAACTCCCTCTAACCCATAACCAACCTCTATGCCGACCTTTCTTTCCTTCATTGCAAGAACAATTAATACCCCGTTATCTTTCCCCTTTTTACCTATCTTCCACTTCTCAAAAAGCTCGTTCTTATAAATATTGATCTCAGAGCCTTCAATATTCGGGACCGTTACAATCGCTATTTCTGCAGATGTTTTCTTCTCAAGTTCAGTAATTAAATTAGTTATTATGCCCTTCTCACTACTGTTCAGAACCCTGGCGAAGTCATTTACATAGCCGGTGTAATTTGGATATCTATCTGCTCCAAAAATACTTACATGGGATAGAACAAAAACACAAAACAGTGTGAGTAAAAGTAATTTTGATTTACCAGAGTTCATTTTAGTTCATCCACTATTAATGCAAGCTTTCTTATTTCTTCTAGATACGTTTCAAATGCTTGCTCAGCAGGTTGATCACCAATTTTTTCATCACCTTTTTTATCTCTTAAGATATTAAAAAATATCTGGTCATTTATATTGAACTTGTTTTTCATAAGCTCAATTACATCTTCTTTTGTAGTTGGGGGAGTTTCTCCTTTAAGACGGAGTATGTTCCTGAAGATTGGAAATAATGATGTCAGAGAATCTATCATAAGTGATTCTATTCCTTTCCGCTTCAGGCCAATCTCAAGATATGCCTGCCTTAAGCGTATCAATTTACCCTTTATCTGGGATTCACACTGTAACCTGATATTTTCCTGATTTATTTTAATATCCTCCAGAATGTCCTCTCCATAAACAAGAAGATGGTTCTCCTTCATTTCAAGAAATTCTATTGGGAAAACATCTGTTGAAGTTTCAATATGACGCATAGTTAAGAAAAGCGGAGCAGTTATTCTTTTTTTTCTGCCTTTTGCAACAAGTTTTAAACTTTTTTTAAGCTCATTCAATCCGAGATTATTGAAAACGATCATTATATTTATATTTGACTTTTTTGGCACAAACTCTTTGCCTGTTGCGCTCCCATAGAGAATTATTGCTTTTATATTATCCGCGTGTATCTCAACCAGTTTTTCACAAAAAGGCACAATACTGCTTTTAACTTCTTCACAAACGCCATTTAAAACATCAATGTTTAGATTTTTCATATTATCGTCTCCCTTTACTTATTTGAGTATTTTTGATTATAGCAGAGGTTTATTTATGTTACAACCAGTCAAATAATAAGGTGGTCTTTTGTGTTATGCAGAATTTGTTCTTGATGGACACAGGTCATTAAGAATGCACTTGGAACAGATGGGTTTTCTTGCCTGACATATTTTTCTCCCATGAGATATGAGTAAAAATGAGAACTCGCCCCATTTATCTTTTGGAACAATATTCATAAGATCTTTTTCTATCTTTTCGGGATTATCATTCTTTGTTAAGCCCAGTCTCTGCGATAACCTTTTCACATGAGTATCAACCACAATGCCTTCAATTACTCTATATGCGCTTGTAAGCACTACATTTGCCGTTTTTCTTGCAACTCCGGGAAGAAGCAGTATCTCTTTCATTGTTCTTGGAACTTGCCCGTCAAATTTTCCTATAAGCATCTTACAGGCATTCTTTATATTTTTTGCCTTATTCCTGAAGAAGCCTGTTTGTCTTATATCTTTTTCTAATTCAGAAAGTTCTGCATTGGCATAATCCCCTACAGACTTGTACTTTCTAAATAATTCTTTTGTTACTTTATTTACCCTTTCATCCGTACATTGGGCAGAGAGTATTGTTGATATGAGAAGTTGGTGCGGACTTTTATAGTGTAGAGTAGTCTTTGTGCTAGGATATTCTTTTATCAGTCTGGAAATTATAAAAGGGAGAGATTTTCTTTCGTCTGTTTCCAATAATTTTTAAACTCCTCGTATTTTTGAGTTGTCTTTTTTTTGAGAGATTGCGGCAGTAGAGACTTCATAGCTAAAAATGCTGTTTTTGCCTTCGGAAGTATACGGGATTCTCCTGTAAATTTACTATCCTTAGGCAACAGAACCACTAAGAAAACAAGCAGTACACCTACAATACATGCGCCTTTAATAAAACCAAATAATACTCCTCCTACATGGTCAATCCCCCTTAAAGGAGATTTTTTTATAAACTTATTACAGAAATGTCCTAATATTAGAATAACTCCAGCGCTAATAACAAAAAGTACTATAAAGCATAACCCTTTTATAAATACTGAATCACCCATCTTTTCTCTAAACATTTCAACTAAAAATACATAGAAATGGCTGGCAACAATATACCCAAGAATAATAGCAGCCAGGTTTATAATGGTTTTGAAAAAACCTTTAATTCCACTCCATACAGTTACTATTCCTAGAATCAAAATTATGATAAGATCCAGAGCATTAAGTGTCATTATAATTCCCCCCTTTTTTCCATGGCTTTAGCTAATGTTGCCTGATCTGTATACTCAATATTTCCACCAACAGGGATACCTCTAGCAATTCTGGTTACTTTGATCCCTAATGGCTTTATTATCTTACCAAGATACATTGCTGTAGCCTCACCTTCTGTATTAGGATTTGTTGCTAATATAACTTCTTTGACATCTACAGATATTCTTCCAAGAAGTTCTTTTATTCTTAAGTCATCAGGGCCTATTCCGTCAAGCGGAGATATAGCGCCCATTAATACGTGATATGTCCCTTTATATATTCCTATTTTTTCTATTGCAATTATATCATTTGGTTCTTCAACAACACATATTATGCTCTTATCTCTGCCTGGATTTATGCAAATTGGACAGTATTCTCCTTCTGAAAAATTATTACATATAGAACAATACCTTGTTTTCTCCTTTATATCTACAATAGCTTGCGTAAGTTCCCTAGCTTCCTCTATAGGTATTTTCATCAGATGAAATGCCATCTTTTGAGCACTTCTTGGGCCAATGCCAGGTAACTTGCCTAATTCTTTAACTAGTTTGTCAAGAGATTCTGTGTAATACACCACTATCCCCCCTATATAGTAAGGCCCGGTATATTCAGACCGCCTGTTAATTTACTCATTTCCCCTGTAACCATCTCTTTGGATTTACGCAATCCTTCATTAATAGCTGCAATAATAAGATTTTCAAGCATCTCTATATCGTCTGGATCTACTACTTCCTTCTCAATTTTAACACTGGTTATTTCCTGATTCCCATTAGCTATTACTGTGACCATCCCACCGCCAGCAGTTGCCTCTACTGTCTTATTTGCCATTTCCGCCTGTATTTTAGCCATATCTTTCTGCATTCTCTGTGCTTGTTTAAGAAATTTACCTATCCCTGCCATTTTCTACCTCCATCTTTTTTTAGTAATTTTAACAACTTTAGCCCCAAACTTTTCCATTACAGTTTTGACTGCAGGATTGTCTAGCAATTTTTCATTCTGTTCTTCAACTTGCTGTTTTTCGAAGCCTTCGTTGTTTTTAAACGTATGGTTGTCTTTTTCCACAGGTACGCATCTTACTGTTATATTATGCCCTAACACCTCTAATAATATCTCTTCAATAAATTTTCTCTCAGCTTCAACCTTTTCCAAAAACAATCTGGCGTTTGGTCCAAATCCAATTTCTAATGTACTCATTTCCAGGTTTACAGGAGCTCCTTCTGATAAAAAGACTCCCAATATCATTTTTTGTTTTTTTAATGTTGAGATTACTTCTGGCCACTTTTGCTTCACAATATCTACGGTTAAATCCTGTTGAACTGGTTTTGCTTGAACTGTTTTCTCCTGTTGAATGGAACCGGAAACTGGCTCTGCTTTTACATCTGGCTCTGCAACAAAGTAATCAGTTCCATTTTCTAATTTTTTTTCTAATTCTCCTAACTTTTCTACAATTTCCCCCAGCATAACAGGAGACACAGTATTTACTATCTTAATCATCGCAATTTCAAGAAAAGCTCTAGGGGTTCTTGTTGTTCTTATGTTTTTCTCAAGAGAAGAAATCATCTCAAGTATCTGCCATAACCGGTCTTTTCGAAACTGTTTTGCATGGAGAACTAATGTCTCTTTTGTATCTTGAGATACATCTACTAGGTTTTCCCCATGCTCTCCAAGACTAATGAAAAACAGGTTCCGAAAATAGTTAATGAGCCCATTTGCCACCTGTCCTATGTCTCTTCCTTCGTTTACTAATTTATCAACCAGTATTAATAGTTTAACAATATCTTTGTGTAATATATTCTCAGCAAACTGAAAATATATATCCTGGCTGACTAAGCCCAAAAGACTGTTTACAGTATGTACAGTAATTTCCTTACCTGGAGAGAAGGAAATCAATTGATCCAGTACACTCTGAGCATCCCGTATACTGCCATCTGCGTTTTTTGCTATTAAAAACAGGGCTTCATCGGTTACTTTGATTTTCTCAGCTTTAACCATATGTTCTAAATGTTTTACTAAGTCTTGTGTTTGTATTCTTTTAAATGAGAAGTGCTGACAGCGAGACAGAATAGTTAAAGGTATCTTATGAGGCTCTGTTGTTGCAAATATAAACTTAACATGTTCTGATGGCTCTTCCAATGTCTTGAGTAATGCATTAAATGCTTCTGTTGTGAGCATATGAACTTCATCTATTATATAAACCTTATACTTCCCCTGAGAGGGTGTATATCTGACATTATCACGTAAATTTCTAATCTCATCAATCCCTCTATTAGATGCGCCATCTATTTCAAGAACATCAATATTATTTCCTTCCGCAATTTCGAGACATATGCTGCATTTATTACAAGGCACTGCGTCTTTTACTTGCGGACAATTAAGTACTTTAGCAAGTATTCTTGCTGTAGAGGTTTTGCCAATACCTCTTGGCCCACTGAAGATATAAGCATGTGCCAGATGCCCTGATGTTACGGCATTTGCTAGCGTTTTAGTTACATGTTCCTGCCCAATAAGTTCAGAGAACTTTTTAGGTCTCCACTTTCTTGCAAGTACCAAATATGACACGAAAAAACCTCCTTACTACAGATAACCTCTGCCGCACACCATCCTTTGATCCTGCCTTTTAGTTAGTTATTCAACAGCCAGCTCCAGCTAGATATCCCCATAACACCCAAAAATATTTACTTACCGCTGCTCCCTTCCAGGCCTAACGGGGTTTGCAAACTTTTGCCGCATGGGATCCAGCCTTCATCGCTACTTATCCAACACCCTTCCAAAAGACACATTGACCTCAAGAAGGAATTCAATCCTGCTGTAGCGGATTGCAGGTCATCCCGAGTTATACCTCAGAAATCAGGGCACCGCTATCTCCCCATCTAGTGCGACAGAACTAAAACATTCTATAATTTAAGTTATTTTAGCGTATTTGATATGGAGTAGCAATTACTTTTTTTTAGGATTTCTTAGCCTTTCAAGATTTTTCTTGGATTTAGAATATCCATGATAAATCTTCAAGGCTTTTATCCATGACTCTCTAGCCTTTGGATAATTCTTTTGTTTGTAATATGTCAGACCTAACCTGTTATATGTATCTGCCAGATATAGGCGGGCTTTTGTATAAGAGGGATTTAAGGTCAGCGCTTTTTGAAACTGTGCAACAGCTGTATAAAAGTGCTGCTTTTCTAAATATACAGCGCCCATATTAAAATAGGCAGTAGAATAACCCGGTGCGATTTCAACCGCTTTTTTGAAATGCAGTAGGGCATTCTCGTACCTTCCATCTGTTGCATACGCATTGCCAAGATTATTATGCACTCTTGGCTCGTTTGGTCTGAATCTTAATATGTAATTATACAGAGTAATTTCATCTTTCCAATGAAGACTCTGAAGATTAGTAAGCACTATTCCAGCAATAACTATAAATACAAGAAAAATATAAGGTACGCATTTTCTCTTTCCTTTACCTGCCTTTGGAGAAAGCAAAAGACTCGAGACAACAAGGAAGAAACCTATTGAAGGAAAGTATAACCAGTGTTCTGCTACTGTTGCATTTAATCTAAGCGTATTTTGATATGGGATAAGCGATATTATAAACCATATTGAGCCAAAAAGAACAGGCTTTTTCTTTCTAAAAATGATGACAAAAAGAATAAATGCAAGAGGTATAACAATTGATAGTATTCCGTATGGGCAAAAGATTGAGTGAGGGATATGGAGTTCTCTTTGATAATGAAGATTTATAGGAAACAAGATAAGTCTCAGGTACTCAGTAAAAGATCTGCTTATAACAAGTAAAAGATGAGGTATGTTCATATTTTGTTTGAATAGAAACACTCCAATCTCATTCTTTAACAGACCCAGCCGCATTGTCCCATAGATTATAGAAGTTATAAGAAATATCAGATAATGCCGTAATTTAATCTTTGGCCTAAAACAAAATCCATATGTTCCAAGAAGTAAGATAAATACTATAGCATATGCTTTTGTAAGCAGGGCAAGTATATAGAAAGCAATAGCACAAAACATTCCCCAGAACTTGTTTTTAGGGGCATATGTTATAAACAGGAGTAATGAGCTAAGCATAAATAAGGTTACTATTGGATCAGCTCTGCCGGATATATATGTAACAGCCTCAGTATGAATTGGATGTACCAGAAAGAGAAGAGCTGTAAAAAATGCTATCTTTCCTTCTTTGAACATATAGAGGATTATTCTGTATAGCAGAATAGTGTTTAAAATATGAAGCAGAAGATTTGTCAGATGATATCCAACAGGATTCTCTTTCCATATGCTGTAATCTATCAGAAATGAAAGCGAGACAATAGGCCTGTAAAAGATTCCCCCTTCACCAGTTTTATTGTAGAGAAATGATGTAAAAATATCTCCAATATGTTTCCAGCTTTTTATATATGGATTTATGCTAATTAGACCAATATCATCCCATACAAAGCTGTTCTGAAAAGAGGTTAGATATGCGGCTATTCCTGCAAGAATGAGTATAAGAATATATTTGCGGTTATTCATCCAGCGCTCATTACTGCTAGCTCTTTAGGGATTTGCTGTCCAGATATCCCTGGAGAATGAGCTGACTTGCAATCCTGTCAACTTTCTTCTTCTTTTTTCTGCCTTTTACATTTAAAGCCGTAAGACTTCTTTGTGCAATAACAGTTGTTAATCGCTCGTCCCAATGTTTAATCGGAATACATACTGAAGAACCTAGGGCTTTCGAAAATTTCATTACTTTTTCTGCCTGCGGACCAAGAGTGCCATTCATATTTTTAGGCATGCCAACAACAACTTCATCTATATGTAACTGATTTACTAGGTTACATATTTCTTTTATAGCTTGATCATCAGATTCTCTGTAAATATTTTCGCGTCCCTGTGCTGTTATGCCCAGCTCGTCACTTACAGACACGCCTATGTGCTTATCGCCAATATCCAATCCGAGAATTCTCATTACACAGTATATTGATTATTTTTATTGGTTTTGTAGAGTTTCTATCATTGCTGCTATGTTTTCTGGTTTTGCATCAGGTGGTATAGCATGTGCAGGAGCTGCAATGTAGCCTCCATCCTTTCCAATAACATCAAGTAGTTGCTTGACCTCATCTCTCACTTGATCAACAGTGCCATAAGGCAGAGTCTTTTGTGTGCTAATACCGCCATAGAAGCTTAAGCTGTTACCATATTTCTTCTTCATATCAAATACATCCATTACCTCAGGTTGAAATGGGTTAAACACATCTAACCCACATTCTATTAAATCTGGGAATAGTTGGTCCACTTTGCCGCAAGAATGGATGAAAACAAATTTTCCCTTGGACTTTGCTAATCCATACATTTTTTTGATACGAGGTTTGATAAATTCGCCCCAGAGCTGCGGGCCCATAATAAGATCAGTCTGCTGTCCCCAGTCGTCTCCAAACATCATTGCATCAATATTAAAAGAGCAGGCATTTTTAATAATTTCCAAATTGAAATCCAAAATCTCATCAAACAATAGATGAACAAAATCCTTATTAGTGATCATTGCCATAAGCAAATTCTCCGTGCCAGCCAAGGTCCAGGCTCTTTCAAACAAACTAAATCCAATGTCTACTACAAAGAACTCATCTTTATCCGTTTTTAGAATTTCATTGTATTTCTCATATCTTGATGGATCTTCTGGATTAGGGAAGTTATATTCATTGATATTTTCTGGAGTTACCATGCAGTTACAAACTACACCAATATCTTTATCTACGTTGCGGTTCCACTGAACTCCAAACTGGTCCTCCCAGATATTAGGCATTTTCTCCTTCCAGCTATCTTTGGGTTCAGAACTAAGCTTTGTAAGACAATTTCCCAGTTTTGATGCAAAACTAGGATCTTTATAAAACTCGCCCATCTTAGCATGCGCCTTTTTTGTAAACTCTATATTATAAGGAGTCTTATCCGGTCGTTTGTGATTTAGTGTTGCAAGAACACGTTCTCGATTATTCATAGTTCGTATACTTTCTTATTAATTACCTATTTTTCGTCAGAAATTTTTTAATAATTCTGTTCGTTTCTTTTAGACTTTGATCAAGCTTGGATATATCCTTACCTCCTGCCTGTGCCATGTCTGGCCTACCGCCGCCACTGCCACTTGTAATCTGCGCGACCTCTTTAATGATCTTTCCGGCATGCAATCCTTTAGATACAAGGTCAGGAGTAACTGCTGTTACAAGGCATATTTTATTATCCTTTACAGATCCAAGCACTATTACGGCTGAGCCCATCTTTGTTTTTAATGCATCTGCAAGGCCCCTCAATGCCTCATGTCCCATATTCTTCAAAGATACAGAAACTAGTTTTACATTATCTACTGTAATGGCTTTCTTAATGAAATCATCTATATTTGTCATTACCTGTTTGCTTTTAGATTTTTTGATCTGTTTTTCAAGCTCCTTATTATTCTTAATAATTTCTTCTATTCTTCCTGGTATTTCAGCTACAGGCACACATAGAAGACGAGAAATTTCTCTAAGAATCTTCTGCTCTTTTTTCATAATACTATATGCTGCTTCGCCACATGCAGCCTCAATTCTTCTCACACCAGAAGCGATTGAACTATCAGAGATTATTCTAAACAATCCTATTTCTCCCGTATTTTTTGCATGCGTCCCTCCACATAGCTCTATGCTAAAATCTCCCATCTGGACAACCCTTACAGTTTCCCCGTATTTCTCATTGAATAAGGCAATAGCTCCAAGCTCTTTAGCTTTCTTCATAGAGGCGCTAAAGGTTTTTACCTCAACAAGTTCCATAATTTTTTGATTCACAATTTCCTCAATACGATTAAGCTGCGCGTTATCAATAGCTTTAAAGTGATTAAAATCAAATCGCATTCTGTCTTCCCCAACCCATGACCCAGCCTGCTGGATATGTTTGCCAAGAACCTGGCGAAGCGCATATTGAAGAAGATGCGCTGAACTGTGATGTTTTGCAATTCTCATGCGTCTGGCTATATAAATAGATGCAGTCACATTATCACCAATTTTTATTGTGCCTTTAGAAACTTTAGCTTTGTGAATAAACGTATCAGATATTTTATAAGTGTCTGATACTTGTATCTCGCAATCTTTTGTAAAAATGGAGCCTGTATCTCCAATCTGGCCTCCGGATTCAGCGTAAAAACATGTTTTATCAAGTATTAGCTCAATGTCATCCTGCTGTTTTGCTCTATCGGTTTTTTTGCCACCTTTTAGAATACATAATATCTGCGCCTTATCAGAATACTTACTATATCCAGTAAACAAAGTGCTTGGTGAAACAACAGTAACGCTTGAAGGTAGTGGAGTTTGCGAAATACTCCGCTGTCTTTGTTTGTCCATTTCTCTATTAAAGCCTTCTACATCCACTTTAAGCCCCTGCTCTCTTGCCATTTCACAGGTAAGATCAATAGGGAAACCAAATGTATCGTATAATTTGAATGCAATCTCCCCGCTAATAAGTTTTTTCTTATCCCCTTTAGCAGGCTTAATAAGCCCATGAAAGAGATTTATTCCCTGCAAAAGTGTTTTTTGAAAACGCTCTTCCTCGCTCTTAAGTATAAGGCTTATATGCTCTTTTTGCGTCTCCAGCTCAGGATATGCATCCTTCATAATATTTACTACAGAACCAACCAGCCTGTATAAAAACGGCTGGTTAAGCCCAAGTATATTCCCCCTTCTTGATGCTCTTCTTATAAGCCGCCTGAGCACATAGCCTCTTCCCTCGTTTGAGGGCATTACTCCATCTGTTATTGCAAATACCAGGGTGCGTATATGATCAACAATTATCTGTATCGGAACAACATATTTATCTCTATATGGCTTTTCTGAGATTTCGGATACAGCCTCAATAATAGGCTTAAAGAGGTCAGTATCATAATTTGAGCTTACGTTTTGTAATACTCTTGATATACGCTCAATGCCCATGCCGGTATCCACATGTCTGGAAGGCAGTTCTTCCAGAGATCCATCCTCTTTGCGGTTATACTGTATAAACACCAGGTTCCACAGTTCTAAGACATCGGGATTATTGGCGTTGATTAAAGATTTATTACAGCCGTTTCTGGTTAGATCAATATGTATCTCTGAGCACGGGCCACATGGTCCGGTCTCTCCCATATCCCAGAAGTTTTCTTTTTCACCAAAGCGGAGAATATGGCTGGTATCAATATCGGTTTCAGTCTTCCAATAATTAAAGGATTCTTCATCCGTCTTATATACAGTTACCCAGAGTCTTTCTTTTGGCAGGTTCCATACTTCAGTAAGCAGCTTCCATGCCAGACTAATTGCTTCTTTCTTGAAATAATCGCCAAAGGACCAGTTACCAAGCATTTCAAAAAAGGTGTGATGATGACTGTCATGTCCAACATCTTCCAGATCATTATGTTTTCCGCTGACTCTTATGCATTTCTGAGAATCTGCTGCGCGCCTATAACTGCGTGAACCTTTCCCCAGAAATACATCCTTAAACTGGTTCATCCCTGCATTTGTAAAGAGCAGTGTCTCATCCTGAGCAGGAACCAATGAAGCACTGGGAAGAACAGTATGTTCGTTATTCTTAAAAAACTCCAAAAAGGACTTTCTAATCTGTTTACTTTGCATCATCTTTTCTGATTAGACAGGCTTCAATCCAGTATTCTCTCTTATCTGCTTTTCAAGTTTATCTCTAACATCAGTCTTTTCTGCCAGATATCTGATTGCGCCTTCACGGCCCTGAGATATTTTCTCCTCATTATAAGAGAACCATGCTCCGGCTTTTTCAATCAATTTATGCTCAATTGCCATATCAAGGATCCCAGCTTCTTTGGAAATACCCTGATTATACATAACGTCGAATTCTGCCTGTCTGAATGGAGGAGCAACCTTATTTTTAACAACTTTTACCCTGACCCTGCTTCCTACTGCTTCTTCGCCTTTCTTAATTGTTGCTATTCTACGAATATCCAGTCTTACAGACGCATAAAATTTAAGAGCATTTCCACCTGTAGTAGTCTCAGGACTACCAAAAAAAACTCCTATTTTGTGTCGTATTTGATTAATGAATATAACAGACGTTTTTGATTTACTTATAACAGCAGTTAGCTTTCTCAGAGCCTGTGACATAAGCCGCGCCTGAAGCCCCATATGCGAATCTCCCATATCTCCTTCAATCTCTGCGCGTGGAACCATAGCAGCTACTGAATCTACAATTATTACATCTATAGCATTGCTTCTGACAAGGGTTTCTGTAATGCCCAATGCCTGTTCCCCGCTATCAGGCTGTGAGATTAAAAGGCTGTCTAAATCAACACCCAGAACCTTGGAATACTTTGGGTCAAGAGCATGTTCTACGTCTATGAACGCTGCCATGCCGCCAACTTTTTGTGCGTTGGCAACAATATGCAAAGCTAGCGTTGTCTTCCCTGATGACTCAGGTCCGTATATCTCCGTTATTCTCCCGCGCGGTATGCCTCCCACACCAAGCGCTGTGTCTAAAGCTATTGAACCTGTGGGTATTACATCAATATCAACAGCAGCAGATTCTTCTCCTAATCTCATTATAGATCCTTTTCCATATGATTTTTCTATTTGAGCCATTGCATTTTCTAGTGCATCATCCTTTTGCGACAATTTTTTCTCAGTCATAATTATTGTCTCCTTAAATTAAAATTTTATTTTATTCTTATTACCACATCCTAGGAAAATTAGAAAGATTTTTTATCAAGCCAAAATAGAAATGCCTGCTGAGTCAGTTGTTATGTCAATTCTGAAGCTTTCTTCTGATTCATAAGCCCAGTAGTTTTTGCGTATTTCTATATGCTATTTTCTCGTATGCGGTTTTAGAAATTTTGTTGTCCTTGCCAGCCTTTTTAAAATAAGAGATGTTAGGAACGTCCTGATTTACATGGCAGATATCTGTTCCAAAGAATAATTTGTCCTGGAACTTCTCCATGAACTGATATCCAAACTCCCTATCACGTGTGAGTACGGTGTATCCGCTTCCCGCAGATATATCGGCATATAAGTTAAGATAGCCTGACATGAGCCGTTCAACAGCGCCTGGGCTTACCACTTTTCCGGTTGGATAACTGATGTCAGGGAACTTGTAATCAGCAGATATTTCAGCCCAGAACCGGGGACCATGACCAATGAATATTGTCTCAGGAAATTTTTTGATCATATTCTCAAATCTGGGAAGTCCCAGATCATCAAAACATGTTATATGGCAAAGATCAAAGATAATAGGCAGGTTTAATTTGCCGCATATTTCATACATTTTCTGCATGAGCGGATCATCAACATAAAGTCCGGCAAGCACTTCTCCCATGCCCTTACATCCACGATCCTTGTATTCTTTTATCACTTCATAAAGCCTGCTCCTTCTGGGATCCACATTACAGAAAGGCATGAATTTGTCCGGATATTTCTTACACACATCCAGAACATAGTCAGTAGTTACATAATAGGAAGTAGCTTCCGGATTTTCAATGGGTAAGAGCACTGCTTTCTCAATGCCGGCTTCATCCATGAAATTCAGCAAGTATTCCGGCGTCAGTGCCTGATCCTCAGGCTTCATTGATTTTTCATTATACAACCTTCCGATATGCATATGAATGTCTATCATTGCGTTTTCTCCTATTGTCATTTTAATAAAAAAGTCTTTAAGGTGTTATACTGCGCGTCTTGAGGCTTAAGCATGCTTTCCATCAGACAGATTTTTTTTGCAAACATTTCACCTAGTTTAATATTTTTTAATTCTTCAAGGGTATTTACAAGCTCATTGCGGTTTTTGCCAGAACGGACTCTTGCAATAGTAAGATGTGGTTGAAATTTACGATTTTCTTGATGCAGAGAAAACATGGAAAGTGAATTCTCTATTTTAGTATTTAGAAGAGAAAGCTCTTCTCTGCCTTTTTCTATACCAACCCATATTATTCTTGGATATTCTGGATTTGGGAAGACACCTATCGTTTCAAAAGATACTGAGAATATCTTGAATCCCGAGATGCTCTCTTCAATTGCATTCTGAATGTCCTTTATGCTCTCAACGGGAACATTACCCAGAAATCTCAGGGTGATATGTATGTTTTCCGGTCTCACAAGCTGTAGGACTGCACTGGATTCTTTCAGGTCATCCTGAATTTTTTCTAGCTTATTCCTAATTTTAGCTGAAATGTTGACAGCAATAAAACTCCTGATTGTTTTCATATCTTTCTAATTATAATTCATCATATCTATTTCCACAAATATAATAATGAGGACAAAAAAATCAGAGATAAGGAGTTATTAAAAGTCAAAAGCGTATGATATAATGCTTAATAAAATATATAGATGAAAGATATGTTTGGCAAATCCATGGAAAAGATTATACATAAAGTATTTGTTCCTCTATTTTTAGTTTTAATGTTAGTAGGCTCTCCTCTTCTGTGTTCTGAACTGGATAATTCTTTGAATGAAGCAATTATACCAAACAGATATGACGGCTGGACTGTACACGATACTATTATTGACCTTGCTAAGAAACATAAATTTAATATATCAATTATTGATGTTCCCAATGATGTTCTCTTTTCAAAAATTAATTACACATCTTCTTGTGGAATAAGGATAAAGGAGTTTCTGAAAGATATACTTTTACCGAAAGGATTAATATATAGAGAAAGGAAGAACTATGTTTTAATAACTGAAGCTACACATATTGAGAAGGTACTAGCTACAAAAATAAAACTAATCAATTTTAAGAGTGGAGATATTAAGAACATACTCCTGTTCCTTTCAAAGGATTGCGGAATTAATATCACCATAGATGAAGAAGCTATCCAAAACATAAATTCTGAAGTGAATATATACTTGCAGAATGTTAGTGTAGAGGCCTGTCTTCAAGCTATACTTTATCCTAAGGGACTCACTTATAAAGTAAAAAGAAAAGAGTACATCATTATAAAAAAGAGGGATTAATAGGGATCATCATTGCTTACCCAGTTCATAATAACTTTGGCGGATTGACCCGAACGCATAACTTCAAAAGCCTGTTTAAATTCGCTATAATGGAAGTGATGGGTTATTACCTGAGTAATATCCAACCCGCTCTGCAGCATTGATTGCATCATATACCATGTCTCATACATTTCCCGCCCGTAGATACCCTTGATCGTGATCATATTAAAAATGACCGTGTCCCAGTTAATCGCAAGATCTTTTGATGGGATTCCGAGCAGTGCAATCTTGCCGCCGTGACACATGTTAGCTAACATATCCTTGAAAGCTTTTCCATTACCGGACATTTCCAGACCTACATCAAAACCTTCCTTCATCCCCAACTCTTTCTGGACATCTTTAATCTGCGGTTTATCGTTGATATTAAGAGCAACAGTGGCTCCCATTTTCGTTGCCAATTCCAGTCTATAGGGATTTATATCGGTAACAACTACGTGGCGCGCACCGGCATGCTTCACTATTGCCGTTGCCATCAGTCCGATTGGCCCTGCTCCGGTAAT
Organism: bacterium; assembly: GCA_043824255.1. Classification (GTDB taxonomy): domain Bacteria; phylum JAHJDO01; class JAHJDO01; order JAHJDO01; family JAHJDO01; genus JAHJDO01. The sequence goes on from JBDRTG010000047.1 coordinate 48,839, forward strand.
CAGCACATCTTCACCAAGCACCTTAAAAGAAAGAGCCGAATGAGTGGCGTTGCCGAAAGGATCAAATATCGCCAAAATATCCAGCGGGATATTAGGATCCGCCTGCCAGATATTAGTAACCGGCATACATAGGTATTCAGCAAAAGCTCCAGCGCGGTTAACTCCAACGCCACTAGTGGCATTGCAAAGATTCCTGCGCCCTGCAAGACAATTCCTGCAGCGGCCGCAGACAATATGCCCCTCGCCGGATACAATAGTCCCAATCTCTACATCATGAACGTTTCTTCCTTTTGCAGCGACTACACCAACGAATTCATGCCCAATCGTCATCGGAACGGGAATCGTTCTCTGAGCCCACTCATTCCAATTCCATATATGAACATCAGTGCCACAAATTGCGGTCTTATGGATTTTAATAAGAACGTCATTTATCCCTATCTTCGGAACAGAAACTTCCTCCAACCAGAGACCTTCTTTTTTTTCTTTCTTAACGAGAGCTTTCATCATCTTTTTCATGGCGAATGCGCCTCTGTGTACTTTTTTGATTTTTCTTCAAGAGCAAAATCTAAAGCCTTTTGCGCATGAATAATCGTCGTGTTAAAAATTTTGATGTTAACATCTTCATGCTTTATTAAAAAAGGGAGTTCCGTACATCCCATCACTATCCCTTGAACCCCTTTTCTGTTCAACTTTTCTATAATTTCCAATATTATACAGCGAGATTCATCTCTAAGCTCATTCAGCACCAATTCCTTGTAAATAATATTATTTATCTTCTTTTGGTCATCTGTAGAGGGAATAATTGTTTCAATACGATGTTGGCTAAGTCCTTTCTCATAAAAACCCTTGCCCATAGTAAAAATAGTTCCCAATAACCCCACCTTATTTATATCATTCTTTTTAATTTCTTCCGCAGTAACATCAATAATACTAATCCAGGGAATAGGTATGTTCTTAGAGACTTCTTCATAAACGATATGTATAGAATTACATGTTGCAATCACGAAATCAGCACCAGCTCTATACAGATTTTCAATAGCTGTCTTGATCTTTTCAGCAGCCTCATATCCTGCATCGATAATCTCCTGAAAACTTAAACTATAAATAATTATCTCCGGATAAGCATAATTACCATATCTTCTGTAGTACTCACAGGTAATGTATTCATAATAAGCTATAGTTGATTCCGGACCTAGCCCACCTAAAATTCCGATTTTTTTCATGGCGTTAGACTTCTCACTTGTTAGTTCTTGGCATAATTTTGGTATTCTTTCAAAACATTGAGCACGTAATCTATATCATATTTGGTATGGTCGGCTGAAATCTGAAATCTTATACATTCATCGCCTCTTGGAACTACAGGATATTTTAAGCCCACTACTAAGATTCCTTGTTCTTTGAAGTAGTTGACTAATTTCACCGTTTCCTGAGTATCCCGAACCATCAGCGCTACAATGGGATGTTCCCCTTTTATAGTCTCATATCCTAAATTCATTAGTCCTTCTCTAAAATATTTCGTCATTTCCTTAAGATATGAGAGCATCTTTTTCCCTCTTTCGCCGTCTAAAATTTCCAGTGCTTTTATAGCAGCGCTTGCTTCTGAAGGAGTAACAGGATTGGAGTATATATACAAAGGAGAGGTTTCTCTTAAATATTCCACTATCTTTGCCTCGGTTACCACATAACCGCCGTTTACGCCCAAAGCCTTGCCAAGAGTAGCGACTATTATATCCACCCCATCTTCATCTGTAACCTCACACGTTCCCCTTCCTGTTTTGCCATAAGCTCCTACTCCATGGGAATCATCCATTATAGTAATTATACCCTCCTTAAATTCCGAATGATATCTTCCGGCTAAATTCACCAATTCTTTCAGGTCGGGATAATCTCCCCTCATGCTGAATATCCCGTCAGTAACTATTATGATACGTTGGCACTCTCCTATGACCTCTTTTATCTTGGCCTCCAGGTCGTTCATATTCAAATGAGCATATATTTTTTTGTCTTTTGGTCTAGAAAGTCTGATAGCACTAATTATGGAGTTATGATTCAGCTCATCACTTAAAATTATAGTCTCTTTGGAAATTAGAGGTGAAATAACACCGCAAACAGTAGCGTATGCTGAACTGAATATCATACAGGCTTCTTTTCGGTGGAATCTGGCCAATTTTTTTTCCAAGTCTATATGAGGCTTAAAAGTCCCATGAATAAAACGCACGGCGCCAGGACCCACCCCAAATCTCTCTGCCGCTTCTCTCTCCGCCTCTATTACCTCTTTATTCAGGGACATCCCTAAATAAGAGTTGGAGTTCATCTTAATAAACTCTCTATCTCCCTCGTCTTGCAGAAAGTATCTGGGGCCCTTATCTCCCACAGATTTTCCTATTGACTCTATGACTAATTCCTGCCCTTTAATAGTTCCGTTGCTTCTGAGTTGCTCTAATCTTCCAGTCACCCATTCCTCTATTCTTTCTAAAGACATATTCCTTTCCTCTTCGCTTTTTCTATAACTTTCCGGACAACAATTTTTTTGATTCGGTGATTCAAACTGAAAATAGACCTATGTCCTCCTCATTCCCTAATATAATTTTCTTTAATGATATACCATTTAATTGGATTAGTCTAGGTTAGACGTACACACCAATTACTAGGGAACTTTTACCCTAAATGTTTGTTTTACATATAATTTAAAATTCCTAAGCATTAAAATCAGGTTTTGACAAACCTTTAACAAGTTTTTCTGGATAAACTGACTTTCCTGTTTTTATTGATATATTGGCTGAAATTCCTGTAAGTATTGACCACGCCCCTTCAACAAAACTTGCAGCCCTTTTAAATTTATCCTTTGTCGGATTTGGACCAAATAGAGATTCAAGAAGAGGGTCGTCTCCCCCTCCATGACCACCTTTAGAAGTTCTGACTTTAACATTGTATGCAGGTTTAAAATGAGGTGATATCCTAATATTAGTCTCCCCTTCAACAGTTTCTCCAGGTGTTGTTCCATCACCACTTATATATACTGTTTCTACGGCCCTATGTTCAAGTGATCCTTTAGTTCCGTTAAAACGAATAACATATCCCTCCCAAGGGCAAAATGAGTTTAAAGAATAAGACATCATCACTCCGTTATCATACTGAACAACTAAATTCATGGAATCTTCAATGTTAATCTCTTCGCTGAATACACACCTATCCCTGAAATAGCCATCATATTTCTCATTATCCAGATAAACCCTTTTATGTAATCTCCTCTTTCTTAGATCCAGATAAAACGGACATTTGCTACTTACCTTGCATCCAAAGCATCTTTCGCCATGTGCTTTAAGACCATACTGATTTGCTCTGTCAGGAATATAAAAATCCCTTTTACCAATAGCAAAAACTTTTACAGGGCAGGAAGATATCCACCAGTTTACAAGGTCAAAATGATGTGTTGCTTTGTGTACCATAAGCCCGCCACTATCCTTTTTATCGCGATGCCATCTCCTGTAATAATCTGCTCCATGACGCGTGTTTAATAGCCAGTTGAAATTCACAGAAAGAATTTCTCCAATAACACCGCTTGAAATTAATTCTTTAACCTGCGTGCGAACAGGAGAATAACGATAATTAAATGTTACTCTTATTTTTCTCTTTGTTCTTTTGACAGCATCTATAATCTTCTGACATTTCTTCTCGTCTATTGTCATGGGTTTTTCCGTAATTACATCACATCCCAACTCCATAGCTCTGATAATATATTTATCATGAAAACAGTCTTTTGTTGTAACAATCACGATATCAGGATTAGTTTCTTTTATCATCTTATCAAATTTTTCTGCATGATAAATCTGCACCAGGCCATAATGTTTCCTTAGGTCATTTCTTCTAAGCTCAAGTCTGCCTCTGTTAACATCGCAGAGCCCAACCAGCTGACAATTATTTTTATAAGTTTCTGTAATTGCCTTTGTGAATGTCTCCGAACGTTGACCTAATCCTACTTGAACATATCTTCTCATGTTTACTAACTCCTATTTGAAAATTAATATACAAAGTTCCATTGTTTGTAATTACGTCCCAATCTATATTTCCAGTTCCAGATGTCCTGTTTAAGACTGTGTGCGTCTATTCTTGAGGATTCATTAAGATACTCGCTTTTAATGTCCACGAAATTATGATACCACCCGTTTTTATAAATTCTTACTGCTAGATATCCGCATGGAAATTGAGAGATCTGCGGACAGTTTAATTGCATTATTGTATCAAGATAACACCTTGAAGCTACATTTTTATGTCCCACATATATAGCTCTTATCTTATCTGAATATTTTTCTAATAAGGGTCTCAGTTCTTTGTGGTTTTTGATAATTTTATTTTCATCAAGAATATAAGAATCAGGAAAGAGCTGGTGATGAGACAGGATTAGGACTTTATCTTTTGCATTTTCTAATTCATTGCAAAGCCAGTTTTGTTGCTCTTTAGGCAAAGCCAGAGTACTTGTATCAAGCTTAATAAAGGAAATCCCTTGTTTCTTGATGCAGGTTGTTGCTTTTTTCCCGAAATATTTATTCCATAATTTTCTATCTTTACAAAGATTATTTGCGGAGTAGATATGCGTTCCATCCAGTCTTTTACCTGTAATATATTTTGCATCATGGTCTCCTACCACCGGGTAATACGGCATATTTAATTTATCCAGTATATCCTTTACTCCTTTGTACTCTTCCTCAAGCCCTTCATTCGTGAGATCGCCGGGACATACGACAAAATCAAATTTGTTTTTATTAAGTTCATCTACAATCTCATTTAATATCAAAGGAATCTCAATAAAAAGCCTCCCTTTGCGATTTTCATTTTTTACTGAATAGTGAATATCAGCAAGTATTGCAAATTTCTTAAGAATCTTGCCCTCAGATTTTGGGAGAGTCCTTACGGGTTTTTTACAAATAAAATTTTTATCTACATACAGTCCTAAAATATAATCTCTACCAGGCTTAAGTCTCTTAATGATAAACCTGTGCAAATTATTATCCTCAATTCTTACATCCTTAAAGTTTTCTCCTTCCCCTTCGGCATAAAGAGTTGCTTTACAATATGTCTTCATTTTAACAGTAACATGAACTGAATTTTCTGTTACTGTCATTATGTTAAATCGTTCAATTATATTCTTCATATTATTTTATATATAGTTTTCTTCAGAACATTTTCTCTATTATCCCCTTTTCTAATATTCAAGACAAAACGTTTTTTAATTCTTTTTATTAATAATTCCAAACTGGCTATGTGCTTTCTATAATAATTTTCATTCTTGACCAGTAGATCTAACGGTGCAGAATAATAGTCATACTCCCTGACTTCTCCAGCAAGACGGTTAAAGGTCAAACACTTTTTCAGGCATTCTTCGACTGTTATTTGGACAAGTTCTGTTTTTCTGGCGAATTGGGGAATAAGAAGCGTATCAGGAGAAAAGCTGTAAATCATATATTTTTTATTTATTTTATACAATCTTCGTCCAAGATCAGTATCTATGTTAATATCATCCAAAACTCCCTGTTTCAACCCTATAAAGTCTATAGCTTTCTGGTCTATTCTTATGGATTCAAAGCATTGATATACGTTGTTGGAATCATACAGATATAGATTATCTGAGAGAAATTTAGTTTTTCCCCCATTCACAAGAGAAAGTATGATTGTTGATTTCCCAACTCCTTGTAATCCGGAAAATACTATACCTGTACTTCCCACTCTTACTCCTCCACCATGCAATAAGAACATACATTTTACTTGAGACAGATACCAAAATAACGGGAAAAATATGATATAGAAAAATAGTTTTCTGATAATATTTTCTTCTGTTAGCAATTTGGGTTTTAAGGAATTGTCAAAATACATCTTTAAATATAACTTCTTATTTTTATAATTGCACTGCATTGAGGTTCCCGAAAAGAGAATTAGCCTGGTAACTACCATATCATCACCACTAATAAATATACGCCGTCCTACTGTGTCATAATTTTTAATAAGCCCGAAAATAAACTCCTCCCTTTTATTCATAAATACGACTTCAATATCAATATCACTCTTCTTTTGAACTGATATAAAATACGAAAAAAAAGATTGTATAGTTTTATTAATGATTTTCTCCTTGCAGGATACACCAAGTGTAACACCATGCATTTTTATAACAATTTTCTCTGTCTTCATTTTGAGGACCCTTCCTTTATTAAATTTTCCATATCCTTTCTTAATTCTCTTAGATATGGCACATTAACCACACTATCAGGATAGACTTCAAGATTAAACGGACCTTTGTAATCCACTTCTTTAAGAGCTCTTATAATTGCCTTAAAGTCTATTATCCCTTTACCGGGACGAAGATGCTCCTCTGTTATACCGTGATTATCAGAAACATGAATTGTAGCAAGGTGTTCTCTTGTTTTTCTAATCACTTCAGTTAAGTCCTCATTAACATTTGAATGATTTATATCCACACATATCTTGAATGAATTATCCCTAAAGCTTTCTACGAATTCCACAATTTTATCAGATGAGGAATATGTTTCTCCCTTACCTGGATGATGTGGCATTGTCTCCATGGCAAGAATTAAATTCATTTTTTTTGCTGCATCAAGTAATTTGGATATTGAGTCTTTCCATATCTCCTCTGATTGATGATCAAATCTTAACAGATAATGAATAACATATGGACATGGAGCAAAATGAGAAGCTTCCTTCATTCTTATTATTTCCTTACTAATTTCTCTGTCTCTTTCTGGTTTTTTATTTGAAAGAAGTTTGTATCCTGATATTCCATGCACGGACCATACTTTTATACCTCGTTTATCGATTAAAGAATACGCTTGCGAAATATCAAGATGTTCTCTCGATATTTCTACCGTATTAAATCCCGATTCTTTTAGGAGAGAAAGACATTCTTCAAGTTTCATCTTTGCGCATATCACTGTGCTAATGGATAGTTTCATGAATTATTCCCCTACAACAGGTGTGGACATTTCGGAACCTCAGCCGGAACTCCCTCTTTAATTGATTTTTCTGCGCAAATTGCTATGGCTGCACTGTCTCTCCCTGCCTTTATATCAGTTGAGCTTTTCTTTCCGGAAGATATAGCCTTAAAGATATTTTCAAACATCCTTTTATCTCCACCACCATGGGAGCCTTCTGTTACCTTTGGCCTGTATACTTCCACTTTTTCACTGAAGCGTCTCTGCAAAGTGATTTTGAATCCGTACCTGCTGTACAATCCGTACATTTTCCCCTCTGTTCCTATAAAAGTAAATTCGCGGATATAATCCGGGGTAAAATGGCATTCTGTGTATACTGCCTTGGCACCGTTTTCGTATTCAATCGTAACAAGTGAATGATCATCCATATCTATATCTTTACCATATACACAAAAATCATCAACAGAAACTGCTTCACCAAAATCGTAAGCAAATTTATCACGAGAGATAAAATATTTACAGGTGCTTTTTTTATCGCACTTGTGACACATCAAACCAGCTGGTTCCTTTTGCCCAAACACTTTCAATCCACCAACAGCATAAATCCTTTTTGGATCAGAGCCTATCATCCAGTTAATCAGATCTATTGAATGGGTTCCTTTCTGCAGAAGGAGACTTATGCCCTCCTCTTTTTCCCGAAAATAGTTATGAAAGAAAAATTGCCCTCCGACAGAGACGGAATCCATTGCCTGACACATGACAACCTCTCCAATCTCGCCACCGTCAATAATGGATTTCATCTTCTGGAATAGTGCGCAAAATCGCAGTTCAAATCCAATGAAGAATATTGTCTCTGCTTTTTTCCATGAACGAATAATATCATCACAGTCTTCTATGGTTTGTGCCATCGGCTTTTCCAGAAAGATATTGCATCCTGCTTCAAGTGTCTTTACTGCAAGTTCATGGTGGGCAAAGTCAGAGGCGATAATACATACAAGGTCAGGATTCTCTTTCTGCAATAACTCGTCTATGTTATTGTATAAAGAAACTTTTTTCCCTAATACATGGTCTTTTCTCATAATATCCAGATTTTTCTCTTCTATATCACAAACTGCTATAAGTTCTGAATGTGGATTATTATGAAAAGTTTTTGCAAAATACAATCCTCTACTACCTAATCCAACTACTGCTACAGTAATTTCTTCATTTTGTGTTTCAGACATTTTTCGCACCTTTATTATTTAGTTTGCCCGAGTCGTTCCACAATTAGAGGACATTTCGGATCCATTGTGAAGAAACCCGAGAGCTCCGGGCCTTGTTTGATGAGAGCATCATCGAAGTAGCCTTCCTTTGCAGGGCCTACGACTACCTTCCAGAAACCGTGTTTGCCCTTGGCGTTAAAGGCCCGTTCATCGACCGAGCCTCTAAGCGTGTCCATTTCGGCGACGAGACACCCACTCGGGTCGTAGACTTTCGCGGCTGCGGTCTCTCCTGGTGATGCACTCCTTAGTGTCAAATGGAATTGTTTCACGCTCTGAGGAACATAAAAGTAGGCGGGTGCTGCCTTGGCGAGGAAATGTAATCCATCCTTCTCCTGTTCAAGAACATAAGCCGCGCCTTTAACACAAAGACGATAGAAAGGCTGACCGAAGGCGGTTGCAAGAAGGAATACGTGGTGGATTTCCTCAGCCGCGCTTGGAAACTCGATTGATGTGAAACGGCCAATCAATCCTTTCTTGATGATTTCGCCCTTCGTATTCACTACCCGGTAGCGAAACATATTGCCCCTTGTGCGAACATTAGACAGTTCGACGGCGACGTTGGACTTCTTGGGAGCATAGACCACGAGGTGCATATTTCTCCGCAATTGAAAATCAGACAATGCTTCAGCATTATGAATTGTACTAGCGTCTATCGCGGTAACTTTAACAGCCTGAGGGATTAGAGAGACAAATGTAGCTTTTGCGTCCTTCCGTGGTTGCTGTAGCGCAAACGAGTCCTGATTGGCATCTATGAACTCTTCTATCTCCGCATCTGTACGGTAGAACGTCGAAGCCTTGTCATCCTTCAGATATTGTCCCGTCCTCAAATTCCAGTGGAGCATAATAAGATTGTCACCCAGCATTTGCAGCCTCTTCCTAGCCTTCTCGTCCTGAATCTTCTTTTCCGCAGAAAGATATAACAACTCGATATTTGGGAAAAGAGGTGCGTAAACGAGCTTATAATGATTGTCAGTAAGATAGTAACTACTATCGCCGAGTTTTTCCATGGCATCATCAATGAGGCGATAGATTTTGCTGATGTCCCGCCCGCCGGAACCATAGGCGCAATCGAAAAACTCGTTAAAGGTCGCGTCAATGTCCAGATCGGCATTCCAGTTGAGTTTTGCCAGCAAATAGTTAGTGGGCGCCGCGTGTCCCCATGCTCCACTGCCGTAGATGTGCGCTATCTTAACTCCGCGCTTCTTGAGGTTCGGATACACGAACTTGAGAAGCTTTACCCCCACCGGGTTCGGTGCTCCGGCGTTCTGCTCGAATGCCATCAGGTCGTAGTAACCGAGATTCGCAGCGATCTTTGCCCACCCATCTATGGCTTGCAGCCACCATTTTCTCATTTCGGGGTTATAGAGCTTGTAGCCGTAACCGAGGGCATTGACTGCAAACACGATTACAACATTCGGCGGCAGGCGCATATTGTCAATCTCCTTTGAGGGGAAGATGAAGTCGTTATAAACGTAGCCGCACAATATCTTGTTAGGGAACTCTTTTCGCACACTGTTGCCCACGTGACTGTATAACTGGAGCACGCGTTTGACCACGCTGCGGTTTCCCATGGGATCTGTCTCGTCAAGAGCGCAGGCCTCCGGGCTCTCGTCCCAGCCGCCGCCGTCTGATGGTGAGATCGAGTGACAATACACTTCGGGATGTGCCTGAAAGTAGTTTTTGATCACGTCGGCGAAGGCCTCGCGCGCCTGAATATGCGTTGTTCGAAACTTTGATTGCGGTCCGGGAGGCAGGCGCTTGCCGCCGGACATGACCCACCATTCAGGATGTTTCTTGATATCCATTTGCTTGAGTATTCCGTTCCAGGAGTGACCGAACGAGTAGCCGACGCTTGAACCAAGCTTCTGCCGCAAACACCAGCGGGCGAGCACGTTGCTGCTGCGTGACAAGCCGAGAATCTTTCTGTATTCGAAATCGGGAGCATCCTGAATTGACACACTGTTGAGAACGAGTTTTGTCAGCTTTGGCACATACTCGCCATCCGGACCGGGGAGTAACCAGCGAACGCCAACAAATTTCTCCAGGAAGGTATAAGTGCCATTCAAAGTTCCTCGGCTGAAGCCATCCCGAGCGTTCTTCTTTCCGTCCGGGGTGTCCTGTCCGAGGATGAACAGATTGCCATAACGAGTTTCGATGCGATAGCCTTCCTGAGGCACGTTGTTTGTGGTCAGCCCCAGACGGCGTGCAGTTGGATTATCTCCAAGCGATATCATACAATCCGTGGGCGCGAGCGCGATTTTCAGCTCTGCACCGGTCGCCCTGCGGATATATTCCTGCAACTCTTGTGCTGCGAGTCGAACCGAATCCGGCGCATCAATACTGCGGTAAATGACGAAGTCGCTCTTTCCGTTTTGCACGATTTCGGCGGACATCTGTTCATCGTTGACAAGTATCCTTTCTACAACAGCATCGAGCTCATCTTCTGAAAGAATCTCAACAGACTCTGAAAGAATCTCAACAAATTCGATTTGATCAAGACAGATAGAAAGTTCTTTTGCACTAGTTTGGCTCTTAACAGAGGGAAGGTAGAACACTAGCTTTGTCACCTGATCACGCGGCATCTCGGATATATCTATCCTGACGTGAGTCCACTCATTGTCGCTAAAACCGAAACCTGGCCAAGATCCATACTTGCGCCTATTGAAGAGACGAAAACCACCTCTCTCCTGTAATCCGTGTGCCCCTTTGATCCAAAAACGCACTTCTGCGTATTTGGTGAGGTCAGTTGAGGGCATGCTGATCTCAAGACGTGAAGACGCATTCGTACGTCCACTGTCTGCTTTCCACAGTAGTCCGAATTTGCCGTTATGCGCTGCTCGTTCCGAGATGCTGATCGTCTGACCATAGATGCTTTTCAAACCCGCTGCAGACCCGTCCTCGAAATCCCTAATGACAAGTCTGGCCCCTATAGAGGCCTCTTGAGCCGTAACAATACTTACGGATAAAGCTACCGTTATCAGAAAGACAAATCCCGTAAAACCCATCCACTTTGCCTTCGAGTAATTTACTTTCGTGTACTTTGTCATTACTGTATCCTCCTTTTTCATACATAATTTTAGTTTTTGTCCTACCTGGCTGAAGTAAATTCTTCCCAGGAGGATTTGCTGCCGGCATCATTACTGCCATAATCAACAATTTTCGCTACATCTTTACTATAGAAAGCTACTCCTCCATCAGCATAGAGAACATTCCAACCAGTCTCATGAACGTTACGATAAGAAGAGTTCTGACCAAAGACATCAGCAGCTATCGCCCAGTCAGGATGTTTTGAAAGTCTTATTGAACCGCCATTACCATCCTCCGCATCTCTAAACATATAAGAAATGTGAATGCTACTAGTAGGAATACCAGAAGCTCCAGCTGCCACCCAGTCTTCCATTAGATCAGCACGTTTTTCAAGGTAGTAAGAATTAGACGGACAGTAAAATACTAATCCATTCGTAAGATATCCCTCGCTAAGAAGATGTCCTACGCTCCTGACATAGCCATTGCCCCATCTTACAATTTCGTCCTGACTAAAGCAATACCAGCCTGTACCATAATGGTAACCATGTGCGGATGATGAAGAAACTGGAGCACTTGGTGGACCATAATCATTATAGTCATTTGCATACATGTGGTAGGCAATACCTATCTGACGTAAATTGCTTATACACTTCACCCTCCTTGCCATTTCTCTTGCTCCAGTAAGCGCAGGCAGCATCATTGATGCAAGCAGAGCTATGATGGCTATTACGACCAAAAGCTCAATAAGTGTGAACGCCAACGACGCCTTAAATGTCTTTCGAATTTTAGTTAGTCGAGTAGAGCTCATAGCCACCTCCTTTTGAAATTATTTTCATATGGGGACACTATGAATGAGCCCCCTCACAGAACCGTGCTTGAGGATTTCCCTCACACGGCTCTTCTGAAGAACTTCCCCATTATAGGTTTTGGATACAGTTTTGTTGTCTTTCTTTATCCAGTCCCGTGTCTGGAGAAAGTTTCCCTGCTCCAGCAGTTCTCCAGCCAGCGCCTTCGCTCCGCAGGCATTACCCTGTCTCTTCACTACTATTCGCCAGTCCGACTCCCAATGTGTCTTCTGTAATACCTTATCGTTTATAGACTTGCTACTACATACTCCTCTACGGAGAACACTTTGGGTCTCCCGAGTTTCCTTACTCTCCTTTTGATACCGTGCTATGGTCTCTGACCCCGTCGGACTCGCACAACCTCGCATATAACGGTTATGAGAGTTCTGCCTTCTACTAAATGTAGAGTATCGGCTTCCGAAACGATGATTGATTTCGGGGCTCAATCCCTTCACTTGCGTTACAGCCCAGCACCCCATTCCTCTGGCTTCACGACAGTTTGTTACCAAACTGGGTGCAGAGTTCAGTTCTGAAGTGGTAGCTACTCTTTCCTCAGACTGGATTTTCACCAGCTGGATAGCAAGAGCTTTTCTCGGCGCACACATCTTTTACCTCCTTTTTATAAGTCACAAGGTTTTGCCCATTAATACCGTCATTGGAACACGATAATTTTCAGGATGTGTTATATTCTCATGCATTTTTTCTATCAAAATCTGAACAGTCTTTTCGCCTATTGCCAAAGGATCTATTTTCATGCTGGTTATTATCGGTTCTTTATAGTATGAATACTTCTTTGCACAAAATGTAACAATCCCGAGCTCCTCAGGAACCCGTATTTTAAGAACAGCTGCCCTGTCACATACATCTCTTGCAAATGAATCAGAAGTTGATAACACAGCTAACCTGTTACGCGAATTTTTAGCTTTTATTTTCTTTCTATACTCCAGCATCTCATCTATAACGAGTGTCTTTTCTCTATCAGCTTCCTTTATAAGAATATTTTTTTCTGGTATGCCATGGGCATCTAAGGTCTTAATATAACCATCAAATCTTTCCGCATGATTCCTGGAGTCTGGATGGTAATATATTGCAAAATGCGTATATTTAAGATTCAGAGCCATATTTACAGACTGTGTTGCACCATCAATATTATCAGGTGATACAGAATCAATATTAACGTCCGAAGCCCTGTTAACCAGAACCATGGGCTTGGTATTTTTGATAACTTCTGCAATCAGAGAATCAGGAATACCTTCATCTAATATATATCCATCCACTTTATCTTCCAGTTCAGCAATGGAATATTTTATACTGTTAAGGGCGTTCATATTTCTACTCAAATCTTTATTTATCATTACTTCAATACAGTGTGGCAAAAATATGTTGAATTTATTTCTAGTACATTCTGATTCCATTCCAAACGTAATCTCATGGAAATAATTATCATAAAGATCAACAGGTCTTATTGGCCGGATTATACAGGCGATTGTATTTAGGAGCTTGTTTCTTTTAGAACTTTTATTGACCTTTTTAACAAAGTAACCTCTTCCCTCCAGTTTAAAGATATATCCTTTAGAAGCAAGCTCGTTAAATGCCCTGAGAGCTGTTATATGACTTACCTTGTATTTTTTTATAATCTCCGTTATGGATGGGATTTGAGAGTTTTGCGGGAGCTTACCTTTATTAATTAATTTTATAATGTCCCCAACAATTTTCTGGTATAAAAGCGTAATTGCCATGATTTGCCCCCTAACCTGAGGACATATTAGCACCCACTAAAGAAAATGTCAAGGGGTTTTTGAGAGTTTCCTCATAGTGATACCTTTTGTTTTGACAAAACCGGAAAGCTCCATGTAAAGTTTTTGCACCGCTGATTGATCCGTATGATGAAAAGGTGAATTTTCTGTGTTTTTTTTTCTTGCCTATTAATTTTTCCCCACCCCCTTTCAAAGAAATTTCTCAATCCTCTCAATTATTTCTGTAACTACTTTCCCTTCCTCTCCAGATGGGATTGGATTTGTACCTGATTCTACACAATCTATAAAATATCTTATAGGCTCATCCTCAGTTACTGAATCCAGCACAAATGGTGTTTGATAACTATCTGCTGTTATACTGATGCATTCTTTATCTCCTTCAATCTCTATTTTGCCTTTTGTTCCAAGAATATCCATTCTAAAATCAATAATATTCCTCCAGCCTCTTGGAACAATCCAGCTTGATTCGATAGAAACAAGACACTTTTTAAATTCTAACTGAGCTTGTACAACATCATAACAATCAATACCCTTGGAAAAAAGTAGACCCTTTTTACCTTTAGCAAATATGGCTTTTGGCTTCTTTTCGCCTAAAAACCACAGTATTAAATCCACAGTGTGAGGAAACAGGAACCAGTGGGGACCTGATTTTTCCGCCCAGGAGAGCCAATGGGTTGCAACATCTATCCTGTCTGATAATCTTGCATATATTGATACAGGCTCTCCAATTTCATCTCTGTCAATTCTCTTTTTTGCCTCTTTTATTGGCGGATACCAGCGGTTATGAAAATTCACCATTAGCTTTCCTCTACCTTTTTTCTGTGCTTCTATAATCCGGTCGCATTCTGAGACAGACATTGCCATTGGCTTTTCAAGTAAAACATGTTTTCCAGCTTCAAGCATTTTTATTGCAGGTTCTGTATGTGCGAAGTCAGGGGTTGCAATACTCACAATTTTTATCCTATCGTCACTTGCTATCTCATCTAGGTTTGTTGCATACTCACAGCCGTATTTTTCACTAATTTCTTTTGCGTGTTTCTCAGTCCTGCTCCATACAGAAATCAGCTCTGTCCTCGAGTCTTTTTTATAGGTTCTTACATGAACCTCTCCATAAATCCCAATACCAAGAACTGCTGTACCTATTTTATTCACACATATACCTTTCTAAATTATACTTTTTATAATCAACTTTTTCCCTTTTGAAAATTTCCTTAACTATTCTATTGACTTCTTCTTTTTTGTTATTATCAATTCCCTTGGCTTTATGTGTTTTTAGGATCTCTTCAACTTTCTCCTTAGCTCTTTTTAGAATATCTTTTTTGCCTTTTGATGACCACGTTGTGTATGGCGTTCTGTCTGCTAGCTTTGGAAACCAGAGCTCATCTTTAAAATGTCTGAATGTGTGTTCCGTTGGCAGGTATGTTCCATCATGCCCAACTTCCTTTATTACATCAACTGCAAGTGTATCCTCATTTATTTCAAATCCCTTCCTTAATCTAAGCACTTGTCCTGCTATTTCGTTATCAATAACCGTCTGTTCGTAATTCGCACTTAATGCAAAATCAAGCATACCGCCAGTTAGACTCATACAGTCGCAACCTGCAAGTGCAGGTAGAATAAACGTCATCATTTTCTCATAAGACGCCTGCGCATCCGGCGCTTTTGAGTCAGTTGTCCCCATCATAATATTTGTCGGAAATTTATACCATTTGCCAAGCTGCGCAGCTGCCGCGCCATAAAGGGCAGTTTCCGGTGTGCCAAATGAGTGAGAACCAACTGCCATATCCATTATACCTCCGTATGAGGGGGCATATATAATGGGACAACCTGGTTTGATTATTTGAGCTAATATTACTGCTGACAGGGTTTCTGCATTTGCCTGAACTAAGGCGCCTGCAATTGTTACAGGGTGAGTTGAACCACAGAAAGGCATAGGTAAAATCTCAAGTGGTATTTCTACCTTTGCTCCTTCCAGAATACCCCATATACTTCTTCCCCAGATAAGCGCGCTATCAGGACATATTGTAGTTGCCCATGTCTTATTCTTTTTAAGTTTATCTGTTCCTCCCGATGCTGCGGATAGGATTTGGATAGTGTCCTGAGCTGTTTGTTTATCCAAAGCATACCAGCAGCAGGATGGTTTTGACATATTACAAGCGGCATTTTGATCCCAGACTGCATGCATAACATTATGCGGAATCTCAGCCGGCTGAACAACACTGTTTCCAATATAAAAATTATCAAGAGCATCCACTAATTTTGTGAACTTAACCATATCCTGAATGGTAGGCTTTCTCCTCTCGTATGTATCAGAATCTATGATATGGATTGGTAGAGAGCCTCCTCCCATGTATAGACTGTCACTACCAAAATCACAGTCATATTTTGAATCAATGCCCTTTCTTACAAACCTGCTGGGAACTTTTTTAATATATTTCTCAACCTGTTCAGGCTTGAATTTGACTATTCCATCTTTACTTACAAAAAATCCAGCATCTGAGAATATAGCAAGTGCCTCTTTCAATGTGAACTTCACGCCTAGATTTTTCATTATATCCAGTGTTGATCCATGAATTTTGTTGAGTTCGACTTCAGTCAGTATCTTATAATTTCTCATGTTGGCACCTTTTATCTATTTATCCTTTGTTCTTTCCCACTCATAATTGCCTTATGTCCAGCCAGAATTATTTCAAGGCTTTTGTATGCATCCTTTAATCCATGCATCGGGTCTTTATCCTTCTCTATGTATTCTATTAAATTTTCTAGTTGAGCACCTGTTGGTTTTAATTCTCCCTTAACATTTATCATCTCATAATGGTCAGGATATGAGTAATACTCAATTAAATCTCCCTCTTCAGAATGTTCAAATCTATGACTCTTATATATCAGTCTTATCCTGCCTTTTGGTCCTATGAATTCCTTCTCGTTAAAATTTCTGAAATTATGTCCCCAACCCACTTCATAGGTTCCAACAGAACCGTCGTTAAATCTTATGGTTATTATGCCCCAATCATATTTATTCTTTGGAGTCTCTTTCTCAACTCTCAATCCTGCTCCTGTTACACTCGTTGCTTCTCTGCCGGTAAACCATCTCATTACATCTATATAATGACAACCGCAGTCTATTATTGGAGATGTGTCTTTTATTAATGCCTGGTCCTGTTCCCAATGAGGACGGGTAATTATATGTTCCGCTCCAGCCATCCTCATTATTATTGGCTTGCCAATATACCCATTCTCTATCATCTGAGCCATTTTTTGATATGACTTGTTATGCCTTAAAATATACCCTATTCTCATTTTTTTCTTTGTTTGGCTTACTGCTTTTAGCACTCTTTCTGCATCTTTTAAAGTTTTGGTAATAGGTTTCTCACACAGTATATGCTTACCTGCTTTCATACTGTTTATGGAAATCTCTGCATGGGACGAAGGCCATGTTGTAATAATGACAATATCCACTTCATCTCGCTGAATTAGCTTTTTATAATCTGTCTCCCAGATTCTTGCATTATATTTTTGAGCAGACTCTTTTGCTCGCTTAGAAACGATATCTGCAACACCAATTAATTCACATCTCTTATTCTCTGTAATTGCCTGCAAGTGTCTTTTACTTGTTGCCCCACAGCCAATTAGAACTACACCGTATCTTTCCATTTTCTCTCCTATGCTCTAAAGTGACTAATCAAGTTTTAATCTAAAGACGCGTTCTGCATTTTTATAAAGAATTTTTCCTTCATCATTATCAGAACGCTTTGCTTTTCTTAGTCTTTGTAATATCACGCTCGGATGGTGCAAAGGTATATCGGAGCCAAAAAGGATTTTATCTGCTCCAGCCAGTTCAATTATATGTTCAAGCTTGCCTGCTTCATAATTAACGGATATTTCCAGATAAAAATTCTTATATTTACTCGCTAATTCAGCCATTTCAAAAGAGGAGAATCCAGCATGTCCAGCAATAAGAACTAAATTTCTGTGTTTCTTTAGTACTTTCTTCAGTGTATTAGAGTTACATGTGCTATCACTTTCAGCTGAATGAGTCAAAATTGGAATATTCATTTCTTCACACATTGCCAGTACAGGTTCTGCTAATGACCCGCAAATAGGATAGTAATGCCTCGAAGGATGAAGTTTAACTCCAACATATGGTTTATTAGTAAAACTCTTTAATTCACTAATTGCTTCTTTCTTATACCACGGATTTACACATGCTAAGGGCAATATCTCTTTATGCTTTTTTGCAGCTAGCAGTATTTCGTTGTTACCCTCCTTACAATCATAGCAAATACTTTTTGCTGAGCTTGCTATCACATAATCTATTTTTTCTTCTTTGAGCATATCTACAATATCTTCTGCTTCGCTTCTGGCAAGAGGCCAAGGTGGAAACTTACCTATATGTCCGTGCGCATCAATAATCATTTTTCTCCTTCTATTCACTTCAATTAAATCTGTTAAGTCAGTAATTTTAATATGTACCTTACGAAAGTGGCAATTTACCTTTTTCCTTTAATACTTCTGTCACAGTTTTCATATATCTTTGCCAGACACATGGAGTAAGGTTTTCTGTGTTACTGATAAGAAACCTATCACCAGGCACAGCATCTTTTAACAACTTTAGTGTATATACCCTGATTTCTTTTGGTGTTTTCAAATGAAAAGAAGCAGGATAGTTAATCCATAACACTTTGTCTTTCCATAATCTTCTTGCTTCGGGAATCGATAGGTCACCATCCGGTGGCGGAGTAAACGCTTCAACTATATTTATACTAGAATCAGCAATAGCATGTTTGAGATGATTGAGCTTTCCATCCATGTGAACCGCCACAAGTTTTCCCTTTGGATGTAGATGAGAAGCCAACTCGTTATAACAGTTGACAACATATTTCTGAAAACGCTCAAGACCTATCATTTCACTGGTGATATTATCCCCATGCCAAATAACTTCAGCTGGTGATTCTGCAGCAATTTGATATAATTCTCGGTGTTTCTTAAACATAGTTTCATAAAGAGAGTTTATCAGTTCAGGATGTTCATAAAAATCAACAGCGAATCTTTCAGGACCCATTAGCATTATAATCATTTCTTGCATTGGTGTATAAGGTAAGTTCCCTGCCACATAACCATCCTCTCCCATATCTTTTTCTATTTCTAAGAACTCTTCGTAGTTTGGCTTATAAAAGGTATTTTGAATCATGAATTCAACTATCTTATAATCCTCTGCTTTTTTAATATAGAATTCAAAGCGAAGTTTTGTACCAAATCCTCCGCCTGTGCGTAATCTTTCCTCTACTTCTCCAACAGGAGTATGAATGAATTTTCGGATAAGCTGCTTCCCATTCTCCCAGTATTCTTCTTTACAAATTTTCACTTTATCCATGTAAGATTTATATATTGGAACTCTCCTGAGAAACCCTAAACCAGCATTGCGAAGTTCCCGTTCTGTCTCTCCTTGAGGAATATCCCCTGCGTATACAGTAAAAGGAACTATATCTGCCATCTCACCATGGAGACTTTTTATAATTCGCTCTCTAATAGTCATTCTATCTTTTCCTTATTTTTCTATTATAATTACCCTGCAAGGACAGGCACATATCTTTTCTATCTTGGGCGGCACTGCAATTAATTTTACTTGAGGCTTTGTAATCTTATCGAGGTTCACTAATGGAGCCAGAATTAATGCCCCTTTTCCAAAAAGCATGTTAACCAATCCTTCAGAATTCTGCGGATCATCAAAACACGGAATATCTCCGCCAATGATTGAAGGGTTTTTATCAAGCAACCATTCTATTGCTTCCTTTGTAAAATGAGGACTTTTTTCCACAAAATCTTTATGATCCCACATTCTGTCCCAGCCAGTTCTTATAATTAAAGCTTTGTTTTTCTCAAGAGGGATATCCAAAGAAACAAGTTCATCTAATGTAATATGCTCAAGAGGATTCTTGTCTTTTAATTTAAACACAATAGCCTCTGTCATCATTCTCGTTAGAGGGATTTCAATTAAACTCGGTTGATTAGCTAATCTGTGTGCTCCAGTTTCTAAATATGTTCCTGAGATTGAACCTAAAAGCATACTAAAACTGCTGTCTCCGTCATCACTCAAATTAGATACTTCCTTGATTTCTACTTCAGGAAGAGGCGCACCATATGACCATATCCCATTTTTAATTGTGCCTGTTATATCTATGATTTTCATATCTCTACCAATGCCTTCATAAAACCCTCTGGTTTTTCTATCATCATATTAAATCCGTCCATGATATTATCCAATTTGATTCGTGCACTTATTAACGGTTTTACATCTATCTTGCCTGATGCGAGAATATCTAATGCACGAGAATATGTGTATGGATTAACCCACGAGCCCATAATTGTTAATTCTTTTGAAAGAATATCAAAAGGGACAAAACTTGCTTTTTCTCCCTCTGGTGCAAAACCAAATATAAGTATTCTTCCTCCTCTTTTTGCTAAATCAAGTGCCTGCTCAATTGTTGAAGTATGACCAACTACTTCAACAACTACATCAGCACCCAAGCCTTCTGTTAAATCTAATACAGTTTTCTTAACATCTTCAGTTTCGGGATTGATAACGTGTTTTGCACCAAACCTTTTAGCCATCTGAATTCTCGAATCCTCTGGTTCTATAAGTATTACTTTACCGGCTCCAGAATGCAGGGCAAATTGCAAGTGAATTTGTCCCATTGGCCCTCCGCCTATTATAACCACATCATCTCCCGGTCTGTAGTCAATCCTGTCTACTCCATGAACTACACACGAGAGAGGCTCAGTAAATGCAGCTGATTCAAAATCAAGATCATCAGGAATCTTATAAACACCTTTTTCTCCTGCTGTAGCATATTCCGCAAACCCGCCATCGCGCAATACACCGTAAGCTGCAAGATTGTTGCAAAAACAGGGTTGGGAATTCCTGCACCAATAACACGCTCCACAGCTTTCATTTGGATCACTGACAACCCTGTCTCCAACCTTGAAATTCCTAACCTCTTTACCTGCTTCAACAATCTCTCCGGAATATTCATGTCCCAGGACAACAGGCATTTTAGCTGTGTACTGTCCGTCATATAACTTCATATCAGTACCGCAAATACCGCAGACTTTTACCTTGATCAATACCTCGTTATCCTTCGGCTTGGGAACAGGAATATCCTTAACTATTATTTTTCTTATTGTTTCTAACACTGCTGCTTTCACCTTTTTTTCTCCTTTCAATTACTCTTTAATTCCACTGGTTTACCTGAACGTGCTGATTCTTCGCAAGCTAAGATTAAGCAGGTATTTAGCAGCCCATCTTCACCACTAGTCAGCGGCTTTTTTCCATCGCGGATACATTCCACAAAATGATAGATGCTTTCCACAGCAAATCCGAGCTGACGTTCATGGATCTCTGGTGTAATAAACATATCTGGGAACGAAACATCCGGAAACCCGTGAGGGGTTTTGGGCGTATATTTGGCAAACGCACGATTATGTGTTGGATCTAGATTAATGACTCCTTTGGAGCCAATAATTTCACATTTGTGGTCAATCAAGGATGGTGAAGACTGTGGCAGTACCCAGCTATTTTCAACAACTGCCGTTGCGCCGTTTGCAAAGTCAAGCATTGTAATATACATATCAGCTGTAGAAATACCCATGCCTGTAAGTATGCCTTCCTTGCGCTGGCAATACACACGTACAGGACTATTTCCCATAAGCCAGCAAGTAGTATCCAGAGCATGACTGCCGAGGAATAACATCACAGATGATTTCCCTGCCCATGGTAGCATTTTTGTCGGAACGTAGATTGTATCACTCAGCCGGTAATAGATATAGCTGATATCGCCCAGTTCATTATTGCGAATTGCACACCATGCATAATAGAATGGAGGATTCCAACGATTATGCCAGTCAATCATCAAATATACATTAGCCGCTGAGGCTGCTTGTATCATACGCTTGCATTCCCCAACTGTCGTTGCAAGTGGTTTCTCAACCAGAATATGTATTCCTCTTTCTGCTGCTTTGATTGCAATATCTGCATGAGACGTATCTGGAGTAGCAATAGAGACACCATCTAAATCTTCCTCGAGCATATTTTCCACTCTGGTGTAATATCTGGGGATATTGAATTTTTTCACTGCGTCTTGTGCACGTTCTTCATCTAAATCACAAACTGCGACTAGGTCTGCAGATGGATGCTGCATATAAGCACGTATGTGCATTCTCCCCCAGATACCTGTTCCAATAACACCCAAGCGAACCCTTTTTGTTTTCATGATCAAATACCTTTCATTACTGTGAATACGTCGTCTACAACACGCAGGGTTCTCTCAACATCCTCGTCAGTATGAGCTGCTGATAAGTACCATAACCCTTTCTCCGTTGGAAATATATGAACACCTCTATCGAGAAGTAGTTCTCTGAACATAAGATATTTTTCGCCTGTATCCCGGAAAGCATCTCGCATATCCCATATCTCTTGTTCATGAAAAGATACACAGAAAACTGCACCAGGTCCTTGAATACGCACTGTTTGATTGTGTTTCTTTGCCAATTTGGTTATCTCTGCCATCATGTATCTTCCCATCTCATTAATACGTCTGATGATTGCACAGTTATCGCGCTTTAACTCATTCAGCACGGTCTTTGCTGCTATACAGCCTATAGCGTTGCCATTGAATGTACCTGCATGAACTACAAGACGTTCAGAGACTGGCTTCATAATCTCCTTGCTTGCACCGTAAGCAAAAATCGGAAATCCTCCACCAAGTGCCTTGTAACCGAGTGAAATATCAGGTGTAACACCCAAGAGTTCCTGTGCACCACCCAAAGCTGTTCTAATTCCTGTAATAGTTTCATCAAATATAAGCATTACATCATATTCTGTTGCAAGTTTTCTCAATCCTTCCAGATAACCTGGACGAGGCATAATAACACCACAATTACTCATAATTGGTTCGGTAAGAATAGCTGCTATTTTACCATTGTGCATCTCGAGAGCTTTTTTTACATATTCCGGGTTATTCCATGGTAGAATGACTACATCATCAAGTACACTTTTTGGAACTCCCTTTGAATAATTGTGTATAACGGGCTTTGGATTCTCACGCGTTCCGAAATCTTCGTTTTCATCCGGATGGAAACTAAGAAAGATATTGTCCATCCAACCATGATAGTGACCTTCAAACTTAATAAATTTCTCTCGTCCAGTATAAGCACGTGCCAGACGTAATGCTGCCTGGACTGCTTCTGAACCAGTGTTGTTAAAATTCACCATTTCAAAGGATGGGATGATCTCAATAAGTAATTTGGAGACTTCTATTTGTAAGGGATGCGGTTCTCCAAATGCCGTGCCTTTATCTAACTGTGTCTTTATAGCATCATTGAGTACTTTTGGGCAATGTCCCAGAATTAACGGACCATAATTGAGAAGATAATCAATATATTCTTTATCGTCTACATCATAAAGTTTACTTCCCGAACCATGCCTCATATACAATGGATGCGGTCTTGCAAAACTCTGAACTTGTGAGCCCACACCCATAGCAAAAATCTTTTGTGCATCTTCATACATCTGTCTTGATTTAGGATATTCTTTCCACTGCATTTTCGATTCCCCTTTGTTCCGTACGCTTCGTAGTTAACCTGCCAAAAAATTATGGTGTATTAAATAAACCCTGTAAAATGAGGGTCGCTGCACCTTGAGCCCCCTTAATATTTTTAAAGTTTGACAAATAGACTTCAACGTCTTGTGCCGGTTTCTGAAGAGATCTGTTTCTAACTGTTCTTTTCACAGTACCCAAAGCTATATCTCCTGCTTCTGCAAGTCTACCACCAATAATTATAACTTTAGGATTAAATATGTTAACAATGTTTGCAATACCTATTCCTAAATTAGTAGAGATTTCTTCAAGGATCTGAGAACATAATTTATCACCTCTTTTAGCGTGTTCTATTATTGCTTCAGGTGTTATATCAATATCCCTAACATCTTTTAGAGATGTACTAACCCCTTTGTTTATAAGTTCTGTTATTTTGCTAATCATTGCATCATCAGAAGCCATTGCTTCCAGACATCCATAATTACCACACTTGCACAAGGGGCCTTTTATATCTATTGTAGTATGTCCAAGTTCTCCTGCACTATAACCTGTTCCAGAATATAGCTGGTTGTTTAATATGATACCCAAAGATACTCCTTCTCCTGTATCAACAAATAAAAAATCTTTTATGTTCCTTGCTCTTCCAAACCATTTTTCTGCTAAGGCAAGGCATCTTGTATCATTTTCTATTTTAACCTGAATATTGAATTCGTCTTCTAATATCTGTCCAAGAGGGATATCCCTGCACCATGCTTTACATATGGAAAAGCTCCATTCACCGGCAGCATTATCAACTAATCCGGGAATCGCTATTCCTATTCCCAAAACATTTTTCTTATTAATAGAAATCTCTTTTAGTAATCTATCAATTAGTTTTGTTAACTCTTTAATGAAGAAATTCTTATCTTTGCTAAAAGCATTTTTGACTTCCAATTTTTCTTCAATATTACCTTCTAGGTCAACTAATGCACCTAAAATTTCATCATATCTTATATAAATTCCTAACACATATTTAGCTTTGGGATTTAATTTTAAGAGTACTGGCTTTCTTCCTCCACTGGATTCTCCTAGACCCTCCTCATGAACAAAATTTTCTTCCATTAATGAATTGATTATACTTATAACTGTTGCTGGCCTAACCTTTGTAATTCTAACAATATCTGCTTTTGAGACAGGACCTTTGCTTTTTATAAGATTCAAAATTATATTTTTGTTATGTTCAGCAAGGGAAATCTTTTGCAATTTAGTTGATCCCATTATACATCCTTTTCTTACGTTCTGTACTAAAGTTTACAACATTAGAAAAAAGTTGTCAAGAGAAATCCAGATAGATTATGGGAAACCTGTCAAACCAAACTAGAAATGTCCTATTCTATGCCTGATTTATGAGATGTCTTCTTAGTATGTCTAATGCGGTCTGTGCAGCTTTTTGTTTAATAATGTCTCTGGTTCCAAAAAACTTGTGTTCTGAGGTATCTACTCCGTTCTGATGCGCAAGCCCGATATAAACCAAGCCTACTGGTTTCTGTGAAGTTCCGCCTGTTGGTCCGGCTATTCCTGTTACTGAAAGACCGTAATCAGTACCTGAAAGTTCCTTTATCCCTTTTGCCATAGCGCTTGCTGTCTGGGAGCTTACCGCTCCGAATTCTTCAATTGTGTGTAAAGAAACATGTAACAATCTGATTTTTGCTTCATTACTATAAGCGATAATAGATTCAATGAAATATGCTGAACTTCCAGAGACATTTGTTAGGAGATTAGATATCAACCCTCCAGTGCATGATTCAGCAACAGCAATTGTTTTATTTCGCAGCGTTAAAATAGCTCCAACAATTTTCCCCATTGTTTCATCCTCTGCGCCAAACACACAGTCTCCAAGGCAATCTCTTATCTGAGTTTCCACATCTGCTATCAAGGAATCAGCAATACCCTGATTGCCAGCCTTTGCAGTTATTTTTATATCCACTTCCGTAGTATGGGCCAGGAATGCAATACATGGATTTGAATATTTTTCTGTAATATGTGTAATTTTTTCATCAATATCCGATTCTCCAAGACCAAAGGTTCTTAATGTCCGAGATTTAATGACAAGATTTTTACTGTATTTTTTTTTAAGATATTTAGAAACAGTGTGTTCAAACATTTGTTTTAATTCTCTTGGAACACCAGGAAGTAGAATGATGGTATTTTTGTCTCTTTCAATAATTAAGCCAGGAGCTGTTCCTGTTTCATTATTAATAATCATAGATCCTCTGATAATAAGAGCTTGATTGTAATTGTTAGAGGGTATTTCCTTTTTTCTATCCTTAAAGAACCGTTCTATTTTTGAGAGAATGCTGGTTTCCAATATCAGGCGGGTTTTCAGAACACCAGAGACAGCTTGTTTAGTTATATCGTCTACAGTTGGCCCTAACCCTCCGGTAACAATAATTACTTCTGATCGTTTAATTGCTTCAGAAAGCACTGATTCCAGATGAGGATAGTTATCTCCAACAGATGTCTGGAAACAAGTTTCTATACCCAGTGAGGTAAGTTTTTCTGCAAGGTATGATGCATTTGTGTTGATAGTGCTACCTGTAAGCAGCTCTGTTCCAACAGTAATAATTTCCGCAGACATTTCAACCTGTAATCTTCACCTTTCTCCCTTTGTTGCATTTACCATTTGTTTGACATAAGAGGTAATTTCACTAAGGAGGTTTGGCTTATTGAGGTTTTGTTCAATTAACTTAACTATTGCACTTCCTATAATCACTCCATCAGCATATGATGCAACTTCTTTTGCTTGCTCTGGCGTAGAGATTCCGAAGCCAACGGAAACTGGCTTTGATGTGAGCTTTTTAATCCTTAACACATTCTGTTTAATTGTTTTTGACAACATGCCCCTAGCTCCGGTTACGCCAGTAAGGGACACATAATAAATAAATCCTTCTGTCATTCTGGCAATATGTTTAATTCTATCATCTGTACTTGTAGGAGCGGCAAGGAGTATTATAGCAAGAGAAGAATTTTTCGTTTTATTATAGATTGGAAAAGCTTCTTCTGGGGGAAGATCAGGGACAATAACTCCGTCAATACCAGCTTTTATAGAGTCTTTTACAAAATTGTCAATTCCATATCTGAATATTGGATTATAGTATCCCATCAAGATAATAGGAATACTGCTTTTCTTTCTAATGTTTCTGACAAGGGTTATCACGATTCGGAGAGAAACTCCATTTTTAAGTGCTCTTTCAGAAGCCTGTTGTATTGTAGGGCCATCTGCAAGTGGATCTGAAAAGGGAACGCCAAGCTCAATAATATCTGCTCCGGCTTTCTTAAATGCGAAAACCAGTTTCTCTGTTATAGCAATGCTTGGATCACCCGCGGTTATAAAAGGAATGAAAGCCGCTGTATTTGTTCTGGACAGATTAAGAAATACCTTTTCTATTTTGTTCACAATTTTACCCCCAGCACCTTTGCTACTGTGTTTGCATCTTTATCTCCTCTACCGGAAAGACAAATTATAATTATCTTGTTTTTCTTTAGTTTAGGTGCAAGTTTTTTAACATAAGCAATTGCATGAGCACTCTCCAGCGCAGGAATAATCCCCTCTGTCCTGCAAAGCAGCTTGAATCCCTCCAGAGCCTCTTTATCTGTAATGGAATGATATTCAGCTCTGCCTGTTTTTTTCAAAAAGCTGTGTTCTGGGCCAACTCCCGGATAATCAAGCCCTGCAGAAATTGAATGTGCTATTTTTATCTGTCCGTTACCATCTTGTAAGAGATAACTCATACTTCCATGAAGCGTGCCTACTGTTCCTTTTCCCAGTGTTACAGCATGTTTACCTGTTTTAATGCCAAGCCCTGCAGCTTCCACACCAATAAGAAAAACTTCCTTGTCGGGTATAAATTGATAGAAAATCCCTATGGAATTACTTCCTCCACCAACACATGCTACAATGTAGTCAGGTAATTTTTTCTCAATCCTGAGAATTTGTTTTCTGGTCTCTTTACCAATAATTGTTTGAAAATCCCTCACAATCATTGGATATGGATGGGGACCTACAACGGAGCCAATAATATAGTGTGTGGTCCTGACATTTGTAACCCAATCTCTAATTGCCTGATTTGTAGCATCTTTGAGCGTCCTGCTTCCAGAGGTTACAGGCGTAACTTTTGCTCCAAGGAGCTTCATTTTGAAGACGTTCAAAGCCTGTCTCTGGATATCTTCTGTACCCATAAACACTTCACATTCCAACCCGAACATACTCGCAGCAGTTGCTGTTGCAACCCCATGTTGTCCTGCGCCAGTTTCTGCGATAATTCTCTTTTTCCCCATTTTTACGGCAAGTAGTACTTGTCCCAGAGTATTATTAATCTTATGCGCCCCTGTATGTAGCAAGTCCTCTCTTTTAAGGTATATCTTTGCACCTCCAAGTCTTTTGGTAAGCCTTTGGGCAAAATATAGAGGTGAAGGCCTCCCTGCATATTCACGCAAGTAGTAGTTTAATTCTTTTTGGAAGCTTTTGTCTTTTTTTGCAGATAAATAGGCTTTTTCAAGTTCCAAGAGTGCAGGCATAACAGTTTCAGGCACAAATCTACCGCCAAACTCTCCAAAGCGACCATGCTTATCAGGTAATTTCATGACTCTTTACCAATTAATTTCCTTACTTCAGATTCTATGTTATCGCTTCTCATCAATATCTCTCCGACGAGTATAGCATGTATACCACATTTATAAAGTTTTTCGACATTATTTCTTGTTTTTATCCCGCTTTCACTTACAACAATCTTATTCTCAGGAACTTCTCCTTTTATTCTGAGACTTGTTTCAATATCAACCTCCAGAGTATCAAGGTCACGGTTATTTATTCCTATTATTTCTGCATTGCAGGATAAAGCCTGCTCAAGTTCTCTTTCAGAATGAACTTCAACAAGCGCAGCCATTCCAAGTTCCTTGGCCATAGCAAGATAATCTGCAAGCTGCGATCTCTCAAGTATTCGGACTATTAGGAGAATTGCATCCGCTTTATATGCTCTTGACTCATATATTTGATACTCATCTACAATAAAATCTTTTCTCAAAATTGGGACATCAATCACATTTTTAGCCGTACTTAGGTATTTTATCTCTCCCTGAAAGAACTTTTTATCCGTTAAAACAGAAATTGCATCTACTTTTGCCATTTTATAGGTTTTGGCAATTTTCTCTACAGAAAAATCTTCTTTTATGACTCCTGCGGAAGGAGATGCTTTCTTAATTTCAGCAATAAGATTCATTTTCCCTTGTTTTGAAATACCTGATACAAAATCTCTGGGTTTATCAGAAGTATCGATTTTTCCCTTAAGCACAATAACAGGTTCTTCTATTTTTCTGTTCTTAACTTCCTGCATTTTATTCTCAACTATCTTATCGAGTATCATATTGAATTAAATAGGCTTTTTTACAAACTGCCTGATGTATTGAGTAAGATTTTTTGCCATCTCATCCATTCCCTCTGGTGAAGGGTGAACAAGATCGATCATCAGCCCAGAAGAATTTTTTAAAATTTCTCTTCCGTCAATGTGAATAAGTTTAGGCATATTTAATTTTTCAACCGTCTCTTTAACTATTCTTCTAAATTCATCCTGCTTGGTTGAAGCAGGTTCAAAGTCAGCATAAAAAGTAAAAATGTCTATGCAGAAAATCCACTTGTCAGAATGAGTAGTAGCAACTTTCTTAATAAAATATTCCGCCCTTTTCTTAAATTCTTTTGTTTCAAAACTCCCCACCATATTAATTCCCAACTCCAAAGTTGCAAAATCCCAGTCATTTCTTTCAGTAATGTAATCTGCCATCTGGCTTTCGCAATGCGCTCCTCCACCAAATCCCAAATTAATTAAATCAACCCCTAGAAGTTGCGCAGTTCTCATAGCATAAGTTCCAGTGGGTCTGGAAGCCCTGGATCCATGAGTGATTGAAGAACCATAGGCAAGATACTTTGTTTTAGGAGTTTGTTTTTTTGTGGGTAAAGCAAAATCTCCTTCAATCTTTACCATATTCGTAGGAGCAAGGTAAGGTAGAACTACTCTGGTAAGATAGGAATCAAAAGGGAACTTTTTCTCTTTGGTAATTTTATTCAGAAGTTCCATATTGCCCGGGAGAGAAATAGGAATCTCTGTTGGTTCAGGACTGATGATATGTGATACAGCCTTAAACACTCCCTGATAAACCTCTGCAAGATGTGACTCAGATTCAGTTTTCAAAACAATCTTTCCTGTCTCTGATTTTAGATTAAATCTTATCTCACAACCAGCAGTGAAAAGAGCCCTTAATTTAGCGCCTTCATTTAAAGTAACCCTGAGTTTATCAGGAATTCTGGTAAAGCATTTTTCTCCTTCCTGTTCAATTATCTCTGCTACATTATAGAACTCTACATTTTTATAAAACATTTTCTTTCCCCCATTCAACTAATTTTATATTGAATCCTCAAGCATGGATTTTAAAGATTATAATGTAAATTAGATAGAAAATCAAAAAAAGAAAACCCGCCCAACTAACTTCTTTAATTGAACGGGTTTATCTATTGGATTTACGACTTAGTCTATAAAAATATTTTTATAGCTTTTTTACGTTTCCAGCTCTGTTACGACCTTTATCGTCTTTCTCTATGTCGAACTCTACAGCATCGTTTTCAGCCAAGGACTTAAATCCTGCGCCCTCAATAGCGGAATGATGCACAAAACAGTCATCACTTCCATCGTCTGGGGTGATGAACCCGTAACCTTTTGCGTCATTAAACCACTTTACCTTGCCTTTAGCCATCTTTCGAACTCCTTCTTTTGTTTATCCGAGGACAGAACATGAGAGACTATCGCCTCAATACCACTTTCCTTGTCCTACTAACTTTTTGCATGATAACAATAAAAAAATAAAAGTCAAGCTATTTTTTTATGCTTCCACGCACCTTTTTTAAACCAGCCAGCCATTACTACTCCTTGAACTACACTTGAGATGGCAATTGCCAGCCATATACCATTAGTATTCATATTTAAATTTTTTGATAATAAAAATGCCAGTGGTATCTGGAATCCAAAAAGAGAGATGCTTGTAATTATAAGCGGGGATAAAGTATCGCCTGCACCCATAAATGCTCTCCCAAGGACTATAGAGGATGCCATAAAGATAAATGTAAAAGATAAAAAGCGTAAATATAAGGCCCCTATCCTAATAACTTCGGGATGGGTATTAAAAATGGTGATTATTTCCTTAGCAAATATAGCAAATATTATTGTGAATATTATAGCTATAATTCCAAAAAAGCCTGTTGACAACCATGCGCTTTTTTCAGCCCTTTTTGGTCTACTTGCTCCTAAATTCTGTCCAACTAATGTTGTAGCGCATTGAGCAAATGCAAAGCCAGGCATCATTACCAACATTAATACTCTCATCCCAATACCATAAGCAGCTATAGCAAAAGTGCCGAATACAGCTACAATACGCATTAGGATCAAACCCGATATGTTTCTTGCAGACATCTGCAAGGATGCGAAAATACCGGTACGAATCATCCGAAGCATAATAGAGAGTCTCAATCTTGATTCCTTTATTTTTAAATGGATAATAGAGTGCCCCTTAAAAATCGCACATAGTCCCCATATCATACCTGTTCCTCTGGCTATAACAGTAGCCAAGGCAGAACCTTTAACTCCCAAAGCAGGAAACCCAAACATTCCAAATATTAATAATGGATCTAAAATAATATTCAATCCTGTAGAAAGTAACAAAAATTTCATAGGCAAAAAGGCATCCCCTGCTCCACGAAGGATAGCGCTAATCAAAAATAAAAGAAACATAGTGATTGAACCAAGAGACAATATCTTGATATAAGATTCCCCTAAAGAAATCACCTCTCCACTTGCACCAAACAAGCTAAGCATAGGTTTTGCCAGAAAATAGCCAGAAATACCAAAAACAACAGAACCGATAATACCCATAAAAAGTGATTGAACAGCAACGTCTTCCGCCTCTTTAATATCCTTTGCCCCAATTGCTCTGGCTACCATAGCCGTTGTCCCAATAGATATACCTATTAAAGCAATCATAATTATTCCAAAGAAGATTCCTCCCATAGCTACTGCAGCGATAGCTTCTGGACCTAATCTGCCAACAAAAATCATATCCACAATATTAAACGCATTCTGCAATACCACACTAATCATAATAGGAACAGCTAAGTTCCAAATACTCTTAGAAATACTACCTTCGGTTAAATCGTTTCTTTCTATCTTAGAATTCATAATTAAAAATTAAAGAATTTTAAATTGATTAATAATTGGAAATTGAAAATTAGAAATTCTTGTTCGTCTCTTCTCTTAATGCATTAAGTTTATTGAGTGCCGCTCCTGAATCTATAGATTTCTCAGCTAATGTTATGCCTTCTCTTATATCTTTGGCTTTTCCTGTTGCTACAAAGATATGAGCAGAATTCAGAACAACGATATCTCTCCTTGCCCCTTTTTCACCCTTTAGTATTTTTATAATGATTTTTGCGTTTTCAGCTGCATCGCCGCCCCTAATATCCTCTTCTTTTCCAATAGACATACCAAAATCTCTAGGATGTATATAATATGTTTTTATCTCTCCATTTTTAAGCTCGCTGATTCTTGTCTTCCCTGTAATGCTTATCTCATCAAAACCTCCTTCGCCATGTACAACAAACGCACTTTTTGACCCCATATTCTTGAGAACATTTGCTAATTTGTCTGTTAAATTGGGATTATAAACCCCCAAAACCTGAGATGTCGCATTAGCCGGATTAGTAAGTGGCCCTAAAATATTGAAAATTGTTCTTATTCCTATTTCCCTTCTAGGGCCAATTGCATATTTCATAGCTTTATGAAAGAGTGGCGCAAACAAGAATCCTATGCCTATATTATTGATGCATTCTTCAACCCTGTTTGGAGGGATATCTATGTTTATTCCAAGCTCTTTTATTACATCCGCACTTCCGCATTTGCTGGATACAGATCTGTTGCCGTGTTTTGCAACAATAAGTCCACCCCCTGCAGCCACAATTGCTGTTGCTGTAGAAACATTAAACGTATTAGCTTTATCTCCGCCAGTTCCGCACGTATCAACTACATCTAACCCATGCTTGATATGAATTCTTTCCGCTTTTTCTCTCATCACCTTTGCGCAGCCAGTAATTTCATCCACAGTTTCGCCCTTCATTCTGAGTGCTGTTATAAAAGATGCTATTTGAGAAGCAGTTGCTTTGCCGTCCATAATTTCTTCCATTATTCCCCGCGCCTCATCTTCTGTAAGATCGCACCCTTCTACAACCTTCTGAATTATTTCTTTAATCATAATAGTCTCCTATTTCAGCTTTAAAAAGTTGCCAAGTATTTTTTTGCCTTCCTTAGTGAGGATTGATTCCGGGTGGAACTGAACGCCTTCGACCGGGTATTTTTTATGCCTGATTCCCATTATTTCGTTTTGATCAGTCCATGCAGATATCTGGAAGCAGGCAGGGAGAGATTCTTTCTCTATTTCAAGAGAGTGATATCGCGTAGCTTCGAATGGATTAGAAATATTTTTAAATATTGTGTTACTGTCATGATGAATCATAGAAGTTTTTCCATGCATAAGTCTTTTAGCCCTGACTATTTTCGCTTCAAAGACTTCCCCAATGCACTGGTGCCCCAGACATACGCCGAGTATTGGAATTTTCTTGTAAAATGATTTGATGACCTCTTTAGAAATGCCTGCTTCTTTTGGTGTGCATGGACCTGGAGAGATGACTATCTTTTTTAGATTTTTTTTATTTTTTATTTGATTTAGTGTTATTTTGTCATTTCTGTAAATCTCCATGTCAGCGCCAAGCTCACCGAAATACTGAACTAGATTAAATGTAAAGGAGTCATAATTATCTATTATAAGAATCAAATTAAACCCTCCTCAGCAAGCTTTATTGCTTTTATAAGCACCTTTGCCTTATTCAATGTTTCATTATATTCTTTCTCTGGTACTGAATCTGCAACAATACCTGCTCCAGCTTGAAGATAAGCTGTATTGTTTTTAATGATTGCCGTTCTTATTATTATGCATGTGTCCATATCTCCTGAAAAACTCAAATACCCCACTGCTCCTGCATAAGGGCCACGTCTTGTAGGTTCGAACTCCTCAATAAGTTCCATAGCTCTTATCTTTGGAGCACCGGAGACTGTCCCTGCAGGAAAGCAAGCCTTGAGAACATCTACGCTGTCTAAATCAGGTTTGATTTTCCCTTGAACATCTGAGACTATATGCATAACATGAGAGTACTTTTCTATACTCATCAGTTCTCCAACTTTGACTGTGCCGTATTTGCAAACGCGGCCAACATCGTTTCGTGAAAGGTCAACAAGCATTACGTGCTCTGAGAGTTCTTTTGGATCAGAGAGTAATTCCTTGACAAGTTCCTTATCTTCAATCTCTGTTTTTCCTCTGGGTCTTGTACCAGCTATTGGGCGTTCTTTTACAGTTTTATTTTCTACCTTAACCAAAGTCTCAGGAGACGATCCTGCTATTTCAAAACTGTCAAGCTTAAGATAATACATATATGGAGATGGATTTATTATTCGAAGAGCTCGATATATATCAAACGAGTCTACATTTATCTTGGTTCTCAGCCGTTGTGAAAGCACAGTCTGAATGATATCTCCTGCTTTAATATATTCCTTGGCTTTCTTTACAATCTTTGTGAATTGATTCTTTGTGAGGTTAGATTTTAGCTTATATTTCCCCTTTGGATTTTTATTTCTATGTTTCTGCATAGGCATAGACATGTTCAATTTCTCTATTATCCTATCAATCTTTTGTATAGCTTGATTGTACGCTTTAGACGGATCCGTCTTATCATTTAAGTGTACATTCGATACTATCTTCATCTTATGTAAAAGATGGTCAAAAATTACTATAGTGTCTGTAAACATCAGCACACAATCTGGCAGGTTGAGATCATCAGTTGTATGTATTGATAATTTCTCTATAAATCTAATAACATCATAGCTAAAATATCCTACTGCTCCGCCACAAAATGGGGGCAGGGAATCATTGATTACAAATCTGTATTTATTCATCATATGTCTGAGAAATGGAAAAGGCCCATCTGAAAGAGAAACTTGTTTTTCTTTATGCTTATAAAGTAGGCTTCCTTTGTTGTTTTTACATTTAAAGACTATCTCAGGATTAGTCCCAATAAATGAGTATCTGCCAAGTTGTTCTCCTCTTTCAACACTCTCCAGAAGAAATGAAAATTTATCCCCATGTGCAATTTGTTTATATGCTGATACTGGGGTTTGTGTATCAGCTATAATCTCTTTGTAAACAGGAATGAGATTTCCTGTTTTTGTTTTTTTAATAAACTCTTTTTTTGTTGGATAGTACATAAAACTAACTCATTTTGAAGCTTTCTAAGAAAGTCTTTTCTCAGACTCTTGAGAGACTCGGTTTTTGGGTGCAAAAAATTTTCTTAACGGTCTGAGCATTCTTGTAAGTCCTGAAAGTACGTAAGCAAATGTTATTGCAAACATAAAAAAGTCTGAACGTAGAACTACTAAAGCAAGAATCAAGAGTATGGCAACCAGGTAATGAAATGGCCTTTTCCTCTCAATTTCTTTCAGACTGGGATATCTAACCTTGCTCACCATTAAATATGCAATAACTACCATGAATATTGGGAAAAATCTGAGTGCAGGGAATTGAATAATGTAGTCATGAAAGGCTACTGTAGAGGTTGTGACTATTGCTGCAGCAGCTGGAATAGGTAGCCCTACAAAAAACTTATCCTTTGTTTTTACTATTTGAACATTAAATCTGGCTAGCCTCAGAGCTCCGCAAACTATATACAGTGTAATAAGGGATAAAGCCAAACGCGTAGGAACTCCAAAAAAAGATTTATATACAAGCACAGCTGGGGCAACAGCAAAGGATATAAGATCAGCAAGAGAGTCATATTGCAATCCAAAAGCGCTGCTTGTTTTTGTTAAACGCGAAACCTCACCATCAAGCCCGTCAAATACAATAGCAATAATAATTAACCATCCTGCAATAATAAAATTTCCCTGCATAGAGAAGATTATTGATAAAAATCCACACACTAGATTAGCAGTTGTAAGAAGACTTGGCAGCAATTGAATTTTTCTCACGAAAATTTCCCCATAATAGTTATTCCTGCCTTGACCATATCACTGATTTCTACTTTTATCTCCGTATTTATAGGAATGAACAAGTCTGTTCTTGAGCCAAATTTTATCATTCCTATGCGTTCGCCGATTTTTAACTTATCACCCTTATTGCATTTACATACAACACGGCGCGCAATTTTCCCTGCTATTTGTCTTAGAGCAATTTTAGCTCCTTTATGCGAAAGCACCATAAAATTATTCTCATTCACCTCTGATGCCTTGGGATTTCTAGCGTCAAGAAACCTTCCTCTTGAATATTCAAGATACACTATCTCTCCATCAACTGGCGCACGATTGATATGCGTGTCAAAAATCGAGAGGAAGATAGAGATTCTGTAAACTGGTTCATCGGATATTTTACTGTCCTGAATCTGTTCAATCGCCACTACTTTACCATCAGCTGGCGCAAGCACTATATTTTCTCCTTTTGTAATCTCTCTTTCAGGATCCCTGAAGAAAAAAACACAAAAACTAAGTAAGACGAGAAAAATAACACTAATGTATATATGAAAGAAAGCGCTGAAAATTGTAATTAATATAAAAAAAACTATTATTGATATACCATCTCTTGCAATTCTAAATTTCATTCCTATGCTTCAAGCCTTTGCTTCTTTTTCTTCTTAACTTGCTTGCCAGTTTTAGGTTTCTTTGATGTCTTTTTTTCTTTTACTTCATTTTCCTCTTCCTCAACAGCAACCTTTGCAATACTTACTACACGGTCTCCTTTGTCAAGACGGATCAGCTTAGTACCTTTTGTATTGCGCTTGATAACCCTTATTTCTTTAACAGGCTGGCGTATTATTACACCCTTAGCTGTAATAACTATTAATTCATCAGCATCTGCAACTGTTCTTAATCCTTCAACCAGTCCATTTCTTGAATCAGTCTGGATACTAATAACTCCGATACCCCCGCGTCCCTGGGACCTGTACTCTGAGAAGCGCGTGCGTTTTCCATATCCATTAGCTGTAACAACAACAACTGTTGACTCATCCTCAACAACTTCCATTCCAATGATAATATCTCCTTTCTTCAATCTTATGCCCCGAACACCCCTTGAGACCCTTCCAACAGTTCTTACCGCTTTTTCCGAAAACCTAATTGCTTTACCATCTCTTGTTGCCAAGAGAACATCCTTTTCTCCATCAGTGAGACTTACTGAAATCAACCTGTCTCCTTCATCCAGTCTTATACCTTTTATTCCGCCTGCTCTTGGATGGCTATAGGCAATGAGATTAGTCTTCTTCGCAATACCCCTCTCTGTTGCCATTATCAGATTATGTTTATCATCAAACTCTCTAACTCTGATAAAAGCTGTAACTTTCTCATCAGGAGCAATGCGCAAAAGATTAACAATAGCCTTGCCTCTTGAGAGCCTGCCTGCCTGCGGTATTTGGTAAACCTTTACCCAGTGAACTTGTCCTTTGTCTGTAAAAAAGAGTATATAGTCGTGTGTGGATGCTACAAATACATATTCTATGAAATCCTCTTCCCTTGTCCCTGCTCCCATAACACCCCTGCCGCCTCTATGCTGTTTTCTGTATGTTGTTAAAGGCAGCCTTTTTATATATCCAACGTGGCTTATTGTTATAACCATGTCTTCTTCTGCTATCAAGTCTTCCATGCCAAGTTCTGTTGTTTGTTCAACAATCCGGGTTCTCCTTGGATTTGCATACTTTCCCTTAATTTCAAGCATTTCTTTTTTGATTATATCCATAATTTTCTTATCACTTGCTAGAATCTCTTCAAGTTGATTTATTAACTTTATTGTATCCAGATACTCCTGCTGGATCTTGTCTCTTTCCAATCCTGTTAATCGCTGCAGACGCATATCAAGTATAGCTCGTACCTGCAGGTCAGAAAGCTTGAACTCTTGCATTAAGCTCTCACGCGCTGAATCCGCATCTTTGGAGGATTTTATTATTTTTATAACCTTATCAAGATGTTCAATTGCAACCTTTAATCCCTCCAGAATATGTGCCTTAGCTTTTGCTTTTTTTAAATCAAATTGCGTTCTTCTACGCACAACTTCCTGTCTATGCTGAAGAAACTTATCTAACATCTCTCGTAGATTAAAAATCCTAGGTCTGTTTTTATCTATAGCAAGAAGTATAGCGCCGTATGTGGTCTGCATCTGAGTATGTTTATAAAGCTGATTAATTATTATCTGTGCAATTTCTCCCCTCTTTAATTCAACAACAACCCTTAATCCATCTTTATCGGATTCATCTCTCAGGTCGGCTATTCCTTCTATCTTGTGATCTCTCACAAGATTCGCTATTGTTGTAATTAGATTTGCTTTATTCACCTGATATGGGATTTCTGTTATAATTATTTGCTCCCTGTCAGTTTCTTTCATATTCTCGATTTCTGCTTTTGCACGAACCTGAATTAGTCCTCTTCCCGTATGATAGGCATCTCTGATAGCTTTCTTCCCATATATAGTGGCACCTGTTGGGAAGTCAGGGCCTTTAATGGTATGCATCAGTTCATCAATTGTGATATCTGGATTATCAATTATGCTTACGACTCCGTCTATAACCTCTCCAAGGTTATGTGGAGGGATGTCTGTAGCCATGCCAACAGCAATCCCTTGTGAACCATTCACCAGCAAGTTTGGCACACTGGCAGGAAGCACCACAGGTTCCTGAAGGGATTCATCAAAATTCGGCGCAAAATCCACTGTTTCTTTTTCAATATCTATAAGAAGCTCCTCGCTTATTCGGGACATCCTCACTTCTGTATATCTCATAGCTGCCGCTGAATCACCATCTATAGAGCCAAAATTGCCCTGTCCATCTATTAATGGTTCTCTGGATGAGAAATCCTGCACCATTCTGGTTATTGTGTCATACACAGCTGTGTCACCGTGCGGATGGTATTTCCCTAGAACCTCACCAACAATTCTGGCGGACTTTTTATAGGATTTATTACTTGAAATACCCAGATCATGCATCGCGTATAGAATTCTTCTATGAACAGGTTTCAGTCCATCCCTGATATCAGGTAAAGCGCGGCCAATAATGACACTCATAGCATAGTCTATATAAGACCGGCTCATTTCATCTTCTATGTGTACCAGTTCTACCTTTCCTTCTGTTGTATCCATTGTTTCTCCTCTAGTTCAATATCCAAGCCTAGAGTATAACATGTTTAGTCGCCCTACTCCAAATAAAAAAATTTGTCAAAGTGGAACTTGACAAGACTAAAGAAAAGTATAATATTTATGCAGTTAGACTAGGTTCTTTTGCATAGTTAAATTATAGGAGAAGAAAAAATGAATGTATTATTTATTATACCCGACGCTTTCAGAGCTGATAATTTACATTGTTACGGTTACCCGAAGGAAACAAGCCCTTTTCTTGACAAGCTGGCAAGCGAAGGAGTGCTTTTTAAGAATACAATGAGCACCTCCTCGCATACTTTGCCCGGTCTGACATCTTTGTTCACAGGATTAACTCCTTTTACTCATGGACTTGATGGGCCGACAACATGGGAGAGATGGGGGGAGCTATGGAAACCATGGAAGACGCCTTTTAATATTCTTGGAGAAAAAGGATATGAAATAGCCGGATACAATGCGCATTTATACAGAAGGTTCGGATACGATAAGGAAATAAAAGACCTGAATAAAACCATTGAGGAGCATAAAAACAAGAAGTTTTTTCTGTGGTATGCTCCTTATTATACTCATCTTCCATATAATCCAAAGCCACCTTATGACACTATGTTTATGCCAAGTGGTTATCAGATAAGCGAATCCACGAAACAAAAGCTTGAAATTGTAAAGTCAACAATGATTATACATAAACCCGGTCTTTTAAGCAGGCATGAACAAGAACAATCAGTTTCGGAAAAGGACAAAACAGATCATGAGAGAAGCGCAGGAGTGTTAACTCTCTCAGAAGAGGATGTACCTGCTATTATGGCTTTATATGATGGGGAAATAAGATCTCAGGATGAGGAAATAGAGGGTTATGTGAAGAAACTGGAGGATTTGAATCTTCTGGATGATACAATAGTTGTTATAACCTCGGATCATGGGGAAGAAATAGGTGAGAGAGGCTCTGTAGGACATGCGTCCTGTTCGCTTACTGGTACTCTATATGATGAAGTTGTAAGAGTTCCTCTAATAATAAGATATCCTAAAGCACTTCCAAAAGGGAAGGTGATTGACAGCCAGGTTTCTTTGATTGATGTCATGCCGACACTGTTTGATATTATGGGATTTGAGATGCCCAAAGAGACAGAAGGACATTCACTTATGCCTTTTATAAAAGGGGAACAGGTGGACTTTAATGAAGAGGCATATCTGGAAACACGGCCATGTGGCTGGCAGATTCTGAAAAGCGATGAAAGAAAAGTATATGCTATAAGAACGCCTGAGTGGAAGTTTATATATAATAGCGATCCAAATAATAAAGATAAATGCAGCTATGAATTGTATAATTTGAAGGATGATCCTGGCGAAAAGCGCAACCTAGTCAGCGAGGCAACAGACACAGCAGACCAGTTTAAGAAAAAACTGCATAACCTGATGGATAAGCCATCGTTTCTTTTAAATAAATAAATAATATAACATAGAGAGGGATGCCATGGGCAAGGAAAAGAAAAAGAAAGATATAAAATTCAATATCAAAAAGGAAGATAAAGATTGGAAGGAAAAGGTAGTAGAGGATAAAAAGAAAGAAGAATTTAAGATGCCTCCGTTAGAAGTAAATTTTATGATGTTTATAACCAGTCTCAGCATGCAGGCAATGATGAGTCTGGGGCTCTATCCAAATCCCGTTACAAAGAAAGAAGAAAAGAATTTAGATGCAGCTAAGTACACAATAGACACTATAGCAATGATCCAAGAAAAGACAAAAGGTAATCTTACCAGTGAGGAATCCAGATTAATGGACAATATTCTATACGATTTACGAATGAAGTATATAGAGTCAAGTAAAGAACCTGTCAAAACATGATTGTATCTTAATGCTTAAACTGGATACTTCTATCCAATATATGAAAGGCGTTGGTCCGAAAAGAGTTGCGCTTTTTGAACATCTTGGTATCCAAACAGTCAAAGACCTTCTTTATTATATCCCGCGGAGATATGAAGATAGGCGTAATTTTTCTCCTATTGCAAAGCTCGGTATTGGAGCGCAACACACAGTTAGTGGAAAAGTTCTGACAAGCGGAGTTCAGAAATTAAAGAAAAAACTAAGTATACTCAAGGTAGCCATTGATGATGGCACAGGCATAATATACGCTGTATGGTTTAATCAGCCGTTTTTAGAAGAACAGTTCAAGATAGGTATAGAGGTTGTTGTAAGCGGTAAGGTTCAGCTATATGGCAGAGAATTACAAATATCCAGCCAGTCCTATGAAATTTTACGTTCCAAAGACAAAGAGAGCGAAACAGAAGAACTAATTCATACAGGAAGAATTGTCCCTTTTTATCCTTTAACGCAAAACATATCGCAACGGAGAATAAGGAGAATGATTAAAAATGCTCTGGATAACTGCCTGGATCAGATAAATGATATGCTTCCGCAGGACGTTAAAGCTAGACACAAGCTGATAGATACCAGGCGCTCTCTTTTAAACATCCATTTCCCTAAGACGTGGAAGGATAAGGACTTGGCTTATAGAAGAATTGTTTTTGATGAATTTCTGTTGTTGCAATTAGGAATTCTTTTAAAAAGGGCCTCTATTTCAGAGCCTCAGCTTGGTATAAAACATCAAAATAAAGGAAGGCTGCTGGAGCAATTTCTCAAGACCTTGTCATTCAAGCTGACTGATGCGCAGCATAGAGTTATAGATGAAATAAATCGGGATATGACATCTGAAAAACAAATGAACAGACTAATCCAAGGCGAAGTTGGATCAGGAAAAACTATTGTTGCAATTACTGCGTTGCTGATTAGTATTGAAAATGGTTATCAAGGAGCCATAATGGTGCCGACAGAAATACTGGCAGAACAACATTACATTTATATGGCAGAGGCGTTGGCTCCAATCGGTATAAAAATTGATTTACTGATTGGCAGCACCACTCAGAAATCATGTACGGAGATTACAGAAAATATACGCAATGGAATTACTGATATTATTATTGGAACACATACATTGGTTCAAGAGAACATTGAATTCAAAAGGCTTGGACTTGTAGTAATTGATGAACAACATCGTTTTGGTGTGCTGCAGCGTAACATGTTAAGAAAGAAGGGACTTAATCCTGATGTTCTGGTGATGACTGCTACACCTATACCCAGAACTCTTGCACTTACTGTATATGGAGATTTGGATATTTCTACAATCAGGGAACTTCCTCCTGGAAGAGGCTCTGTGTCAACATATTGGGTATCAAAGTCACAGCTCCAAGGAGTGTATGCGTTTATTGAGGAAGAGATAAAAAGAGGGCGGCAGACATATGTTGTCTCTCCGCTAATCGAGGAGTCGCATATAATAGAGGCTGTTGCGGCTACTCAGCTCTTTGAACATTTTAAGAAGGAAATATTTCCGAATCTAAGAATAGAGCTTTTGCATGGGCAAATGAAAAGCGAAGATAAAGAAAAGGTAATGCAGGAGTTTCGCGAAAACAAGATTAATATACTGGTGTCTACAACGGTTATTGAAGTTGGTATAGATATTCCTAATGCCACTATAATGTTGATAGAGAATGCTGAGCGATTTGGCCTGTCACAACTTCATCAGCTTAGGGGCAGAATTGGCAGAGGCAAAGATCAATCATATTGTATATTACATGGTATGCCAAGAACTCCTGAAGCGCAGAAGCGCTTGACAGTTATGACGCAAACACAGGATGGTTTTAGAATTGCGCAGGAGGATTTGGAACTTAGAGGTCCTGGAGAATTTTTTGGAACAAAACAACATGGTCTGCCTGAATTAAAAATCGGCAATATAATTTTAGATCTAGATATAATGGAGATTGCCAGAGGAGAGGCAGTAAATATAATTAAGTCTGATCCTGAACTCTCAGCCAAGGAGAATTATCTTATTAAGAGAAATTTTCTGCAGAGCTTCAAACACAGGATTGATTTAGTAAAGGTGGGATAGTGCGTGTAATTGCAGGAAATAACAGGGGGCTCATATTAGAAACAATACCTGACAGAAAAACACGTCCTACCTTAGGCAGAGTCAGAGAAGCTTTGTTTAGTATACTGGGTGATCAGGTTATTGATGCAGAAGTACTTGATCTTTTTGCTGGCTCAGGCAGTCTTGGAATAGAGGCGCTCAGCAGAGGAGCAAAGAACGTTGTGTTTATAGATAACAATCCAGAATGTGTACGCGTTATCCGTAAAAATTTGAATAAGTTTGGGTTGGACATCAAAGGTTCTGCATATGTGAGAGATGCATGCAGAACTATAAACTTTCTTGCCAATCAGAATAAGAAATTTGACATTGTTTTAATGGATCCTCCATATAATACAGAAGAGCTTGAAAAGATTATGAACAATACGCATCTTAAAGATATACTGAATAGCGGAGCTGTCTTAGTTATTGAACATTCCAAAAGAAACACACTGCCTTGCCCAAATATTAAAGAATTATGCCATGTTAAATCAAGAAGATATGGGGATACAGTTTTGGCTATTTATGAATTCAAACTACTGACAAGATAGGTCATATGACCTATTTCATTGGTCATCATACAAATTTATTTCTAACTCACTTCTCACACTTCCAGACAATATCGTAGTTGATATTTGCTTTTCTTTCAGCGTCAGTTTTTGCCTTGCCTATGAATCTTGGAATTCCTCCGTCATCTTTCATATTAGGTCCTAAGCTATAAAGTATAAATCCATGCTTTGCTCTTTTGTAGATTAGGTTCATATCTGTGAACGGATCAGAGGGAATTTTCTCCAAAATATCAGGAGTGAGTTTAG
The DNA here is from genome assembly GCA_043824255.1 of bacterium. Classification (GTDB taxonomy): domain Bacteria; phylum JAHJDO01; class JAHJDO01; order JAHJDO01; family JAHJDO01; genus JAHJDO01. The sequence continues at coordinate 92,350 of JBDRTG010000047.1, forward strand.
CTAATGAGTCTGGATATGTCCCATATTTCGCTTTATAAATCTTGAGAGCAAGCCCAGTTCTGCATACCTGAATTCGCGCTTCATGAAGTGACATCTGTTCTCTAACTCTAGTCAAGGCAGGAATAAGCATTCTTGTTAATACGCAGTATTTAGGAATGCCTGTTTTGAATCTAGATTCTATGTTATTCCCCGCAGTTATACTTTCAGAATACGGCATGTTGTAGAGTCCCTTTATGTCAGACATTAAACTCAAATAGCAGGCAAAATCTTTTTTGAGAAGCGGTCTAAAGGGAGGCGTTGCTGCTAGGCAAGCTAATTTGGGAAAGAATTCGTCGCTGCTTCCCAAAAAAAGTTGATATAAAGCTTTTAATTCTTTTATAGATATAGAATATTTTCTGTTAATCAGCTTATTGAATTCTATTCCTGCAAAAACTCTGTCTCCGTCCATGCTCTTTTTAAATGGCTCTGCTCCAATATGATTTTTTAGTTCAGTGATAAGACTTCTCATTCTTTTTTGAGAGATACTATATTTGCTTGATAACGACTCTATACAGTTTATCATGATGCTATCACATGCTATTCTTACAAGCTGTGAGATTATAGTAGGTTCATCTTTCAGATGATTGGATATCCTCAATCCCGTGAGAATTGTATCAAAAGCTTTGTCTGGGTTTCCTGCGTCAGCTTCAATTAATGCTTTTACACATAACAGTCTTGCCAAAGCTCTCATTTTTGATAACTGAGGAAGACGCATGCCTGCTCCATCTTCATACTTCAAATTAAAATTGCATTCAGGTCTTTTGGAAGCTTGTTCAAGAAGAGCATAAATGTATTGCATATCAGAAGAATCAACAAGTTTAGAGATTTCTTGTCTTTGCCTTTCTGTCCACTTTGAGATATCTGAATAAGACTTGACATCTTCAATAATTGTAATTGTTTTGTTAAGTTTACCACCATCTTTATTTGGAATATAAGGCTTTCCTTCTTCAGATGTCATTAGCACAAATACTTTATTATAAAGCATGGCTGCATTCTCATTATCAGGCACTGGAGCAGGCCTAAACTCTGCAACTGTTATTGGCTCACCCTTTGCCTTTAGCTCTGCGAGTTTGGCGCGAAGCTCTCTACCCCACACAATGTTCAGAATAGTATGAATAATAATACTCAGTATCAACAATCCGCCTATGACAATTCCTGTCCATTTCAGTATTTTTTTCAGCATTCTCATGACAATCCTCCTAGAAATTTGTCTAAAAAAATTACAGATTTTTTATTCTATCACCTGCCTGCTGGGCATGTTTGGTATCAGGGAGTTTTGTAATTATATCATTTAATACAATAGCGGCTTTATCTTTACTGTTCAGATTATTGAGATAGATATCAACTAACCTGTTCTTTACAAATACCCATGTATTACTATCCGTAATAAAATCCAATGCTTTATTATAGTACTCAATAGCTAAATCGAAACTTTTAAGATTTTCGTGATATATCTGAGCAATCTCCAGCATCAGATCGTGATTTATAGGGTCATTATCAAGCTCTTTCTTATATTCCTCCACTGCTCTGTCATAATATCCTTGAGCAGTTAACGCTTTTATACGGCTGCATTCCTTTATTACCTTACCTTTGTTTTTGGGAAAAATAAATCCAAAGAATTTGTCAGCCAGCCAGCCGGAGAAATCGGGAGCTAACAGGGCTCCAAGACACAGAGCCCAGAAAACCATTATGAGCAGATTGGCAATCGCGCCACCAGCATCTCCTGATTGCTTTGCAATAATTAATAATTTAAGAGTTCTCTGCCCAAACCATAAAACAACAAGTACGGCGAGAACATGGATGGATTTTTTTAAGACGTCCTGATATTTTTCTCTCACAGCTTTTTGAATTCGGACTGATTCTTGACTTTTGCAATAGCTGATTCGTAAGAAATAGCACCTCTCTGATACAATTCCTTAATGGATTTATCCATGGTATGCATACCGAATTTGCCACCAGTTTGAAGTATTGTAGAAATCTGTTCTGTCTTTTGTTCTCTTATTATATTTCTCACAGCAGGAGTTGCAACAAGAATTTCTGTTGCGACTATTCTTCCGGTTCTATCTGTCCTGGGAAAAAGCTGCTGAGAAACTATTCCCTGAATACTTCCTGCAAGCTGAATTCTGACCTGTTGCTGCTGGTGAGGAGGGAAAACATCTATAATCCTATCCACTGTTTGCTCAACATCCGGCGTGTGTAAGGTTGTTAAAACCAAATGACCTGTCTCTGCGGCTGTTAGAGCTGTAGATATAGTTTCTAAATCACGCATCTCACCTACACATATTATATCCGGATCCTGGCGCAAAACATGCCTCAATGCGTTTGCAAAAGACTTGGTGTCAGAATGTACTTCGCGTTGTTTTATTATGCTTTTTTTATGGCTGTGAAGATACTCAATAGGATCCTCCACTGTAATAATCAAAGAAGCTCTTTCACTATTTATCAAATCAATCATTGCAGCAAGCGTTGTGGTTTTTCCAACGCCAGTTGGCCCGGTAATCAAAACCAGCCCGTTTGGTTTGCGTGAAAGCTCTGTAACAATAGAAGGCATCTCAAGGTCTTTGAGTGTTCTAATATTTAATGATATACTTCTAAAGGCTGCTTCAACATTCCCTTTTTCAAGATGAACATTTACCCTGAAACGGCCTAAGTCAGGTATGGCAAAAGAAAAATCAAGTTCCCAGTTTTCCTCAAATTCAACCTTCTGCTCATCTGTTAGTATATTATATATCATGTTCTTAGTGTCATCCCCGCTTAAAGGACTGTAGTCCGTAGAAACAAGTTTGCCGTCTGTACGCAAGATAGGAGGAGCGCCTTCTGTTATGTGTAAATCTGATGCTCCTTTATCCATTGTCAATTTCAATAAATCTTGAATATCCATAGTAACCTCCAATTATTAATTATTAATTTTCAATTTCCTTTTCCCTCTAACTCATCCCCTGCCCCTTCTCTTTCAAGAGAAGGGAAAGCATATTCCCTCTCTTCTCAAGAGAGGGCTAGGGTGAGTCCTTAAGCGTTCTACTAGTCGAGAATATGCCTTTTGTCCTTAATCTGAATTCTGCCTGGCTATCTGATGCAGAAAGCGCATCTTCATATGATATTAATCTATCCTTGTAAAACGTTTCCAAACACTGATTAAATGTCTGCATACCAAAATCCTTACTGTTTTTTATTGTGTCATAGATTTTTCCTGTTTGTCCTTCCAGCACGAGTTTTCTGATAGTAGGACTTGCAAGCATTATTTCCAAAGCTGGTATTCTTCCCTCTCCAGAAGCTAATGGCAAAAGCCGCATAGATATAACTCCTTTAAGTATAAATGAAAGCTGCATTCTAATCTGGCGGTGCTGATGTGGAGGAAAGAAATTTATAATCCTTTCCACTGTCTGAATTGTGTCAATAGTATGAAGTGTGCTTAAAACAAGATGTCCTGTCTCAGCAGCCATTATTGCAGTTTCCACAGTTTCAGTGTCCCTCATTTCACCTATTAATATGACATCAGGACTCTGCCTGACAACATATCTCAGGGCGCTCTTAAAACCTTTTGTATCAATACCTACTTCACGTTGCTCAATTATGCTCTTATTATCCTCATGAATAAACTCTATAGGATCCTCAATTGTTATAATATGGGCTCTTCTATTAGCACTCATATACTCAATCATTGCTGCAAGTGTGGTTGATTTCCCGCTACCGGCATTACCTGTAACAAGGATCAACCCACGTTTTTCCATTGATAGTTTTTGCATGATGTCGACAGGCAAATTTAACTCCTTAAAACCCAGAATCTCTGTTTTTAATGAACGGATCACAATACCCGTATATCCTCTTTGACTAAATATATTAACTCTAAATCTTCCTAATTCAGGCACAGTATAACTAGTATCTATCTCATCCTTCTCAGCAATACTTGCCCTTTTTTGACTTGCAAGAATGATATTGGCAGCTTCATCCATGTCTTTAGATGAAATAGACTCCTTTCCAACAGGCTGAAGTTCTCCATTAACTCTTATATATGGAGCATTCCCTACCTTAAAATAAAGGTCAGAAGCTTTCTTATTCACCATAATCTTAAGAAACTTGTTAATGTCCATAGTTGTTTCGGGTCGGATTTTATCCGACCCCTACATTTATTCTATATTTTTTCAATTTATATTGCAGGTTTTGTCTGGAGACTTTCAACTTTTTCGCTGTTTGATACTGGTTCTCTGCGCATTCTTTGAACGCTTTGAGTATTATATTTCTTTCTGTTTGTTCAACAGTGTTTTTTAATCCTTCTACAATAAGATGCTCTTCGTCTGTTTCCTGCTCTCGCAGTTTATCAGGAAGACTTTCTATGGAAACTGTATCTCCCTCTTCGAGAATAACAGCTCTTTCTATTACATTTTCCAGTTCTCTTATGTTTCCAGGCCAATTATATTTCATTAAGATCTGCACAACTTCTGGTAATATCTTTTTGCTTTTACTACCAGCTTTCCGGGCATATTTTTTTAAGAAGTGGTTTACTAGCAAAGGAATATCATCTCTTCTTTCCCGTAGCGTAGGTAGTACTATTGGAATAACACTCAGCCTGTAAAACAAGTCTTCTCTAAATTTACCATCCTTTATCTGTTGTTCTAAATCTGTATTAGTAGCTGCTATTACCCTTACATCCACTTTAATACTTTTGTTTCCTCCAACCCGCTTTATTTCGTGTTCCTGCAAAACTCTCAGAAGCTTTGTCTGTATCTGTGGAGAAGCCACTCCAACTTCATCAAGAAAAATCGTTCCTCCGTCTGCTGCCTCAAATAATCCCTTTTTATGTTCTATAGCTCCTGTAAATGCTCCCTTTACATGTCCGAAGAGTTCAGACTCAAGCAATGTTTCAGTTAATGCTCCGCAATCAATTGATATAAAAGGCTCGTTTTTTCTAGGGCTGTTATAATGTATTGCCCTGGCAAAAAGCTCTTTCCCAGCGCCAGTTTCTCCATAGAGAAGAACCGTTGCATCTGTGTGCGAGATTTTTCTCACCTTATCAAAAACATCTCTAATAGGAAGGCTGTTGCCTATTATATTTTTAAAACCATATTCAGACTTTAACTGTTTTCTTAGATTTATATTTTCATCAAGCAATTTCCTCTGCTGAAGAGCTTTTCCAATAACAACCCTGATCCTTTCTATCTTAAATGGCTTTGCAATATAATCAAAAGCGCCTAGTTTCATCGCTTCAATCGCTGTATCTACTGAAGCATACGCAGTAATCATCAGAACAACAGCGCTAGTGTCATAACTTCTTATAGATTTCAATACATCTATACCACTAACTTCCGGCATTTTTATATCAATGATTACAAGGTCAAAATGAGTATTTTTAAACATGTTTATGCCTTCTTGCCCCATGTCTGAAGTAGCAACACTAAAACCGTCTTTTGTAAGCATTATTGAAAGAAACTCAAGCATGCTCTTCTCATCGTCAATTATAAGTATTTTATTCTTAGGCATTGTCGCTCTTCTCAGCGGCAGGAAGTTTAACTATAAAACTACTCCCTTTCCCTTTTTTGCTAATAACCTCTATTTGTCCGTTATGAGCGTCTATTATTTCCCTGACAATACTTAACCCCAGACCTGTTCCCTTCTCACTTGTTGTTGAAAATGGGTCAAAAAGACTTTTCTTCTCATCAGCAGACAATCCTTTGCCAGTATCAGTAAATCTAACCTCTATCATTTCATCTCTCGTATCTGCCTCTATTACGAGAGTTCCACCTTCAGGCATTGCCTGGATTGCATTAAGACATAGATTCAAAAACATCTGTTCTATTTGTTCTGCATCTACAAGAGAAAATAGCTTATTGCTATTTACATTATATTCTATATTGATTTCCGGATTAACATCACTCCGACTTCTTAGCAAAACCAAAACATTTTTAATTATTGCATGTATGTTGCATCTTTTTAACTTGGGCTTTGCTGGTTTTGACAGATTAAGAAAACCTGTAACTCTTTCATTGATCTTATCAGATTCACGGATAATTAGTTCCAGTAATTTTCTGCTGCTATGACTAATTTTATCATCTTCCTTCAGCATCTCAGCAGAACCTCTCAAGGAAGCGAGAGGATTCCTGACTTCGTGCGCTATTTTTGCTGACATCTTTCCCATAAGAGCTAATCTGTCATTCTGGCTTAATTTGCGTTCTAGTTCTTTGATTGCGCCTAAATCTCTAAAAATAAATATTATCCCTTCAAGCTCTCCATCATCAGTTTTTAATGACGAAACGCTGAAACCGATTAACAGCAGATCGCCATTTTTTCTCTGAATGTTGGCTCCAAACTGTAAGAAAGAATGTCTCTCTAAATCAAAATTCTTCTTGATATAATTCTCTATCTTAATCCTGTTGTCAGGAAACAGCGCTTTCCAGGCAGTTCCCACAGCTTCTTCCCTTTGATATCCGAGGATGTCTGAGGCAGCTTGGTTAAAATATGATATCATTCCGTTGGAGTCAACGGTCATGAGCCCGCTAGCCATGTTTTGCAATATGTTGTCTGTAAAGTTCTGTAATTCTCTCAGCTGTTTGGTCCTGTGCTTAAGGGTTTTTGCCAGTGTCCCGCTTAGTATTGATACGAGGTAAAATATTATTGCCCGAAAACAGGTAACGTATATAACCACGCTTTTAGGCAAAAATTCAGGATTATACTGCAGAATAATAATTGCAAAATAAGTTATTACTGCAAACGAAGTTAACACTAATCCCTCTCCAAGAGGAATTAACAAACTGCCTGCAATTATAGAAATAACATATAAAAATGTAAAGATACTGTCTATTCCGCCGGAGTAGTAGACCAATATACCAATCCATATCATATCTGCAATAATTTGAACACGTATTAGGGTATCTAAGTACGTCCTTTTTATTAAAAGAATGCTGTATGCTATGGTCAAAAGAAACATTACAGATATTAACCAGTAAAAGTGGATATTCTCTGCCCTGAACACAAAAGTTCCTATACCAAGCATAGCTGTTACTATGAGAAGTCTTGCGATCATTAATGCTTTAAGCCGGGAGACTTTTTCCTGAATGGATTCAGTGAGTTGCATCTTTTTAGAAACCCTCTGTTACCAGAGTACTCATCTTGAGTATTGGCAGGAACATGGCAATAACAATACCACCTATTATTATGCCCAAAAAACAGATTAAAACAGGTTCTATCACTGAGGTTAATCCGTCTACTGCAGCATCAACTTCGGATTCGTAAAAATCAGCGATCTTTGTCAACATATCCTCCAGAGCGCCTGTTGCTTCACCAACCGATATCATTCTGACAACCATTGTTGGGAAAAAGTTACTTTTACTAAGCGGCTCTGCAATGCTTTTCCCCTCTTTTACACCTATTCCAACACTGCTAAGAGTTTTCTCCAAAACCTTATTCCCTGAAGTAGCTCCCACTATTTCAAGCGCCTTAAGAATAGGAACACTGCTCTTTATCAGTGTACACAGCGTTCTTGCAAACTTTGCCAGAGCTACCTTTTTCATAAGGCTACCAAAAATAATTATACGAAGTTTCAATCCGTCAAACTGAAGTCTTCCTTTTTCAGTCCGCACATATTTACGTAATAAGAAGAAAGCAACAGCTAAGATTCCTGCTACAATCAGAAAATAATCTTTGAGAATCTCGCTCGTTCCTATAAGTACTCTTGTCGGAAGAGGAAGAGTTCCGCCAAAAGCATCAAAAATATTTTTAAACGTTGGAACTACTTTCAATATTAAAACCATAACTATAAGGATAGACATACCCGTAACCACCGCTGGGTACACAAGAGCAGATTTTACCTTTCTGGCAAGTTTGGCGGAATTCTCAAGATATGTTGCAAGACGGTTAAGGATTTCATCCAATGTCCCGCTTTCTTCCCCTGCCCTTACCATGCTGACATAAAATTCCGAGAACACTTTTTGCTGTTTTAAGAGAGCCTGAGAAAAACTTTCCCCTCCCTCCACATCATCTTCCAGTTTTCTAACAAGTGTTTTTAAAGAAGGATTTTCCATTTGCTCAGCAAGTGTATCCAGCCCCTGAACCAGAGGCAATCCTGCATTAACCATTGTAGCCAACTGTCTGCTAAAGAGAATTAAATCATTGGACTTTACTTTAGTGCTTTTCTTAAATATAGATGCTCTTTTTTTTTGTTCAGTTATAGAGACTATTGTTAATTGGTTAGCCCTGAGAGTGCTAACGAGATTTTTTTCGCTTTCAGCAGAATGAAGAGCTTCTATTCTCTTTCCATCTTTATCAATCGCAATATACTTATATGTCGGCATAAAAAACTCAAAGTGTAAAAATTAAAACTCAAAACTACTTAATGACAGTTTTATTTATTACTCAGACGTTACGCGCAAAACTTCTTCTATGGTAGTCGTGCCCTTTTTAATTAGATCTATACCGCTTTCCTGCAATGTTCTCATTCCGCCTTTTACAGCAGCTTCCTTAATCTCACCTGAAGTGGCCTTGTTCATAATTAGTTGCTTGATCTCATCATCTATCTTTAGTATTTCAACAACAGCAACTCTGCCTTTGTATCCAGTGTCATTACAAAGCTCGCAGCCCTTTCCTTTATATATTGTTAAATCTGATATTTTGGAAATTGGCTGTTGCAGAACATGGGCAAAATTCTCTTTTGCCTTTTCCTGCAGATCAATTTTTTCTTTGCAGTTTTCGCATATTTTTCGCATGAGTCTCTGCGCAGCCACCATTATTACGGAAGATGAGAGAAGAAACGGCTCAATCCCCATATCTATCAACCTTGTAATTGCTCCGGGAGCATCATTGGTGTGCAAAGTGCTGAAGACCAAATGACCTGTCAGAGCGGATTTTATCGCAATATCAGCAGTTTCAAAATCCCTTATCTCTCCAACCATTATAATATCAGGATCCTGCCTTAATATAGATCGTAAGCCGCCGGCAAATGTCAGACCTATATCTGAGTGAGCTTGCACCTGATTGATTCCCTTTAGCTGATATTCTACAGGATCCTCAACTGTAATAATATTCTTAGTTGGTGTATTTATTTTGCTTAACGCAGAATAAAGCGTTGTGGTTTTACCACTACCTGTCGGTCCGGTTAGAAGGATCATTCCATGCGGTCTGGAAATAGATTCTGTAAATATTTCCAGCTCTTTTTCTCCAAATCCTAATTTCTCCAGATTCAGTGTTAAACTGCTCTTATCCAGAATACGCAATACCACCTTTTCCCCAAAAATTATTGGCAGAATTGATACGCGAAAGTCTATTTCCTTATTATTCAATACAATCCTCATACGACCATCCTGCGGAAGCCTTCGCTCTGCTATATCCAGATTGGACATAATCTTTATTCTGGAGATTAGCGCAGCCTGAAGTTTTTTAGGTGGAGACAACCTCTCGTAAAGAACACCGTCAATGCGATAGCGGATGCGCAATGCCTTATCCTCCGGTTCAATATGAATATCGCTTGCTTTCTCCTTAATTGCCTGAGCGAGAATAAAATTAACCATTTTTACAACTGGAGCTTCCTCAGTTTCCCTTAAGAGTTTTTCTAAATCTAGTTCTTCCCTTTTCTCAGCAGGTTCCTTAATATCAATGTCCCTTAAAATCTCTTTCATATCAAAAGATACTTCATAATACTGGTCAATAGCATTGAGAATATCCTTTTCTGTGGCTATTACAGGATCTATCTCGTATCCGGTAGTGCTTTTTAAATCGTCTGTAGCAAACACATTAAGAGGATCCAGCATGGCAATCGTAAGGGTTTTTCCTATCTTAGAGATTGGAATAATGGAATACTTTTTGGCAATTGTCTTCGGTATTGTTTCTATAACCTCTTTTGAAATTTTAAATTTTGAAAGATTTATCGGAGGGATATTTAGTTGCTCGCTTAAGCACGCCATAAGGGTCTTCTCAGTAGCAAAGCCTTTTTTATAAATAATCCGGCTTAAACTGCCCCCTTTTTCCCTTTGCTCTTGGAGTGCCTCTTTTAACTGTTCCTCTGTAATTATTCCTCCATCAAGCAGAATTCTTGACAGGGTGTCCTTTAAAGACATAATCATAATTTTTCTTTATTTTCCTTTTCTCTCACTAACTGCTTAAAGTCAACATCTGTCATATATTCTTCTGTGGTTCTGGTGATTTTCTTACGCTTCCCTGGGCCAAAATAACGAGTAATAATATCTTCAATATCCTCTCCCCCACTGACAAAGATTCTCACACTGGAGTTAGTGGCAATCTTTACATCCTCAATTGCAGCATCGTTTAGCGGGTCAGCCATGGCTAATACTATGATATTATCCATTTTATCTATAGGAATTAGGTGATAATGCCTTATGATTGATTCCGGAATTAACTTGAGTATATCCTGATCAATCTCATAGTTTTTCAAAGGGAGATATGGGAATCCAAACTGAGAAGTAAGGGCGTTAACCACCTGTTCCTCAGTCGCAGATCCCAGGCTGACTAAAATCTGACCCAGAAAACCACCCTTTAGCTCCTGAATTTTCAATGCTTCATCCAGTTGTCGTTCCGTAATAACATCTCTCTCTATAAGTATCTTTCCGAGTCGTTTTCTAATAGTTCTTGACATAGTATTATCCCGGAAACATAATCACTTTGTTCCCTTTTCCTTTCTTAGCCTGTTCCATTGCGCGATATAATTTATTATTTAATTCTTCTGCAACGTCGCCATCAATGGGGTTGGCAACTATACCTGCGCTTACAGTAATCTTTGTATCTTTTATTACACTTTTTGCATCTGGGATAGATTCATTGGCAACCGCTTTTCTTACTTTTTCAGCAAGAGCATAAGCTTCCTTTTTATTGATCTCAGGGAGAATAATGCAGAATATGGTATCCTTGCAACGAGCTACCTTGTCAATATCTCTTGCATTCTCCTTCAGGATACCTGCAATCTTCTTTATAACCTTATTCTTAATATTTCCGCCAAGTTTTTTCAAATATACATCCAGATTGTCAACATCAAACCCAATTATAGAACATGGACGCTCATACATAGCTGCCCGTTTCAACTCTTCGTTCAAATATTCTTCGTAATATTTCAAGTTATATAAGCCCGTTAATTTGTCTGTAATGGTTAAGGAATTGGTTTTTTCAAGCAATCTATTGATTTCATAGCTGAGACCGCTTATTTTTGCCTCAGTTTGATAAAGATCAGACATATCCCCTCTAAGCTTTTTTGTAATTTTATCCAATGAGACGCTTAATTCGTCCATTCCCACTTCTTTTAATTCCGGATCATCTGCTATTTTAGCTTTTGCCATCATCTTCACTATATTTGTATTAATTTTTTTAATCAGAAACATTAAGAACGCTATAACACCAAGCAGAATAGCTATGCTGACATAAAGCACAACCTGATCCCATGATAATGCGTATGTGCCTAAAAAAACAAATGCTCCTATCAATATCAGCATAATAATTACAAGAGCAATGTTTATAAAAATATTACGATGGGCATGTGCCTTTGTTATCGACATATCTTCGCTTCTCTTCATAGTGATAGCTCCTTATTATCTTGATATTTTATCAATATTCAGATTTATATCAGTCCCTTTCCATATTTTTGTCGGTAGTTTTTTATCAGGATTTGTTTTTCCCCAGGTTTCATCCATTTGCTTAACCCTTGCTTTTTCCTCTTCAGTCAATTCAGTCTCCTCTGTTACAATAGTAGGAGTGATCAGAACAATTAATTCCATTCTTGTCTTAGTGGTGGTGTTCTTTTTGAAAAGATATCCAAGTAATGGAATATCTCCGAGTATGGGTACCTTATACACAGTAACGGTGTTATAATTTCGCCTGAGCCCGCCAACTATAACCATACGGCCATCCTTGGTCAATAGATTCGTCTCTAATGAGCGAGAGTCTATTATGGGTTCGGAACTATATTCACCTACTGAAAAACTATGTTTTGGCTTAACAAGCATGGAGACAAACCCGTCACTTGTTATGTGGGGCTTTACAGTAAGATATGTTCCCACCTCTTTAAAGTCAATTGTTGTCATCACTGTTCCATCGGGATTAGTTGTAATTTTTGTATATGGAATACTCTCTGTTATTTCTATATTCGCTTCCTGATTATCAAGAACTAAGAGCCTGGGTCGGGCAAGTATTTCCACATCTGCGTTATATCTTAACCATTGAAGAGTCGCTTCAATATCCCACAGACCGACACCGAAGCCGGTAATGGCATGCTGGAGACCTGTAGTCAGAGACTGCCCAAACATGCCCTCAGTCACTGCTGTTCCGAGTTTCGCTGTCCCAGTTTTTGTAAAATTCCAGTCAATACCGTACTTGGTCTGTCCTGTTATTTTTACATCTACAATAGCTGCTTCAATAAGAACCTGAGGAGTTTTAACATCCAGTCTCTGCGCAATTTCTGCTATTTGGTCAATATTCTCCTGAATATCAGTAACTATCAGGGTATTTGTGCGTGAATCGCTCTCAATTTTCCCTCTTGATGAAAGCATTTTTGTAACTGATTTCTGGAGCTTTTCAACGTCTGCAAAATTTAGAGAGAAAATTCTTGTTACTAACTCTGCCTCTGCCTTTGTAGTCTCCTTAATGGCAAGCTGTTCCCCCTTTATTTTTTTCATCTTCTCTGCAGTCATAACCTTTATCAAATTTCCCTCTCGCTCGTAAGCATACCCGCTGACATCAAGAATTGTCTGTAACGCTTGTTCCCAACCTACATTTTGAAGAAGAAGCGAAACTGTTCCTCTCACTTCTTCTCCGGCAACTATATTGACGTTACCCTTATGGGAAAGCATTCTTATAACATTGCGTATATCAGCGTCTTTAAGGTCTAATGTGATCTTTTCGCCTTCCAGCTGATTACCCGCATATGAGACAGAACTAAAAACCAGACCAACACACATTGCAAGTACTAGAAAAACATGTAATTTCCTCATAATTTATCTCCACTCATTTTTACACTATATTCCTTATTCATATATCTGATCACTATTTCTTCTCTGGTTATTGATACAATTTTGCAGTTGCTGATACTATCTCCTATCGCGACAATCTTATCGTTTATAATAGCAAGGGGCTTGATCTCATCAAACAGAACCCCCTCTATTTTCATCTCGGGCAATTTTGAACTTATAAAACTCCAGCCAGTCGGGGCCATAACGGTCTTATTCTCTGATATAAGAGGGATAAATGGGTCTCTTCTTCCATGAGTGTTATACACAAAAACAGGTTCTCTATTCTTAGGTTCTGAGATTTTTTTTGTTGAAATATTAACCTTCTTTTGTGTTGATAAACTCGCATTATCCTGCGCAGGCTTTGAACAGCCGGAAGATAAGAGAAGGAACAAAGACACAGAGCAAAGAAAAACTCTAAACATTGTTTTGGTCATTTGAATTTTGTCTCCTGAAAAATGAATATATCCAGATAAATATCTGCATTATGTTTTAACGCATCCTTTTTATCTGATGTAATATTTATATGATTTATCTTAACGAATCTTTCCAGATTCTCCAGTTTGTTCACGAATCTGGCTATCTGATGATAGCCACCCTTAATACCAAGCGCTATCGGGTATTCAGTATATATGCTGGTTTTACCTGATGTCTTTAACTTGCCTGGATCAATAGACATTAATTTAACTTTATGTTCATTAGCGATATCTGTCAGTGAGGATAGAAAGTCAGGGATTTTATCCTCTCCGGGCATGCGTTTCTGGTATTCTTTTATTAGTTTTTGCACTGTCTGAAATTCACGTTCTAACTGAGGTTTTTTAGAAACCATAATCCTTGCTTTTTGTATTTCAGCTTTTTTCTGTGTTATGTTTTTTCTCAAGAGAGAAATCCGTGCAATCTGAGGTGTTAACAAATAATAATAACCCAGAAGAATTCCCAGGGCTGCAATAACAAATAAGATAATTCGTTCATTCTTTTTCATTGCTTAAATCTACATCCTATTTTAAATGACATAATATCTACATCTGCTACACTAACCCGACAGGTAGATACAAGGTTGACACTGGAGAAGTCGCTTGAAAAAATACTATCCTCCCTGACTTTTTTAATTAAGTCTCCAATGCGCCTTGTCATATCTTCATTTTCTCTTGACAGAGCCATGCCCTCCAGAATAAAGACATTGTAGCTCTTCTTAACCTTTTTGCCTGCGTCAGGACTCGCTTTCGTTGAGATACCTGCCTTTCCATGACCACCAGGTGTTACAGAAACCATTTCAGTCCTTTTTTCAACAGCCGTCTTTGTAAGCCACGTCTGGGTAGGCAATATATCGCTTAACTGGTTTAATCTCTTTGCCCATATGATTCGGGAGTGAATAAGTTTTTTCAAAAGAGATATCTTTCTATTAATAGATTTCTTTGCGCTTTCCAACTTCTCCGCCTCACGCATTATCGGTTCTAATTTAGAATATTCAACTACCAGTTTGTTATGCGTCCATCCCATGAACTTTGCGCTGGAAAAACTGATAAGATAAATAAGAACCATTACAACAACCAGTATAACGCCCCCTGTTATGAAGATTTCCATTCCGGGTAGTTTTAGACTTCTTCTAGCTTTTCTTAACTCAATGGGGAGTAGGTTTACAGTAATCATTTTATGCCTCTCAGAGCAAGCCCGACAGCAACTGTTAAAAATGGATAAAGTCTTTTTATTCTCTCTGCATTGATTTCGTCTGATATTTTCAGGTTATTGGTTGCATTCCAAGTGTGCGTTTCTACTCCAATTTTTTCATGCATGATATCGCTTATTATGGAAATCTGTGAACTGCCTCCGCTCAAGTATATATCTGCGATGTTCTTATCAGGAACTTGACTTTCATAGTAATCAAACGACATGTGTATCTCATTAACGAGATTACTCGTAATATGTTTTATCGTCTCTGTTACTTCCTTGGATCTGCTTTTTGCTTTTTTTGTCTCTTCAGCTTTTTTAATATCAATACCTAGATCCTCACTAATAGCCTTGCTATAATCCGTGCCCGCAATATTTATATCCCTTGTGAGCCTTGAAGTACCATTATCAAGTATGCTTATATTTGTCATCTGAGCGCCAATATTTATAAGCGAAATTACATTATCCTTTTTCTTAAAGACAGAGTTGAGCGCATGTTCAAAGGCATTTATAGCGGCGAAGGAATCAATATCAATAGCAACCGGCTCCAGATTACAGGCTTTTAACAGTTCCAATCGTTGATTGATTAAGTCTTTCTTAACAGCGACAAGCATTACTTCTATCATGTTTGTCTCGCTTGCTATGTTATCTAAAACTTGAAAGTCAAATTCCACTTCATTCATATCAAAAGGAATGTGTTTTGCAGCTTCATACTTCAAAGAAGCGCTTAAGTCTTCTTCTGACATCTTTGGAACACGAATATATCTTACAATTACCGATTGTCCCGAAACTCCTATAGTAACCCTAGTGGTTGCGATATTCGCTTCTATAGAAGCCTTCTTAATAGCAGTAATTACACTATCCTTGTTATCTCCAATTATTTCAGCTGCGCCAACTTTACTCAAGCGCAAGGACTCTCCATCTCCGGTAAGTTCGACAATCTTGACAGCACTGCTTCCTATATCTAATCCTAAACTGGTTCTGGATTTAGGCTTTGCGCTGAAAAGTTTTGTAATTGATTTAGGTATCATAAATCAGATTCTACTATTATGAAATGCTGCTGTCAAATTTAATACTCCTGCCAGGAACCGCTTACTATACGCCACGGCAGGTTGTTGTCAAAAGCATTTGCTACATTGACAGAATTATAAACTACCAAGGGTCTTCCTGTAGATATTGTTGCAGATGTATCAGCTTGAGTCTGGACAAGAACTGACCCGGAAATCTCGGGATTTCCACTTATTGTCAGATTTCCAAATACATACATTATACCCTCAAATGTGCCGCCTGCTACATCAAGATCACCGTCTACTACAAGGATTCCGCTTCCATACCATCCTGTCGTTGTAACCTTAAACGATGAATTATCCTGAAATTTAACCCAGGTAATTCCATCCACGTCTGAATTGTTCGGAGGGTCAGTATAGTTTCTGGTTGATATGCCTTCCATTTCTTCTTTCGTCAGGCCAAATATATCTTCAATTGATGGAAAAGGAGCATTACTTATTGGCGGACTGCCTGTTATTTCCCCAGAACCATCTGTAGTGGCTGTAAAACCCGCTGGAACCGTTACGCCCGTACTGGTACCTCCGGCTATTAGTCCATTTCCACTGACCAGAACATTACCACCCGCTTGAAGTGCAGAATTAACAGCTCCTGGATTTCCAATTCGTTCCGCATCAACTTTCACTGTCCTTTCTACCTTGTCTATATTTGTCACGCTCGGAGTATATCCGGTTGCTGTGATAGCCGCACTTGTTGATGTTACGTTTGATACGCTTATTGTATAATCTCCTATAACCTTCCCATCTTGGGTCTGGAAGGAAAGAACGGTCTTTGTGTAAACTGCTCCTGAAGTGTCCCAGCCAACCCATGAACCCTGGCCAAATCCTAGCTCCCATAATGCCGCCTGAACTCCTGATTCTGCAAGATTCCTTGCTGCAGATAGACGATAGGACCTGATTGTAAGCTTTTTTTGGAAAACGACTGTGGAAAGATACGCTCCGGCTATAATGGCAATAATAAGCATCACTATAGCTGAAATAACCAATACGCTTCCGCGTCTATTTCTATACATCAATCATACCATTGAGTAACCGTAACAGTTCCAGGAAATCCCCCGGGATTTACATTCGCCAAGGCTTCATCATAATGAATGCCGCCGTTTCCACTATCTTGTACTGTATCCCCTACAAATGCGCCAAAAAGGTCTCCATTCCCTGAAACCTTCAACTCGGCTTTCGGGGCATATATTGCTCCTGCAAAGTCTCCATTACCTGTAAATTGCACACTTGTACAACTATCTGTTCCATAAAGCAGACAATCGGATGGGGTGCCAGGATTTGAGATACCATTCCCAGTTATATGACAAGTTCCTGAGACGTAAATAGTAACCTCGCCACTAATTATTAATGTTGCATTTCCTGTAATCTGTATTGATGTAAACCAATATGTTCCGGATGTAAGGGTCTGTGTATTATTCCCTGATATTGACAAACCACCACTACTACTTACACCAGCTGGGACAGTGACTGATGGCATTGGAAACAGAGTGGATGCAGCTGTTTTTTGCCCATTCAATACAGCGTTTCCAGAAGTGGTTATTGCAGTATTTACATCCCCACCCGGACCAATCTGAGCATTTCCATTAACTATAGCATTCCCACTTAAAGCGACGGCTCCGGATGATGTTGCATTAGTGCCCACAGAACCGTTGCTACCGGGTGACTGACTGGCATACGTTCCATTGTCAGAGTTATAGCTATCGGACGCACCGTTACCTGAAAGAGTAACGCTCTTATCTCCAAATATTCCTTGTGTAAACGGCGAACCGCTTACCTGAAGATTAGCATTTATTAACTTGGAAAACCTGTTTATGTCAGTTACATTGGGAGCTGTTCCTGTAGCTGTAACTGTAGGAGTACCTGTAGCTGAGTTGTTAACTGTGACCGTAACACTTCCCACTGCTCTGCCGCCTGCGTCTGATAGAGTAATGGTTTGGACAGGATCTCCGTTTGCATCAACTGCCCAGGTGGTAATATCGCCATATGCATATTCATAAATTGCTCTTTCTATGCCTGCTTCTGCAAGATTGACCGCAGCTGTATGCCGATATGACCTATTTGTCATTCTATTCTCAAAAACAATTCTCGAGAGATAGGTACCCGCTATGACAAATAAGGATGTAGAAACCAAAGCAGTTAGTACCAGAATGCTACCTTTTCTGTTCAGTTTCAAATAACATCACCTCCATTATTTATTCCTTAATTTTACAGACGTATTTAAAGTTTTTGTATGTGTTTTATTCATAACAGTTGCTGTGCTTGTAATTGATATTGTTATGCGACTAGCGCCAGCAAGAGTTGGAAGATAGCCAAATGCCAGGTTAGATATATTTGAACTTATATTCTTGGTTCCTGAGGTTCTTGTGCTTCCAACTGCTGCCCAGGTTGTTTTCTCTAAGTTAGTGCCATTTAATGCATACCTAAAATAATCATTAGATCCGGTTATTGGATTTCCACTGGCATCGATTGAAGATACCTCCAGGACCAACTGCTGGAGCGTACTTGCAGGTACACTTCCTATTGCAGTACTCACTACATCTCCTGCACGCCTTGTGTCCTGACTTATATTATCCAGAACTAATCTCACATTTTTTTGTGTATCAAGATAACGAGAGTCAAAAACAAACATTTGATTGCCTCTTATAAATAGAAATAAAACGGCACTCAATATCACTATTCCGATTGAAGCAGCAATAATAACTTCCATTATCGTAAAACCGCCTGAAAGCCGCTTCTTTTTCATTTTAGATGCCTCCGTTAGTTACAAGCGTAGTAATGCTTCTACTGAATGCTTGCCCCTGCGCCCCTATCCACTGAACTGTTATACTGACCTGTTTTATATTGCTGTCAATAAAATCAGAAATTGAAAGCAATACTACTCCGCTACTAAGATTTGCAAGTCCCTGTGTAACATTTCCTGTGATAGTAGTAAAATCCTGATTGCTGAATGTTCCCCAACCAGTTATTGTTGCAAATGAACTGTCGCGTACTATTTCCATTGCGTCCTGCGCTATCTTTGTAGCGGTAGAGATTTCAGCTGTTCTTCTAATCGTTGCAGGTCCATTGGAAAACGCAGTAAAAAGGCCAATTAAACCAACACTCAGAATCAAAATGGCTATCATGGTTTCTATTAACGTAAACCCACGATTTAATTTAACTATCCGTATGTCTTTGCGCTTTTTCATTTGTCATCTCCAAAACTAGTCCTATCATAGTGAGAATGGCTGTGCTGCAACAAAAGCTGCTCCATGTCCTCTGCCAGCTACTCCGTTCGGACACGTAATCCGGATTTTCCCAACTGGCGTTGAATCTGCCATATATCCAGCACCGGCTCCTATGGGACAGGTGGGGACGGTCTTTAGGTATCCTGTAGCAGCCACTAGTCCCCATGTTCCTGTTGCAGGAGCTGCGTTCCACACAATCGCCCCAGCTGCAAATCCAGCGCCGCCATTAGTCGCATCAAGATTTTCCTCTATACACACCTGTTCAAGCCCGGATGCAATCTGTTTCATGTTGTTTGTACATACAACATCTCTGGATCTCGTTCTATTCTTCAGGAAATTAGGTATAGCTATAGTTAATAAAAGCGCAATGATTGCAACAACAATCATAATTTCAACAAGTGTAAAACCTCTGCCCTTTCCCCAAACAACTACCATCCAACACCCCTTTCGAAATATGACAGCGGCGGGAGAAAACTCCCGCCACTATTATATGTCCTTTCAGGCCTTTCAGCAAGTAGCTTTATTGCAGTGTATATGGATTATTAGTAGCCTGAAAATTTGGCCCATGGCTTGTCAGACTTGGACAAGTAATCTGAAATACCCCAACTGTTGATGAAGCCGCTGTATAAGCACCAGATGCTATAGGACATGTAGGAGCTGTCTTCAGGTATGCTGTACTGCCTACTATTCCCCATGTTCCTGTTGCAGGAGCTGCGTTCCATGTAATCGAAGCAATTCCAGCACCAGCACCAGTAGCGTCAAGATCTTCCTCCATGCACACCTGTTCAAGGGCTGATGCAATCTGTTTCATGCCATTTACGCATACAGCATCTCTGGATCTACTTCTGGACTTGATGAAGTTAGGAATAGCTATCGCTGCTAAAAGCCCAATAATCGCTACAACAATCATAATCTCAACAAGCGTAAAACCTCTTTTACTGCGAAGTAATCTAATCATTCTCTTTCACCTCCTCTTCAATCAATTTTTTCTCTCGCCTTATATAACAAGCATTTTTCGTGCCAAAGATATCAGGGCACATCCCCCTGAATCCCCCTTCGAAGGGGGACAGTTTCGCCGTAGGCGGAATTAGGAGGATGTTTTCCCCGCCCGAAAACGGGTTCAAAATATTGAATCCCTACAAAAAATTTTAGTTATCAGGCAAAATATTTTGACATATTTGTGAAATAAGCAAAAAAAATTGCCTATTTCACAATAAAATATAAAGCTTCTTGCAAATTCCCTAAAAAAGTTCTAACATCATTCATGCTGGAGAATCAAAAGGAAACAAAAATTACCATTTTGACAATTTTTGATGAAGAATGTGGAGCTCGGGAACTTCCTTTGGAGAAAAAGCTTATTACTATTGGAAGACTGGCAGATAATGATATTATAATTTCGGACAAGAGTATATCCGGAAAACATCTTAAACTCACTTTTTTGAATAATGACTGGATATTGGAAGATATGCATTCTACGAATGGCAGCTTTGTAAATGGAGAACTTGTTGAAGAAAAGAAGCTGGACGACGGCGACGAGATAGTTATAGGCAAAACAAGAATTCTATTCGGGGAAACATCTTCTTTCCCGCATCCAGAAGAGAGCTCTTTTACTATTATAAAGGCTGTAACGCCTAGCGCTGTTATTCCCCCCTCTTATGAAACTGCAAGTAACGAGGAGTTAAAGAGAACTCATAAAATATTAGCTACCCTTTATAAGGCCAGCGAACTTCTTAGTTCTGCACTTAAATTAGAAGACGTCCTGAATAAAATTCTGGATTTGATTTTTCAACACATTAGTGCTGACCGAGTTCTTATTATACTCAAAGATGAATTAACAGGTAAACTTGTTCCTAAAGCAGTGAAGAAAAGAGACGAAAAAGATAGGGCAGAATTAACCGTAAGCCACAGTATTATGAGTAAGGTTTTAGATGAAGGTAAATCGGTAATCTGTTCGGATGCTTTAGAAGACAAAAGATTTAAAGAACAAATGAGTATTATCCAGCATCAAATTCATTCAGCAATGTGTGTCCCTCTAAGAACAAAAGACAGAGCCTTGGGCGTAATTTATGCTGATACACTCATGATTAAAGGGGCTTTTAACACCGAAGATTTAAACTTGCTTACTGCATTAGGTAACGAAGCTGCGCTGGCTATAGATAATGTGCGTTTATATGAAAAAAATCTTAAGGCAGAGCGATTAGCTGGTATAGGACAGGCCATAACCGGCATGGCACACTATGTCAAGAATATTCTCGTGGGGATGGATGGTGGTGGCATCTTAGTAGATATGGGAATAAAACAAAAAAACAATACTTTAATGAATAAAGGGTGGAAGTTAGTTAAAGCCTCTACAAATAAAGTAAGAGACGTGGTGATGGACATGCTAACCTATTCTAAAGAAAGAAAGCCGCAGCTGCAGCCATGTAATCTAAATGATGTCGTAGATGAAGTTATAGAGCTAATGAGTAAAAAGGCTGAAGATGCGGGCATTAAACTGCATGCTCATCTTGAGGAAAATATTGGACAGTTCTTATTAGATCCTCAAGTCATCCATCGTTCTCTGCTTAACTTGATAAATAATGCTTTTGATGCGATGGAGAAAGATGGGAAAATTACAATTGCTACAGAGTATATAGTTGAGGGGGATCAGCTTAAATTGTCTGTGTCTGATACAGGATCCGGAATACCTGAAGATGTATTAACAACTCTTTTTACACCTTTTTATTCAAGCAAGGGATTGAAGGGAACAGGTCTCGGATTAGCAGTGACACATAAGATAATTAAAGAACATGGTGGAAGAATAGATGTGAATTCCGAGGTCAGCAAAGGGACTACCTTCAGTATATTTTTACCTGCAAGAAAAGAATAATTTTTACAGAATAGCTTTAATCCAAGAATTCTTTTAGAAGCTCTATAATTTTTGCAATACTTCCGGTTTGCTTACCAAACTCTTTGTGAACATAATGTGCGCCTTCAAGAACTTTATTATCAAACTGTTCCTTTGTAAGACCAGTATGAAAAATTATTGGTATTTGTTCATATTGAGGATTTTCCTTAAGATAGTCTCTTACAGTGCCACCATGCCCTACCATAACCATATCCAGTATGGCAGCATCAATATGTGGCTTCTTGGTGCTAAGCAGGTCTATGGCATTTTTACCATTAGGAGCGTCAAACACCTCGTAACTACAGCCAGCTTCTAATATTGTCTTTAATGCCTCCCTCAGCTCATTATCATCCTCTACTATCAAAACAGTTTTCTTGCCCATCATCTCCCTCCTATCGCTCTTATATCTCTTTCTCTTAATAAAATTCTACTACATTATCCTGAGAACTGTCAAATCCGTGTCCTAAGGTCTTCTGCGATAGTCCTCTCTGCGACGGGGCTGGTCACGTCTATCAGAAGGCCCCATACACATCTCTTTAGCCAGATGGGCGGCAAATTCCTGTGCTCCTAAACCCATCATTTTGCCAATTCTTTTCATATCGTTATAACGATTTTTCAGAAGATAATTCTCTAATAGTTTGCGATCGCCTTTCATAGCTAACCCCATTAGCTTCATATCCGCTTCCATCAATTTTTCTATTTCGCCTTTAATTTTTCTTCCTGCCTTAAACATTGGTCCTTCTTCAATTACATCAGGACGCCTTCCGTCTCTACTTGGAGGAGGCCCAAACTCATCCATCATTATTCTAGCGCATATACCAGTAAACTCCCTTGCTTCTAAACCTACTATCTTACCGATTCTATTCATCTCTTCATAATGATTTTGCTGAAGATAATTTTCTAAAAGCATGTAGTCGCCCTTCATAGTCAGTCCCATTAACTTCATATCCTTCTCCATCAATTTCTCCAGTTCCATCACAATCTTCTTCTCTGGGCCAGAAAGAGGGGTATCTTTAATCATGTCAGGTCGATATTCATCCCTACTTGGAGGAGGACCAAACTCATTTATCATTATTCCGGCGCATATACCAGTAAACTCCCTCGCTTCTAAACCTACTATCTTGCCGATTCTATTCATCTCTTCATAGTGATTTTGCAGAAGATAATTTTCTAAAAGCAGGTGGTCACCAGTCATAGTCAGGCCCATCAACTTCATATCCTTCTCCATCAATTTCTCCAGTTCCGTTACAATCTTCTTCTCCGTACCGGTAAGAGGCTCCTCTCTTATTCCCCTTACCCCTTTCCCTGTCTTCTCAAACTCCTCAATCCTCTTGATAGCCTCCTTAGCCAGTTTTGCACATTTAGTGTCAGGATACTTAATCACAATCTCCTGATAGCCTGATATGGCTTTTATTATTTCACCCTTGTTCTCCATGTCCTGCGCGCGATTAAATAAGGTTTCTATTTTCTCTTCATCGATTTTCTTTTTAACATATGTAATCTTTGCCCGGGCATTATCTGCGGCAAGAGTTACCGGATAGTTATCAATAATCTTCTGATAATACATCATGGCCTGGCTGTATTGTTTCTCTTTAGCTGATTTATCCCCTTTAGAGAAGAGCTGCTCAATTTCGTCCTGTTCTTTGGCCTGATAGCTTGAGGCAGAAGAAGGAGAAATGGAAGGTTTCAATGTCCGTCTTGAAAACCTTTTGCCTAAGATAACACCAACCATAGCAATTATTATCACCGAAAATACAATGATAAGTAATTTACGTCTTCCTTTTTTCTGAGGCGACACTTCAGAAGAAGTACTAATAGGGCTGGGATGAAAAGCGCCTGCTCGATATTTGTTTATATCTTCAAGTATTTCAGTTGCTGTTTGATATCTGTGGCTTAGATCCTTTATCAGGCATTTTCTAACAATGAATTCTACTTCCCACGGGAGGTCAGGATTTACCTCTGGTACAGGCCTAGCCTCTACATTTATATGCTGCTGCATAACTCCGTACGGGGTCTCCGCCTTAAAAGGAACCTCTCCTGTCAACATCTCATAAAAAACTATACCAAGAGAGTAAATGTCTGAGCGGGAATCTGTTTTCTCTCCTTTAGCCTGCTCCGGAGACATATACTCCGGCGTACCCATAATGGTTCCTGTAAGTGTGATGCTCTCAGATTCCACAGCTTTAGCTATGCCAAAATCAGTTACTTTTACATGACCATTGTTATCTATCATTATATTTCCCGATTTTATATCGCGATGAATTACCCCCTCTTTGTGAGCACATTCCAAAGCCTCAGCAACCTGAAAAGTGATGCTTAAAGCATCCTCACAGGAAAGTGCTCCCCGCTGTTTTATAATCTCGGTCAAAGTCTGTCCCTTGATAAGTTCCATGGCAAAGTAATACATTCCCTTGTGCTCACCAATGTCGTAGATTTGAACAATCCGGGCATGATTTAATTTTGCTACTGCTTTAGCCTCACGCTGGAACCTCTCCACAAGGTCTTTGTCTTTAGATAAATGAAATGGAAGAATTTTTATAGCTACATGCCTGTTGAGAGACTCTTGATAGGCTTCATAGACGGTACCCATCCCTCCGCTTCCTAATTCTCTGATTATCTTGTATTGTCCGATTTTTTGCCCGATCATACTCCCAATCTCTCCGTCAAAAAGAATTCTTTACTTTTCAAGCTGTCTCACGTTTCAATTCCTAAGATATAATAGATTGTCTCTCACTAAAAATCAAGTAAGGCGGAGAGGGAGGGATTCGAACCCCCGGTCCCGAAAAATCAGGACAACAGATTTCGAGTCTGCCGCTTTCAACCGGACTCAGCCACCTCTCCTCTTAAATTATGACACAACTTTGTTGAAAATAGCTATTAAAAAAATTTCTCGCATGGGATTTCTTGACTTAACTCACTATCTCATGTTAAGATTCGGCACATGCAAAAGACTATTCTTTTCGTTTGTACTGGGAACAGCTGTCGTAGTATTATGGCTGAGGGATTACTTAAAAAGATGCTTTCTGAAAAAGGCGTTGAAGAATACAGTAAGTATAAAATTATCTCTGCTGGAACTCATACAGTTGAAGGATTCCCTCCTGTTCACATGACACAGAAGGTTATGAATGAGCAAGACATAGATGTCTCTTCATACAAGTCAAATAAATTAACAAAGGAAACAGTAAATAAAGCTGATCTTGTTCTGGTAATGACTCAGAAACATAAAGATGAAATACTTCGTATTTATCAGGAAAAGACAAAGAAAATATTTCTGCTTAAAGAATTTGCGGGAATTGAGGATAAAAATCCGGATATAGCAGATCCTATCGGATTGTCCTATGACGCGTATAAATACTGTATGGAAGAAATAGAAAAATGTTTAATAAAGATAAGGTTGCAATAGCTGCCGACCACGGTGGATGGCACTTAAAAGAAATTCTTAAGCCCTTTTTGGAAGGCTTGGGTTATAAGTATAGTGATTTTGGCACATCATCTGAAAAAGCCGTTGATTATCCGGATTTTGCGTTAGTACTGGCTGAAGCGATGAGAGCGGGTAAATATAAAAAAGGAATATTGATATGTGGAACTGGTCTGGGCATGTCTATGTCAGCCAATAAGATTCCGGGTATTAGGGCGGCTTTGTGTAACGATATATTCACTGCAAAGATGAGTAGAGAACATAATGATGCAAATATTCTGGCAATTGGCGGACGAGTAGTTGAAGAAGAATTGGCAAAGGAAATAGTTAAAGTATGGCTCCAGACAAAATTCAGTAACGCGCCTCGTCATAAGCAAAGAATAAAAAAAATCAAAGAAATTGAAAGCAAATACATGGGGACTTCAAAAAAAGCAATATGAGTAATTTAAAAACAACTGACCCAGAAGTAGCAAAAGCAATCTATAATGAAACAAAAAGAGAAGCTTCAAACCTTGAGCTTATTGCATCAGAAAATTTCGTGAGCGATGCTGTGCTTGAGGCCCAGAGCTCAGTAATGACCAATAAATATGCAGAAGGCTATCCTCATAAAAGATACTATGGCGGATGCGAATTTGTTGATGTTGTTGAAGACTTGGCCATAAAAAGAGCAAAAGAGATTTTTGGAGCTGACCATGCAAATGTGCAGCCACATTCCGGCTCACAGGCAAATATGGCGGTTTATTTTTCCATGTTGGATATGGGAGATACAATTCTAGGTATGGACTTAAGCCATGGTGGACATTTAACACACGGCAGTCCGGTAAACTTTTCGGGGAAATATTTTAATATTATCTCTTACGGAGTGAGTAAGAAAACAGAAACAATAGACTATGAATATGTAGAAAAATTAGCACTTGAAGAGAAACCTAAATTGATAATTGCAGGCGCTAGCGCTTATCCTCGCATAATAGATTTCGCAGCATTTAGAAAGATTGCAGATAAAGTAAATGCATACCTTATGGTAGATATGGCTCATTTTGCAGGACTTGTTGCAGCAAAAATTTATCCAAGCCCTATTCCATACGCTGATTTTGTTACTACTACTACACATAAAACATTGAGAGGGCCACGCGGAGGCATGATTCTTTGCAGGGGAAAGTATGCAAAACAAATAGACAAAATGATTTTCCCTGGTATTCAGGGAGGGCCTCTGATGCATGTCATAGCTGCTAAAGCTGTTGCGTTCAAGGAAGCTATGGCAAAAGGATTTAATGATTATCAGAAACAAATCGTAAGAAATGCCAAGGCACTTGCCTTAGAACTGAATAAAAGAGACTTTCGACTTGTTTCCGGCGGAACAGATACCCATCTTATACTACTGGATTTAACTAATAAATGTATCTCAGGCAAGGACGCAGAGAAGGCATTAGATGTTGCCGGAATAACAGTAAATAAAAATGCTATTCCATTTGATAAACAAAGCCCATTTATTACTAGTGGAATAAGAATAGGAACTCCTGCAGTAACTACAAGAGGTATGAAAGAGCCTGAAATGAAGTTAATTGCAGAAATGATAACAAAGGTGCTTACGAACATTAATGATACGGATAATCTTAAACAGACCTTATCAATGGTGACTAGTCTCTGCAAACAATTCCCTTTGTATGTCAACAAACTCCGGTAAATTAAAATTCCTGACACTTACCTCAGCAATTAGTGTCATATTCCTGGTTCTTGTAATTTTAAATATTTTTCCATTAGGTATTAAAAGCGAATGGACTTGGGAATATTCTTCTACAAAAAATTTTGATGGGATCTGGTTTCCAGTACTTGTTTCCTGCATTTTGCTTCTGCTGTGTTATAATTTAATAGCTTATAAGAAATTGACAGGTTCCAAACCCCCAATAGAATTTATCCATATAGTCCTTATATGCTTTCTTAGCTATCTTTTTAACATTGCTATTTGCTACTTAAATACAGCAGGCTTCTATAATCTAATTCTGACTATTATAAGTCCCTGGGCAACCGGCTATTTCAATGTTGCTGTTGAGATTAGAGATATTAGTTATTGGTTAAGCAATTTTCATGCTTTTGTTGAATATGCTCCCTTACATGCCAGAGTACATCCTCCAGGAAATATATTATTTTTCTGGTGGATAATTCACATATTTAATAGTTTACCCACCCTAACAGATTCTTTACTAAATATGGTAAAGAGCACTACATTCAACCCTCTGCCTGTATTTTCTGTTATTGGAGATGCTTTTGGACATTTCTTCAGTGATGCTGAAAAAGCCGCATCAGTATTTCTGTCGTTATCTTTGCCATTTCTTAAATGTGCTGTGATTATTCCCATGTATTATTTGGGGAAACTTATATATGGCAAAAAAACAGCTTTAGTTGCAGTATGTTTTTATGCAGTTATTCCTGCACTTAATTTATTTACGCCTGGAATGGACCAGACATATACTCTGGTTTCTGTCTTATCTTTTTATTTATTTTGCCTCTCTATTAAAAAAAATAATATTTGGTTTACTCTTCTTTCTGGACTGGTTTTATCAATAGGCATTATGCTGAGTTTCTGTTTTCTGGTTATCTTGGGTCTGATAATTTGTTATGGCCTAATATGGTTTTGGATAAATAAAACACATTTAAATTACATATTAAAGAGTTTTTTAGTATTGTTTGTAGCTTTTACAGCTCTCCCTTTATTATTTTATCTTTTATATGACTTTAATATTATAAAATTTTTCGTGAGTATTAATGTGTTTTCAGAAAATGCGCGATTAGATATCATCCGCGGTGAGGTCGCACGCCGAACATACTGGAAATGGCTATTATATAATCCTGTAGATTTTTTCTTGTTTGTTGGCATCCCGATTTCAGTGCTTTCTTTCAGAAGTATTTATAGTATTATAAAGTCAGGAAAAATAGAAGCATCCAATATCTTATCTGTGGCTTTTTTTAGCATACTATTTTTACTTCTGTTCTCTGGAATAAATCGCTCTGAGGTAGCAAGATTATGGATGTTCCTCATGCCCTTTCCTGCATTAATAGCAGCCTCACAAATAAAGACGAAAACTAGTTCTGCTTTCTTAATACTACTTTCCCTGCAGATCCTTCAAACAATAGTTTTCAAGTTATTCATAAATGTATATGGGATAATTAGCTGATCAGACTGCTGAAATATCGTTAAATATTTGATTCTTTTGTCTAATATGCTTATATTGTAAGCATTATGAGAATAATGATGAAATCTAATGCTGCCAAAAAGCAAGTAATGGATTTTGTAGATAAACAATTTTCTTTCACAACATCAATAACCAGAGATAAATCATCTAACAGGTCAGGAGAGTCACATTATCATATTCTTGAGATTGAGTTACAATATATCAGGTCAGGAAGTGGAGCATATTTTATAAAAGACAGGAAATATCATCTTAAGGATAATTCTATTCTTATAATCCATAAGGGAGAAATCCATAATTATATTAAGGGTAATTCATTAGTCTCTATGGATAAGGTATATCTGGCCTTTAATCCATCTATATTTAGGAATACACAATACACATATAAAAAACTAATCTCTCGTATTGCTGAATGCAAAAAAAATTTCTCTCATCAAGTATCATTCCCTCCTGAAGAAAGTCAAAGAGCAGATTTGATCATTTCCAATATAAACTCTGAATGGGAAAACAAAAAGCTGCATTACAGAGAAGCAATAGTAAACCTGCTTCTGGAGCTTTTTATAATTATACATAGATCCTTTTCTCTTAGTGCTTCTGGAACCAGCACACATAAAAAAATCGAATCAACTGTACAAGACAGGCTTATAAGCAAAGTGATTTCTTATATAGATAAAAATTATCGAAACCCTCTGGACCTGGCAACTCTGAGTGGGGTTGTATTCCGTTCTCCATATCATCTCAGCCATATTTTTAAGGATGTTACAGGATTTAATTTTAAAGAATATCTAATAAATAAACGTATTATGAAAGCCAAGAATCTTCTTGAGTCAGAATCAGATATAAAAGTAATATCTATAGCTGAGGATGTTGGATTCTCAAATCTCAGCACCTTTAACAGAGATTTCAAACGCCTTACAGGGATCAGCCCGTCAGAATACCGCAAGTTTTGCACACATTTCCGCAAGAAATGAGTAGAAAAGATTCTTTTTTTGCGTAAACTGAATAAAAGAACAAATCTAAAACGAGTTTATAATTGGAAGGAGTTGAAATGCTAATTGATATACATACGCATATAACCTACCACAGATTTCCTGAATTCGTTCAGAAACTTAACAGGAAAGAATTTACTGCTGAAATCTTGCTTAAAAAAATGGATATGGAAGGTATTGACAAATCAATAATCCTGCCAATAACTAATCCTGAAAACGCAGACGACATTGGGGTTTCAGGAAACATGGAAGCTATTGAAGCAGCCAGGAAATATCCTGACAGGCTAATCGCCTTTTGCAATGTTGATCCCAGAGCAATGAGAAATTCTCCCAAAGCAGACATATCAAAGGTTCTTAAGGTTTATAAGGAAATGGGATGCATGGGAGTGGGTGAGGTCTGTTCTAATATTTATTTTGATGATGAGCTAGCCAGGAATTTTTTCTATCATTGTGGAGAATGTGAAATGCCCATTATCTTTCATATGTCAGAGAAAATAGGCGGTGTTTATGGATTAGTTGATGATATGCATATGCCAAGATTAGAAAAAGTGCTTAAGGAATTCCCCAAAACCATCTTTATAGCCCATGGGCCTGCTTTCTGGTCTGAAATAGGCGAATACATAGATAAAAAAGAACGTGGCCACTATCCAAAAGGTAAAATAAAAAAACCCGGGAGTGTTCCGAAACTGATGGAGAAATATCCCAATCTTTACGGCGACCTTTCTGCCGGAAGCGGGTATAATGCTATCAGTAGAGACTCTGATTTTGGATACAAATTTCTTGAGGAGTTTAATGGAAAACTTCTTTTTGGAACAGATAGATTCACATCCGCTGACGAACCGATACCTAACATCATCCCGTTTATCAAAAATGCTTTTAAAGAAAATAAAATTTCTAAAGAAGCCTATGAAAATATAACTCATAAAAATGCTCAAAAACTCATTGGAGAATAAGATGGATAAATTAGCAATTGACGGCGGAAAACCAGTTCGTACAGATTCCATGCCAAAACGCCGGCTCTTTGGCAAAGAAGAAAAAGAAGCTGCTATGAGAGTATTCGATGAAGCTATTGAAGCAGGAGAGGCATTTGGCTATAACGGCCCTCATGAGAGGGAATACGAAAAGGCCTTCTGTGATTATATGGGAGTCGGTTTTGCTGACGGTGTTAATTCAGGCACATCAGCTGTATTCGTCGCGCTTGGAGCGCTACAGCTTGATAGAGGAAGTGAGGTGATTGTTCCCCCGATCACAGACCCAGGAGGAGTAATGCCTGTTGTTATGCTAAACTGTATCCCTGTTATTGCAGACTCGGATCCGCGTTCATATAATGTAGGACCAGAACAAATTTCCGCTGTCCTAACAGAACATACCCGGGCCATTATTGTGGCACATATTGGCGGAGACTCTGTTGATATGGATCCTATTATGGAGATTGCACGCTCAAGAAATATTCCAGTAATAGAGGATTGTGCTCAGGCACATGGAGCAAAATACAAAGGAAAACTTGTTGGTACAATTGGTGATATTGCAGCGTTTTCAACTATGTTTGGCAAACTTCATGCAACAGGAGGGCAGGGTGGAGTTGTCTATACTAAAAATGAAGAGCTTTTCTGGAATGCTAAGCGATTTGCTGACAGAGGAAAGCCGTTTAATCTACCAGATGCTAAAGGCAATGTTACAGCAGGATTAAATCTTAATCTTAATGAGCTTTCAGCTGCTATTGGCGTAGCACAAATTAAGAAGCTGAATTCCATAATCTTCAGACGTAGAAAAGTTGCTGAAGCTATAAAAGAAAGATTAAATAAGGAATCAGAGATTGTATCTATAGGATGGCAGGTTCCTGAAACAGAATCAGTATACTGGTTTATGCGCATACATGTTAAAACAGACATGCTTAAAGTCGATAAAATGGCTTTTGCTGAGGCTGTAAAGGCAGAGGGAATCCCTGTAGCCAGGTCCTATCGTCATATACCTTCAGAATCTCGGTGGTGGAGAAATACTGGGCCATGGGAATTTTGCGAACGAGAATATAATAAAGATTCTCAATGTTCTAATGCAATATTCGCTACAGATAGTCATTTCAATATCTCATTGAATGAAAATTATGGTGAAAAAGAAATAGGCGATATAGTTAATGTACTTAAGAAAGTAGAACAAGCTTATAAAAAATAGGAGACCTCAAAAAATGGGAAAACCAGCGCTTTTAGGTGGACTAAAAGCAGTTAAGACTGACCCTGGAGATATGTTTAAATGGCCCATTATTACCAAAGAGATTGAAGATGCTGTTTTGAAAGTACTCAGGGAAGGAAAGATGTCCGGTAATGACGTTACCAAAGAATTTGAAAAGGAATATGCAGAATGGTTCGGTATGAAATATGCACTTGGCCATTCTACAGGAACAGGGGCTTTGCATGGTGCAATGTTTGGTCTAGGAATAGGTCGTGGGGATGAAATAATCTGTCCAAGTATAACCTACTGGGCATCAGCTCTGCCTGTATACTCTCTTGGTGGTACTGTTGTATTTTGTGATATTGATAAAGACACATTAAATATTGATCCAAATGATATTGAACACAGAATTACTGAACGAACAAAAGCTATTTTAGTGGTTCATTACGCAGGTATGCCTGCTGATATGGATCCTATTATGGAGATTGCCCGCAAACATAACATCAAGGTCATTGAGGACGTTTCTCATGCGCATGGAGCACTGTACAAGGGAAAACTTACAGGAACATTTGGAAATGTCTCAGCTATGTCTTTAATGAGCGGCAAATCCTTTGCAATAGGCGAAGCAGGCATTATGCTTACAAACGACCAGAGAGTTCACGAACGCGCGCTTCTTTTTGGTCATTATGCACGGCATAATGAGGTTCAACTAGAAGATATTAAGCCATTGACAGGCCTTCCTTGGGGTGGTTATAAATACAGGATGCATCAATTGAGTTCTGCAGTGGGACTTGTACAGATTAAAAATTATCCAAAGCAGATAAAAGAAATAGATAAAGCAATGAATTATTTTGGCGATCTTTTAGAAGAAGCGCCAGGTATTAAGGTCCGCCGTCCTGAAAAGGATTCAGGAACTACAATGGGCGGCTGGTATGCAGCCAGAGGATTATATCGGCCTGAAGAACTTGGAGGGCTCTCAATCAAACGATTCTGTGAAGCTGTAAGAGCTGAGGGAAACAATAAATGTGCTCCAGGAGGAAACAAAGCATTACATTTACATCCTGTTTTTAATGACGTAGACATATATAATCAGGGAAAACCCACCCGAATTGCAAATTCTCCAGAGGATGTGGATGTAAGACAACCTGTTGGCAGTCTGCCAGTTTCTGAGAATATACATAAATATACTTTTGGTATTCCATGGTTCAAGCACTACAGACCCAACATAATAGAAGAACATGCAAATGCAATTAAAAAGGTGGTTGAGAATTACAAAAAACTCCTGCCTGGAGATACTAAAGAAGAGGACGCTGGAGGATTCGGTTTAACTGCCAGACAGTAAGCAATATAAGCCTTCAATATCAACTGATTCGCTTACTTGACAACAGATTAGAAAATCAATATACTCCCTAATACGTTAAAAAAGTCAGGAGATATACTATGGCACATAAAAAGGGACTGGGAAGTTCGAGGAATGGGAGAGATAGCGCGGGTAAGAGACTTGGCATAAAGTGTTCTGGTGGACAGACTGTAAAAGCTGGTAGTATTATTGTTCGTCAGCGCGGAACAAAATTCTCTCCAGGAAGAAACGTTGGTTGTGGAAGGGATTGGACGTTGTTTTCTAAAATAAGCGGCGTAGTCTGTTT
The DNA here is from genome assembly GCA_043824255.1 of bacterium. GTDB lineage: Bacteria > JAHJDO01 > JAHJDO01 > JAHJDO01 > JAHJDO01 > JAHJDO01. The sequence goes on from JBDRTG010000047.1 coordinate 125,577, forward strand.
TGAAAATATCAGCTCCAGAAAATGTGTAAGTGTTTATGAGCCAAATGTAAAATGAAAAACATTGCTGTTCTTGGAGCAACAGGTTCAATTGGCAGAAATACTCTTGAGATTGCAGAATCCTTTCCTGACAAATTCAAAGTTACAGCCGTATCAGGCAAAGCTAATATCAACCTTTTAGAAAAGCAGATAAACCAATTTCATCCCAAATTTGTTGTAGTAATGGACGAGAATACGCAAAATCAACTTTGCGGTCGCATCAAAGATAAAAAGATAAAAATAGAATATGGATATGAAAGTCTCGTCAAAATATCGACACTTGATGAAGTTGATATTGTAGTATCAGCAATCACGGGTATAACCGGACTAATCCCAACCTTAGAAGCAATAAAAAAAGGCAAGCATATTGCAATTGCAGCTAAGGAACTGTTGGTTACTGCAGGAGAAATTATGCTAAAAGAGGTTAGGAAAAATAAAGTGAAATTTCTTCCTGTGGATAGTGAACATAATGCCATTTTTCAGTGCCTTGAGGGAAAATCAAAGAAGGATATAAAGAGAATCATTCTTACAGCTTCAGGAGGTCCATTTTATAAAGAAAAAAACTTGCATAATATTAGTCCTGAGCAGGCATTAGCTCACCCCGTATGGGAAATGGGGAGAAAAATCAGCATAGATTCTGCAACACTCATGAATAAGGGCTTGGAAGTCATAGAGGCGCATTGGCTGTTTGGAATAGATATATCGAAAATTGAGATCATTATACATCCTGAATGTATTATCCATTCCATGGTAGAATTTATTGATGGGTCAGTATTTGCCTTGCTTGGAATTCCTGATATGAAGATGCCTATTCAGTACGCATTAACGTATCCGGAGCGAATGCCTACACAACTAGAGCCTTTAGACTTAACAAAAATATCCCGGTTTCATTTTTCAGCTCCAAACTTTGACAAATTCCCTTGTTTGAAACTTGCTTATGAAGCAGGTACAATTGGCGGGACTATGCCTGCTGTTCTTAATAGTGCAAACGATGTTGCTGTCAATCTATTTCTCAAGAAAAAAATAAAATTCCCAGATATTCCTCAAATAATAGAAAAGGTTATGAATAAACATAATGTTATTCAAAATCCATGCCTTGATGATATCTTTGAATCTGATGCTTGGGCGAGGAAAACATGTTTGCTCTAAATTGGATAATTCATATACTCCCATTTATTGTTGTAATAAGTATTCTGGTTTTCGTACATGAACTGGGACATTTTCTTGTAGCTAAATGGCTTGGCATTAAAGTGGAAAAATTCTCTCTGGGATTTGGCCCTAAGCTTGTTGGCTTTAAGAAAGGAGATACGGAATATTTGATCTCTGCTGTGCCTTTGGGAGGATATGTAAAACTTGCAGGAGAATCCAGCGAAGAAAAAACAGGCGCTGACTGGGAGTTCTATTCTAAGGGGCCTTTTCAGAGAATCCTTGTAATACTTGCAGGCCCTTTTATGAATATACTGCTGGCAATTTTTGTCTTCTCTTGTATCTTCTTTACAGGAATAGAACTACCCTATTTTGAGGCTAAAATCGGAGAAATAGCCAAAGATTCGCCTGGTTCCAAAGCTGACCTGAAAGTGGGAGATACAATATTGAAAGCCAATGGCAAACAAATCAAAGATTGGAGTAAGTTTAAACATATTATCCTGACTCATCCAAATCATACAATATCTATACTCATTGACAGAAACGGAGAAAGAAAAAGCATTCAGGTCAAAACAGAGTTCAACAAAGAAAAAGGAGGCGGGTACTTGGGAGTTTCCCCATTCATTCCCCCTGTAATAGGAATTGTTGAGCCTGAAAGTCCTGCATACAAAGCCGGTATTAGAAAAGGAGATGTTGTTCTATTTATTAATGGCAAACAAATGTCCTCGTGGAATGATATGGCAAAGAGTATTCATAACAGTGCAGGAGAGAAAATCTCACTCATAATAATGCGTGAGAAGGAGCAGTTGGAAATAAGTGTTGTGCCTAAACTTAACAAAACACTAAACATTGGTCTCATAGGAATAATTCCTGAATTTAAGACAATAACGCGTAAATATGGACCAATCGGTGCATTTGTTCAAGGATGCAATCAAACCGTAAACTTGACAGTTCTTACATATAGATCCATATGGATGCTTATAAAGAGGGAAATATCTACTAAAACACTTGGCGGCCCAATAATGATTGCACAGCTTGCAGATAAGCAGGCAAAAGAAGGACTTATGAACCTGTTTTACCTGCTTGCTCTGATAAGTGTAAACCTTGCCATACTTAATTTACTTCCGATTCCTGTACTGGATGGGGGGCATATACTTTTCTTTCTAATAGAAGCTATAAAAGGCAGTCCGATTAGTGAGAAAGGGCTTGAATGGGCAACAAAATTTGGCATTGCGCTTCTTTTAACTTTAATGGTATACGTAACATTTAATGATATTATGAGAGTTGCAAAAGATAAAATCAATATCTTCCATGGAAAAAATACCTCACAAAATAATCAATCCTCCACTCAAACGCCGTAAAACCAGACCTATTAAAGTTGGAAACATTATAATAGGCGGAGATGCGCTGATATCTGTACAGTCTATGACAAAAACAGATACCAGAGATATTGATGCTACAGTTTCTCAAATAAGAAGTCTGGAGAAAACAGGCTGCGAAATTATAAGAGTGGCAGTCCCTGATATCAAAGCAGCAAAATGCTTGGGAAAAATAAAAAAACAGATTAATATCCCTCTTGTTGCAGATATACATTTTGACTACAAACTTGCATTGGAAGCAATAAAACAGGGTGTTGATAAATTAAGACTTAATCCGGGAAACATTTCCAGTCAAAAGCATCTTAGTATGATCATCTCTGCAGCAGCAGAAAAAGGCATACCAATCAGAATAGGTGTAAATGCAGGCTCGGTTAAGAAAAATTCAAAATTCAAAATTCAAAATTCAAAATTAATGGTAGAAGAGTGTCTTAAGTATCTAAAGATTTTTGAAAAGCATAAATTTCATAATATTATCATATCACTTAAATCTTCAGACGTACTCTCTACAGTGGAAGCTTACAGGCAAATGGCAAGTAAATGCGATTATCCGTTTCACCTTGGTATTACAGAGGCAGGTCCATTGCCTGAAGGGCTTATTAAATCCTCTGTTGGCCTGGGCATACTCCTCTCAGAAGGCATTGGAGATACTATCAGAGTCTCACTTACCGCACCTCCTGAAGAAGAAGTAAAAGCAGGCTTCCGGATATTACAATCACTAAAACTCAGAGAATATGGTCCGGAGATTATCTCCTGTCCGACCTGCGGCAGATGTAAAATTGATGTTATAAAAATTGTAACTAAACTAAAAAAACAACTTATCTCTATTAGTTCAACATTGCCACCTATAAAAATTGCTGTCATGGGCTGCGAAGTAAATGGACCGGGTGAAGCCAAAGAAGCTGATATTGGAATTGCAGGAGGAAAAACCTCAGGAATTCTGTTCTGCAAAGGCAAAATAGTTAAAAGAGTCAAAAAAGAAAAGCTTGTTCAGGAACTGATAAGTAAAATCAGGAAATTATTGTAAGAGAAGCATCCCCAAAAATCACACATCAAATTATTGCGCAATCAATTCGGAGAATGACGAATGAGGTCACTTCAGGATTTAGACAATTATCTAAGAAAATTTGCGTTGCATTCCGCTTTAATAGAAATCGGCAAAATTAGCACACATCTTTTTGGTGATAAAAAAGTTCTTGAAAATTTTCCAATCAAAATAGGGAATACAGAAGAACACGCGACCATTGCTCAGTGGCATCTTGCCTTTTTGGCATATAGGCTTGTTATGGTATCAAATGATGGAAGAAGTAGCCGACTCAATTCTAAGGAATTATTATCGGCAAACTCGATATTTGCTGAATTCGACGATCCACTTGGTAAAGAAAAAGATATTGTTGCATTTCTTTGCAGATTATCACAAGAACAATTTTGGTGGCAAGTAAATCGAAAATACAGTTTTGCTCGTAATTATATTTTACTGAAAGAAATCCCCAGAGATGACACTTTTAAAAATAGAATTAAATTGGATGAAGTTTTTCTTAAGGAATATGGTTTGTCTATTTACGATTACACGGCGATCGGTTGGGCAATAGTTACCATTTGCCGTAAAAACCCTTTCTTTAAAAAGAACAACTTACTATGTCATAGCATACCAGCCTACAAAGATATACTTACTGAAAATAAATTAGATAAATTCCTAGCATTAACCTCAGCAACTTATGCTGACATCAGAGCTACTTCTAGGTCATTAAATACTTTAATTCTTCCACATTACGAAAAATATCAATTCAACCCTTTATTTAAATATCCTATTGTAGAGTCGGATAGTAGATTTTTAAGGTCGTATTTTCAAGAACCTTACATAGTACCCAATATATTACTGTTTTTAAAAAAAATTGCAGATGGAGTTTATTGGGATTTAAGAGATATATTTAAGGAAAAAGAGTCTCGAGAATTTCTTAGATTATTTGGGGATATTTTTGAGTGTTATGTGGGGAAAATACTTGCAAATTATTTTGGCCAATCTAATGTAAAAAAACTACCACAGAATATAGGGGAAAAAATTAAAATTGCGGATTGGGCTGTTATAACTGATGATAGTATTACAATTTTTGAATGTAAGAGTCAATTATTGCCTCTTATTATCAGAGAGACCTTTAACGAACATAAATTAAGGGAATGGTTAAATCGAAATATCATCTCAGGAATAGAACAGTTGTTTTCGACTGAAGAACAATTGCTCAAAGGAGACTCTCTGGGAATTAAGATAGCTAATAAAAAGATATATAAAATTTTAATTACATATGAAAATATTTATCTTATTGAATCTCCTATGTTTAAAGATAGGATAAAAAAATATGTGAAAGATAAAGGAATATTTGAACAATATTCACATAATTCTTCAGATTTCTATATTATGCATATATCCGAATTAGAATTTATGCAAAATTTTCTTAAAAAATTTACAATTAAGAATATTTTAGAGGAGAAAAAGCATATTGATACTAAAAGAGATATAGCATCGGGTCATGACTTTTTTACTGTTTGCCATAACTTAGATTCAAATATTAAACCCAGCAATGATTGGTTGCATAATACTTTTAAAAAATATTTTGATAAATTTAATCTTAAAACAGAAGGTAAAAAGAGATAGCGACCTTTTCTTAAAAATCATGCTCTCACCAAATCTACAATAACCACCAGCTAAAGCAGGCGGTTGCGACGGAGGGGACACAAAACTGATATAAGGGCTAAAAATCGCGAAAAAGAATCGGGTAAAAGCAAAACTATATAAATTGTTGCTATAATAGTTAATCCACCGAGAAACCCAAATGCTCCGGCAGGAGATAATCCAATCACTTCAAGAATTAACCACAACATTCCTGAAGCTGCTAAAATACCCGTGAAGGACAGGAAATTAGTTGTAGCCAGAAACTTACCTCTTGAATCTTTCGGGCTGTTTTCCTGAATATACGCATTGAGCGGAATAACAAAAAAACCGCTGGAGATACCAAGAAAAATAAGACAAATAACTGTGAATGGAATAGATGTATATGAAAATGCAAGAAGTATTGAAAAAATGCTTAATCCAACTGAACCCAATGGTACAAATCCAAACTCAATCCTTCCTCTTGAGAGCTTTCCAGCAAGAAAACTGCCTATGCCCACGCCAAGAGCAACTACAGTGAGCAATAATCCTGTTGCAAGCTGTGAAACATGCATCATCTTACTGGTATATAAGAGGATATTTAATTGAAATAAAGCTCCTAGAAACCAGAAATAGACTATGCCTGTCATAGAAAGATACATCGGGCGTTTTTCCTTTACAATCTTTATTGTGGACCAGATATCGCTAAGAAAATTTATTTGGAATTTTCGTTTTGAGCCAGATGGAAGAACCTTATGAATGTAAAAACTTGTTATTATTCCCAGTAATGAGATTATAATGAATGCAATTGACCCAAGATATGCTTTTCCTTTAACTGCTGTCATCAAAAATCCTCCGAATGCCATGCCGAGAATTATTGCCAGAAATGTCCACATCTGCATAAGCCCATTCCCTTCGGAGATTTCCTCCTCAGTAAGAACTTCCGGAAGAATTCCATATTTTGCAGGGCCGAAGAAAGCACTCTGTGTTCCCATCAGGAAAAGTACTGCATAAATAAAAGTAAAGTTTCCTGAGAACAGCGCAATCATGCCCAGAGCCATAATGGCAAGCTCTGCAAATTTGGCATAAATCATAATGGTTCGTTTACTAACCCGGTCAGCAAAAAAGCCGGCATAGGAAGAGAAAAGCAGAAACGGCAGGATGAAAAATGCACTTGCTGCGCTTAGATACTCAGCTCCTGCAGCGCTCTTTATCATATGCTCTACTGCAATAAAGGATATTATCAGCTTAAATGCATTATCATTAAATGCACCCAGAAATTGTGTTGCAAGAAGAGCCCTAAATCCCCTGCTTTTCAGGTTATTATTCATAATTATAGAAAGTCTCATTTTGATGGAGAAACTTAAACTTTATCGCTTCTTGATACTATTTTTTCTACTTCTTTCCGCTTTATCTTCTGTGTTGATGTTTTGGGGAGTTCTTTTTCTGAGATCAGGAAATTTGTGATTTTTTTGTATGGAGCAAGGAGTTTGCAATGTTTGTTTATCTCTTCTCTAATAAAAGACTGAATATCTTCCTTTAATGCTAACCCATCCTTCTTAATTCTTTCAAGATTTGGAACTACAATTGCAAATACCTCTTCAGTTCCCGCCTTTATACCACTGGCAACTTTTTTCCCTAATACACATATTTCCTCTATATAAGGACTCTTTGAGAGAACTTCCTCAACTTCTTCAGGGTGGATTTTCTTCCCTCCATCAGTAATAATTATATTCTTAAGCCGACCAGTTATATAAAGATAGCCATCTTCATCAGTATATCCTATATCTCCTGTATGGAACCAGCCATTAGAGAAAGCCTTATCTGTTGCCTGTGGATTTTTATAATATCCATTCATAACCTGTGGACCTCTTATTAAAATTTCGCCTGTTTTGTCTTCAGGATTCTGAGAAGCAATCTTTATCTCCGTCCCCGGCAAAGGCTTTCCTACAGAACCTATGCGATTATGTTTGAATGTATTTACTGTTACAACAGGAGAGGTCTCTGTAAGTCCATAACCTTCCAGCACTGTAATACCCATTAAATTCAAATTACGGGTAATTTCAGCATCAAGTGGTGCGCCCCCTGATATAAAACACCTTAACTCCCCTCCAAACTCCTTATGAACTTTTTTAAAAAGAATTTTACCGGGATTAATACCAAGTTTACCAAATCTAGAAGAAATATTCAGACTCATATTAAACAGCTTTCTTGTATAATTGGAGCTTGTGTTTAATTTTGATAATATTGAATGATATAAAAATTTGATAAATTTTGGGACTGCAAGTATTATTGTCGGCTGTGTTTTTCGCATCACAGCGGAAATAGAAGAAAGTTTTATCCCTTTTGACATATATGTAATTCTTGCGCCTTTTGAAAGAGGAGTAATAAATCCCCCCGTTATTTCAAACATATGATTAAGAGGAAGTATTGATAAGAATCTATCCTTTTCTGAGAAACTGATTACCTTGCTAATTGCATCTATCTGATGAAGAATGTTATTGTATGTCAGCTTAACACCCTTTGGATCCCCTGTTGTGCCCGAAGTATAGACAATTGAGATTAAATCCTCATTATCAATGTCCCTATGGTATGGTTCATTTTTTCTCCACCTGAGCTCTCCAAAAGACAGAAGGTTTTCATCTGTCTTTTCATATTCAAGCGATATAAGAAAAATGTCCTTGCCAAAACCTGATATTATGCTTTTTATTTTTTCTATATACTTGCCTGAGACTATAATAGCTCTGGCTTCAGAATGAGCAAGTATAAAACTTATTTCTTTTTCTTCTAACTTTATATCCAGAGGAACAACAACAGCTCCTGCAGCCACTATTCCAAAAAATGCAATCCCCCATTCAGGTCTGCTTTCAGAAAATATACAGACTCTATCTCCTTTTTCTATGCCATTCTTCATCAGTGTTGCTGAAATATCTCTGGTTCTATCAGTAAGTTCACAGTAGGTTACCATTCTCATTCTGCCATCTTTTTCGAAAATCTCCAGAGCAACTTTGTCTGAATACAGATCATTAGCCTTCTGTAAAATCTGAAGCACTGATAATTTATTAAAGTATTTTCCCTGCATATTGATAACCTCTTTCAATTTTTAATTATACCATAAATGGTTCAAAGTTTTGTGTAAATTCATTCTACTTTACAACCCAGCATAGATAAATTATAATCCATAGCAGTAAAAAGGTATAAAATATTATGCAATGGACTGAGTCTCTTATAAATACTCTGTGGCAGGTACCATCTGAGGCAGAAATTTCGTCTCATAAATTAATGCTTCGTGCCGGGCTTATCAAAAAGCTCGCTGCAGGCATATACATCTTTATGCCTCTAGGACTTAAAGTATTACGCAAAATAGAAAATATCGTTCGAGAAGAAATGGACACCTCTGGAGCTTTAGAACTTTTGATGCCAACTCTTCAACCTGAGCAACTATGGCAGGAAAGTGGAAGATGGAATAAGATGGGTAAGGAGATGATGAAGGTTCAAGACCGCCACAAGAGACAATTTGGTCTTGGCCCAACACATGAAGAGATTGTAACAGATATTATTCGCAAAGAAGTTAAATCATACAGACAGCTACCTGTCACACTCTATCAGATTCAAACAAAGTTCAGAGATGAAATAAGACCGCGATTTGGAGTTATCAGAGCCAGAGAATTTACTATGAAAGATGCATATAGCTTTGATAGAGATATTGAGGGATTAAATAAAAACTATAAGAAAATGTATGATGTTTATTGCAAAATATTTGACAGATGCGCATTGAAATATCAAATTGTTGAAGCGGAATCTGGCATTATGGGAGGGGATGTGTCTCATGAATTTATGGCTTTAGCTGATTCAGGAGAAGATACAATTGTTCTATGTCCGTCCTGTGGATATAGTGCAAGTATGGAAAAAGCAGAAGCTGTAAATATAAAGCAGAAGATAGTAGACAAACAAAAGGAGAAGCCAATAAAAGAAATTGATACACCAGAAGTCAAGACAATAAAGCAATTAACTGAACTTCTAAAGATTAGCCCAAAGAACCTGGTAAAAACTTTAATATACAAAACTAATAACCAACTTATAGCTGTGCTTATTCGCGGAGATCATGAAGTAAATATAACAAAATTGCTTAAGCTTATTAAATGCGAAGAACTTGAACTTGCAGATTCTGATATTGTTGAGAGAATAACAGGCGCTCCTGTTGGTTTTACGGGACCAGTTGGGATGAAGGGAAAGATTAAAATTGTAGCAGATAATGAGGTTTTGAATATGAGAAACTTTATTACAGGAGCAAATAAAAAGGATACACACCTGTTGAATGTGAATATTGGACGAGACTTTAAGATTGATATATCAGGAGATATCAGGTTTATTACAGAAAGTGACCAATGCCCAAAATGTAGTGGTCATATAAAAATCAAAAAAGGAATAGAACTCGGGCATATATTTAAACTTGGAACTAAATACAGCAAATCTATGGGAGCAGGATTTCTCGATAAACACGGTAAGGAAAAGACAATTCTAATGGGTTGTTATGGAATTGGAATATCCAGAATTATTGCAGCAGTTATAGAACAAAATAACGATGAAAATGGAATAATATGGCCAAAATCAATAGCTCCACATCAAGTAGAAATTTTGCCTTTAAATGTTAATGACAAGGAGACAATGCAGATAGCAAAAAATTTATATAAAAAATTTCTATCAGAGAAAATAGAAGCTATTATTGATGATAGGGATGAACGGCCAGGAATAAAATTCAAGGATGCAGATTTAATCGGGATACCAATCAGAATTACAATTAGTCCCCAAAAAGCAAAAGACAATATTGTGGAAATCCATAAAAGAGATACAGGTGAAAATAAACTGGTGAATATAGATGATCTGTTAGAGAATTTGACAAACGTCCAAAGTCTTGTATAATTAAAAAGGGTAAAAGAGGAGTAATTTCAGTATGCCTAATCCAAAAATGCAAATTAAAAAATCGCGAGGGGATGTTAGATTTCGTATAGCTTTACCTGTAGAATATGAAAAAGAATACACTATTGCGAAAGAAAAAATAGTTAAGAAAACTATTGCACGAGATCTTAGTGGAGGAGGCATACAATTTGAAACAGACGAAGATATTCCAAAAGGTATAAAACTTTCACTTAAAATAAAAATGCCAAAATTAGGAAAATTCTTTACAGTCAATGCAGAAGTAACCTACTCCAAAAAAATCAGCAGTGGTGTATATGATATAGGAGCAAAATTCCTGAATATATCTCAAGAAGCTAAAGAGGCTATAAACATGTTCTATTACATTAATAGATTAGAACGAAAAGGGCCTATGGCTACCTATCAGAAATAGCTACGTTTTCTCATATTCTACTTTAATCTTCTTCATATCCTGCCAGACAAGTTTTTTTTCATTTGGATTGTATAACAAGTAAGCAGGATGAAACGTAGGAATTAATTTTGCATCCATATATTCAAAGAATCTCCCTCTAAGCTGAGAGATAGGCTGTTGGCTATTGAGAAGAGTTTGCGCAGCAAACTTACCTAAAGCACAAATAATCTTTGGCTTTATTATGCTTATCTGTTTAGATAAATATCCTTGACACATAGCGATTTCATAAGGCTCAGGATTCCTATTCCCCGGAGGCCTGCACTTAAGAATATTAGCTATATAAACGTCTGTTCTTTTAAGCCCTATTGAATTTATTATTTTTGTTAAAAGCTGTCCTGCTTTACCAACAAATGGTTCACCCTGTAAATCCTCGTCTCTTCCAGGTGCCTCTCCCACAAACATAAGCTTTGCATGCTCATCTCCAGCGCCAAAAACCAGATGAGTTCTTGTTTTTGCAAGTGGACACTTCTGACAGCCCTTTATTTTCTCTTTTAAGTTTAAGAGACCTCCTGCACACTCACCCTGCGTAGGATTCTCAACTTCTATGCCCTGTTCGCATAGATACTGTTTTGTGAGCCTCACAACATCCAACAGTTCTTCTTGTAGAGACTGTTTATCAATACTCATAAATTATACATTTACCCCACAGCATTTTTTATATTTCTTTCCACTTCCACATGGACAGGGCTCATTACGCCCTATCTTTTTACCTTCTCTCTTGTATGGTTCCCTTGGAGCTTCTCCCTCAGGTTGATTTGTATGCATCTCCTGCTGCTGGGGGGGGGTGAGATGTCTCATATCCTTTGCATCTTCATGGCTAAGATGTTGAGACGAAGCATCAAAAACTTCTTTCATATGAATTGTTTCATCTCCAACCTGAACCTTTAAAACATACTCAACGATTTCCTCTTCTATGCTCTCAATCATCTCGTAGAACATATTAAATCCTTCCCTCTTATATTCGACAAGGGGATCCTTCTGTCCGTAAGCCTGATAACCTATGCCTTCTCTAAGAGTGTCCATAGCATAGAGGAGATCCTTCCACTTTGTATCTATTACATGCAGCATTATTGCCTGCTCAGCCTGAGGTATAATTGCATTTCTCTTAGCTTTATAAGCCGCCTTAATCCTGCTAACCAAAGATTTTTTTAAATCCGGATATTCTATCTTAACAGGATCTACTTCATCCCTATTAAAAGAAAGCCCTGTACTCTGTCTAAGCCAAGCTGAAAGCCCGTCCAAATCCCATTCTTCAGGATGAATGTTTCCCGGGGTATAAATAGAAAGTCTTTTCTCTACAATTTCATTTATCATATCGGATACATAATCTTCTAACTTTTTACCTTCCAGCACCATATCTCTTTGTTGGTAAATTACCTCTCTTTGTTTATTCATTACATCGTCATACTTGAGCAGGTCTTTACGTATGTCAAAATTGCGGCCTTCAACTCTCTTTTGAGCATTCTCTATTGCTTTTGTTACCATTCTATGTTCTATTGGCTGCCCATCAGGCATGCCCATTCTTTCCATAAGCCCCTTAATTCTGTCGGAACCGAAAATTCGCATAAGATCATCATCAAAAGACAGATAAAACCTTGAAGAGCCTGGATCTCCCTGTCTGCCTGCCCGTCCCCGAAGCTGATTATCTATACGCCTTGACTCATGGCGCTCTGTGCCTAATATATGCAATCCTCCGCGATCCGCTATGCCATCTCCCAAAACAATATCAGTTCCCCTGCCAGCCATGTTCGTTGCTATTGTCACAGATTTTTCCTGACCTGCTCTCTCTATTATCTTTGCCTCCTGTTCATGATATTTGGCATTTAAAACCTCATGAGAAATCCCTTCTTTCTTAAGCATTTGATCTAAAACTTCTGACTTTTCTATGGATATTGTACCTACAAGTACAGGTCTTCCAAGCTTATAAAGCTCTTTAATCTCCTGTATTATGGCCTTGAATTTTTCCTTCTCTGTTTTATAAATCACATCCGGATAATTAGTTCTCTTAAGGACTTTGTTTGGTGGTATTACAACTACCTCTAAATTATATATCTTGTGGAATTCCACAGCCTCAGTCTCTGCCGTTCCGGTCATTCCAGCCAGCTTCTTATACATTCTGAAATAATTTTGGAATGTTACTGTTGCAAGTGTTTGGCTTTCCTGTTCTATCTTCACTCTCTCTTTTGCCTCAAGCGCCTGATGCAAGCCGTCCGAATAACGCCTTCCGGGCATAATTCTGCCAGTGAACTCATCTACAATAATCACCTGACCATCTTTCACCATATAGTCCTTATCCCGCTGGAAATTGCAATGCGCTTTAAGCATTTGTTCGGCATGATGTTTATATTCCATGGTCTCAAGAGTGTGAAGGTCTTCTAAACCCAGTAGTTTGGCTACTTTCATTTCCCCTTCTTCAGTAAGATATGTAGTATGAGCTTTTTCATCCTTTACATAGTCTCCTGTTTCCTGCTTGGTTTCCTCATTGCGTATTCCTTCTTTAAGCCGGAGGAAAATTTGTTCCAGTTTATAATATTTATCCGTAGATTCCTCAGCTGGTCCGGAGATAATTAATGGGGTGCGAGCCTCATCTATTAAAATGCTGTCTACTTCATCAACAACAGCATAATTAAGTCCCCTTTGAACTTTATCCTCTTTTCTTACAACCATATTATCTCTTAAATAATCAAACCCAAATTCATTATTTGTTCCGTAAGTAACGTCAGCTCCATAAGCAACTTGCCTCTCTGGAGGATTCATATCATGCTGAATGAAACCCACAGACAATCCCAGAAACTTATATACCTCTCCCATCCAGGCTGCATCTCTTTTTGCCAGAAAGTCATTCACCGTTACTATATGAACTCCTTTCCCAGAAAGCGCATTTAAATATGCAGACAGTGTTGCAACAAGCGTCTTTCCCTCCCCTGTTGCCATCTCCGCAATCTTACCCCCGTGAAGTACTACCCCTCCTATAAGCTGCACATCAAAGTGCGGTCCAAACCTTCGCTGGTTTGGGTCTCCAAAAAGTTTCTCTGCAATCTCCGGGTTGGAAAAGACGCGTTTTGCCGACTCTTTTGCTACTGCAAATGCTTCCGGAAGAATATCGTCTTCAGTTTCACCCTTTTCCAGGCGGCTCCTGAACTCATCAGTTTTAGCACGTAGCTCGGAATCAGATAGATTCTGATATTCCTCCCAGAACTGGTTTATAGCACCTGCATACTTCCACAGCCTTTTAAGCTCACGGTCATTCTTAGTGCCAAAAATCTTACGAAGAACATAGCTGAACATTTTATTCCTGTGTTAACACTTTGTTAGTTTGGTCGGGGCGACTGGATTCGAACCAGCGACCTCTTGAACCCCATTCAAGCGCGCTACCAAGCTGCGCCACGCCCCGGTTGATTATCTATTCAAAATAGCTCGTATATCAGTAAGCTCTTTCTTGATATCTCTTATTATATTAACTAGTTCCTGGTCGTGCGGCTTCTTTAAGCCGTTCTTTGGCGCTTCAAGTTGTTTCTTTGCGCCATCTCTTGTATATAAATCTTCCCACAGAAGCTTTTTTATTTGAAGTATAAGCTCAATATCCTTTTTGGCATAACTCCTTTTACCGTCGCCATCCTTTTTAGGTTTTAACTGCTTAAATTCTCCTTCCCAGTCACGCAGCACATACGGCTCCACTTTTGCAAGTCTGCTTACCTCGCCTATTGAGAAAAAGAGCTTATCAGGTATATTGATTTCCATATTTCTTATTCTATTTCTGATTTTGCATCTCTTGTCATTAAATCCATAACTGCTTTTCGCGGATCCTTATTATTAAAAAGTACTTCGTGAATCTCAGTTGTTATTGGCATATCCACACTATATCTTTCTGAAAGAGAATAGGCTGACTGAGTTGTTTTTACGCCTTCTGAGACCATTGACATTGAATCAAGAATTTGACTAAGTGTCCTTCCCTTCGCAATCTGCTCCCCAACAAACCTGTTTCTGCTATGTTTACTTGTACAAGTTGTAATTAAATCACCTATGCCACTTAGGCCAGAAAAGGTGTGGGGGTTTGCTCCCATTTTTACACCAAGCCTTTTGATCTCTGCCAATCCTCTGGTAAGCAAGGCAGACTTAGTATTATCTCCAAAACCAAGTCCATCAGAGATTCCAGCAGCTATAGCTATTATATTTTTTAGCGCACCGCCTAATTCAACGCCAATTACATCAGAATTTGTATATACTCTAAAATTCTCAGCCATAAAAATTGTTTGAACATGTTTTGCAACATCCATATCTTTCCCAGAAACCACAACTGTAGTCGGAATTCCTCTTACCACCTCTTCTGCATGAGACGGGCCTGAGAGAATAACAATATTGGTATTACTTGTCTCTTCTGCGATTATCTCTGACATCCTTTTTAACGTTTTATTTTCAATGCCTTTTGCAACACTTAGTTTTACAACTCCTTCCGGAACATGAGAACTTTTTGCAACCTTTCTCATCACATGAGAAGGCACGGCATAAACTACTAAAGAGGCATCTGATATGGCTTCATCTATTTTGGATGTTATATAAATTTCAGCAGGTATATCTATTCCTGGCAGAAACTTTGGATTCTTTCTCTGTTTAAGGAGAACCTCTGCATAATCAGGAAATGCCTCCCATAGCGAAACCTCAAACCTCTTTTTATAAAGATGAATAGCTAATGTTGTTCCCCATCCACCAGCTCCAAGCACACAGATTTTTTTATTATTCATAATAGATTAAATACTAACAAAGCACTATGTTTTATGCAAGTTTTTTACTTTTTTGCCAATCTTGTTTTCCGTTCCATGCAAAAGTCTTTCTATATTGCCTTTGTGTCTTATAACAACAAACACTGCTGCAATTATTCCAAAAAGAAGATTCCAAATCCTGAAATTAAAAACACCTATAAAAATAGGTAAGCTTATTGCAGCTATTATAGATGAGAACGAGACATATCGTGTAATTAAAGCGCATATTCCCCATACTGCAACGCATAACAGTATAGGAATTGGTGCTATAGCGAGAAATACACCTGCGCTTGTCGCAACTCCTTTGCCTCCTTTAAAATCTAAAAATATAGTCCAATTATGACCTATTATTGCACTTGTTCCCGCTATTATTTGAAACAAATTATAAAACTGATCTGAACAACCTCTATGAAAATATGTTGCTATTATACTTGCACAAATCAGGCCTTTGGCAATATCAATAATCAGTGTTATAATTCCAGGAATAATTCCAAGCACTCTAAATACATTAGTTGCTCCCACATTCCCGCTGCCAAACTCTCTAACATCAATCTTCTTTGTTAATTTCCCAATTATAAAACCTGTTGGAATTGCCCCTAAAAGATAACTTACTGCAATCATTGCCATGATCTTTAATATAATTGTCATGTTGTTTCCTTTATTTTGAATCTTATTGGAACACCTTTAAATCCAAAATCATTATACAGATTATTTTTCAGATAGTTTAAATAGTCTGCCATAATCAAATTTCTATTGTTAACAAATAAAGCAAATGTAGGCGGGCAGGTTGATACTTGAGTTATATATTTTATTTTCAACTGCTTACTGGATGTAGAAGAGAACGGCCTGCGTTTTTTCGCATCTTCCAACATCTTGTTAAGCACTGCAGTATTTATGCGTTCTGTATAATATTTATGTACATTAAAGGCCATGTCCATGACCGTAAATATCTTTTCTTTTTTCAATGCGGATATAAAAACTACTGGTACAAAATTAAGAAACTTTAAACTAGCTCTAAACTGTTTGAGCCATATTTCCTTATCAATACCCAGCTTTTTTGATAGATCAGCTTTATTAATTGCTATTATTAAGCCCTTCCCATGTTCACAGACAAAAGAGGCTATTTTTTTATCCTCCCGCGTTGGTCCTTTGGTTATATCTATAATTAAGATCGCTATATCGGATAGTTGTATAGCTTTTTGTGCTCTTATTACACTATACCTTTCAATATCTGTTTTTAGCTTGTTTCTCGCCCTAATACCTGCTGTATCAACTAATACAAAACTTGTGTTTTTGTACTTTAGAAAGCTATCTACAGCATCCCTTGTTGTACCAGGCTCCTCGTCTACTATAAGTCTCTTATCGCCTAGTATTGCATTTACATAGGAAGACTTTCCAACATTTGGCCCCCCAACAATAGCTATTCTTATCTCATCGGATGATGCTGCATTTTCCCTATCAGAAAAATCCTCTGTCACCTTATCTAATAAAGTATTAATATTTAAACCGTGAGATGCTGAAATTGGCAAAAGTTCATCAGTGCCAAACTGATAGAAATCATAAATGTCATTAGTCTTCGCTTCAGTGTCTACCTTATTAACAACTACAATATATTTCTTATCTGTCCTTCGAATTTTATCTATAATCTCTTTATCTACTGGAAGAACACCTGTCTTGGCATCAACCATGAAAATTATAAAATCTGCCTGAACAATAGCTATATCAACTTGAGCTCTAATCTGCGCAGATATATTATCCATGCTCTCGAAATTCAGGCCTCCAGTATCTATAATCTCAAAGCTTTTACCTCCCCATAGACCAGTTCCATAAATTCTATCCCGTGTTAGGCCGGAAAAGGAGTCTACTATACTTTTTCTTTGTCCAATTATCCTGTTGAAAAGCGTTGATTTGCCGACATTGGGACGGCCTAGAATTGCTACAATAGGGTTATGCTTTTCTCGCACCATTTAAGAGCTTCACTCCATATATCATATAATTAACCCCTGATGTCACTGTAAAAACCACTGTTATCCACACAATTGGATCAACAAAAAGCACTGAAGGAACTCTTATATTTAACAGGGTATAAATAATTGTGAAAATTTGCAAAAAAGTAGTACACTTGCTTATTTTTGAGGGCTTGGGCTCAAGACCTCCTAAAGCAACGTAAAGTATTAAAAAACCTGATATGATAACTACGTCACGCACAATGACTACGATTGTAAGAAAAGCAGGAATGCTCTTATCCAGCGTTAGCATGATAAAAGCTGTTATAAGAAGTATCTTATCTGCTATTGGATCAACATGTTTGCCGAATTTAGACACTTGATCTCTCTTGCGGGCAATTAAGCCATCTATGGCATCTGTTATACCAGCAATAAAAAATATGCCTAGAGCTATGAGTCTGGTTTCTGGTGTTCCTTTGTGTAGAAAAACAGCAAAGACAGGAACCAGTAATATCCTAAAAACAGTCAAAAAATTTGCTGTATCCACGAATAAAATCCTTATAACAACTTCATAACAATAAGAAATAATAGAAGTTTAGACTGCAGAGGTCAAGAGTTTTAATGCTTGACTTATTGAACCTTTGTCCCGCATTTTGGACAAAACTTAGTTCCTGGCTTGAGAGACGCGCTACATTTCGAACATGTTATGCCCTGAATTTTCTTTCCGCATTCCGGACAGAATACTGCACCAGGAGACACTTCTGCATTACAATATGGACACTCTTCAAGAGCAGCCTGTGGAATTTCTGCGCCACAACTCGGGCAGAATTTTGTTCCTTCCTTGGCCTTAGTTCCGCACTTGGGACAACTAACCATCACAGTGCCAGCATCCAGCAAATTCTGACAATGCGCCTGAACCTTTACAACAATATCATCAATTGCCTTCTGCGTTGCCTCTCCCATAGGAGTCTTCTTAAAACCGCCAAAACTTACTCCAAGACTTTTTGCACCAGGAAGAGGTATAGCAGCTCCCAGGCTTAGCCCCCTTCTTTTTGCCTCTCCCCTAAACCTGAGTGTTTGCATTTCTGAAGTCTCAGCATTTACAATCTTTATTATTCCGGCAACTATTGCAGTTTTAGTATCTCCACCAATAGAATACCCTCCAAAGCTCACTCCTCCACCCATGCCCTTCTGTGAATACTCGAACACTGTAATCACTCCATTAAGAATTATCTGTGCTCCTTTAATCTTTCCAATTTTTGCCTTTGTTTTTTTGCTTACTCTTCCGCTTGCCCCAAGATCCTGCTCACTAATTATATCCTGCACATCTATTCTGCTCATAACAGAAAACCGTCCAGTCTCTGTTAGGGCACTTTCCAGCATATCAGCCATTCCAGTTCCCATGTTTAACTCAGATTTCCTCCAATAATCAGTTCCTGGAGCATCTTTTGCAGTGAATTTACTTACGGCCACACGCACCTTTTCCGCATACACAGGGCTTGAAAACGAGACAGCAACAAACAATAAAGCCAAGATAACAACTAATGACTTCTCTATGCACTTCATACCAAAATTCCTCCTTTTTTATCTATTAATATTATAGATTATATATAATTATATATAACATTGCATCATGATTTTTGTCAAGCCACTGTTATGGCAAAATGGACAAAATAAATTGACTACGGATATATCTTATGATAGCCTTGCGTTAAAGAACTAAACAGTACCGGGAGCGAGATTTGAACTCGCACAGGATTTCTCCCACTAGCCCCTCAAGCTAGCGTGTCTGCCAATTTCACCATCCCGGCGGGAACATCTTGAACCTCCGTGTATAATAGCAAATTTTTGTTTGATGTCAAAAAGAATTCAGGTAGTTTATGCTTAAGGTTAATGAAATTTTTAAAAGCATTCAGGGCGAGGGAAGCTTTGCCGGCAGATTATGTAGTTTCATAAGGCTTACGGGTTGCAATCTCAGATGTATTTACTGTGACACAAAGTATGCTTACAAAAAAGGAGATTATTTATCTATAGAAGAAATTATCCAAAGAGTAAAGACATTGGGTCAGAATCTGGTAGAACTTACAGGGGGAGAGCCTCTTTTGCAAAAAGAAACCACTGAGTTGATTGACACCCTAATCAAACAAAAATATATTGTCTTAATTGAAACAAATGGCACTATCAGCATTAAAAATATAAATCAATACGCAATAATAATACTTGATTTGAAATGTCCGGGAAGCAAAATGAGCGCTAATATGCTGTGGGAAAATATTGAGTATTTAAGGAAAAAAGATGAGGTTAAGTTTGTAATAGGCGATAGAAAGGATTATGGTTGGGCAAAGGCCATAGTGGAAAAATACAATCTTGCTCAACGAGTAAGCAGTGTTCATTTTTCACCTGTTTATGGTAAACTGGTTACCAAAGAACTCGCTGAATGGATTTGCTGTGATAATCTGGATGTTAGAATACAGCTTCAACTCCATAAGTATATATGGGGACCAGATATAAGAGGTGTTTAGATGAAAAGGGCTGTAATTCTCAGTAGCGGAGGGATTGATTCAACAACTTCAATGGCTATTGCTAAAGCAGAAAACTACGAGTTGTACTCATTAACTCTTGATTATGGACAGCGTCACAAGATTGAGATTAAAAGCGCTAAAAAAGTTGCTAGTTCTTTTTGTGTCAAGGAACACAAAATTATAGTAATAGGTCTAGGGGAAATTGGGGGATCAGCATTAACAGATAATATAGATGTTCCAACAGATAACACATCAGACAAAATACCTGTTACGTATGTTCCAGCGAGAAATACTATATTCCTTTCTATCGCATTGGCCTGGGCAGAGGTTGTTGAAGCAAACGATATATTTATTGGGGCAAATGCAGTTGACTATAGTGGTTATCCGGACTGTAGACCAGAGTACTTAGAGGCATTTGAAAACCTAGCAAATCTCGGGACTAAAGCTGGCATTAAAGGGGAAAAAATAAAGATTCATGTGCCTTTACTCAGAATGTCTAAAGCAGAAATTATAAAAAAAGGCATTGAATTAGGAATTGATTATTCCATAACCTGGAGCTGTTATAATCCACGTACTGGCAGTAAAGCGTGCGGAAAATGCGACAGCTGTAAATTTAGATTAAAGGGATTTAGGGAAGCTGGTTATAAAGATCCTATACAATATTCCACATAGGAGGAAACAAATGCCTAAAGAACACATAGATAAATTAACAATACTTGGCAAAAGCAAAATCAAATATCCCACTTCTCCCGATAAAGCCAAGCTGGAAACATTTGAGAACAAATATTCCAACAGAAATTATTGGATTAGCTTTGAATGTCCTGAGTTTACATCAATATGTCCTGTTACTAGCCAACCGGATTTTGGCATAATAACAATCCGCTATATCCCTGATAAAAAGTGCATAGAAAGTAAGTCTTTGAAACTGTATTTATTCTCTTTTAGAAACTTTGCTACATTTCACGAAGAGGCTGTTAACAGAATTCTTGATGATATTGTAAGGGCATGTAATCCAAGAAAAGCCTTAGTTACCGGAAAGTTTCTTCCTCGCGGAGGAATTAGCATTCATATAGAAGCAAGCTATCCTGAAAAATCAAGCGACTAGATAATGTATGATGTTGTGTGTTAAAATGGATACAAGATTACGAAATGAGAGAAAATAGAATATGCAAGATTTGATGACAATTAAAGATGCAAGCATATGGGCATCCAAACATATAAGCAAGGATGTTACTCCATCAAATATATCTTATTTAATTCAATACGGCAGAATTTCTAAAAATGGAGATAATGGAAGTGCTTTTGTTAATAGGTATGATTTAGAAAAATATTACAAGTCGCATCTTGAAACTAAAGAAGATAGATGGAAGAAACAACTTGGAGATGATTTAAATTGGAAATTATCTTTTTCTGAATACAAAGAGTCAGAAACAACTAAACATGTTCATAGACTACATCCATACAAAGGTAAATTTATTCCGCAATTGGTGGAATATTTTTTAGATCGACACACAGATAAATTTAAAAATGGAGTTTTTTTTAATCCAGGTGATATTATCTTAGATCCTTTTTGCGGCAGCGGAACAACTCTTGTCCAAGCAAATGAATTAGGCCTAAATTCTGTTGGAATTGATATTTCAGCTTTTAACGCCTTTATAAGCAATGTTAAAGTTGGAAAATACGATATTGATGATATTAGAAATACAGCAAATGAAATCACACAAAATCTTAAGATATTTCTACAAGAGAAAAATAATGTTAAATTTGAAGATGAATTATTGAGTGAACTTAAAATATTTAATAATAAATTTTTCCCGTCCCCTGAATTTAAACACAAAGTAAGACAAAAAGTAATTGATGAAAAATTTTATGGAAAGCAAAAATCTGATGAATTTTCGGAAATTTATTATAAGCTCATTGAGAAATACAATATTTCACTTAGGCAGAAACGTAATGATTTGTTTCTTGATAAATGGTTTTTAAAGGTTGTAATGGATGAAATCAATTTTGTTTTTCAACAAATAAAGCCAATTAAAAACTTAGAAACAAAAAAAATTCTTGCTCTTGTTTTGAGTCGCACAATTCGATCCTGCAGAGCAACTACACATTCAGATTTAGGCACTTTAAAAGAACCCGTGACGTCCACCTATTATTGCAAAAAACATGGAAAGATATGCAAACCGTTATTTTCTATTTTAAGTTGGTGGCAAAGTTACGTTCAAGATACTATCAAAAGAATTAATCAATTTGACAAACTACGTACTAAAACCTTTCAAAACTGTTTAACAGGAGACAGTAGAACAATAAATGTTTTTGATGAATTAGAAAAAAAATATCCTGCATTTGGAAAATTAGCTAAAGAAAACAAAATAGCTGGAATATTTTCCAGTCCTCCCTATGTAGGGTTAATAGATTATCATGAACAACATGCGTATTCGTACGATTTATTTGGATTTGAAAGAAAAGATGAATTAGAAATAGGTCCTTTATGCAAAGGACAAGGGTTAGAAGCGCGAAAATCTTATATCAAAGGTATTTCTGATGTTTTGAATAACTGTAAGCAATTTTTGAAACAAGGTTATGATGTGTTTTTGGTAGCAAATGATAAGTATGGTCTTTATTCACAAATTGCTGAACTATCTAACATGAAAATTGTAAATGAGTATAAAAGACCTGTTTTGAATAGAGTTGAAAAAGACAGATCAGCTTATGCTGAAATAATATTTCATATGAAGGAAAAGTAAAATGGCATTATCAAACAATCAAAAGCAAAAAATAGAAGAAGAAATAAAGGAAGTTTTAAAAGCGACAGCAGAAAATGGCGAATTCCAAAAATCAGGAAACATTGCAGATTTCTATATGAAACGAAATGGGCAGGAATACTATTTTGAGATCAAAACAGTAAAGCCAAATATTGATGTGTTTGAAAAAAGTAAAACAAAATTATTGGAATGGGTTGCCAGAAAAAGAATGCCTATCAAGGTATACCTTGCATTTCCTTATAATCCATATCATCCAAAACCATATCATCGTTTTACGGAAGTTGGAATGATGGATTCACAAAATGATTTTTTAGTTGGCAACGAATATTGGGATTTTATCGGTGGGGAAAACACCTTTCCTGAATTATTAAAAACATTTGATGTAGTAGGAAAAAATTTCAAAGAACAATTGAATAAAAAATTTAAACAAATAGCAAAAGAAAAGTTGGATTCCTATTAAGAATACGCATAACGTATCTGTCAAAAAAGCACTTAAAAGATGTTCTGCCAAAGATGAAAAAGATAACTGCATCAGTTTTGCTTATTTTATTTTGCTGTATAACGTCAATAGAAGCAAGAACCTTTAAGGTTGCAAGTTATAACGTTGAAAACTTTTTCGACCTTAATAAGGACGGGACCGAATACACCGAGTATATTCCGAACACCGGCTATGGTTGGACTAAGAATATTGCAGACATCAAATACACCAATATTGCCATGGTGATAAAGGATTTGAAAGCTGACGTTGTCGCATTGCAAGAGGTTGAATCCAAAAGCTCTCTTACTCTTTTACGTAACAGACTGAAAGACTTCGGGTTGGATTATCCTTATTTTGAAATTGCGGATTCCAAGAGTACGACTGTGAAGTGCGCTGTTCTGTCCAAGTTTCCAATTATAGAGAAAGAAGAAATACGGGTTGATAGTGAATCTGCTAGAAATATTCTTAAAATAACTCTTGATATTGATGGGAATCGTCTCATCCTGTTTATCAATCACTGGAAATCGAAAGGAGGTCATGAAAGCTGGAGGATAGCTTATGCTAAAAAGCTCAAGGAAGATATTGACAAACTAAAAGATGATGTTGACTTTATACTGGTAGGTGATTTTAATTCAAACTATAACGAATACAAAACCTTCAGAGATGAAGGCAGGTTGAACGACACCGCTGGCATTACAGGAATCAATCATATTCTCAGGACTGTCAAAGATTCTGAAATGGTAAATGAACAGATTTTGACAACACAGGTCTCGAATGAGTATTTGTATGACTTGTGGCTTGAAATCAATAGGATTAGACGCTGGTCATACAATTTTTTCGGTAACAAAAACAGCCTAGATAACATTATCCTACCCAAAGCACTTTACGATGGCAACGGAATCTCTTATGTGGATAATTCGTTTGATAAGTTCGATCCTGACTATCTGTTCAAAGAGGATGCCGCCGTCTATCGCTGGCAAAGGGCAAAAAGTGGCAGGGGCAAGCACCTGGGTGAAGGATACTCGGATCACTTACCGATTTTTGCGTATTTTTCCACTGAACCTTTCTGTTTTAAAAAGCTTGACACCTTCCCCGATGATATCACTCCTTTAAAGTTGCAAAAAAGGGCTATCTCTGACCTTTACACTTCAAAAATTGGAAATGTCAACTACAGTCTCGAACACTGTATCGTTATCTACAAATATGGAAATGATGTTGTCATCAAACAAAAAAATGGCCGAGCAATCTTTATATACAAAGCAGGGAGAAACATGGAGTATGGTAAAGAATACTACTTAACCGTAAAAATACTGCATGACTATCACGGGCTTCGTGAAATCACGGTAATTGATGATATTAAAGAGATTAGAAAAGCGGCTGATTTTACTTCTCATTTGTTGAATGATCCTTCGGCTGATTTCTCTGAACCGGGTCTTCAGAGCGAAGTCATACCAGAAGCTGAAGGTATTTATAAACGAGGATATTTTTATTATGGCAGTAACAGGAAAATTAAATTGTACTTTAAGGATAAAAAGTTAAGACCGAAAAACAATTCAAAAATTATACTGAAACAAGTAAGAATAGGATGCTATAAACACCCTCAAATTGTTATAGAAAAAAAGGCGCAAATTAAGTAGCTAAGAAAGCGAGATTGCTTCAATAACAGCGTGTCACATAATATCTCTTGGATTCTCTAGATACCCCTTAACCTTTTGCAGAAACTTTGCTCCAAGTACGCCATCTATGCATCTATGATCAAAGGAAGCTGTGACCTGCATCATTGAGCGAATGCCAATATTCCCATCAATAATAACTGGTTTTTGTTTTATCCTGCCAATTGCTAAAATCGCACTCTGAGGCGGATTTATGATCGCTGAAAAATTGTCTATTTCAAACATTCCCAGATTACTGATTGTGAATGTCCCTTCTTCATAATCAGATGGCAGGAGTTTTCCCCCTCTTGCTTTGTTTACAAGCTCGTCACGCTTCTTAGAAATATCGGATATTGCCAGCTTATTTGCATTTCGTATAACAGGAACAACCAGACCATCATCCACAGCTACCGCAAGTCCAATATTTATATCTCCGACAATCTCAATTGAGTCACCCTTAAAAGAAGAATTTATTTCTGGATTTTCAGATATTGCAAGAGCTGAAGCTTTTATAATAATATCATTAAACGCAGGCTTTGGTGATTTTTCGGCTCTGGCTTTTACGCATTCCGTCATATCTATCTCTGTTGAAAGATAAAAGTGAGGAATCGTTTGAAAACTTTTCTGAAGCCGCTCTGCAATGACCTTCCTCATTCCTTTTACAGGGATTGTCTTTGCAGTAATTTTTTCTGCCCCTCCAAAAGCAAGTATATCTTCCTTGACAATTCTTCCGCCAGGACCAGTTCCATTAACCTTTGTTACATCAATTCCTTTTTCTTTTGCCAGCTTTTTAGCTAATGGAGAAATCTTTATTCTGACTTCTTCTATGATGGATTTATCCCGAACTTCTTGAACAGATTCATCAATGGATGCTTCTTCCTCTTTTTTCCCTTGTAATTGTTCCTGTGGTTTCTCAGAAATCTCCTCATCCATACTACCAGCAATGTATCCAATAATTGTTAGAACTGGCACAATATCTCCCTCTTTGTGAACAATCTTTCTAAGCACTCCATTTGCAAATGATTCTACTTCAAGAGTTGCTTTATCAGTTGTAATCTCAAGAAGCACATCTCCTTTTTCTACTTTATCTCCTTCTTTTTTCAGCCATTTGCCAACTGTTGATTCTTCTACAGTTTGGCCAAGCTTTGGCATTATAATTTCTTTAATCATTGACATATCTCCTTAACTGCATTTATTACATTTTGTTTGTTTGGAATTGCTGCATCTTCCAATACAGGACTCATTGGAATTGGCACATCTACAGCGCAGACCCTCTTCACAGGAGCATCCAATAAGTCAAATCCATGCTCCATAACCAGCATTGCAATTTCACTAGCCACATTCCCCGTTTTATATCCTTCTGATACAATAACAAGCTTGTTGGTTTTTTTAACAGATGTCAGAATAGTATCAATATCTAAAGGTTTGAGCGTTCTTGGATCAATGACTTCTGCTGAAATATTATCCTTTTCAAGCTCTGTTGCAGCTTCCATAGCTACATGAAGCTGCCTGGAATATGCCACAATAGTAACATCACTGCCTTGTTTTTTTATATCAGCAACACCCAGAGGGATTATATATTCTTCTTCAGGAACTTCTCCCTTCATACCGTAAAGCATCTTATGTTCAATAAATACGACCGGATTATCATCTCGAATAGATGCCTTTAGCAGCCCTTTTGCATCATATGGAGTTGAAGGCATTACAAGATATAATCCAGGTACGTGCATTATCCATGCCTCAAGACTTTGAGAGTGATGAGCTGCAATACATCTGCCGGCTCCACCCTCAGTTCTGAGCACCATGGGAACAGTAGTTTTCCCGCCAAACATATATCTCATTTTTGCTGCCTGATTTACAAGCTGGTCCATTGCCTGAGTAATAAAATCAATATACATGATCTCTGCAATTGGTCTCATGCCTGTTATTGCAGCGCCAATAGCAGCGCCAACTATAGCTGATTCAGATATTGCTGTATCCCTTACCCTATCCTCTCCAAACTCTTCATATAATCCTTTTGTTGCTCCATAAGCTCCTCCATATATCGCTACATCCTCTCCCATAACAAAAACTTTTTCGTCTCTTTCCATTTCTTCCCGCATAGCTTCAACAAGTGCATCCTTATATAGTATTTCTCTCATCTTATGGCACCTCCATTTAATAAGTCTGCTGGAGAAGGTGCATAAATATCATCCTTTAGTTCTTTAACATCAGGATACGGGCTTTCAACAGCAAATTTTTCCGCACTTTCTACAGCCTCTTCAGCCTGTCTCTCAATTCGAGCAATCTCTTGCTCAGTAAGAATTTTATTATCTGTTAACTTTTTGCTGAACTGCTTAATAGGACATTTATTCCTCCATTTCTTTTCCTCTTCCTTTGTTCTGTATGCCCTGGGATCACTTCTTGAATGGCCAAAATATCGATATGTTTTGCACTCTACAAGTGTAGGACCACCTCCATCACGAGCTCTTTCAACAGCTTTCTCTATGGTTTCTTTAACAGCAAGTATGTCCATACCATCGCAGATCATACTAGGCATATCGTATGCTTTAGCTTTATCTGCCATGTCCTTAACAGCTGAACATCTTTTTGCAGAAACGCTCATTCCATACAGATTGTTCTCACAGACAAATATAACAGGCAGGTTCCATACAGCTGCCATATTTAGTGACTCATGAAAAACACCGTTATTTGATGCGCCGTCTCCGAAGAAACACAAAACCACTTGGGAGGTCTTTCTCATCTTTACAGATAGAGCTGCTCCAACTGCGACAGGAACATTGCTGCAAACTATACCTGTTGCTCCGAGATTCCCTTTTGTAACATCTGCAATGTGCATAGAGCCGCCTCTGCCTTTACAGTATCCTGTTGCTTTACCGCAAAGTTCAGCCATCATTTCAGGTAGCTTCCCGCCCTTTGCAAGACAATGTCCATGACCACGATGTGTGCTTGTAATATAGTCATCCTCCTCCATTGTACTGCATGCTCCTACTGCAACAGCTTCCTCTCCTGCATATAAGTGAGATGCTCCTTTTATTACATTTTTTGCAAGAAGCTCCATAACCTTTTCCTCAAATAGGCGTATCTCCATCATTTTGCGAAGATAACCGATTAATTCCTCCTTAGATTCTTTCATTCCATTCTGCTCCTTTCCGTTTATGGTTTTACAATTATTTTCATTTCTTTTCCTGTCTCTGCTCGCGCTATTGCTTCCTCCAAGTCGTCAAGTTTAAACTCCTTTGTTATATATTTTTTTATCTTTATCTTCCCACTTGATATTAAGTCTATAGCTATCTGATTATGACAAGGACTGGATCCATGCGTTCCGGTTATAGAGCACTCTTTATAATGAACAGCATTACTATCAAATTGTATATAGGGATTATCCTTTGGCAACCCGCCAAAAAAGTTTACATTTCCGAGATTTGCAACCATTTCAATTGCGTCTTGTTGTGCCTTGCCAACCCCACATGCAACTATAACTTTATCTGCGCCTCTGCCATCAGTAAATCCTCTAACCAGTTTTATACTATCTTCTCTAGATGGATTGATAAATAAATCAGCATCTACAGTCTTTTTTGCAAGTTCCAATCTTTCCTCTGACACTTCTATCATTACAGTTTTTGTTGCTCCTATTGCTCGAGCAAGTTCTGCATGCAAACAACCCATTGGGCCTGTCCCTATTATTACAACAGTATCTCCCATGCCTACATTTGAAAGTTCCTGCGCATTTATAACACAAGCCAGAGGTTCTGCGAGTGCTCCTTCCTCGAATGAAACATTATCAGGCAGAAAATTTACACATCCATTATCTACAGCAACTTTTGGGACAATCATATACTCTGCAAATCCACCATTCCAGAAATAACCAATTGCCTGCAGGTTTTCGCACATTGCCTGCTTGCCGCGATGGCAGTAATAGCAGTCTCCACATGGAACAGCTGGCGCAACTGCAACTCTGTTACCCACTTTATATTTAGAGACATTCTTTCCAACTGCTATTATCTCTCCTGTTACTTCATGTCCTGTAACACGCGGGAAAGTAATAAGCCTATGTCCATGATGATAGACCTTTATATCGGTTCCACAGACAGCACACGCCCATATTTTTATCAGTATCTCTCCAAACTGCGGTTTTGGAGTAGCGATTTCTGTAATCTTGAGTTTCTCAATATCTTCCAATAATGCTACTTTCATATCAGTTCTCCTTTAACAAGTTTTGCTATTTTACCTTGCGAATCAATTTTGCAAATATTCTTAAGAATCCAATCTATTCCTTTTTGTTTGATTGAATTCGAAAGCTTGCAAGCGTATATGTCTTCTGAATAATCATATTTCAGTGCTGCTGAGATTCCTTTACATATATTTACAGGTTCTATATCATACTCTAAAACCAGTTTTGCGGAGCCTATTAAACGGTCATTCGGCCCCAGTTTGCGTATTGGATCTCTTCCTACTCTGCATATTGTATCTCCAAGTGCTTTATTAGCGAACCTGTACAGCAGATCATCAACATGTTCATAGTGCTTTTGCGAATTAAAACCATGTTTCTTAACAAGCGCTTCTCCTGTTTCTCTTAAAGCTCCTGTCACAACAGAGTAGATTTCTTTATCTTCCAATGCTTCCCATATAAACTCATATTCCTTTTGATAACCCAGGTAGGCACATATAGAATGCCCTGCATTATGTGTATAAATCTTCCTCTCCTCATAAGCAGCTATGTTGTCATAAGGAACCATGCCCCTTACATCAGGTATTTCGCCAATAAACCCTTTTCTGTCAACAGGAAGTGTACAATACTCTTCAACAGCAATATAAAGAGGATCTTCTTTTTGAATATCCTGAGGAACCACAGGTACCATTCTGCTAACAACTGACTCTACAAGTCCCAGATTCCTTTCCGCATAATCCCACAGAGTCTTATCAAGAGATTCCAGAATGAGCTTCCTAAATACCTGACCAGCGCCTAAGAGGTTTTCACATATTATAATGTTAAGGGGATTTGTTATATTTCCCTTTTCTCTCTCTACCAGTCCTTCTGCTATGAGCGGAGCTATCTTTGACAGGACATTATTACCAACAGCAGTCGCAGCAATGTCCGCAGAGGCGAGTTCTAAGGCTACTGCTTTGGTATCTCTTGCATTTATTGCTCTGATATTCTGAACCTTTAGGGATGATGGTCTTTTTCCAACTATGTTAATTGTATAAAAGCCTTTCTGATTTATTGCTGATACAACCTCATCTCTTATGTCCACAAATACTGTTTCATATTCGGACTGAAACAAAAGTTGCCCTATAAATCCTCTTCCAATATTTCCAGCACCAAACTGCACAGCCTTTTTCATACAGTGATAACCTCAATCCCTTTCTTTTGGAGCTTCTTTACCAACCTTTTAGAAATACCCGTGTTTGTAATTAATTTGTCAATACTATCTATAGAAGCTACATTTGCAAACGCCAGTTTGCCAATCTTACTATAATCTGCAACAACAATCACCTCTTTTGCTCTTTCAATCATAGACCTCTTTGTTTTTGCCTCAATCACATCTGTTGTTGTAAGCCCTTCTTCATATGTTAGGCCAATTGTGCCTGTAAACAACTTATCAATATGTAAATTTCCCAGTGTCTGGTTTGAGATAGGTCCTACAAGTGTCATGTTCATTCTGCGCAGATTCCCACCTGTTACAACAACACTAACATCCGGCAAATTTGCCAGCTCAGCAATTATCTTTACTGAATTAGTAACAACAGTTAGATTCGCCATATTCTGTAAAGAGCGTGCTATCTCAAGAGTAGTGGTACCGCCATCCAGTGCAATTGTGTCACCTTCTCGTATCATTTTGACTGCTTGGTTTGCTATTCTTGACTTTTCTTCCCTAAATTGAACTTCTTTTTCTAACAGAGAAGGTTCAAAACGCACAGAATCAATATTAATCGCTCCACCATGTGTTCTGTAAATTAACCTGTTTTGTTCTAAGGTGTGCAGGTCTCTTCTTATTGTTGATTCTGACACATCAAGTTGTCCACTTAGTTCCGGAACCGATATGCTTTTTTTACTACGCAAGATTCCCTTTATTTTTTCCTGTCTCTCAGCTGTAAACATGCTCATCCTTGCTCATATTTGCTTAATTATAAGCATACCATGCTCATTTCTGCTTGTCAAGCAAAACAATTGACATAATCGAATAATATCTTAATAATATAAAACACACCAAAAACCGAATATTACTAGGACAAAATGAAACAATTTTCTCTTTTAATAAAGCCTGCATCTGCTGACTGTAATCTTCATTGTCCATATTGTTTTTATCTGGATCGAAGTACTCTCTATCCAGAAACCAAACGTCACCGCATGCCTGATAAGGTACTTGCGCAAATGATTTCCAGTTATATGAAAACAGAGCAGAACCAGTATGCTTTTGGCTGGCAGGGGGGTGAGCCAATGCTTATGGGTGTGGATTTTTTCCGCAGGGTGACTGAACTTCAGCAGAAGTATGGTAAGAATGGAGCTTTGGTTGCAAACGGACTTCAAACAAATGCTACATTAATTGACGTGGAATTTGCCAGGCACCTTGCAAAATATAAATTTTTAGCAGGAGTTAGTCTTGATGGACCTGAG
Organism: bacterium; assembly: GCA_043824255.1. Classification (GTDB taxonomy): domain Bacteria; phylum JAHJDO01; class JAHJDO01; order JAHJDO01; family JAHJDO01; genus JAHJDO01. The sequence continues at coordinate 156,910 of JBDRTG010000047.1, forward strand.
AACATACATAACCGCTATAGAATTACTGCTGATGGACGTGGGTCATATACAGATGTCTTAAGAGGCATAGAACATCTAAAACAGAATAATGTTGAGTTTAACATTCTGGCTCTCGTTACTTCAGCAAATGTAAAAAAAGCTAGGGAAGTTTATAGTTTTCTCTGTGATATGGGATTTTTCTATCATCAATATATTCCCTGTGTTGAGTTTGACAATAAAGGACACCCCATGCCTTTTTCAATTAATGGAGAGGAATGGGGTGATTTTCTATGTGAGATTTTTGATGAGTGGATCAAAAGGGATACAAAAAAAGTCTCTGTACGTCTGTTTGATTCTATTCTCACATTGATTGTAGACGGTGTATATAATGTCTGTCATATGGGAGATAACTGCTGTCAGTATTTTGTTGTGGAACATAATGGAGAGATATATCCATGCGATTTCTTTGTTGAATCGAATAAAAAACTTGGGAACATAATGAATGATTCATGGGAAGAACTTCAAAATTCTCCGCAATATATAGAATTTGGTAGAAAAAAAGCTCTCTGGAATGAGGAATGTAATCACTGTGAACATCTTAAATACTGCTCAGGTGATTGCTTAAAGCATCGTCTTTATAAAAGAGATAATTCGAAAGATTTGAGCTGGCTATGTAAGGGCTGGAAGCAGTTTTTTAATCACGCTCTTCCTGAGCTTAAGAAGCTTGCCAAACAACTTGCCAATCAAAGAGGTTGGTACGTTTGACGGAGTAATAATATTAAAGTATAATTCCTTAAATGTACTATTTATTAGCTCCTTTAGCTGGTATATTCGCAGGAATCGGATCAGGGCTTTTAGGCATGGGAGGAGGTGCAATCCTTGTCCCTGTTTTACTATTTATCTTCAGATTGTCTATTAAAGAAGCAATCGGGACAAGCCTGTGTATAATTGTACTTACTGCTATATCAGCAATAATTGTACATTGGAAAGAAAAACAGGTTAATTTAAAACTGGCTATTGTCATGGCTTTAAGCGGAGTTATTGGTGCCCAGCTTGGGTCTTATCTTAATAAGATTATTCCTGATAATATAATTAAACTCATATTTACAGTTGTCGTGATTATATTCGGTTTTAAAATGTGGATAGGGACAAATAACGGAGGGGGAAAAATTTCCGCTGCCAATAATACTTCTAACATAAGATTCAATAAATCATTAGCGTTAATTCTCGGGCTAATTGCTGGAACCGCTTCTGGCCTGCTTGGGATAGGAGGAGCATTGATCATGGTTCCTGTAATGCATATATTTTTATGTATTCCCATGAATATATGTGTTGGAACTTCCCTTTTTATTGTATTCTTTAATTCCCTTTCAGGAGTAGTGGGCTATATAGCCAGAGGAGATACGAATTTGAAACTTGCAATTCTTATAGCTATTGGCTCAGTTGTTGCCGCTCCTTTTGGTGCAAAACTAAGCGTAAAGATTTCACGAGAAAAACTAAGAAAAATATTTGCTGTTGTTCTTGTGCTTGCTGGGATAGCTATATTGTTTAAGAAAGTATGATATACGTCATTTATAACACTCTTTTGTATTCTATGTCTATCATTGCATCGCCCTATTTTTTATGCAAACTTGTTTTTACTGAAAAGCATAGAATGGGCTTATCACAGCGATTCGGTAAATTGCCTCAGTCGTTGATAGATATAGCTCAATCTGGCAAATCAGTCTGGATACATGCTGTTTCTGTGGGAGAAGTAGCAGCTGCAATGCCATTCATTGATGAGTTCAAGAAAACATTTCCTGATTATAGAATTTTTCTTTCAACAGTTACTGCTACAGGCAATCAGTTTGCAAAGAAAATAAAAAATATTGATGGATTATTCTTCTTTCCATTTGACTATTCGTTCGCAGTTAAAAAAGCCATAAAACATATAAGCCCAAATATATTTATAACATTTGAGACAGAAATATGGCCAAATTTTCTCAAGTATGCCCAAGACATGAAAATCCCATGTATCCTTGTAAATGGTCGTATATCTCCAGACTCTTTCAAGCGTTATAAAAAAGCGAAATTTTTCTTTAAACACATCCTTAAGAATTTCTCAGCATTTTGCATGCAAACAGAACAAGATAAAACAAGAATCTTGGAACTAGGCGCAGAAAAAAGAAAAGTCAGGATAACTGGAAATACAAAGTTTGACGCACTTGTTAGCAAAGAAGAAAATACAAAAATAAAAAATAAATTTACAAAAATCTTTGATATTAAAGAAAATGATAAGGTTATTATTGCAGGCAGTACACACCGAGGAGAAGAAGAAAAAGTCTTAGACGCATTTGAATATATTTGCCAAAAAGTCAGCAATGTTCTTCTGATACTTGCTCCAAGACATCCTGAACGCTTTCGGGAAATAACAAAATTGTTGAAAGATAGAAATATAGATTACATTCTGAGATCAACGTTAGATAAGACTGAGAGAAAGGAGCAGCAGGTCATAATCCTTGATACGATTGGAGAATTATCGAAACTATATACTATAGCTGATGTTGTATTTATTGGAGGAAGTTTGGTGCCTACAGGAGGACATAATGTCATTGAACCAGCAAGCCTGGGCAAACCAGTCGTTTTTGGCCCATATATGTATAACTTTACTGAGAGTGCAAATCTGCTTCTTGAGTGCAAGGGAGCTATTCAGATATCTGATGAGGCTGGACTTGCAGCTTGTTTATTGAAGCTGATCTTAAATCCTGAATATGCAGAACAAATTGGTGGGATTGCAAAGGAAACTGTACAACAAAACAAAGGTGCAAGTAAAAGAAATCTTGAAATTATATCGGGATTTTTGAATTATTAGATATGGAGAGAGTATAAATTGCCTATGAAAGAAGCTCTATATTACAAAAAGCTCAACAATGATTCTGTGCAATGTTTGCTCTGCCCAAAGCTATGTAAGATTAAGGAGGGTAAAAGCGGGTTCTGTGGCGCAAGGGAAAATATAGGGAATAAGCTGTTCTCAAACATATATTCCCGCGTCAGTTCCCAGGGAATGGATCCTATAGAGAAAAAGCCGTTGTATCACTTTTACCCCGGAAGTTTAATCCTCTCGTTAGGAACTATTGGCTGCAATTTTGCTTGCCCTTTTTGTCAAAATTGGCAGATCTCTCAAGAGCATAATGTTCCTACTCAGCACATGTCGCCATCTGAAGCTGTAGAAAAGGCTTTGGAGAGAAGCTCCATTGGCATTGCATACACATACTCTGAACCAATGATATGGTATGAATATGTAATGGATACAGCTAAGCTTGCTAAAGAAAAAGGCTTGAAGAACGTGCTTGTAACAAACGGCTATATTAATGAAAATCCACTCAAAGAATTACTACCATTTATAGATGCCATGAATATTGATTTAAAAGCTTTTGACGAAAAATTCTATAAAGAAATCTGCAAAGGAGACCTTGAAACTGTATTGAAAACAATAAAAATATCCAGCACAAGCTGCCATATAGAGATAACGAATCTTATTATCCCAGGATTTAATGACACAACCAGGCACTTTGAAAATCTCGTCGACTGGATGGTGGAAAACATAGGAGTAGATATACCTCTGCATTTTTCGAGATATTTCCCACATTATAAGATGGAAACTAGTTCTATTACTCCGATTGAAACTCTGGAGCAGGCGTGTGAAATTGCAAAGAGAAAGTTAAGGTATGTATATTTGGGGAATATAATGATATAATAAATGAAATTTCGGAGGGCTATATAATGGCATTATTAAAAGGCAGAATAGGTTTCTTTCTAGCGCTAATAGTGATAGGCGGGCTTGTGGGCAGTATAATAGGAGAAATCTTTGGGCTTCTTCTTCCTACTGGTGTAATTCATAATATTTTTGTAAAAGGGCTAAATATGCAACTCGGTCCAGCAACATTGAATCTAGTAGTTTTTAGCATAACATTAGGATTTGGCTTAAAACTTAACCTCTGTGGATTACTCGGCATTACACTTGCTCTATTAATATATAAAAAAGCATAACAATCAGCCTGTTACTTCCAGGAATCCTCTAAGCTTTCTACTCCTAATTGGATGACATAGCTTTTTTAAAGCTTTTGCTTCTATTTGGCGGATCCTCTCTCTTGTTACATGGAATACATTGCCTACTTCTTCCAAGGTATGAGGATACCCATTATTAAGACCAAACCTGAGTCTTAATATCTTTGCCTCCCTCTCAGTAAGGGTCACTAGAACCTCTTCTAACTGTTCCTTTAACATTACAGATGAAGTAGCATCTGATGGAGAAACAATACTCTTATCCTCTATAAAATCTCCGAAATGAGTATCTCCCTCATCTCCGACTGGTGCTTCAAGAGATATCGGATGTTGTGCTATCTTAACTATTCCGCGAACTTTATCTATAGGTAGCTTCATTCTTTCTGCAAGTTGCTCCGGGCTGGGCTCTTCTCCAAACTCCTGTATCAGTTCACGTGATGTTCTTGCAAACTTATTAATCGTTTCTATCATGTGCACAGGAATGCGAATTGTTCTAGCCTGATCAGCTATTGCTCTTGTTATTGCCTGGCGAATCCACCATGTTGCATAAGTAGAAAACTTATAACCTCGCTTATGCTCGAATTTATCTATAGCTTTCATTAGACCTATGTTGCCTTCTTGAATCAGATCCAAAAAAGGTAAGCCTCTATTAACATACTTTTTAGCAATACTTACAACAAGACGTAGGTTCGCCTCTGCCATTTCCTTCTTTACTGCAGAAATTCTTACTTTCTCATGCTCTATTTCCTTTACTAATTCAGACAGCTGGTCAAAGGATAGTGCAGCTTCTGCTTCTAAATATCTTATTCTTCTCCGACTTTTGCTTATGTTATGGTTAGCTTCTAAAATCTCCATAACTGTATGACCTGTTTGCTCAATTACATTCTTGGGAAGTATCTTCTTGTTTGTTATTTCTCTTGATATAACAGATATCTGTTTTTTACCCATTCCCACTTTATTTACAATCTCGTTAATTCTTGCTTTTATCTCATTCATTTCTTTGAGAGAACATTTTATCTTATTAGCAGCTTCTAATATATCTGTCTGAGACAATTTAAGCTTACTTCCGATTTTTATAATCCTGTTTTTTTCAGAATTTATTTCTTCTGTTATTTTTAACTCCTGTTCTTTTGAGAGTCCAGGTTTTTTTAGTTTCTTCTTTAAATCATGAATTTTTATGTCAGCGTCGCTTATACTATCTAATAAAGCAGGCATGCTTTTTAATAGATCTTTGCTTTGAATGCCTATTTCATCATCAAGAATATCCTCAATTTCTGTTTCAGTCTCTTTTAACTTTTTAAGATACCTATCAACTATGATCTTTATTTGTTTAGGTGCAAACCCACAGGTAAATACTAATCTTCTTAATTTTCTCTCTGCCTTTTCAATCTTCTTCGCCAGTTTTGATTCCTGCTCTCTGGTAAGTAAATCAATCTGTCCCATCTGATGCAGATATGTGCGCACAGGATCACTAACTTTTGACTTTGTAGCAACGTCCAGTGTTTCTTCAACTTCTTTTTCTTTTGAAACAGCTGTAATCTTAGTCTCAGGAGCAGATAAAATCTCGATATCCATGTCTCCTAACATCATAAGAATATCATCAATCTGCTCTGATGAGACAACATCAACGGGAAGCATCTCATTTATCTCTTCATAGGTCAAGTGTCCCTTTTTCTTTCCTAATTCTATTAATTTTTTTGTGCCCTTAGGACATCTTTTTCTCTTATTCATACTCACCATTCACCTTTCTGTAGGGGTCGGATAAATCCGACCCTTAATGTTGAAATCGCTGTCTGCACTGTATTATCAATCCTTTCTGTTCCATTATCTGCTTTAGAAGACTCCTCACTTCACCTGTTTCTTTCGTTTTTTCTAAACTTGCATTGAGCTCAGCTATCCTTTTATTTATTTTTTTCTCTTTCAACTTTGCTATTGTCTGATTAACCTCTTTTTCTTTTTCAGAATGAGGAATAGTTTCCATAATGAGACCCGTAACTACGTCCTTAAGCATATCACTTTCTAACTGATTTAAAACATTCTTGCAAGAGAACATTTTACCAGCTATGTCTAGTTTAAATAACAAGCCTGCAATTTGCCGATAGTCATTATTCAAGAAATCCTCTACAACTAAAGACCGACGCACTTTTTTAACAATATCTGTATCTTCCAGCATCAATTGCAGCAAGTGTTTCTCAACCCTTTCTGTTGGTAAGAGAGTAGCACTTGGATGATAGAATATTCGCTCAGATGTTTGATCCTCTATTTTACCCAGCTCATCTAATACAGACGCTTCATCCAACGATAGCCTTGCTGCTAAATACCTGATATATTCGGATTTCCTAATGGAATCTGTTATCTTGCTGATTGTAGGCAGTATATTTTTTGCGATTTCTGCCTTGCCATCTATAGATGCTGAATCTAACTGATTTTCTAAAATACCAATCCTATAAGTAATAATATCAACTGCTTCTTCTAGCATATTGGAAAACTTGTTCTTCCCATATCTATTAAGAAAGCTATCAGGATCTTCACCTACAGGTAGTCTAACAATTTTTACCATTAACCCTTGTTCAACTAGGATGTCTAATCCGCGTAACGTTGCCTTAGTTCCAGCTGTATCTCCGTCATAGACTATAGTTGCTTTTGTGGCATATCTTAACAGCAATTTGGCCTGCTGAACTGTTAAGGATGTTCCTGAGGATGCTACAACATTTAAAAATCCTGCCTGATAAAGTGACAGAAGATCCATGTACCCTTCCACTATAACAGCATGCTTATTATCAGCTATTTCCTTTTTCGCAATATTAAGTCCATAAAGAATATTGCTCTTATTGTATAAATCTGTTTGTGGAGAATTTAGATATTTGGGAAGTGTTTTATCATCAAGTGCTCTGCCCGCGAAACCTACGATTTTCCCCTGTGTATTATGTACTGGAAATATAATACGATTCTTAAATCTTACATACCTGTTTTTCTCGCGAGAATCATACGCAATTATACCCGCTTTAACTAAAGCGGCCTCAGATATTTTCTCCCCTTTAGCAAATTCCAACAAACTCTTTGGAGAGATTGGCGCATATCCCAGTTTAAAGTCTTTAATTATCTGACTATCAATTCCTCTGTTCTTCAAATACGCATAGGCGTGTTTGCCTTCTGAACTATTTATTAGCATATTGGTGAAATGATCAGAGACTATATTGTTAACTCTATACAGGTCTAAAACATCCGTGTTTATTTTTTGTCTCGCAATAGAGATTCCTGCTTTATCTGCAAGTGACTCTACTGCTTCAATAAAAGTCATATTTTCGTATTTCACTATAAAGCCAAATACATTGCCTCCTGCTCCACAGCCAAAGCAATGAAATATCTGTTTTTCTGGGCTGACTATGAATGACGGGGTTTTTTCATGATGAAATGGACACAGTGCTTTAAAACTTCTCCCTACCTGCTTTAAAGGGATATAGCTGGAAATAACTGAAACAATATCACTCTGTTGTTGTATATTCTCAATAACTGAATCAGGAATCATTCCAACCATAAATTTAGACTGCCTTTGCTAATATTTTTTCTGAAAAGTCGAACTTTTTAGTCTAGCATGAGGATACGCGCCCTGTCAAATTAGCCCGGCGGCCAGTGCATAATTCTTCCACCTATAAGATGGAAATGCAGATGAAATACCTCTTGTCCGCCATGTCTATTGCAGTTGCATACTATGCGAAAGCCTGAAGAAGCAATGTTGCTCTTCTCTGCTATCTCCACAGCTATTCTATGTATCTTCCCAATCAACATATTGTCGTCAACATCAATAATCGTTGGAATATGGTTCTTTGGAACTATTAAGATATGAGCGGGTGCAACAGGTTTGATATCCTTAAATGCTAATACGTCTTCATCTTCGTATACTATCTCTGCTGGGATTTGCTTGTTAATAATCTTACAGAATAAACAAGCGCTCATAATATGTCCTCCTATATATTTTTATAGGCTACCTAAATTATCATGCTTTCTTATGTTTTTTACAAGCATTTCTTTACATCCCCACATCCCCCTCCCCTAGTTTCGCCTATGGCAAAACTATTCCCCCTTTGAAGGGGGATTTTAGGGGGATGTCATGCATTTGACTTGCTTTATAAAAAGTGATAGCTTCTGGTCTAATGTTTAGTATTTTGAAAATTAGAATTTTGAATTTGTTTCGGATTTCGATATTAGAATTTCGTATTTTATTTAGTATCTGGCTTTTATTTGGATTTTGCCTTTTGCCATTATACAGTGCCTCATCCTCTTTTATAACTCGTACTGTAAAAGAAGGAGAATCATTATATAAAATTGCTGAGAAATATCTCCCTCTGAGCGACTTCTATACATTATCATCATTAGTTAAAGAAATAAAAAGGCTTAATGGTGTTAACCAGATAGACCTTAAGGCAAATAAGAAACTCAGGATTCCTGTTGTCAGAACAAAGCCTGTCAAGGCAAAAACAATCACAAAAGACAAATCTTTTAATGCCAGAGGAATATACATAACCGGCAATACAGCAGGAACAGAAAGAATTTTGACATTAGCAAAAAAACTGAAATCTTTCGGAGGAAACACCGTGGTTTTTGACGTAAAAGATGTTGATGGCGTCGTAACGTATAAAAGCTCAGTACCACTCGCAAAGGAAATAGGTGCTACCAGAAAATCCCAGATAAGAGACATAAGTAAAATGATATATCTTTTGCATAGAGAGGATATGCATGTTGTAGCAAGAATTGCGCTTTTTTGTGATGAGATCTTAGTTAAGAAACGCCCTGACTTAGCTGTACAGAGCAAGTCTAGCGGAGGTGTGTGGAAACAAAAGGGAAGGATTCGGTGGGTGGACCCTTCGCTTGAGATGGTCCAGAAATATAATCTTGACCTAGTCACAGAGCTGTGCGATTTGGGTGTGGATGAGATTCAGTTTGATTATCTCAGATTTCCCGCAATGGGGAATGTCAAGGATGCAAAGTATTCATTTGATGAGGCAAATATCGAGAAACATACGATCATAACAAGTTTTCTGAAGAGAGCTTATGAATTAACACGCAGGAAGAAAGTCTTATTATCCATAGATGTCTATGCAATAATGGCTTGGCAGCGCAAGGAAGACGAAGAAATCACAGGTCAGAGGATTCGAGACCTTGCAAAATATGCTGATATAATAAGTCCTATGCTGTATCCCTCTCATTTCTATGGCAGGTTTGAAGGCAGGAAGAATCCTGCCGACCACCCATACTATTTTATTTCACAAGGTTGCAAAAAAACCAGAATTGCTACAGAGAAAACAGGTATTATTATAAGACCATGGCTTCAGGCATTTCCATACAAAGTAACACCTTCCAAGTGGAATAAAGATTACATTCTTGAACAGATAAGAGCTGCTAAAGAAGCTAATGCATGCGGATGGCTACTCTGGAGTGCAAGCAACAACTATAAAGTTTCGTGGCAGGCGCTAAAGCAGATTCAGAGCTACTAGCTATTTTTGGTCAGGTTATATCTGTATAAACGGAAAGTATTGGGTTTATCCAGTCCTATCTTGATTTTTGTTTTTTTAGCGGTGTTAATAACTATATCTTCCGAATTATCAGATAAGCTCTTTAAACGGATAGTTTTCCCTTCAAGAAACTTTAGTTTAAACTGGTTTTCTTGCTTCTTATTTAACTCTCTATAGACAATAATGAAACCTGATCTCTCTTTAAAATTGTGTGACTGGAAACCTGTCCATGAGTGGCCAGACGGCTTTTGTCCTATTGGGAGTATATTGCCTGCGAAGATTCCCTTTCTATGTTTTCTGTGAAGTTTCAGAATCTTTTTTACCTTGGACTTTGCGCTTGTAGAAAACCCTGAAGGATTACCCCATGATAGAGGATTTGCAAACATGGTTATTGCGGTTACATACTCCTGCGAATAAGCAGAAGGGCATAGAGCCTTATCTGAATAGACATCTTCATTAGTCTTTTCTACATCGTTAAACTCAATCTGTAATCTCTGAGTCGGGATGTATTTACTTAACATCCATAAGTTGCAAAGGGTCCGCCATGGATAGTATTGTTGGGAACCCGCTTTTGTATGATACCTGTTTTCCAAAAAGATATTTCCGTATTCCAGAAACATCATGTACCCAGGTCTCATTCCATTTGTTGTATCCAGATTAAAGTAGATTTCTCCTCTGGAGCGAATTCTGAGATTTCTAAATAGCTTTTCAAGATTTTCTTCTGCTTCTTTATTCTGTATAACCACAGCATCAATCTTGAATATCTTTATATTGTATTTTTCATATAATTCAAACAAGACTTCTGCTTGCTCCTTCCAATCTCTATAATTTTTATTAAATGAAGGGGCAAACCAGAGGCAAATATCAACATTGTGCTTTTTAGCAGCTACAGCTATCTCTTTAAAGCCGTTGAGAAATATATCCATTCTTGTTGCCCACGATGCCTTATCTAAAAACATGTTATTAATACTAAGTTTTGCGAGTGTTCCATAGCTATGCCATCCATCATCAATTTGATATTGATCAATCCCTGCCTCGCTACAAGCCTTAATCTCTTTTTCTATAAATTTATTATTTATTTTTTTATACCAATCCCCACCTCCCCATGGATTAGCCATTATCATATAATTTTTCTTAGGATTATTCTTAAATCTCCCGTTAAAATATCTTTTAAACTCCGACTGTCCATAATCAAAATCCTTTGAATAAACTCCTAATACGCTAACATAGCTTTTTACCAAAGAGTCTTTAAATTCATTTGGAAGAATGCCCCAACCAAGGCTTTTTATGCTACTTCCCTGAATCATGAAATCCCCTTGTGATTCTCTCCTTCTCTCCCAGCTTGGAGGAGCTTCCTGGGCAAGAAAAAGTCCGTTTCTATCTTTTTTATCCTGTATAAATAGCAAGTTACCTAATAACGAAATTTCTTTTTGAGTCTTCTTCGTAATATCCTTTTCAATAACAATGTGATTTGTATAATCTGTCCTACCACAAAATTGCACACATTTAAGGGTATAATCTTTGATATTCAATTGAATTCTATCAATAATATTTTCTGTCTTCCTAGTCTCGATATTTGATGAACGTTTTTTCACTAGAGAATAAAAATTCGGCATGACAGGTGTCTTTATTCTAATCCTTGTAGCTAAGGCAGAGATTTCTGGATAGACGTAATAATCTCTAAAAAGGTTTATTTTCTGAACAGGTTCATAAAGACTAATAGTTAAAACGATACAATCATTCTGGAAAATATTATCCCTTATTATTTTTGCTTTTATGTTTTTCAGAAAAAGGTCGACAGACGTTTCATCATATTTTTCCAAAAGTCCAACATAGGAAAAATCATGGACATTTGTGTTCTCAAGCACCCATTCTTTATTATTAGTTTTATCTATAAAACTTTCTGTATAAAAGCGTCTGTTTTTAATTCTTAGAATCCTTTTTATTTTGCTGTTTTCTAATATAATACGATCTTTTGTCCAGCTAACACTGCAGTCTTTGAATTTGATTTGTGACATGTTTATTTCATTTCCTTAGTTATTCAACTGATTAAACTCCCATATACCCAAATTGAGGCACATATTAAGATCGTAATAATTAAATATCTTTACGCCATCTCTCTTGCCCCATTTTCCGGATTGCAGATATAAATTTGCGATTTAATGCCTGTCCTCTTTTGATATTCTTTGCTTACTACCCGGACAAATTTATCAATAACATCTTTTTTGACAATATTTACAGTGCAGCCCCCAAACCCGCCGCCAGTCATTCTGGCTCCAATTACACCATTAATGCTTCTTGCAATATCTACCATTATATCAAGCTCAAAACAGCTTACTTCATAATCACTCTTTAGGCTTTCATGTGATTCATTCATTAGCCTGCCAAACTCAAGTATGTCATTCTTGCCCAGAGCGTTTACAGCATTTAATACACGTCTGTTTTCATAAAGAACATGTTTGCATCTTTTCTGTGCGATCTCATCAAGCGAGTCTTTATATTTCTCAAATTCTTCTATAGATACATCTCTAAGCGTTTCTATTTGTGGAAGAAATCTTTTAAGACTGGATACTGCTCTTTCACATGTTGCTCTTCGCTTATTATATTCTGAGCTAGCAAGTTCTCTTTTCACATTTGTATTACAAACAACCACGTTAAATCCCTCTAATTTCAAAAGTATATTTTTATAAGAAAGATCTCTGCAATCAAGAAACAGTGCATGGTCTTTTTTCCCCAGCATAGAAACAAACTGGTCCATAATGCCACAGTTCACCCCAACAAACTTGTTCTCTGCTCTCTGGCACAGTTTAATCATCTCTATAGAGGATATTTCAAGATCAAACAGCGTTTTGAAAAAATATGCTGTCGCAACTTCAAGCGCAGCAGAAGAGCTAAGTCCAGCTCCCTCAGGAATATCTCCTCCAAAAACAATATCTGCACCATTAATATCAGCTTTTATCTCTAATAAAGAATTTAGTACCCCCCCCATATAATTTACCCACATCTTTTCTTTATTGAACTGAATAGAATCAATATCAAACTGAACATCTTGGTCATAATTTATTGAGTATACTCGTATAATTCTATCATTGCGTTTTGTTCCAGCTATATAAATATTTCTATCTATAGCAATAGGCAAAACAAATCCCCCATTATAATCAGTATGTTCACCAATCAGGTTAATCCGTCCGGGGGCAGAGACAGTGAGTAAGTCTTGAGAATCCTTTTTAAAGAACTCTTGATATGTATTTTTGATATTTTTTATGTTAAATTTATACAAACTTAAGAGACTTTCGTATAAGCTCTTCTATCTTTATCTCTTCTTTTGTTTCAGATAGCACCCTGTCAACAGCTCTTTGTGCAATAGCGCGGGAATATCCCAATGAAATCAATGCGGATATACTGTCATTGATTACAGAGCGTTCCTCAGGATCCTTGCCAATTAGATAAGATTTCTCTCTGTCTGTTAAAACACCTATTTTATCCTTGAGTTCTACTATGATTCGCTGTGCAGTTTTTTTGCCTATGCCTGGGATTGTGGTTAATATCCCAACATCTTCATCCACAACGGCAGCCTTAAATCTATCAACTTTTATAGCAGATAAAATCCTTACAGCCACGCTTGGGCCTATTCCCGATATGGAAATCAGTGTTTTGAAAAAACCCTTCTCATCTTCAGTTGCAAAGCCATAGAGTTCCAGCTTATCTTCTCTCACATAAAGATAGGTAAAAATCTTTAGTTTTTCCCCGGCTTTACTAATTTGATTATATGTAGTCAGTGAAATATGCATTTCATAGCCAACTCCACCAACATCTATGACAATAAGTGCTGGTGTTTTAACCGATAACTTTCCTTCTATGTATCCTATCATTTTTTCCTCTAGGTACTGATCGATTTATATAACACAGGGCAATAGCCAAAGCGTCTGCTACATCGTCGGGCTTTGGTGTTTCCTCGAGATGCAAAAGCTTTTTTACCATAAACTGAACCTGCTGTTTGGATGCTTTCCCATATCCCACTATAGCTAGCTTTATTTCCAAAGGTGTGTAGGACGCTATTTCAAGACCAGCATTAACACCAGCTACTATAATCGCCCCTCTTGCTTGTCCTACCTGAAGAGCAGTTTTTACATTCTTGCAAAAAAACAATTCTTCGATACTAAGGACATCAGGATTATACTTTTCTATTATATCAGAGATTTTAGCATAAATCATCTTGAGACGATTAAAAAATGGCTCATCCTTGGATGTTTCTATGCATCCAAATCTTAAAGGTGAAAGAGCATCTTTTCCCTGCTGGGTTTCTATAATTGCGTAGCCTGTTCTGGCAACACCCGGGTCAATACCAAGAATGCGCACTATATCTTTTCCATTTCCTCATCAGAGATATCAAAGTTACTATAAACATGCTGCACATCATCATGATCTTCGAGTGTCTCCATAAGATGAAGCACCTGTTCAGCCTTTTTCCCTGCAACAGAAACTGTGTTCTTAGGTATCATAGTTATTTCTGCCAGCTCAGGAGTGATGCCCTCTTCCAGAATTGCTGCCTTCACTTGTTCAAGAGTCTGAGAATTAGTTATAATCTCGTAGAAATCACTCTCTGTGTTCATATCTTCAGCTCCAGCGTCTAAAACAATTTCCATAAGTCTATCCTCAAGTACAGCATCTTTTTTAACATGACATAAGCCTTTTTTCTCAAACATCCACGCTACACTTCCTGCTTCAGCAAGATGTCCGCCATTTTTTGAGAAAACATGTTTTATTTCAGAAGCTGTACGATTCTTATTATCAGTAAGAAGTTCTGCATAAATAGCTACTCCGGCAGGACCGTATCCTTCATACGCAAGCTCTTCGTAGTTCACTCCGGGTAATTCTCCTGTCCCTTTTTTAATTGCACGCTCTACATTTGACGCAGGCATGTTTGCATCCTTAGCTGCCTGAATAGCACTTCTTAGTCTGGCATTAGCACTGACATCGCCTCCTCCGCTGCGTGCAGCAACAGATATCTCCTTGATAAGCTTTGTAAATATCTTTCCGCGTTGCGCATCAACCTTTGCCTTCTTATGCTTGATTGATGCCCATTTTGAATGACCTGACATCTATTCTATCCTTTCTTCATTTTCTCTGTTTCTTCAACAACTTTAGTGCCTATTTGCGCAGGAACCTGTTCATAATGCGAAAACTGCATGCTGTAAGTACCGCTTCCCTGTGTCATAGATTTAAGATCTGTTGCATACTTATAGAGCTCAGCCAAAGGAACATTCGCCTTTATTGTTTGAGTGTTTTCATCTGTATCAATTCCAATAATTCTCCCGCGTCTGGAGTTCAGGTCTCCATTAACATCTCCCATATATTGAGAAGGAATCGTAACCTCTATCTCCATGATCGGTTCCATTAACACAGGATTTGCCGCCGTCATAGCATCCTTAAACGCCATAGAGGCAGCTATCTGAAAGGCTATATCAGAGGAATCAACAGTATGAAATGTGCCATCATACAGAGATATACTTAAATCAACAACTGGATAGCCAGCAATAACTCCCTTTTGAATTGCCTGCTTTAATCCCTTTTCAACTGAAGAAATAAATTTGGCTGGAATAGCGCCTCCAACTATCTTATTAACAAACTCAAATCCCTTGCCAGTTTCCAGCGGTCCAACTTCAATATATACCTCAGCATATTGGCCGCGTCCCCCGGACTGTTTTTTGTATTTAGTATGACCTTTTGCAGATTTCCTTATTGTTTCTCTATACGGAATTCTTGGTTTTTCCATACTAACATTCACACCAAATTTTTTTGCCAGTTTACTCACAATAACCTCCAAATGAAGTTCTCCAAGCCCGGAAATAATTGTTTGTCCGAATTCCTTATCAACTTCCACTCCTAATGTGGGATCCTCCTCTTTTAATCTGGTCAAAGCCGTACCAATTTTATCTTCGTCTTTTCTTGCCTCAGGTTTAATGGCGAATGATATGATTGATAGAGGAAATTTAAGAGGAGAAAAAACTATAGGATTTCCATGATCACATAAAGTATCACCTGTTTTCGTATTTTTCAGCTTAGCAACTATTCCAATATCCCCTGTATGGAGTTTATTTACATCTATTTTATTCTTTCCCTGCATTTGCACAATTTGTCCAAGTCTTTCCTTCTCCATTCTGGAAGAATTATAAACATCTGATGATGAAGATACTGTGCCCGAATATATTCTAAAAAAGCTCAGTTCCCCAAGATGAGGCTCGGATACGGTTTTAAATACCAACGCGCTAAATGGATCCGAATCATTAGCTTTCCTTTCTACGGCTTCATCTGTATTTGGCTTTTTCCCTGAAACAGTACCATCTACAACAGGAGACAGCATAGAAGAGATTATTAAATCTGTAAGCAATTTTACTCCTGTGTTGTTTAATGCAGAGCCGCACATTACCGGAATAAATAATCCTGATTGAATACTTTTACTTAATGCGTTAGAAAGTTCCTCCTGAGAGAGTTCCTTCCCTTCAAGATATTTTTCTATCAAGGCATCATCTGTTTCAGCTAATGCCTCAACTAATTTTTCCCTGTATTTATTTGCTTGATCTGAAAGAGCTTCAGGGATATTTGCCTTCATATTTAGTAAATCAATAACCCCATTAAAGGAAGATCCTTCTCCGATCGGAATCTGTAAAGGGATAACCCTTTCTTTGAATGTTTTTGCAGCAGACTCAATAATCTTGAAAAAATTTGAACCATCCCTACCTATTTTATTCACAAAAATTAATCTGCTTGAAGCTTCAGACTTTACCAGATTCCAGATCCTCTCATTCTGCAGGCTAACTTCTGTTGTAGAGTCACATATTATTATTACATTATTTACAACTCTAAGCGCAGAGTTTAGTTCTCCTGTAAAGTCAGCATAACCAGGAGTATCAATAACATTTATTTTGATATCATCATATTCACATGCACAGACCTTTGAAGTTATTGTTGTCATTCTTTGTGTTTCTTCAGGAAGATAATCAAAATTACTTGATCCCTCGTCTACCTTGCCCAGTCTGTTTGAACCCCCGCAGTTGTATAGAATTGCTTCTGCAAGAGAAGTCTTACCAGAGCTTGCTTGCCCTACCAGAACAATATTTCTTATGTTTTCGCTGGTACATTCCTTCATAAATGCCCCCCTTTTGCTAGTGTAAATATATCCTTCAAACTATAGCACAGCGATATTTATCTTTTCAATAAGAATATTGACAAAGCCCTAAATGTTGTTCATAATGCGGAACAGTTTTGTGGGAGTTAATATCATGCTGGATATAAAATTTATAAGAGAAAAAACGAGCTGTGTAAAAAAAGCAGTAAAAAACAGAAATATGTCAGTGGATATTGATGAAATATTAGCCATCGATGAAGAAAGAAGGTTATTGCTCGGAAATGTAGAAGCTCTTAAGCAAGAAAGAAATACTGCTTCAACAGAAATCTCAAGACTTAAAAAAGGGGGAGAAGACACAAACACTTTAATCAGTGAAATGAGGTTAATATCCCAAAAAATCAAAGAATTAGATGAGAAATTGGGTGGCGTAGATGAAAAATTGTACCAAAAGCTACTGTTTGTCCCAAATATTCCACACAAGACAACGCCAATTGGCAAGTCAGAAAAGGACAATGTTGAGATTAAAAAATGGGGGAGGATACCAAAATTCACTTTTACTCCAAAGACTCATTGGGAAATTGCAAAACATCTGGATATACTGGATTTTGAGAGAGCTTCAAAGATAACAGGCAGCCACTTTTGTCTTTATAAGGGCTCAGGCGCCAGACTTGAAAGGGCGCTTATAAATTTCATGCTTGATATTCACACAAAAAAGCATGGCTATAAAGAAGTATCAACTCCCTTTATAGCAAACAGGCTTTCTATGACAGGCACAGGGCAGCTGCCCAAAATGGAAGAAGATATGTATAGATGCGAGATAGACGATTTTTTTCTCATACCAACTGCAGAAGTACCCGTTACAAATATACATAGAGACGAGGTATTAAAAGAGGATGATTTGCCAATCTGCTATACAGCGTATTCTCCATGCTTTAGAAGAGAAGCCGGCTCTTATGGGAAAGACACCAGAGGACTTAATAGAGTACATCAATTTGATAAGGTTGAAATGGTGAAGTTCGTAAAGCCTGAGAACTCTTATGATGAGCTTGAATCTTTACTTAAAAACGCAGAAACTATACTTCGCAAATTAGAGCTTCCATACAGGGTTATTGTGCTGAATACAACAGATATTTCGTTTGCAGCAGCAAAATGCTATGATATTGAGGTATGGGGAGCTGGACAAAATAAGTATTTTGAAGTTTCTTCCTGTAGTAATTTTGAGGATTTTCAGGCAAGACGTGCTAATATAAGGTTCAGAAGAAAACAGACAGAAAAGGTAGAGTTTGTGCACACCTTGAACGGTTCTGGTGTGGCTCTTGCAAGAACCGTTGTTGCGCTTCTGGAAAATAATCAAAGGGAAGATGGAAGTGTTTTAATCCCCAAAGCTCTCCAGCCCTACATGGATGGGATGGAGGTTATAGAATAAAAAGGAGGAATTATGGAATACGGTGGTGGTAGTGGTTCGGATGATCTAGAACGCATGATTAATTTAGGGAAGCAGAAGCTCAGTAAGTTTGGAGGCGTAGTTCCACTTATAGTCGTTGGCTTCTTTATATTGATACTGCTAAAAAGCGCAATCTATTCCATTGGTCCGGATGAGGTAGGCGTTATACAGCGCTTTGGCAAATATATTGCTCCGCCAGTCGGATCAGGGTTACATGTAAAGCTGCCAT
Source organism: bacterium (assembly GCA_043824255.1). GTDB lineage: Bacteria > JAHJDO01 > JAHJDO01 > JAHJDO01 > JAHJDO01 > JAHJDO01. The sequence goes on from JBDRTG010000047.1 coordinate 175,248, forward strand.
TTGGAATAGACAAGGTAACCCCTGTAAAAGTTGAGCGTATATCTAAACAGGAGTTTGGCGTGAGGACTCTTCGTTCAGGAGTAAGAACCCAATATTCAACCGGTTCTTATCTTGATGAATCTCTGATGCTTACAGGCGATCTCAATATTCTGGATGTGCGCTGGATTGTGCAGTTCAGGGTAAAAGATCCTGTACAACTGCTTTTTAATACCAGAGATCCTGAGGATAATGTACGTGATATCTCCGAGGTAGTGATGCGGAGGTTCGTAGGTAATTACAGCGTAGATGAGGTCCTCAGCACAAAGAGAGAAGAGATTGATGACCTTGCGCATATTGAGATGCAAAAGATATTGGATAAGTATGAAACAGGGATTCAGATCGTTACTGTGAAACTTCAGGATGTAAATCCTCCTGATGAAGTAAAGCCTGCATTTAACGAGGTCAATGAGGCGAAGCAGGAAAGAGAGAGGGTAATCAACCAGGCGCGGCAGGCGTATAACAAGATTATCCCGCGAGCTAAAGGCGAGGCTGAGCAAACAATACGAGAGGCTGAAGGATACGCTCTGGACAAAATAAACAGAGCAAAAGGTGAAGCAGAGAGATTCTCGACAGTACTCGCGGAATACAAGAAAGCCCCGGATATAACCCAAAAAAGGCTTTACTTAGAGACAATGATGGAGGTTTTACCTAATGCAAAAGAAAAGTATATAATTGACCCGAAGCAGTCTTCAATATTGCCACTGCTTAATCTTGGACAAAAAGGAGGAGTAAAATAATGAAAAAACTTTTAAATATATTTATTGCCTTAATTATCTTAATAATACTTATAGCTATGAGCGGTGTGATGTATGTTGTAGATGAGACGAAACAGGTTGTGATAACCCAATTTGGCAAACCTGTTGGTAATCCAATTACAAACGCAGGACTGCACTTTAAAAAACCATTTATTCAGAAAGCGCGTTACTTTGAGAAACGGCTTCTTGAGTGGGATGGCGATCCCAATCAGATTCCCACCAATGATAAAAAATATATCTGGGTTGATGCTACTGCACGCTGGAAGATTGTTGATGCGTTGAAATTTCTGCAGTCGGTGAACAATGAGATGGGAGCTCACGCAAGGATTGATGACATTATCAATTCAGCAACCAGGGATACAATTACAAGGCATCTCCTTGTTGAGACAGTAAGAAATTCCAATCGCATTGTAGACGAGGTGAAAGAAGTGGGGAAAGACGTAATAATTACTGACGAAGCCCTTGAACGCATAGAAGTAGGCCGGAACAAATTAGAGGAGATAATCTTACACGATGCAAAAGAACTTGCTCCCAAGTATGGCATAGAACTTGTTGATGTGCGAATTAAGCGGGTCAATTATGTAGAAGATGTAAGGAGAAAAGTCTATGATCGTATGATTTCCGAGAGAAAGCGCGCTGCTGAACAATATCGCTCTGAAGGACAGGGCAGACGCGCTGAAATAGACGGACAGAGAGGAAAGGAACTCAAACTAATTACATCTGAAGCATATAGGCAAGCTGAGGGGTTAAAAGGCAAGGCGGATGCTGAGGTAATAGGCATCTATGCCGCGGCATATAACCAGGATCCTGAGTTTTATTCATTCTTAAAAACCCTTGAGACGTATAAAAAGACCATTGATGAGAACAGCACAATAATCCTTACAACGGACAGTGATTATTACAAGTACCTGAAAGGACTGAATCTTATTAAATAAAGATCGGAGGGATGGCTGAGTGGCTGAAAGCGGCGGTCTTGAAAACCGTTTTCCGGCAACGGAACGTGGGTTCAAATCCTACTCCCTCCGCCAAGAACCAGAACAAAGTTCGGTTCTTGGCTGGTCCGAATCGATCTCTGATCTGGTTCGGACCGCCCAGTATTTACTATGGAGAGGTGGCCGAGTGGCTGAAGGCAGCTGCCTGCTAAGCAGTTGTGGGGGTAACTCCACCCCGGGTTCGAATCCCGGCCTCTCCGCCATGCACCAGAGCGAAGAAATATAATTAAATTAATCTATAATTAATAAGGAGGTAGTATGAAAGACTTTGATCGATATGCTAAATTTAGCAAAAGAGACTCAGGAAGAGATTCTGGAAGATTTGGCGGAAGGGATTCTGGAAGACGCAGCTTTGAAAAGCAGATGCATGAAGCAACCTGCGACAAATGCGGTAAGCAATGTGAAGTCCCTTTCAAACCCACTGAAGGCAAACCTGTTTACTGCAGTGATTGTTTTGAAAAAACAGGAAATTCCAGTAGATATGGTGATAGAGATTCAAGAAGACCTGATAGAGGAGGCTATAATAGATCCGGAGGAAGAGATTCGGGAAGATTCAGCAGTAGAGATTCTGGATCAAATAAACCTGATCAATTTATAAAAGAATTTGACCAGCTTAACAGAAAACTTGATACCATACTAAAAGCATTAGAGGTTCCAAGAAATGAACAGGTTGTAGAAAAACCTGTTAAAGAGCCTAAAAAAACAGAAATAAAAGTTGAGAAAAAAAAGATTGTAAAAAAGAAAGAACAACCTAAGGCAAAGAAGAAAAAGGCTGCGGCAAAAAAACCGGTTAAAAAATCAGGATAGATAATACCCATGTACGGGGCTTATGAAAAGTATTCGGATAATGGCTGCAGCTGTAAGAAGCCCTGCCAAAATAAACAGATACTTTGAAAGTTTGTCTCTGTCTTTTGCATAGCTCAGAATCATAAAAGGGAAAATGGCAAACGTTATTCGTGTCGCTGCAGCTAATGCTTCCCATATCTCCCAACATATAAAAATTGATATAAACGCCTGAATAAATAAATTCCAGTTGTATATGTTCTTGTTTCTTAAAAGTTTTATTGCGGAAACAGCTAGAACTAACATCACGAAACAAAAGTAAGGGATAACGCTTATTTCTCTAAGTATATGCTTAAAATCTCCTCTCAAGTTAATACTGCTTAGCTTTTGTAGTATCCCTGCAAAGGGCAAAACCAGGTGTCCCGATGAACCAAGAAGAGGGATTTTGCCAAGTCTCTGATACAGAAAAAATTGAAGAATAACAAACGGTATGAATGATAGAATGATTACAAAGCTATTTTTATATCTTTTTTTAAAAAATTCATACATTAAGAAAACTAATATTATAAGCCCTGCAATTTCCCTTGTAAGAAGTGCAAGCGAAAAGAAAAGAGCTGTTGAGACTGTCTTCTTCTCTTCATAAAAATAAATCCCTATTAGTATCAAACATAGAAAAAGAGGGGTTGTTAAATTGTACTGCAAAGCTACAATATTACCTATTCCCAAAGAATAAATTAAAGCATACCAGATACTCACATTGTGTTTTTTGAGAATTATTGATAAAAACAGAGTACCTACCAGAATTGAAATTATATTAACAATCAAGAGTGTCCAGGGCAAAAGAGCCTTATTGCCAAAAGCCAATATATAGGCCAAAAATGGATAAAGAAAACGCTGGTATTTTTTTAAATCTATACGGTGGAAATTTGTCTTTATGAAAGGGTCTGATGCTGCATAATAATACGCTTGTCCATCGTATCCACTGATATTTTTCATAATTATAAAATTCGGAGGGACTAGTTTTTTTATAACGAAAGGGCTTTTTTCTCCAAGATGTATAAAGCAGCTAAGGTTAAAGTCATAGCGGCTTGCGATAATGCCTGTAATAACAAGATAAAAGAGAAATGTGATGAGGAGCAGTTTAGGTAAACAGAAAGATTTTTTCATTTAACTAACAAAACGATATTTTATTAATGTCCAAATTGCAGAAAAACCATCTTTCCAGCAGACCTTTTTACCTTCTGAGTAATCTCTTCCATAATAAGAGATTGGTATTTCATAGACTCTGTAGTTTTGTCTGAATATTTTCGCAGTGATTTCCGGCTCTATATCAAAACGATCTGACGTTAGATTAATGGAGTCCAACACCTTTTTTGTCATAACCTTATAGCATGTTTCCATATCAGAAATTGTTGTGTTATAAAGAATATTTGTAAGGAAGGTAAGAAACTTGTTTCCTACAAGGTGCCAGAAAAGATACATTCTTTGAGGCTTGCCTCCTGAAAGACGGGACCCATATACAACATCTGCAAAACCATCTGTAATAGGCTTTATCAGATCTTTAATCTCTTCAGGTTCATATTCTAAATCAGCGTCCTGAATTGCTATAATCTCTCCCTTAACATGCTTGAAACCTGTACGCAAGGCCGCCCCTTTGCCATGATTCGCCATATGATAAAAAATACTTACTTCCGGATATCTGCTATCCAGTTTTTCTTTTATAAGCTCGCACGTGCCGTCTGTAGAACAGTCATCCACAATTATTATCTCTTTTTCTACGTCCAGAGCTTTTACCTTTTCTATAATCTTAAGTATGGTATTTTTCTCATTATATACAGGCACAACAATAGAAAGTTTCATATATGTCTCCTACATAAGTTACGTGTTTTTCAGCAGCATTCGCATCCCTTTTAGTATTGCAGAAAACCCCCGCTTTTTCAAAATAGTTTTAATCACAGCCGGTCGGCTAATGACATTTTTGAATAGATAATATCTGTTAATTCCTTTTCTTATTCTTTTCCAAGTTTTTTCAAGCTCATTAACTGATAAGCTTCTGGTTCGCATAACAGCATGCGCTCCAACACGAACCCGCTTTCCAACTATAAGCGGATACATATCGCCTACAGCAATTAAATTCTCTTTCTCTGCAATGTCAAAAAGTTGTGTTTTTGGATATGGAAACGCCATTGTAAGATGGATATTATCAGCATCCAGTTCCTTTGCAAGCTCAGACGTTCTATGCAGCGTATTTTTATCATCCCATGGCATGCCTACTATTAAATCACAGTTTGCCTTTATGCCAGCCTCCTTTGTCTGTTTAATAACATCTATTGCTTCTTGATTCGAGAAATTCTTCTGCATATCTTTCCTGACTGACGGATCTCCGGATTCTATGCCATACTCTATGAGCTTGCATCCCGCTCTAGCCATTTTCTCAATGAGGCTCTGGTTAATGCAATCTATTCTGGTTAAACAGCGCCACTCGAGATTTAGATTTCTTTTTATTATTCCATCACATATTTTTTCTGCGCGAGGCTGGTCGAGAGTAAAAGTTTCATCCCAGAAGAAGAATCCATGAATTTTATACTTAACTACAACATACTCCAGCTCGCTAAGCACTCTTTCAGAAGACATTGCCTTCCATTTTCGGTCATATCCCCTCCATTTGCTTGAGCCTATTATGCAAAAAGGACATGCATACGGACAATCCCTTGTAGTTCTTATTCTAATCCCGGGAACCAGTTTCTCGTGAAAAGGAAGATCTAAGTATCCAATTGAATATCTGTCCATTGGAAATAATTCATATGCCATAAAAGGCAGCTCATTCAACGAGCTCACGATATCAGCAAAACCTGTTGCAACAATTTTCCCATCCGCATCTCTAAACGCTATGCCTTTTACATCTTTAAGATTTGATTTCATATTTTTGACTATATCCGGGATAACTACCTCAGGCTGTCCTCGTACAATAATATCTAAATTTGGGAAGTCTTCTAACATTCGCTCCGGATATATAGGAGCCAGCACACTTTCTATAAGAATTGTTTTAATATTTCTCCCAAACTTTCTTTTTGCAATATCCGCTACTTTCATATCATGAGATATCAGTCCGGCTGCTGATTGGAAGATCACAGCATCACACTCAGGAATTTGCTCCTCAAGTTCACCCCAGCCTAACTCAAGGGCGTTTGCATCAATAACCTGAACATCAGAAACATGTTTTAGCACACTGATGATCTGTGCAAGCCGGATGGGGAAAGGCACGTATTTGACATTCTGAAAACATATTTCATCTCTGAGAGTGTAGAGCCTTTTGTCGTATTTAGGAGGATTTATTAATAATATCTTCACTTCTCTCCTCTAAACATTAACTTTAAGACTAAGAAAAACGATTCTATAGCAATGGCCTTTGACAGCTTTGATTTCCCGAACTGACGATCCACAAAAATAATGGGAACCTCTCCTATTCTATATCCATTTCTCTGACATTTAAACAATGTCTCTATTAAATATCCATATCCATGGGAATACAGATGTTCTACATCAATATGTTCAACAACTTTTCTCTTATAACATCTAAATCCTCCTGTGCAATCCCTGGCAGAAAGGCCTAACATTGTTCTAGCATATATATTCGCCCCTCTGCTCAGCAGTTTTCTACCTATGCCCCAATTCTGAGTCCCTCCATTTTCAATATATCTAGACCCGATAATTACGTCATGTTCTTCCATTTTAGTCAGCATTTTGGGTATATATTTGGGATCATGTGAAAAATCAGCATCCATTGTTAATATATACTCTGCATCTGTATTTTTGAGCGCATATTTCAATCCGGCTCTATGAGCTGCAGCAAACCCGGCTCTATTCTCTCTATGCAGATGATAAACCTTATCTGGGAATTCAATGTGAAGTCTATCAACAATTTTGCCAGTACCGTCAGGAGAATTGTCATCTACTACTATCACGCCTATATCTACAGGTAGATCTAATATTTGATATATAAGAGCGCCTATATTCTCTGCTTCGTTATATGTTGGGATTGATACTATAGCTTTCATAATTTAGAACCATTCCAAAAATCTTCTCATTTTTGGTGATATTTTATTTGCCTGTTCCTGAGAAACCAGTTTGCTCCATATCAGTCTTCTAATCATAACACGTGGTCTTACAGTCTTCTCCCTTATAAATTTTTTTACAGGGCTATATGTCTTCACATAATACTTAAGAGGTATTGGTGTTCCTCCATACTGTTTCTTCCAGTGAAAATGCGAGGAGTTTGGAGCAGTACTCCCAAAATCAAATTTGTCGATATCATTTTCAACACATGCGTCTTTTATCATTTCACTATAAAGCAGATTGTTCGGACAGTATCTCATATACTCGGGAATAGAAACATTATCAAAAAGATACCTGATATTCTGAAAATCAAAACAATAGGCACCCGCTATAAGCTTCTGTTTGTATACAGCAAGATATAATTTTATATGTTCACGAAATAGATTCAGTATTTTACAAAATATCTCTTTTTGTATAATTTTTGTTTTAAGTTTTTTTCTGTTTTCTATTAGAATAGAATAATATTTATCTATCATATTCCAATTATTCTTAACTATACGCACGCCGCTCTTCTTCGCCTTCCTGGTCTGATTCCTCACTTTTGTATTAAACAACTTTCCCCAGACATAATCGTAATCATGGGTATTCAACATAAATGTTTTTGGAGATTTTTCAACACTATATATGGGTTTATATCCAATAGAAGCGCAACATCTAATTAATTCAGTATTATCTGTATGAGGATTCATTAGAATGTGAGCATAGGATACCTTCTCTTCTAAACATATCTCATCCATTCTCTTTGTTAACGCATTTACAACTTCAATGTTTGTGCCCAGTGATCCGCCATAAGCTCCACCGAGAGGCATTGAATGTACGCTGTCATTTAGAAACATGGATATCTTTACAAAGGGGAATATACCCACAATATCCCTGTCAGAATTCTCGGCTAATACGAAAAACGTCTTGTGCCCTTGTGAGTCGTAAAATTTTCTCCATTCATAGTATTGGGAAAAGCTGCCATTGTTTTCGTCCACGAACCTATTCCAGAGATCTTTATCTTCAGGACCAGCCTCTCTAATACATATATTTGCCATTTTCAAAACCATTCCAGAAATCTTCTCATTTTTGGTGATATTTTATTTGCCTGTTCCTGTGAAACCAGTTTACTCCATATCAGTCTTCTAATCATAACACGCGGTATTACAGTCTTTTCTCTTATAAGTTTCTTTACAGGGCTGTATATTTTCTCGTAGTATTGAAGAGGCACTGGAGTTCCCCCATACTGTTTTTTCCAGTGAAAATGCGAAGAATTCGGAGCTGTGCTTCCAAAATCAATTATGTCAATATCGGACTTTTTACAGCCATCTTTTATAATTTCATTGAACAGTAAGTTATTTGGACAATATTTCACATATTCTGGAAGAGACACATTATTGAAGAGATATCTTATGTTCTGGAAGTCAAAAGAATATATCCCTGCTATAGGCTTGTCTTTGTATACGGCAATATATAAGCTTATATAATCTCGTAAGACGTTCAGTATCTTATAAAATATTTTTTCTTCCATAATCCTTGTTTTAAGCTTCTTGCTGCTCTCTATCAGGATGGAATAGTATTCATCCAGAAGATGCCAGTCATCCCTGATTATCTCTACTCCACTCTTTCTAGCTTTTCTAATCTGATTTCTTACTTTTCTATTAAATGATTTTTTCCAGACCGTGTTATAGTCATTTGCGTCCAATACAAAAATACTAGGTAATTTATCGACAGTATATCTAGGCTTGTATCCTATAGACCTACAACGTTTAATTAGTTCAGTATTATCTTTATATGGGTTCACTAGAATGTGAGCATATACGGCCTTTTCCCTAATACATATTTCGTCCATTCTTTTCATTAACGCAGTTACGACTTCCGTGTTTTCGCTCAGCGGCCCGCCGGAAGCTCCTCCAAACGGCATTGAATGTATGCTGTTATTTATGAACATAGGTATCTTTACAAATGGAAATACTCCCTTTATGCTGTCTTTTTCATCATTTGCTATCAAATAAAAAGCCTTAAATCCTTGCTCCTCGTATACAAAACGCCACTTATAGCACTGATAAAAACTCCCTTTATTACTTTTTACAAACTCATCCCACCCGTTACTATCCTGGTCTGTCGCTTCCCTGATTTTAATTTGTTTATTCATTTGCACCAATCAATTTCTTATGAGCCAAAACCTTATTGCATACAATCCAATGTCTTTTATGTAACATGATAGTCCATTTAAAATTTCTCAAATATTTACCAGCTATTGCAATCGGGCCAGATCTCTCGCGCTGTACTATTTTAAGATTGCAACTTTTAAGCAATTTTCTCAATCTGCCATATGTAAACTCATCATTTATTGGCTGTTGAAACCTTCTATATTTTGGTTTCCATGGAAATATAATATTTTTTACTTGCATCATAATCAGCCACAAAACGTTGTCAGTAGTCAGCAAGAGCCTTCCATTATCCTTCAAAATTCTATACACTTCATTTAATGCCTTTTCTTGGTCAATCACATGTTCAATTACTAAACTCATTACAACTAAATCAAATGTTTTGTCTGGATACGGCATAGAATCTACATTTCCTATATCGGCATTTATTCCCAGCTTCTTACAGTAATCTACCGCCTTTTTGGATATGTCTATACCATATAAATCGATATTTTTATTTTGCCTTTTAAATTCTAAAAGCAGATCTCCATATCCACACCCTATATCCAATATCCTGCCAGATACACTCCTTAAGTTCTTAACTGTATTTCTGTAATATTCATTGGAACTTCCATGTTGCTGCAAGTTATCATATTCTACAGCTACTTGTTTTTGATCCATTCTCCTTCTATTAATCTTTTTAAAGCTCCGGAATGAAAATATATTCACAAAACTTTAGACCTTCCACTCCTCTCTTGCGAGTGTGTTCATTTCGCTGAGGTTTGTCCACTTAATATAATCTAATTTTGTAAGCACTTTTATACTTGCCCAGAATTCCCGCCTGAACTCCAGAAGCTCTGTCTCGTGAGAAGGGAAAACAAGAAAAAGTTCTTTATCCGCTCTAAAATCTATGACATTCTTTAGCTTATTCAATGTTAATCTTGGATGGTCAATGGGATAAAAAACACTTTGAATCTCTATTATTTTTTTTGATGGAGAGAGGATAAAAGGTTCCCCTCTTTGAGGAATCTTATTATCCTCAATGAATTTTTCCCCAAATGTATTTGTATGATTTCTGCGTATGGAGCAATCAATTCTTATTTCAAAACTTTCCAGTTGTTCTATTATATCGTCAGTAAGAAACCACCATCCTGCGACATACGTGATTGGAGATATTCTCTCTTTTTGAAGCCAGGATATTTCTTTCTTCATTTGCTCTTTAATAAGTTGGAAATTATAGTTTAAATGATTTATTGGCACCAGAGTGTGTTTATTTGATAACGAGGTAAAAAAGTGCCCATGATAGCCGATTTCCGCAAACTCAGACACGCTTTTTACTCGCTTTGTATACTCTTGAGTAGTGATACCGAACTCATCTAGTTGGAGTTCCGTCTTCAGACAGTATGGAGTTGTAATACATAAGGTTGGCTTTGCATGTGTATAATCAAGAAACTTCTTGCAGAAATCTATGAGTTTATCAAATATCCTTTTATTCGCTATTGCTTCAGTGTGAAAGACAAAATTTATGTTTATCGGCTTCTTCCTCTGAATCTCAGGGAAAGAAGAGAACGTCCATAGCAATGCATTCAATACATATAAAATATTCTTCTTTATTCTATGTCTAGTTTTCATCATTGAGTACCTTTATTATTCTTTTTGCTCTCATATCCCAGCTGTACTGCTTAACATCTTCATAAGCTTTTTGCGATAACTTGTTTGCAATCTCTTGATTATCAAGCAGTTCTTTAATTCCTCGCGCTAGATCTTTTGAGTCCCCCGGCTTAGCCAGCACAGCATTTTTATGGTCTATGAGTACCTCTCTTATTGTTGGGAGATCAGATGCAACTATTGGTAATCCTGCTGCCATATACTCAAACATTTTCAGAGGAGACGTAAAGTATCTACTCATTACATTATCAGTCAATGGAATAACTCCAACATCTGCAGTCATTAAATATTGCCTTATGTGTTTATGAGAAACGAAGCCTTTAAATTGCACTCTGTTCTTTATTCCAATCTCTTCTGCAAGCTTCTTCAATCTGAATATATCCTTTTCGTAAGAAAGCCCACCAACAATTGTCAGCGTAGCATCGGGTATTTCCCTTAATGCCTTTATCAGAATGTCAACTCCCTTCCATGGATATAATTGTCCAACATAGACTATATTTCTGCTACTTGGTCTCTTAGAAAAACCCCTCTCTGAAACATCGGGAATTAACGCTCCATCAGGTATTGTGGCAATTTTTCTAGAAATGCCAAGGTATTTCTGTATAGCATCCTTTAAACTCTCAGAAATTGCTATTAGTTTGTCTGCACTTATTAGAACTTCTCTTTCTCTTTTTGAGATTTTTCTCAATCTGTTCGCGTTAGGAGCAGTTCCATCAAATAGCAATTCCCCCCTTTCTTTTTGTTCCATGGACTGTATCGTATGCGCTTCATATAATAATTCGTATCTTAATAAATTTTTAAGTCTCAACAGATACCTTGCTATACCAATCTCACGCAAGTATATCTTTTTAACATTCTTAAATACTGAGAGATAAAATATGGTTAAAAAACACAGGAAATAGAATGAGTAATTCCAAATAAGATGTACATGGATATTCAAAACGGGCAATCTGATTATATGTAAATTAGTGTGAGGCTTTAATCCATAAAATTCCAGGCACTCTTCAGTGGTTCTATTGTCCATTTTCCTTACTAACAAATATACTTTTACGCCTTTACTTGCCAGAGCATAGCATGTATGCACTATTTGAATAGCATTTGCCCGCTCCATTGGAAACCTGATATTTGCCGGATAGATCAAGCATCCTTTGGATGCAATTTTTAATTTTGAATTTTTAATTTTGAATTTCTTTATAAGCCACACAAGAAAAGCAGATACGAGTTTCATATCTTTTTTGATTTCCACAAACTTCCTGTATTTTTTAAATCTGCTAAGCATTCTTATAAAAGTAAATCGTTGTTTTCTTGAAACTTCAAAATTGAGTTCTCTCAATTCTTTAAAGCCCATCTGAGGCTGGATTAATGTAGGCAGCCTGGGATCTCTTCCTATGGTCGGATTCTGATATTCATAGAAGGATTCCGACCATGAAAAGTCATCTGGCAAATAACCGTTTTGCCTAGCAAAACGTTCCACTTCTGTTCCTGGATGAATACTCGTTCCGCCAGAAATCGCAATAATATCTACTATTCCTTCATATTTTTTGATAAGTTCAACAGTCTTTTTAGCCTCTTCATAAGTCTCCTCGGGTAATCCAAACATAAAAAATGCCTTGGTATGTATGCCAAACTCTCTAGTCCATTTAGCAACGCTGTCAAGCTGTGAAAGGTTTATTCTTTTATTTATTCTGTCCAGCACCTTCTGGCTTCCGGATTCTACTCCAAAGGAAACATGTATACAGCCTGCTTCTCTCATATTTCTTAACAACTCCCTATCTACTGTGTCCAATCTAATCTCACAGTACCATGTAATATCAAGCCTCCTTCTATTGAATTCTCTGATTAATCCATCTATATGTTTTCTATTTAAAGTCAGTGTATCATCAAAAAACCATATTGCCTTTATTCCATATTCTCCTTTTAGGTATTCTATTTCATCAACAACGTTTTCCGTCGTTCTGTATCTGTATTTATTTCCCCACATAGCTCCTGCTGAGCAAAAAACGCACTTCATAGGGCAACCTCTAGCACTCATAACTGTAATCGCCGGAACGCCAAACAAACTGTTATCATACTTCTTCATGTCAATAAGATGTCTCGCAGGCCAAGGCAGAGTATCCATGTTCTCAATTAATGGCCGATCGCCGTTGTGAAATATCTTTCCTTCTTTCCTGTACGAAATACCTGTTATATTTTCAAAACCAGTTTTTGCCTCTATTGCGCGAACAAGTTCCAGAAAAGTTACTTCCCCTTCCCCTCTAACTATAACATCTATGGAAGAGATATTTTTTAATGTATCTTCTGCTGTAAAAGTTGCATGTGTCCCTCCATAGACCACTGTTGATGTCGGCAGAATTTTCTTTGCAATGTTTGCAGTCTCAAAACTATCAAACCTGTTCCATGTAGTGCCTGTAATGCCTACAATCTCCGGTTTTAAATCTATCAACTTCTTCTGTAATGCTCTCACTGAAAGATTATCTAATTGACCATCAATAATCTTTACACCATAGCCATTTTCTTCTAAAACTCCTGCAATCATGGCTAATGCCAATGGGCACATTGAGGGCTTATACCCATGAAACTTTATTTCTGGTGGATTGATAAGGACTATATCCATAAATCTAAACCTATATAAAAATAGTTCTCTTAAGCATTGATAACTCAATTAAAATTATCACAACATACATTATCACGTAAGTAGTCGCCATACCAATGAGTCCCAGCCATGGAACCAGCAGAAATGATGCAAGAACAAGTGTAAACGCACCACTCATGTTGCCAATTGTAGATATATATGGCTTTCCTACAGATAAAATTGTAGACCTCATCCAGCAGAATACATTGGACAGTATAATGGCAAATATCATTACTCGTATTGCTGGCATTGAATTGAGATATACCGGTTTCCATATTCTAAAGATATATGGTCCTGCAATAACCATAATGACCGCCCCAGCGCAGGATACAAAGATCATTACACTGCTTATTTTTCGTAATATTTTTTTATAGAGTGAAATATTTTTCTCTGCCCATAGAGAGGTTAAAGTTGGGTAAATAACTGTGCCAACAGGACCTGTCACAAATCCGAGTGTGTTGACATACGCAAGAGCTATTTTGTAATAGGCAACTATTTCCGGTGACTTAAAAAATCCTAACAGTACTACATCCATTTCTCTGATAACAGATTTAAAAGTAACAGAAATTGTTGTGTGAAAGGTAAACGGCAGAATTTTTTTCATCTCTGGAAGAATATTTGATGCCCTGATTCCCTTGAATTGTGTCTTTATAAGCTTCAATACAACAACTGATAAACAAACTGTAGGTATAAAAGCTGCCAGAACATAACCAAACATTATATATTCTAAACCGAGCCCGACAAGACTGACAGGAAAAACGAACCTTGCAAATGCGCTTAATGCGTTGAATACACTCATTATCTTAAATTTTTTAAATGTTTGAATTATTGCAAGAGAGGTACCATTCACTGTTGAGAGAAGAGGAGACAAAGCATATATTTTTATTAGTCTTGAGGACACATGACCGTGAAATACCTTTTGCGCTACAATATCTCCAATCAACATGATAATACAAAAACACAATATTCCTAAAAGCGTATCTACCAAATATCCTATTCTAATGATACTTAGAGCTTTATTCTTCTGGTTTTTTACGAGGTAATCTGTTGCAAACTTGGTAACTGCTTCCCCAATTCTAACATCAATAAGTTCACTTATTACAAGAACCACTGCCATTGCTTCAAACAACTGGCCATACTCATTGGGAGATAACATCTTGCCAAGAATAAGAACTATCAATAGTCTGAAGATTTTTGTTGCAATATCACCTCCAAACATAAAACCAGTATTTTTGATCAATGTTCTCTTAAGCTGATTCTGTCCTATGAATTTCAAAATGAATTTCTTCAGGTATTCCATATCATTGCATTATAGCAGAAAAGAATTAAATTTCCATAATTTGACAGCCAAATTAAGCGATGTTATATTGACAAATATCTATCCGGGTATTTATGAATGTTATAAAAGTCTACAAGATTGAACTTTTAATTTTTATTGTTCTTGTTATATCCTATGGCTACTTCTTCAGGAAAATTGACTGGAATAGTGGAACCAGGCTGGATCTGGTCTGGTCAATAGTTGAGCACCACTCACTTAGCATTGATGCATATCACGAAAACACAGGGGATAAGGCATTATATAGGGGCCATTTTTATACGGATAAAGCTCCTGGCATTTCATTTCTTGGCGTGCCATTTTATTTTGCAGTATCAAAGATCTTGAAATTTTGTAATTTCCCTTCAGCTCTAGCTGACTATATATTAAAAATCTATATTCCAATTTTTTTTGTAGTTATAATCCCGTCAGCAATAATGGGAGTGATTTTTCACAGAGCAATCAACCTCTTCGTCAACAATACCGGTTTATGTGCTCTTGGAGCTATAAGCTATAGCCTCGGTACTATTGCTTTTTTTTACTCAAACATGTTTTACGCACATCATGTTGCAGGTTTCCTTTTTTTTACAGCATTTTATATTTTAATTAAGAGTGCAAATATCAAAGAAATTAATAAATCTGAAGTTTTCTTGAGCGGCTCTTTATTAGGGCTAGCTATTTTGTGCGAATATCCTATGGGGGTTTTTGCTATATTTATTTTTGCTTATCTATTTATGGTTACCAAATCAATTAAAAAACTCATGTACCTAGCTCTTCCTGTATGTTTAGCCATTATAATACTGGGTATATATCACTATGCCTGCTTTGATAATCCTTTAAAAACAGGTTACAGCTATGAATACCTTCATTATTTCGCAAAACACCATGCTCAGGGAATTAGCGGCATCAAGCTTCCTAATTTGAATAGAATTGTTAAGTTAACGTTCGGGCCAAAAAGGGGAATATTTATGACGTATCCTTTTCTACTGTTTGCTTTTCCAGGAGCTTATTTTGGGTTAAAAAGCAAAAAGAATAGAGAATTTCTCTTTTTTATTATTATTTCAGCAGCTGTGATATTATTCTATTCTTCATTTAAATTCTTTGCAGAGCGCTTTTTAATAACAGCCATTCCGTTTCTGTGTATTCTGGCGATATACGGAGTAGCAAAGCTAAAATCAAAAATATTAACATTAATTTTTACTACTCTGGTAGGGATATCTAGTATTTTAATGCTATTTGCAACAGGAACAGATGTTTTTACACACCAGAAAGATACTATGTTTTATCATAATATATTTCATTGTTTATCGGACTCCAGTATATGTGTTTTTTTTGAAGCTAATTTATTCTCAATATTATTTAAAAAGACAGGGATGTTTGAATTTATACCCATTTTAACTATCTGGGTTACAGGTATAATAGTTTTTTGTAAAATCAACAGACAGACAAAAAAGCGGATAACATAGTTATGTTCTTATTTTATCTCCTAAAAAGGCTTAAGAGCGCACTTCATAACATTAATCTCAATCGAAAATTAAAGATTATACATTCATGGGGAACAGGCAGAACCTTTCAATTCCCTGAGGAGATCTGTATTGAACTTACAAGAAGATGTAATCTCAGATGCTCAATGTGTTATCAGCAACACAATCAGATTCGCGCTGAGGATGAGCTGTCCCTGGAAGAAATAAAAAATGCGTTCAACAAACTGAAACCAAAAACCGTGAGTCTTACTGGTGGAGAAATTTTTATTCGCAAGGACATTTTTGATATTCTAGATTACTTTGCTGATAAAGGAGTAACTGTTCAAAATTTAATAACAAATGGTACACTAATAGATGAAGAAAAAGCCGCCCGTTTATCTAATCTTATTAAGCTTAGAGTAATACGTAATATTTCATTTTCCTTTGATGGGAAAGAGGAGACACACGATATAATACGAAATTCCAAGGGTGCATTTAAACATGCATTTAATGGGGCTGAGAGACTTCTAAAGTTGCTTAAAGCCGTGCATGTAAGTACAGATAAGTATATGCACGTTACTTCGGTAATTTCAAAAACTAATATGGAAAGTTTTGATGAATGTATCGAAGTTGTAAAAGAACTTGGGATAAAAAATATCGTATTTAATCATCTTATATACAATACTCATGATGAGTTGGCGAGGTCTGCAAAGATGATTGGAAATTCCAATGTAGATCTATTTGATACATGTCCACAAGAACAGAGTATTCCATTAGAGAAGATTTCGTTATTGGTGAATACCTGGCAAAAAGCTTTAAAGAAGGCTGGTGAATTCGGGATAAATATGTATTCACGGCCTATAAGCAAACTAGAACACATTAAAAATTACTACAGACCAAATTACAACCCCAGGGGAGTTTGCATATATCCTTTTTTCTCGTGTAGAATAAATTCCGATGGGACTGTGCCTTTTTGTCTTTTAATGCAGCATAAAATGGGTAATATTCGAAATGAATCTCTTATATCTATATGGAACAATACTGAATTCAAGAGGATGAGAAAAAAACTTTTATCTGGAATCTACCCCATATGCAAAAGGTGCTGCAAACTAGTTACTTATTAACAAATCAAGCATTTCAAATTGACAAGGAAAGGGTATGTAATATATACTTACAAAACATAAAAATGTATGTATAGAAAGGAGGTGAAAGAAAAATGAAATCTTTATTTAGAGTTGGTTTAATTACCGTATTGGCTGGCGTATGTTTTAGTTTAGTGTATGCAGGCGGACTTCCAAAGAAGGTAGCTCAACCGCAGAAAAAAACAGCGGTAAAACAAATTTCTGAAGGTGTAACGACAGGCGTTTTGACTACCGCGGCAACAATAAAAGAAGCAACAACCTACATAGGGGCTGAAAGTGTTTGGTCTCTTAGGAACAAAATGCCAAGAACTAAAATTTACGCAAGAGTTGAGACTTCTGATGATAGATACTATCTTCTTGGGATCAGTAAAATAGATCTAAAGGCATCAAATCCATACGGGCGAAGAGATAGAAGAAACGTTCAATATCTTGAGTATGACGCGCAGATTGCATCTAAATACCTCAATAATAGTCTGACACTTAGAGGTGGCGTTATAAATTCAGGAGTGGGATTGGGAGTAGACTATATGCTGCCTAATGAAAAAACTAGCATCACAGTTGAAGGACACAGCTCCGTTTATAGTTCCCCGTTCTTTCTCAGAACAAACCTGAGTTATAAGATATGGGAAGACAAGGACTACTATATAATTGCCGGTGCAGAGGATATGCTGGATAAGCTTTCACTCATAGCAGGCATAAAAATAGAGTATGGTCTAGCAAGATAGTTTTTATGCCACAGCATAGAAAAAATTCTCTGTGCTGTGGCATATGTATATAATCTAACTTTCTACGGTCTGTTTTTTATATAATTGCTAATGATCTGCTGTTTTTCTTCTGGTAATTCTGAAAATTCAATATCTAGTTCGTATTCATCTTTCAGCGATGTTTGCCTGCACGATAGGACATTCCCTAGTATTTCATTAATTACCTCATCATTTGAAAATTGAATTTGCATTTCTATGGTTGTGCCTGTTTTCGGCACGTACTTATCTGTTCCGATACAAATGCGAGACTCACTTATATTTTTAGCATATGCCTGCTTTTCAAGCATAGGCTGTCCCAGAGCATATACAATATACTTAACAAGCACCTCATCTTTCCCTTTTATAGTTCCTGACTGCGAATCTTTGTTCTCAGATTTGCCAGTTTTTTGCTTAAAGTTTATTATTTGCTTGCCTATGTTTATTTCATCGTTATTTTTTAATATATGTTTAAGCCCTTTTTTGCCCTTAATCTTAGTGCCATTATAGGAATGAAGATCGTATAACACATAGCCCTCATGTTGTGGCCGTATCTTTGCGTGGAGTTTGGATACCAATTCATCTTCTAGTATTAGTTCATTATCTTCGGATCTTCCTATCCAGAACTCTATGTTTGGACGTAATTTGTATGTTTCTGATTCCCCGCCCTCCTTTCTCCATATAAGCTCAGCAGGAGAAAGAGATAAAGCAACTTCTTCTTCAATTAAGCCTTTTGGTATTTTCCCATACTCATCTTCTTCCTCTTTAGCATGCTGCTTCTTCTCAAACTTTATTATTATATCAATCAACTTGTCTATTTTTGAAAGGCCAATATAAACCAGAATAATAAGAGTTGATATAGTAAAAATAGAAAAACCAAATTTAACAGGATGATCTTTTATAAACAGTTCAGCTTTACTAACTGCAAAAACATTTGTCGAAGAAAATAAAAGTGCAGTGATTTGACAAATAACTAAAAATAACGATTTTTTCAGCATATCTTTTTTCTGTCCTGTTTACCGATCTCGTTATAAATATTCATGAATTTCCGTGCAATAACTTCTTTATTTAATTGTTCAGAAATTTCAATAACTGTGCTTTCTTTAACTCTTTTGCCCTCTTCTAACATTTTTATTATAGCATTTTCAAGAGCAACTGGAGTATCTTTCTCTATAAGAGTAACATCGCCGGGATATTGGTCAGCCAGTTCAATACCAGCAGGATTGTTTGTTGTGATAACTGGTGTTCCGCATACTAGCGATTCCAATACTACATTAGCTCTGGATTCCAATGTTGAGGATAGAATAAAAATATCTGAAGAAGCGTAAAAATCAACCAGCGCCTTATGAGCCACAACGCCTGTAAATACTACGTTGTTTTCAAGGCGTAGTGTTGTAACTAATCGTTCTAATGTTTCAAACAGTGGCCCTTCTCCTGTTAATACTAATTTTAATTTTGGATATTTTTTAATAACTTCTGGTAAACTTTTTATCAAAAGTTCGTGTCCGTATATTGGTATCATCCCCTTAACATTCAACAATATTTTATCTGCATTAAATTTTTTCTTTAGAAAATTTGAACGTTTTCCTCTCTGTAATATAAAGAAATCGCTAACCATATAAGATATTACTTTACTTTTAATTCCCGTATCATTCAATAATTTATCAGCAAGACAGGTACTAATGCAGATAACTTTATCAACATTGTGAACAATTCTTTTATAAAGATTGAAAAAACTTTTTTTATAATACCACACGTCTGTTCCGTGAAAGTGAAGGATAATAGGTTTTCTTAGGATTTTACCTACAACAAATCCTACAATTGTCAGATCTGTATATCCATGTATATGAATTATATTTAGCTTATGTAATCTCGCGATCATTACTTTGAAAATATTAATTAATGTAAGTAAACGATAATATTTATTTAATATCGAATTGATTGCTTTTATTTTATATCTTTTGCGTGATAAATTTAAACTTTTCGCGTACATATTTCTTATTGCGTGTACTTTTACATTACTATTTACCCTATTCGAACTGTATTGCTCTGGAATAACAAAAGTAAAAACCTCAACCATGTTCCCTTTCTTAACTAACTCTGATGATAAATTATTACACATCATTCCAATTCCACTTGGATTGAAAAAGTGGGGTGTAATAATGGCAACTTTCATAATTTCTCTTGTAATTATGTCTTGCTTTTATACAAATAAAAACATGCTGAATCACCATCGTTATTCTTATTTAACTCAGCTGCTTTAGTTTTAAAAGAGTTTATTTGTTCTTTTGAAAAGATAGATTTTCGAGGATTTTCGCAATAAGAGTTTCCAGCTCTGAGAGAAATATCTTTGAGATATTGTTCGCTTCCCCAAAATTGAAATTCTGTTGAATCAAATACAACATCTTTTATTTGAAAACCTGCCTTGTCTGCTAATATTTGAATGCTTTTAGTTGTATGTAAAAAAAGGTGGCGTGGAGCATCAAGCTGAACCCAATTAATGCCATATTTTCGCCAGACAAAAGAAGAAACAACAGGAATTTTAATTAATACATATCTATTAAATTTTAATGCGCGATATAATTCTTTAAATACAGATAAAGGTTCCCGCATATGTTCAAAAGAGTCATGTAACAGTATAAAATCAAACTGTTGTTTAAGTTTAGATATATTTTTTTTTAAGACGTTAAGCCCTTTTTCATAAAAAATGTCATCGTTGATAAACGTGTCAACGCCTGTAAGATTAGAAAATCCATCTTTATGCATACTAACGAGAAGATGTCCAACACCACAGCCTACATCTAAAATCTCCGATTCGAATCCTATTTTAACCTTTTTAAACCAGTTATAGTAATTAGGCGTTTTGTATAGTTTTGTTAGCAACATTCCTATAATATTTTTTTTATAAAGACAGTATTTTGCTCTTTGATGTTTAAGAAAAGACTTTAGAAAATCATCTTTAAAATAATATGGCTTTAGAAAAGAATAATAATTTTTAGGGTAATATTCTGAAAGGTTATCTGGAATTCTGTTTATTTGTAAACATCCGCACTCCCCACATTTAAAATATTCAAATTTATCTCTATAACCAAACATCATTTCGCACACAATGTAAAATTTGTTATTAACCGTATTTTTACATATTTTACAAATACTCATGTTGCCTTCTTTTAATTTAGTATCTAATCCCCGCAACCATTCCCTTTATTCTAGGCATAATTATTTTGAGATTTCTTCTTTTTATGGCAGACAATATATGTATTACATTCTCTATCCCAAAATACCATGAGAAGCTGATTATCTGTGTAATGGCTGCATTTTTTTTCATAAAGATAATCCTGTTTCTGGTCTTGAAAAAAGCTCCAAATGGATTTTCAGAGCCTCCGCTTGTTCTTGCGACTTTATGCCACAGCTTTGCTCTTGGCGCAACTATGCATTTAAATCCAGCTTTTATTGCTTTTGTACAGTAGTCTATGTCTTCCTGATAATAAAAATAACTTTCATCCATTAATCCGATTTTACTAATAACACTTTTATGTATAAGTAATGCGCAGCCACTTATGAAGTCAGAATTACATATCTCATTATATTGCCCATAATCTTGCTTCATCCCTCCGATATGTGACGTTACCCCGGTTTTCCAGTCCATTTTACCTCTTGCGAACCACAAAGTACAAGATTTATCATAATAATACATTTTAGGACCTACAATACCTATTGTTAAATTAACTTTCATGGGTTTTATTAACTCGCTTAACATATCAGGTGCAGCTTTAGTGTCGTTATTCAGGAGCAAAACACTATCAAAACCCATCTTCATAGCATGCCTTATAGCTATATTGTTAGCCTCAGCAAATCCCAAGTTAGCCTTATTCTCCAATAGAATTACCCATGGATAATTTTTCTTGAAATAATCTTGAGAACCATCTGTAGAAGCATTATCCACAATGCAAGTTTTATAATTCTTATATGTTTGCGCTTTTATAGATTCAAGGCACTCAATAGTATCTTCTCTGCCGTTATGATTAAGAATTATAATTAAAACACTTGGGTCCATAGGTTTAGAATTTTCTATGAGTATGTTTCCCTGCATTATGACTTTATTCTCAAGGTTACTACCTATGATTTTCTGTATTACAAAATTATCAAGCTGTAGCTCATTTCTCACTCCTTCTTTCATAAGCTTCTTATATACAAAAACGAATTTCCCAAAGATCACTTCTTCCAGCAAATTTCCCGTAACAAATTTTCTTGCATTTTCCCTAATAGCCTCGATTCTATGTTTGTCCTCTAGAAGTTTCATTATCTCAGAGGCAATCGCTTCCGGAGTATTTTCTTTTACAATGATTCCTGTTTTGCCATTTTGGATAAGTTCTTCAGCACCCTTACACCGAGTAGAAACAACTACAGGTCCCACTATCATTGCTTCTCCAACAACGTGCGGACATGATTCAAGTCTGCTTCCCAATATTTTTATTTGAGCATCTTTTAGATATCGAGAAACCTCATGGTGTTTCACATGCCCCATAAACTCAACATTCTTCTCAATCTCAAGTTCTCTGCAGCGTTTTTTTAGAGAATCAAGCAAAGGTCCTTCCCCGAGAAATTTGTGATTTATGTCAACCCCTTTTCTCTTCAGCACACCAATTGCCTCCAGAACAATATCTGCCCCGCCTATAGGATATAAGTCTTTTACTGTTATTGTATGATTTTTCTTTCCGCAGTATTTGTCAGAGAGAAACAAGTTTCTATTTACCTCAGTCCATATCACACCATCAATCCTCAGCCCTTTCTTAATCAATTCTTCTTTGAGACAATAGCTGTTAGCGATTGTGGTATATCGTCTATTTATTATTCTTTTCAGGTCAAAAAATTTTGTAGGAATATAATCCCATCCGTCTGTTCCCACAAATACCTGCATTACTTTTTTCTTTCTCAATTTATGCCATGCAAGTATCAAAGCTGTATTCCACAAGCTCCAACCATGTATCTCTATTATGTCGCGGTCTTCTGCAAACTTTGAGATTTCTCTGTACAGCATTAAAATATCCAAAACTTTGTACAAAAATCCTAACTTGTTTCTTCTGAAGAATGGAGTTATCCTCTTTATATTCGGATGCCTGTACATTTGAGGTATTTCTTCTGTTGACATCTTCGGAGAGAACCCAATCATCTTTACATCAACACCTTTCTCTAACAGCCACTTAAACTTGGTCCAGTTGGAGATAGCCATTCCTACATCATCAGGGACCAATACAGGAGAAATAATACCTATGGTAGCAATTTTAAATTCTAAATTCTTAATTTTTAATTGAGGTTTGATATTGTTCTTTAATTTAAAATTCATAATTCACAATTAAGAATTTTATTGTATTCTTTATATAACTTATCTACTATCTTTGGCCAGTCATAATTACGTGCATTTTTAATCCCATTCTTGCTAAATTGCTCTCTTTTTTTATTGTTTGAGAGAAGCTCAATTACTGCTTCTGAAAATGCTTTTGTATCTTTGGTTTTTACAAGAATACCCGTTTCGTTGTCTATAACAACTTCCGGTATGCTTGCGGTATTAAATCCAACACATGGCAGACCGCTTGCCTGCGCTTCCATAAACGGCATTCCAAACCCTTCGTATATAGATGCGCATGTAAATAAATCCGCAGATTTATAATACAATATAACGTCTTCTACAGGGAGATGCCCAAGCAGATAGATGTTTCCAATCTCCCCGGCTCTCTGTTTGACCAATTCTGAATAATCGTCATTATCAAACTTGCCAATAATATAGAGATGCGCTTTGGGGATTTTCCCTAAAACCAGTTCAAAGGCATTTAACAGCAGATCTACGCCTTTATGTTTTACTATTCTTCCAACATAAAGTAATGCTGGATGACGCAAATTTAGCTTTTTCTCTTTTTTTCTAAATACCTGAAAATCTATACCTGGTGTAATAACCGTACTATTTATGGAGAATTTTGACAGAAGATAGTTCCTAGTGAAGCCTGAATTTGTGATAACTTTATCTGCTTTAGATACATTCTTTATCATTCTTTTGTTTTCTAGAATTCTACGTTCTCTTTCATAGCCTACATACATATTGGGATCTGTGACATTGTGGTAATAATAAACAACTTTATATCCAAAAAATTTTCTATTCTTTATAACAAAACCATCCAGAGGAGGATAATGGATATTTACAATATCGGGTCTTATAATTTCCAAAGCCCTCTTAAAGAATATATTTGCTATCGGCTTCATAACCGGTTTAGTAAACAAGTAGTTACGACCTCTTGAGATATTTATTGGAGTAACTACAGGTATCCTAATATTCAAATGTTTGTGCGAACAAGACAACGTAAGAATGCTGACATTCACATCGTCGTATTTATATAACTGATTTGCGTGCGCGACAACTACTTCAGAAATCCCCGAACCTTCGGCAAGAGCCGTAAAAGCAACAGCAATATTCATAACCCAATTATGCTCTTCCACCAGTTTTTATTCTCAATGTACCATGATATGGTTTGTTTTAGTCCCTCTTCAAAATTGTAAACAGGTTTCCAGCCTAATTGGCTTTTTATCTTATCTGCATTGATAGCATAACGGCGATCATGCCCTGGTCTGTCTTTTACAAATTTTATTAATGTCTCTGGCTTTCCCAATCTTTTTAAAACAAACTTGGCTATATTTATATTAGTTCTCTCGTTATTAGCGCCTATGTTATAGGTTTCTCCTATTTCTCCTCTCTGTACCACTAAATCAATAGCCTTCGAGTGATCTATTGCATGAATCCAGTCCCTCACGTTTGTTCCATCCCCATAAATAGGCAGTGCCTTAGACTGGAGAGCATTGATGATTATTAGTGGAATAAATTTCTCAGGGAATTGGTATGGACCGTAATTATTTGAACACCGTGTAATTATAACAGGCAATTGATAGGTATGAAAATAAGCTTTTACAAGCATGTCAGCTGATGCTTTGCTTGCAGCATAAGGGCTGCTTGGCGCAAGTGGAGTTTCTTCCCTAAAATAGCCCTCACCAGGAAGATCCCCATATACTTCATCTGTTGAGATCTGTATGAAGCGCTTAATACCAACCTGTTTTGCAATATCAAGAAGAGTTTGCACTCCAAGTATATTTGTTTTCATAAACTCAGCAGGATTAATGATACTTCTATCCACATGTGATTCAGCGGCAAAATTAATAATTATATCAATTTTGTTTTCTGCGATAATTTGTTTAACCAATTTTGCATCTAAAATATCACCTTTAACAAATGCATATCTATTTTTATATTTTTCTTGAATATCCAAAAGATTTTCTAAATTTCCTGCATAAGTTAGCTTATCCAGATTTACAATGTTTATAGAGCTATATTTCTCTAACTCATATCGTATGAAATTAGACCCTATAAAACCACATCCACCGGTAACCAGCATATTTATTTTCATTAGCCGTTTTTTCTGCTCCAGTCGTATGGAATATCGCTTTTATATGGATCTATCCTGTATTCATCTGGTTTTTTGTGGTTATAACATTCTGTAGGGCAATTAACTATTATGGCCTCGTATTCACTTATGCATTTAAAACCATGCGTTACCATCTTGGGGATTTGTATAAGCAAGTTATTATGCTCCCCTATAAAAAATTCATTAATTTCTCCCTTTGTAGAAGAATCAGTTCTGCTGTCGTAAAGAACTACCTTCATCATCCCTCTAATACATGCAAAATTATCTGTCTGTTTCTTGTGATAATGCCATGCTTTGACAACACCGGGATAAGCAGTAGTTATATAGACCTGACCAAACTTTTCAAAAATTTCGTCATCTTCCCTGAACATCTCCATAACATGTCCACGTTCGTCAGGAATCGCCTTTAGCTTTTTTATTTTAACACCATTAATCATAATTCACTCCCCTCTATTAAGAATTTTTTTAAACTTTCTCTCCAGTGCGGAATATCAACAGCAATTGCAGACTTAATTTTACTCTTATTTAGCGCAGAATATGCAGGCCTCTTTGCCGCCCTTTCTGATTGAGCGCTTTTAATCGGTATTATTTTTGTAGAATGAAACTTGTTTTCTGAATTCTGAAGAATCTTTATAATCTCGCAGGCAAACTCATACCGGCTGCACTCTCCTTTATTTGAATAGTTATACATTCCATACTGTTTTGTCTCAAGTAATCTCAAGGTTATATCAACAATATCCCTTGCCCAAGTAGGATTCCCAATTTGATCATCAACAACACTGATTTCAGACTGATTAGATGCCTTACTTATAACAGCTTTTACAAAGTTCTTCTCTCCCTTTCCATACATCCATGAAGTTCTTATCAAAAAGAATCTGATATGTGAATTTAGCAGATACTGTTCTCCCAAAAGCTTAGATTCTCCATATATGTTGAGTGGATTCGGTTTATCTTCTTCTATGTATGAAGATTTCTTTTCGCCGTCAAATACAAAATCCGTAGAGAAGTGCACAAGCAGTATGTCATTCTCTCTGCAGACCTGTATAAGATTTTTTACTCCTTCGCCATTAACGCTAAAGGCTTTTTCTTGATTCCTCTCACATGCATCAACATCAGTATATGCGGCACAATTTATCAGCGCCTGAGGATTAATGCTATCCACTGCATTTTCGATAGAAGAGATATCAATTATATTACATTCTTCTTCATCAGGAGCAATAATTGTGTAATCCTTCCTGTTTTGGCACTCAGAAACAAATTCTTTTGCCAGCATGCCTTTTGAACCTGTTAATAATACCTTCAACTCTCACACTTCCTTTTTTCAATTAGCTCATTAGCTATTTTAAGCGATTCGAATGTGCCGGCATCTATCCACCATCCTTTTAGAATATGATATGTCATATCTCCCTGTTCTATATATTTGTTATTTACGTCTGTAATCTCAAGTTCTCCCCTTGCAGAGGGCTTCAATCCTTTGATTATCTCAAACGCTCTTCTATCGTACATATACACTCCTGTTACTACATACTTGCTTTTAGGTGTTTTGGGCTTTTCTTCAATTCCTTTAATCTTATTATCAACAATTTCTGCCACACCAAATCGTACTGGATTCTCTACCTCCTTCAGTAAAACCTTCGCGCCTGTTTCCTGTTTTCTGTATTCATTAATATAAACACTCAAGTCCTCTTCAAACAGATTATCTCCCAATATTGCAATAACTTTATTCCCTCCTGAGAATTTCTCTCCAAGTCCTACTGCCTGCGCAATGCCTCCAGCTTCATCCTGAACCTTGTATGTGAATTCGCATCCGAACTCTTTTCCACTGCCAAGTGTATTAACCATATCACCCATGTGGTCAACACCGGTAACCACTAAGATTTCAGTAATATTAGCATTAACTAGTTGTTCGATTGCATAATAAATAATAGGCTTTTTCCCGACAGGCAAGAGATGTTTATTAATAACTTTCGTCAAAGGATAAAGTCTTGTACCTGTGCCGCCTGATAGAATTATTCCTTTCATAACATCTCCACGTTTTAACTCAAAACTTAAAATCTTTTATTATTAACTTCAATGTATCATCCAACCCGTGTTTTGGAAAGCCGCTCATTCCCGAAAGCGTTCGGGATAATTTGGATACGTCAGGTATTCTCCTGCGCATATCTTCAAAACCATGCTCATAAGCCTGGTCATAAGGAATATGAACTATTTCTGAAGAACTATTCGTCAACTGCTTTATTTTCTTTGCCAGATCTTCTATGCTTATCTCCTCCGTACCTCCAATATTGAATATCTGGCCAATCGCTTTATCCTTTTCCATTAAAGCAATTATTGCGTTAACTACGTCTCCAACATACGTAAAACAACGTGTCTGCTTACCATCTCCATATACGGTTATCGGCTTTCCGGATAAAGCCTGCTTTATGAATGTGGGAACAACCATTCCATATTGCCCTGTTTGCTTTGGTCCAATCGTATTGAAAAATCTGGTGATCACAACCGGCAATTTCTTTTCTTTCCAATATGCCATTGCCAAAAATTCATCCAGCGCCTTGGAACACGCATAACTCCATCTTCCAAACGTTGGAGGACCAATTAATAAGTTATCATCCTCTTTATACGGTATATTTTTACTTTTTCCATACACCTCTGAGGTCGATGCAATTAATACTTTTTTGTTCTCTTTTGCTGCAGCTTTCAATACAACTTCTGTCCCATGCACATTGATTTCAATTGTTTTAACAGGACTTTTTACAACCAGCTGCACCCCAACAGCAGCTGCCAGATGATATATTATATCCACTTTATCCACTACTGAACTAAGCAATGTCTCATTTGTAATTGTGTCAGTATTGAGATGGAACTTTGGATTTGTTTGAAGGTGTTTTATGTTGTCAATACTGCCTGTTGATAAGTCGTCTATTATATAAACTTCATGCCCAATACTGAGCAATTTCTCAGCCAGGTGCGACCCAATAAACCCGCAACCGCCTGTAACTAATATATTCATTTTGTTAATCCTCTTTCTTCAAGCTCTATTTTTGCCTGTTCTATTTTATCCTCTGCATGCTGTTCTTTTACCCAGTTTACAAGCTCCTCAATTCCGTCCTCAAATTTATGCTTTGGAGAGTAGCCGAGTTTTTCCTTTATTTTAGAGATATCAGCATAGCAGTGCCGGATATCTCCCTCTCTGAATTGATAAGTGATTTCAGACTTTCCACCAAAATTTAGCCTGCTTATAAGCGCATTTGCTATATCCAGAATAGACAGCCTTCTTCCTGTTCCCACGTTAAACATTTCATAATTGGCTTTATCGCATTCCATTGCAAGCATATTTGCCTGCGCAATATCTTTAACGTGCACAAAATCCCTGCTCTGAAGACCATCCTCATATATTATTGGCGCATGATTATTAAGAAGTCTGGATGAAAAAATAGCTGCAACTCCTGTATATGGATTTGATAAAGCTTGTCTTGGGCCGTATGTATTGAAATATCTCAAGGCAACTGTTGGTATGTTGTATGCTCTTCCAATGCACAGGCACATTTCTTCCTGGTCCTTTTTTGATATTGCGTAAATTGATGTAGAATTTAACGGCTTTTCTTCATTAGTAGGAATTGGTTTAGCGTTTTCCCCGCAGATATGACATTTCATCTCCCACTGCCTTTTTTCCAGCTGAGCAACAGGCCTCAATTTTGGAGATATTCTGCCGCATTTAGAACATTCATACTCGCCTTCTCCGTATATTGACATTGAAGACGCTACTATGAGCTTCTTGATTTTGTCTTTGCGCTTTATTATAGCCTCAAGCAAATTAGCAGTGCCAAGTGTATTAACATTCATATATTTCCTGATTTCATACATTGACTGCCCAACGCCAACAGCAGCAGCCTCATGAAAAATTATCTCAACTCCATCTATTGCTTTTCTCACATCATCCGGATTTCTGACATCCCCATTTATAAACTCCGCTTCTTTATTAAGATATTCCGGAATATCTGCATTATCTCCATGCACCTGAGGATCAAGATTGTCCAGCACTCTGACCCTATAGCCTCTTTTCACTAATTCATCAACGATATATGAGCCAATGAAGCCCGCACCGCCTGTTACTAAAACCAGTTCTCTCATAATGCCTTTCTCCTAAGTTTTATCATTTTATCTCATACACATCCGTTTTGCCAAACATTTTGTCTAATCATTTTCTAAGATGATAGACATTTTAGTCAATAATTTGCTAATCCGTGGATACCAAATCATTCCCTGCAGCACATAGTATTTTGTCTAATTCTTTTTGAGCAAAAGACCTAATTTTAACATTCGGGATTTTTCTTATCCATTCTTTGGTCTTTTTAAAACTAAATGATTTAGGAAAATGCAATTCAGGAAAATGCCCAAATTGTTTTTTCTTGCGCGCCGATAAATACAGACAATCAACCAAAGCTTTTTCCGGCTCCGCTATTAAGAAACTACCTCTTCTTTTATACCAATCAAATCCATCAAAAAATGCGGGAGCTATCCGATGGATAAAGAAAGTCGCTATCTTGGTATGAATTATCCTTGTGTGAACGGTTGAAGCAAGAGTAACCGTCTGAGGAATCTGTCCAATTATTCCGTGTAAATGTAATGCTGTTATAAAAGAAACATACGAGCGGTGTCTCGGGAGAAGAAAGGGAATTACAGCATAAGGACTTAACCGCTCATTAGTCACTTCGGCCCAAATGCCCCGATATATCTTAAAAACCACACCCTGACTCTGAAGAAAATTAAGCGCCTGAGTTGTAGTTGATAAAGATTTTCCAGAAAAAGCAGATAATTCGTGTGTTGTAAATACCGGCTGATGCAATTGTTTAATAAATTTTAAAATAGTGGACTTAGGCATATGTTTTTTTTATTTCCTCAATAAAATTAGCAACCTTTAGTTTAATCTCATCCCACAAGGATGGTAAATTATAAATAGATTGTTCCTCAGCAGATAAATAAGAAACCACCGTATCGCTAAATTGCTCAAAACTAACCTCAAACAGATTTTTATACGCTTTTTCCAATGTAGACTCATTTGTTTTAATCCCATCCTTCTTAACAGGCTTATACTGAGATGTTAAAATATATAGATCGAAAATATCCCTTGCCTGAATTATAATTCTATCGGAAAGAGCCTCTATTTTTTGAATTATTGCAGATTGGATATCATAATGAGAAACTACTAAGGGAGATAATTTATATAAACGCATAATGAGCGTTGATACGGGTTGGACAACAACGTTCCCTTTAGATTCTCTGCGTGAGAACTCAATCTTAGTAAAAAGGTCTTCATTCGCAGGTGTAATTAAATGAATTTTAAATCTTTGCGTTGTTTCGGTCTGTTTTGCTTTTGCAATTGCGGGAGTAATGACTCTTTCAATTCCAAACGGTTTAAGCTCTTCTTGAAAGGATACAGATTGTAGTATCTTCATTACCGCATCACGCAAAACATCTACTTCCACAAAGCGGATATCCAGATCTATATCTTCCGAATAGCGAAAGCTGCTAAAGAAAAACCGCATATTCACTCCGCCCTTAAGAGCGTAGTGCTCCGGTTTTATTCTTCTCCCAAACCATCTTAAGAATTCCAGATGAAATACTTCCCTTAATTGTAGCGGAGTATATATTCTTTCTTCCATAATTATGTATTATAATTTAGTTACATCTAAATTGCAATATATTTATGCAAGAATCTCATACACATCTCTTTTGCCAAAGAATTTGCAATAGTTTAACCATTGGAAGTATCGTAGGGATTTTAATCTCAATCAAATTTCTCCTGATTTTCCACAACATCGCGACTGCATTTTTTATAATCATAAATCTCTATTCCATTATAGTACCAGTCAAACATATCCCTGCGCAATTTAGCCCTCCATATCTTATCCTGAGATTTTCGTTTCAAATTATAAAAAACCACCCCTTCGGCAAAAATTTTGTCATCTTTATCTGCTTTGGCGGTTTTTTTGATATAAAATCTGGAGAACAGCCAATCCTTAAACCACAAACTCAAATTATCAAAAGTGCGTTCATGCTCATGAAAAGATTTATATCTTAAACTTGTTATAGCTCTGTCAAAAGGATACCAGAGATGAAAATCAAGTTTATATGGATTAGCCTGCAGTTTCGGACCGATCAGCTCTCCTGACTGCTCGCCGTTTTCTTTTATATACCCCTTATCTATGGATCTGAATAAGCCTTCCATAATGAACCCTTTTCCTCCCACTATCTGTAAAGGATCAATAATATTTTTCCTGTTCTGCACGGCAGTTAGGCGACTGTCTTCAGTCTTGATTTTTATATTCGTGCCATCAAGCTTTTCAACGGCAATCGTATCCTCGTCATCAAATACCCATTCATAACCGGGATTTATTCTGTCCACCGCCAAATAGACTTCAGGCGACCTTAAATTAAACTGCGAGCGAAATTTTTTATACTGTTCACTATTAACTTTGAATGTTTGCCGTATGAAAGGACAGTACAGCTTAGGAAAATCACTCAACATTGCGTTCATATTTATCATGCGCTCCTTTAATTCCTTCAATTTTTGTATTTACTGATTAAGGGAGAGAAGATAACCATTGATGAGCGGTTACAACCAATACATTGTTCCTGCCATTCTTAAAATATCTGTAAGTATTCTCGTTATTAACAAGCTGGACTGCAGGAACGTCTAAAATATTTTGAAAATGCAGTAAACTTTTGGAGACTGTTTCGTCCGAAAATTTTGCTTCTACGAGTAAAACAGGATTATTCTTATCCGCTATAAGAAAATCAACCTCTTCTTTTTCCTTATTCCGTATAAAATGCAGAGTAAACCTTCCAAGCCCATAATCATTCCAGTTATTTATAGCCCTGAACAACTCAAGAGCAACCATATTTTCAAACATACTCCCCTTATCCTGAATCTCAGTATAATTAAAAAGATAAAGCTTTTTCTCCTTTGAAATCGCTCTGCTTATTTTTCTGGTCCAGGGCGATATCCTAAAAATAAGATAAAAAGATTCAAATAAGGTCAGCCAGCTTTTTATGCTGTCAAACGCTGTCTGAATATCCTGAGCGAGATTATTAATAGACAGAGGACTTCCAACTTTTGACGGAAGTAAAGAAAACAACAAATCTACAGAATTAATTCTTCTTATATCTGACACATCCCTAATGTCCTCCCGAACAATCTGATGATAGTAATTTGAAGACCATCTGGTTAAAAACGCTTTTGTTCCTTTTACAAAAGGCTCGGGGAAACCGCCTGTATTAAAAAGAGCATCCCATACCTTCTTTGTAGATTGTTTCTTGTTTATATCAAAATCTTTTAATGGATTGTCCATGAAATCATTAAAACCTCTATTCTCTCTGCTTAATTCAGCAATTGTAAACGGGAAAAGGTGGAATTTAAAATATCTTCCAGCAAGAGAATCGCCTCCCTTCTGATAGGTATCAAGCCGACCACTACCTGAGACAAGAAAAGCATACTCATTTTTAAATTCATCATATATGCCTTTTAAATAATTTTTCCATTGTCTGTATTTGTGTATCTCATCCAATATAACTATAGGTTTGGTAGAATCAACCCTGTTTATATGCTGAAAAAACGCAGGGTCTTCAATCAACAATTTTTTGTTAGAAATGATATCCCAGTTAAAATAATATTTGTTGGAATAGCTCCTTGCAATAATTTTAGCAAGTGTGGTTTTCCCTACCTGTCTTGGACCGCTTAAAAAAATCATCTGTTTTTTAGATGATAAAGATTCCCACAAATTAATGTATAATTTTCTCTCTAGCATACTACTATTTTGCACTATATTGGAAAATAGTCAAGACTATTTTCAATTCCCCCAAGAATTTTTGTAAAAATTCAGGGGCAAGCCCCAGACACTTTTCATCTCTATTTCTCAAGAATACAATACACATCTGTTTTACCAAAGAATTTGTCAAAATAAACGTTTGGAGACATATATTGTTCTTTGTAATGCTTATTCTTTCTCTGGTTAAAAGATTTAATCAGCTTCAAACCAAGTCTCTCTTCATCAATAATCGGCATAGGAACATTGTAGTTTTCTTTATAATCTTTATCCTCGTAAAAATCCCTGTGAACAATCACATACTTAACTCCCCATTCTCTAAGCTGTTGAACGGTTTGGGGATTATCAATATGGAGAAGTTTTTCTAAACGAGAACTATCTCCTCCATTAACAAGTTTCTGTTTATGCACCCTCTGCCAAAACATATATCCATATACTTGCGTTCTTCCTGCAAGCATTGGGTACTCAGCAACAGCAGAGCCAAACTCTCCTTCCTGTTTTGCCAGCCATGTATATAGTTTTGGCGGTGTTGAATCAAAATAATGAAACGGAGGAACGTTTATATACTCAACTCCTATTAAAAGAAAAATTACACTTGTGAAAACAATTTTTAATTTTAAATTTTTAATTTTAAATTTCTCCAGCAGGAATTTCATTCCAATTCCTGAAAGCACACTCAATGATATCATCATCACGACAACCATTCTGGAGTAATACCTGAACATCGGAAACAGCTTATGCAGGAAATACGACGGCATTGGAAGCTTGAACAGCGCGCTGTTCAGCTTTAACGCGCCGATAGGAATCCACGGTGGAGAAGACATAATCCCAAAGGCGAAAAAGATTATTAGAAAAAATGGAACAACGAGATTTAATTTTGAGTTTTGAATTTTGCTTGCCCCATAGGCTTGTCCTTCGGGGAATTTTAAATTTTTCCTTCTTCGCCAGAAACATACTGCAATAATAGAGAGAATCAGCGGGGTATATCCAAGATATAGAGTATGGTCTATCATACTTCCAAAATCAGGGGACATAAATGGTCTGGAGATATTTTTAAGGATAGGATTTGTCCGCGGAGGGAGCAGAAAATCTTTTGGCCGAGCTCCTGAAAATATCAGTCCTTCTAATGGACGAGTATAAACAGCAGGCTTATTCTTGCTTTTTGAGAACATTGTTTTGATTACTTTGTATTCGGCCGGAAGAACAATAATCAGAGCAGTCAAAAAAGCCACGCCAGCTAATTTTACCCCGTTTAGAAATCTATTTCTAATGGGGCTGTCTGTCTTTATCACTGCGCGTAGATTTTTGATGTGTCTTAACAACAGAAAAACAATAAATATCATAGTGAATAGGAGCATGTAGTAGCCATAGTAAGGATTGGAGAAAACAACCAGCGCATAAAAAATCCCGCATAAAACCGCATTCTTATAATTTTTCTCAAATACCAGCTTCAATAAAAACAAAATATACAGCGGCATCCACTGAGTTGCAGCGAGTAATATATGGTTAAATGACTGCATACAGATATGAGGACAAAAACCGTAGATGATGCCTGAGATAAAGGCTGATATTTTACTCTCTGTGAGATACCTCACAAGAAGACACATAAAAAAAGCTGAAAGAATAAAATTAAAAATACTAAATAAATTCCATATAAATATTTCATTTGTTAAAAAAGCTGCCATAGGCCATAAAGTATGAGCATATATATTATAGTCCAATGCCCATCTGTCTAATGAGGGGAATAATAAAAAGTCCTTAATCTGAAGAGAGACATCTCCACTTCGCCAAATCCCCCAGATTACAGTAAGCGTATCATCAGGATAACCATAGATTAATTTACTCATATTAAAAATAATAGGGAATGTGATGATAAGAGCAAGAATGGTGAAGAGAATTACGGTCGCCAAATTGGACTTATATAATTTCATCTTTCTCTCACAAGTTGCACAAACTTAACAACAACCCCCAGACACAATGCAAAATAGGCAACATTTGCCACTCGCTCTGCTGTTATTTCTAAATTGGCAATTAACAACAAGGCGCATGCAATAAGAAGAAACATAAATAGAACTATACATTTATCGCTGAATGGTCTTGGCTTTAACCACTGCCAGAATGGTAGTATCACTCGTGAATGCAGATATCTCAAGCAACGTATAATTATTACAATCATAATAACTAAAAAGGAATATGTTCTAGAAAACTTCTTTTCTAATTTTGCATTTAGCTGCCTGATATTTAGACGTAGTTCCTTAACATTTTTACTTATTATTTTCTTATTGTAATTATAAAAAAATATAGAACATGCAAGAGCCAATGAAACTGCCTGCAGCGTCAAAAAATAACCTGATATTACAAATAACTTCAGATCAAGTGTTCTCGGGATTATATATGCCAATAATAATAGAATATTGGCAGGCAGAAGCGAAATAAGAAATTTTGAATAAATATGCTGTTTTGTTCTCCAAAATAAAAACAAAAATATAGACAATATAATCAAAACCGAATATAGATATGCGGTATGACTTCTTTTTATGGGGAAAATATGAGAATCCTCAAATAAAACAAATATCTGATTGTTAGTATTGCGATGATAATTTCCAATTTTTATCGTTACGCAGTCACGAATGTCCGGAGGAAAAGATAATTTGAGATAATTCCTGCCAATATTTACTATATCTGCCGGAATGAGAACATAATCGACAGGTTTAAAATATGCTTTCGCAAAAAAATTCTTTATTTTTCTGGAATATTTTTTTGTTTTATACGGGATTAAAATTTTATTATTAAAAACAATTGTCTTTTTTGCAGATGAGGAAGCTATCTTCAATAGCAAGGTTTCTTTATATGGAATTATGTAGGTTTTATTAATGTATTTTGAATTACGCAATTTAATACTATCCTTATAGAGAAACATCTCTTTTCTATAAGAATCAGGAATGACGATGTTGTTATATAAAAACCCTATAAATAGTCCTAACAAGCCAGCAAAAATTATATATTTAATTTTTTGTTTCATTAATTCGAAATTCTATTGAATATTAATTTTCAGCATCTGAATTATATCTTCAATCTCTTTATCGTTGATATCCCTGGCATAATAAATCATGGAAAGTTCTTCTTCCTTCTCCTTTTTAGCAACCTTCCAATTATTCATTATGGAATCCTGTGTAATGGGTTTCCTGATTTCTTTTCGTTTAATGAGCCCTGTTATTTCTTCAATGTCAAATTTGAAACTCTCAAAAAGTAAAACCAGGTCATAAAAATCCCTGTATCGAGCGCGATCACTTGTGGCGCGTATCTTTTCCGCGCAGATTTCTTTAACATCCATTATATTTACTTTTGTCTCAATCCTCCAAACGTTTTTATAAAACAACGTCCTGGCAGGTAAAACCACATTTTGGATAAAATCTATTTCTACTTTAAGCGAATTTGGAAAGGCTAAAGGCCCTGTGTATTTTAAGCGTTCTATTTTTATGGTTGCCTTAGAGACATTGGCCTCCTTAACCTCAAGAAAATCCCATGGTTGGAAAACTGCCTTTACTTCTTCCAAAGTGATTGTTTTATCTAAAGAAGTAAAATCAAGATCCTCTGAAAATCTGGATTGTGGTAAATAACAATGATAAATTGCTGTGCCACCCTTAAATACAATCTTATCCCGCAACGGTGACTCGTAAATGACTTTTGAAACAAGCGCCAGAAAATAATCTTTTTCAGCTATTTGTAGAGGATAACGAAGGTTCTTTCTGTTAATAATTTCCAGCTCTCTGCGGTTTAATAGAATATATTTCATATAATCTCATCAAAATGGCTGCAATAATAGAGCCGCCATTTAGCATTGAATTTTCCGCTATCTTTAGTCATATAGCTGCAACCTTTGTTGCCTGTGGTAAGCTTATATAAATAAGCAGAATCAATTGATAGTTTATCGAAGAAAAACCCCAATATCCTTTGAACAGTTTTTGAATACTTACTGCTAAATTTATTTATCAGGGTTAAATCGAATTTATTTTTATATTCCTTCAATTTTTCATAGACGAGATCCAGATAATATTCATTTCGTTTGAACATCAGTATATCTAAAATTGCCTTTTCGAGAGTAGCAACATTTACCACATAATTCTCAACTCTATTCTCTTCCCAACCAAAGAATAATTTTTTCTGGACACTGATAAATCTGTACGTTATTCCCTGAATATCCCTAATCTTACGTCTCTTAAGTGATATGGAAACAATGGTTCTCAGCATTTGATCAAACATCCCGTAGTGCTGCAAGGCGGCTTCAAAAGAAATATAGGAATCAGAGATTAGAGTCTGGGCTATTTTAAAGGCGTGAGTCACAAGAAATCCGCGGGATTCCAGGCTTGCTACGGCATATACGCCTTTCTTTATTCTAACCAGCCAGCCATTTTTTGTTAGCTTATTAACTAGATTCCTTGCAGCCTGACGGTTTCTTTTTCCCTTAAGAATATTATATATCTGCTCAAAAGTCACAATAATACCAAATTTGGCAATTATGTCCTCTATCAGATTAAGCTCTTTTTCAGACAAAATAGTTCTTTTTGTGTCCATATGATAATCTATTATCGGTTATTATTTATACAGATTATATATTATTCTAACTTAACGTCAAGCATCAATGCGACCAGAACACCCCTTCATCTCCACCTTTACCTTTTTCTTCCTTTTTCCCTTTCTCAAACCACTATATCCTAAATAAACTATACAGAATATAAGCGTTAGCCCTGATATCCCCAATCCTAAGTAAAAAAGTGTTTGGGGCCAAAAATACATAACCAAAGTAAAATCTTCTCCCAACTCCAATTTATTCGGTTCAATATACCATCCATTAGCATAACCATTGACCAAATGATGCTCAACATCCAGAGGCTTTTTAAATAAATATTTGATATCTTGTGGGGTAAATTTTTGCAGATGCCTTGCCTCTTTAACTTTCAATTTCGGATAATTCGCCACAATCTCCCCAAATGCCCCACCTTCCTTTACCTTTACCTCTCCCTTTCTTTTCCCCTCTACCTCCACCTTATTGTAAAGCCTCCACTGCTTATGAAAACTCTCGCTAAACACAAGCCAGAACGGCGTCTTTGCCCCTTTGACCTTAACTAAATACTTTGTCGGATTTATCCTCTTAAAAGTAATCTGAGGTTCTTCTTTACCTTTTCCCTCTACCTTCACCTTTACCTCTTCCTTTCCCTTTTGTCCCGTAAACAACAGCACAGGCTTTCCATCAAGATATTTCGTTTCCGTGAGTGGCACCAGTGCTTCAATATCGCCACTGACAAGGGCGGGAGTGGTAGAAGAGTAAATGTGTGGAAGAAAATATTCATCATCAATTTTATATAAATCCAGTTTTCCAAAATTTCTATCCCATCTAATTCCATCCTGATTGTCCAGATTGTGTTTAAGCCGCAATGGATGATGCTCAACAAGTCCCCAATTTATATCCCGATGCAAAAGTATATATTTAACATTCAATAATCTAAAAAGTAGTTTAGTACAGACTTGGCTGGATCTTTTTTCTATTTGCTTGCCAAGTAATAGTGGAATTTTATATCCTCTCCCAGTATTAATATATATGACCGGCTTAGCAGAAAAGAACCTTATTATATCCCCGCCTGCATAACCGGTATCTTCCCAGAGATATATAGTGTTGCCATTTTTTGACAGGGGAAGAGAAAAAATTCTCTCGTTATTTTTATTCTCCTTGGTCCATTCTTTAAACTGATAGTAATATTCAGGAACTTTTATTCTTGCAGACGGAACTATCCCTCCCCCAGCAAAAAAAACATCACCGTTCCAAAAAGGAAAGGCAAGAACAATAAAAAGCAGGATAAAAATACATACAGCGCCTAAAAAAGAGAGCCTTTTTCCAAATCTATCAGATAAAAAGTCAACGGTATAGCATACTCCCAATCCTAAAAGTGGCGTTACGGCTAAAGTAAGCATTAGTCCCCACTTTTGGATATTGCCTCTAAAGACAGTCAAAAGTAAAGGGATATGCTGATAGAGCCAGATATTTACATTGCCCAATGGTGGTTTAGCCCCTTTAATCAAAAACAATCCTGTGATAGCTAAAATACTAAAATATATACATCCCGTTTTTTTATATTTCGATCTCTTCAATAGAGGCAAAAAACTGAAGAACGGAATTAAAAAACTTATCAAAATAAATGGCCACGTAAGATAAAATCTAGCCCAGTTATGATAAGGAACACCCTTCATCCATTCGCCGTGTAAAGACCAGAGACCACCTAATCTTAATACATCTAATAATTTTCCACTGTTAAGTTTGAAAGTTTCTAAGTTTGAAGGGAATCCTAATGAAAGAGCAGAGGCTGCTCTTTGTTGTTCAAAAATGACGCTTCCATAAGGAATAATCCAAAATAGATTCAGAGACAGCCAGAGGATAGCTAAAATAGACGTTAAGCAGACTGCCTGTTTTATAAGTCGGTTCTCCTTTTTATTTATCAAGCAATAATAAAGCAAGTAGGAGAAGACAATAAACCAATGCACAATGGCAAATGCCGGATTAGCATATCCATAGGTTCCGACAGCAAACCAGACAATTGCTAAAATAAAGATATATTTTAATCCCTTGGCAGAATTTAAGGATTTTATGAATAATCCAAGAATGAGAGGACTCATGACATACGCAGGCATTAATATGCCAGAAGCTAAATACCACGGGATTTGAAGAACATAAGGGTTCATCATGTAAAAAAGAGAAGAGGCAAGTTTCGCTATTCTCTTAAACCCCAGAACAGAACAGAGATAATACGTCGCCAAACCAGAAATGACAAACCAGAGATAGAATAACGATTTTTCAAAGAAGAGCAGCGATAGTCCGATATATTCCGTAAGGGCGGCATATATAGTATAAGGCACGAGAAAGGCTAATTGACCCGGAGCAGGATAACCCATGGAAATGGAATGGTCCCAAAAATACAGTGTATTGTGAAAAAATTGTATTCTTGAGAAAGGAAACCCAAAAGCGGCTATATTAATAATATAATTTCCCCTAAACCAAGTTAAAGATAAAAACCCTAAGAACAATATCAATAAAATATCAATTAAATAATTTCTTTTAATTTTTATCATTAAAAAAATACTTTTCGATTTCATCTTTTTATATTTATTATTTCACATTTTAAAAAGATGAACTTCCCAAAAATTAGCAAATTTTCTAAAAAGTTTAGGCACTGATTCTAAATACCAAAAGATAGGTCTTCCCTGTATTCCAAAAACAACAGGAATAATTTGAAATTCCCTGAAATAAGAATCCTCCAAAAGATTCAATAAATCTTTCTCTGTATACTCCCGTTGGTGTTCCCAAAACGGAAACTTTCTTTCACTTATAAATATTTCAATCATTGCTCTTATTAGTCGTTTTCTATTAGGCGTAACAATTATTGCCATCCCTCCCACCTTCAAAACCTTATATAGTTCATTAATTGCTCTTTTATCATCTGGAACATGCTCAATAACATGGTAAGCTACGGCAACATCTATGCTTTCTGCTTCTGTAAATTCTGAAAGACGTTGCCAATCTCCAACTATATA
This sequence comes from bacterium, assembly GCA_043824255.1. Classification (GTDB taxonomy): domain Bacteria; phylum JAHJDO01; class JAHJDO01; order JAHJDO01; family JAHJDO01; genus JAHJDO01. The sequence continues at coordinate 215,901 of JBDRTG010000047.1, forward strand.
ATTAATATTTTCAAAATCCTGTGGTATTCTTGCAGAAAAATATTCTACGCCTATTAATTTACAACATAAGGAAGCCAACTCTTTAGTTCTTTCTATATTTGAAGCACCAATTTCTAAAACTGTAGCAGATTTGGCAACATACTTCTTATATGATTGAAGTAAAAATACCCACCCATAATCGGCTTTACTTGATGGTAAACAAAATTTCATCTGAAAATCACCTTTCTGTCATTGCGAACCGAAGGTGAAGCAATCTCGTCTTTTAAGATTGCCACGTCGCTAACGCTCCTCGCAATGACATTTTTATTCTCTTTTGTGCCCACTTGTTGGCATGAATGTTTCATTTGTTTTTTGTAAATATCATTCTAATGTCCATACCCTCTTTACCAGAGAAAATTCGGAGGAATAGAGTGATTATCAATAACGGCAAAAAACAAACTACGTTTATTAGATTTAAGGGCAAATTTCTTTTAATTTTATTCCTCAAAAAGAAATTAAAACTATTCACTATTGCTAAGGGAGATTTTAAAAGCAAAGAACCGTTATTATTTAATTCTAAGAAAGCTGAAAACCCATTTTTTTCAAAAATTGCCCTGAAAGTTTTTTTTGTAAATTGATAAAGGTGTCTCGGCACTTCCAAATTGTACCAAAATTTACCAAATAGTTGAGCTTCTGCGCAATTGAAATTTGGCACTTCTACATAGACAATACCATCTTCTTTTAATATTCGATGGATTTCCTTAATTACATCATTAGGATTGAGAAGATGCTCCAGCACCTGCTTTATAATTACAATATCAAAAGATTCATCGGGGAATTTTATATCCAGAAAAGAATTATTTTTTACTCTTAAACACAATTCTGGAGAAATAATGTCTAAAATTCCCTCATAAGAATCTATCCCATAAGCATCATATCCATATTTAAGTAGCTCTTTCAAAAAGAATCCGCTTCCGCATCCGACATCTAAAAGTTTTCCATTTCTTTTAACTTTTTTGATGTCACCAATCATTTTTTTAGTAATCATATTTGCAAAAGGCTTATAAAAAAATTCTAAAATCAGAGGCGTAGGGTTATAATAACTTTCAGGATAAAATTTGCCTAATTCATCTTCGTTTGGTTGAGGATTAACATAAACAAATCCACAATTTTTACAAAGACATAGATTGAATTCTTGGAAAGTTGTATGCAATCTAAAATCATTTGTCTCAAATAATCTTTTGCTATAATTTTTATTACATATTGGACAATTTATTTTCTTAAATTTCATCTTCGTAATAAAATCCCGGCTTATTGGACATTAAATAATCCTTATATGTCCTGTATTATTTTTGAACTATTGCCACTACACAGGAAGAGAATCTTTTTAAACATTTTAAATTCTTCTATCTCCAGAGATTTCTAACCTTCCCGTCAAAGGCGTATTTTAAGCCATCTATACTTCCCTGTAGATGAGGTTTCAAAAACCGCCAACCTGCACCAAAACGAATAATCTTATAGACAAAATAAAAAGTAAAAAGAGGGAAAAAGAAAAGCATAAAGATGATAAAATTGAGTTTTGGCGCGTGAAGCTTCATAAAAATCACCCGATTGCGTGAAAAATAATAAGCTCGCATAGGCAAACGGTATCCTAATGCCCGCATGGTTTTTATATTTTCTCCCATTCCTAAGAGATGCCAGAGTTTGGCTCCGGGGCAAAAAACGACCTTAAACCCAGCTTCTCTTGCCCGAAAACCAAAGTCTGTATCCCCATAGGTCATAAACAAATCCTCATTATGCCCTTCAATCCTCTCTATGACTTCCCTTTTTACAAGATAAGCCGTGGGAGCAAACTCGGTTTCTCGGACTTGATCCAATTGTCCTTTATCTTCCTCGTTACATCCGATATTCTTAGTTTGGCTTGTCAAAAGATTAACCTTTGCCCCTGCATACCAGATAACATTCGGGGGATTCAGATAGTACATCTTGGGAGTAACAACTCCAATTTTAACGTCACCCTCGGCAACTCTGACCATTTCTAAAAGCAATCTCTTATCAACAGTTGTATCGGAATCAAGAAAGAAAACATAATCCCCCGAAGCTTCTTTCTGCCCTAAATTTTTGCCGCCATTGAGCCCCAGATTTTCTTCAGCAACTGCCACCTTAACCATAGGAAACTTTTCCATTACTGCCTGGACTGTTCCATCACTTGAAGCATTGTCTACCAAGATTATCTCAAAATTGGCATAATTCATCCTAAGAACCGAATTGAGGCAGTCTACGACAACACCCTTGCGATTTCTGGTGGTAATAACTACTGAAACTAATTTTACATCCATTTTCCCAACCATTGTTCAAAAACTAAAAGTGTCCAAATCTGATGTGTATTATTCCCATTTAAGATCTTTTTTACCTTCTTAGAATTTAAAATTCCTTCCTTTTTGATCTTCTCAGGAGAAAGACTTTCAAACACAAGAGACCTCAGCTCCTTTTTAAGCCACTTCTCCAATGGAAAACCAAAGCCCATTTTTGGTCTAGAGACAATGTCCTTCGGCAAAAATTCCAGAGCAATCTCTTTTAAGAGAGATTTTGTCCTACCACCCTCTAATTTTAACTGTGGTGGAATTCTAGCACAAAACTCGACCAATTGCCTATCTAAAAAAGGGCAGCGGACCTCCAAAGATGCTGCCATACTGGCACGATCGGTTTTAACCAGATACATATCGGAAAGTGTCAACTTGATATCCATGAAGAACGCCTCATCAAGCAAGTCTTTGCCGTCAAAAGCCTTATGATACCTTTTGATATCCTCAAATAATTCAATTTTCTCTCCCATCAAACTCTCCATCTCCTGTGGAGAAAACTGGCTGATCCAGAGTTGGTTGCGCAAATGCAAAGGATAAGAAGAATAACGCAAGAAAGTTCTTATTTTACCCGGAAAAAAATTAGCCAACAGATGCAAAGGAAGCCGATTGGCAGAAGTCTTTTTCAAAAACTTGTGAGCTAAATATTTTGGGTAGCCGGCGAAGCTCTCATCTCCTCCGTCACCGGAAAGAGCCACTTTAACATCCTTCTGAGCAAAAGAAGAAAGTAAAAGAGTGGGCAGAATTGAGGGATCAGCCATCGGCTCATCCAAAAACATGGATATCTTTGAAACTTGATTCAAAATTTCTTTCTGAGAGAATATTTTGAGATGATGGTCAATCCCAAGATGCTTAGCTATTCTCAGCGCATAAGGGGACTCATCAAAATTCTTTTCATCAAAACCGATGCTGAAAGCTTGAACCTGTGAAGGCGGAACAATCCTGGCCATCATGGCAGCAACTACTCCCGAATCAACCCCTCCGCTTAAGAAAACGCCCAGAGGAACATCAGAAATCAACCTCTTCTTAGTGGCTTCCTGCAAGAGCGCAGTTGCTTTCTTCTTTATTTCTTCCCTGTTCAAATCTTCAAGCTTGGATGAGTAATCAAGTTCCCAGAAGCTTTCTTCCCTTATTTCTCCGTTTTCACGCACTACCATGAAATGACCTGGCAGAAGTTTTTTTATTCCTTTAAAAATCGTTGCAGGTGCTGGAACAAAACCATATAGAAGATATTTCGCCAAAGATTCGGAGTTAATTTCTCTCTTAAATCCGGGATAAGTCAGAAGCGCCTTTATCTCTGAGGCAAAGATAAAAGCATTGTCAAAAATCATCCAGTGAAGCGGCTTTTTCCCTAAAGGATCGCGAGCCAGAAACAATTTTCTCTTTTTCCCATCCCAAATCGCCAGGGCAAACATCCCATCCAGCTTGTCAAAACATTCTTCGCCTTCTTCCTCATATAGATGCAGGATTACTTCGGTATCGCTCCTGGTATAAAATTGGTGTCCTCTCTTCTTTAATCCTTCCCTTAGCTTCTGAAAGTTATAGATTCCGCCATTCAAGACAATCCATAATGTTTTGTCTTCATTATGAATCGGTTGGTGACCGGTGGTCAGATCGATAATGCTTAAACGCCGGCTTGCTAAGCCTATATTTTCCTTAAGGTAAATACCATGATCGTCAGGACCGCGATGAACCAGAGTTTGATTCATTGCTCTTAAGGCGCTTTCCTCAACAACCTTTTTTGAATTAAACTCTAAAATTCCACAAATGCCACACATCATCTTTTCTTTCTAATAAAACGATGGACTATACGAAAAAACAGGACAAATCTTTTGCTCAAAAAACGACTCATCATTAGCGTAACCAGTGAGTGATAGTTAAGACTGATGATAAGGCTAAAGAGAATTCGAGGCCGGAGATAAAACCTTCTTAATGCCTGCCGCTGCAACTTTTCTATTACCTCAGGTGTTAACTCCTCTGAGGCAACAATAGCAGTAGAACAATCGTATTCGTCCCAATCAATCTCAGCAAAGTCGCGATTACCAATCCACTCATCAAAAGCTATTGAACCCGGATATGGAGTAAATATGTTAAACCAAGCACGGTTGAACGGATTACTAAGAGCAAATTGGATTGTCTCCTCAATCGTTTCCATCGTATCACCGGGAAGTCCCAGGATAAAAAAACCGTAAGAGGAAATGCCAGCATTCTTAAAAGCTGAAAGCGCCTTTTTTACCACTCCTAGATCAAGTTGTTTGTTCACTCTCTTCAGTATCTTCCGACTGCCAGACTCCACCCCCAAGCCTAAAGCATAGCAGCCAGCCTTCCTCATCCCCTCCAGAAGGGAAGTTGTAAGTCCATCTATCCTGACACCGTTAGGGCACTGCCAAGGAAGGTCAATCCTCTCTTGAATCATGGTATCACACATCTCCTGAGCTCTTTTGACATTCATAGTGAAATTATCATCGCAAAAATGAATCTCTCTAACCCCATATCTATTTTTGAGAAGTTTTATTTCTTTGAGAACATTTTTAATACTCCGAAAACGCAGCTTTCTTCTCCAAGTAACATTGGAAGCACAGAATGAACAGTTGTAGGAACAACCACGACTGGTCAAAATTGGAGCAATGGGAAAAGCGCGAGCCGGCTCAAGAATAGGGGCAATACGATAGTCTTTCGGCGGCATAAGATGCCATGCAGGAAAAGGAATAGTATCAATATCAGCAATCAATTCCCGTGGTTCTGTTACTATGATTCCTTTCCTTTTATCCTTATAAGCTAACCCCTTGACTCTCTCAAAATGGCCTTTATCTTTTTCCAGAGCCCTAACTAACTCTAGAATAGTAATCTCTCCTTCACCAATAACGGCAAAATCCGCTCCTAAATCTCTTAAAACAATCTCCGGAGCAGCCGTAACCTGGGTTCCCCCAATCACCACCGGCAGACTTCTAAACTGCGCCTTAATGGTTTTTATCATCTTTTTTGCTCGATTGTGCCCCCTGGTCAATACCGAAACACCAACCAAATCCGGCTTGAAATCCGAAACCACTTTCAGAAAATCTTCTTCATCAGCGTTTTTTAATGTTCCGTCAAAAATGGAAACAAGATGATTCTCTTTCTCCAGATAGGAAGCCAAATACCCCAGCCCCAATGGAGGATGGACCACATGACTATCATAATTTGGATCCATTAAAAGAATTCTCATTAAAACTCCAAAGAAATATTCTATTTGGTTATGTTAGTACTGCTAATTGAACCATCTTCATAAATGAAGTAAATATTAAAAGTTTTGCCTTCCCAGTTAGAAGGCGGCTCAAAGTAAAGGTCAAAGACACATCCATCCCGCACCACTTTAAGAGGGGGATTAACTCCATAATGTTGATTGTTCCAGGTTTTGTCTTTCATCTTCACTCTCACAAAACTCACCGGTTTCGGTAACCCTTTAACCCTCATATGTAAATCTATTACTCCCGATGGCTTATTAGAGATAACATTACCGACAAAATCACTTCCACTTTGACCTAAAAATCGAACTGTAATTGACTCGAAATCAATTTTTACTAGACCTGGATAAGTAGCCTTTAAACTTCGCAAAACACACCCAGGATTAACCATGGGTTCAAAGGTAACTGTCGTCTCTTCTCCCTTAGTGATAATCTGGGTAATGGCAGCGAACCTTTTTATGATTTCAAGAGGAATGCTACTTGTCTCTCTTCCCCGTTCTCTCGCTTTCTTAATCCCATCTTTAGACTTGAAAATAAGAGCATGATTGAATGACTTAAGAAAATAATAGTTTTGATTGACAAAATTGCAAAAGTTAGTAACCAGAAACATCTCATCAAAAATCTTCTCCGGCTCGCATCTAATAACAATATAATCTGGAGGATTAGATTTCAGATCCATCATGAGTTGTCTGCGATGCTCGGCAAAGTTTGAAAAGAAACCTTTGAAAGTAGGAAACATAATCTTTTCTTCAAGCAGGGGATAGTAATAAACATATTTGGTTATTGGCTTTTTATTGGTAAGAAAATAGATGACTGGGGTACTATCCCAGACAAAAAGCGTTTCTTCAGTTCCCATGGTCTCAGTTAGATACTGTCCGGCATCTATGCGGTCCTCCCAGGTTGGGAGATGGTATTTTTTTAAGTATTCTCTCCTCTGAAGTTTCCCTTGCAGATATCCAATATAGCCTGGTAAACAGCGCCAGTTAAGTATCAAAGACTGTCCTAGCAGAATCATTATAATCGAGATAATCAGTCCCTTCCCTAACAAAAAGGCCCAAGTAATTTGTATTTTCTTTGTTTCGAAGATAATATCTGAAGTAAATAAACCAACCAGGATAGAGGCTGGAGGAAGTATATGAATAAAATAGTGAGGAAAAAACCAGCCTCCTAATGAGACGCCCAGAGCAGCAAAAATATACCAGAGAATTAAAAAATATCTTTCTAATGAGCGTTTGAAGAATAGGTTATATAAAATGCTGCCCCATGAAAGCAGCCAAAAAAGGGATATTTTCTTAAAGACATAAGACAAATTTGCTCTGGGCCATCCCGTGATATTTTTAATGCGGGAATCACGAATGTAGGAAAAACCCTTTAGGAATGTTATATAATAAAAATCATGGAGTCTTTCAGTGAAGTAAAAATACAAGGTGAATGACAATAGAGGAACGGCGAAAGCTGAGATCAAAATTAAGTTTGGCTTGAACATAGACCTAAAAGTTCTTCTTCTAAACTGAGTGAAACCCAATATGAAGTTGAAGCAAAGGAAACAGAGAAAATCAAAAGCAGCCACTTGCTTAGTCATAAACGATAGTCCTAATAGCAAACCGGAACTGGACAGCAACAAATAATTCCTTTTCTTTAGGGCAAGGAAGAATAAATAGCAAGCGCCTATAGTAAAGAAGATCATAAAAGGCTCTGTATAAGCTCCATTACCCTGAATGACTATACTCGAAGAGATTACAGCAAAAACCAGAGCAGAAAGTATGCCAACCTTAGATCCAAACAGAAGTTTAGCCAACTTATATAAAATCAACGTTGAAATTACCCCGATGATGGCCGAAAAGATTCGAAGGGCATCAACCGAGTTATTTGAAAGAGCATAAACCATGCTATATATTAAACTTACTCCTGGTGGCTTAATCCCCCAAAAAGTGGAATAAAACCCATCACCAGAATTGATCTGCATAGCAAAATATGAAAAAAGTCCTTCGTCATAACTTAGTGGTTCGGGAAAGAACGGTGCCCTTAAACAAAAGCAGAGGAGGCAAATAAATCCTATCAAGATAATCTTCACTAGTTTGTTACAAAGCATATCACCTGTTTTTATTTTTGCTCATCTTTGATTACAGTGGATAGTGCATACTAAGTATCCAGTTAAAAATCTCATGCGGAGAGTGGTTTTTTCTAGACCAAGATATTTAATTACCCTTGTGAGCCCAGGTATACGAAAGAAACCTAACAAGCGTGCCAAAGAAATAACCTGAACATCATTAAATATCTCTTGAATACGAAGTCCATATTTTTGACAATAGTTTATTATTGTCTTCTTTGAATAGATAGTCGCCACTGTGGGACGATAGAGATAAAGACGGCTACCAAAAATTCGTGATAACAACCGGTCACAATCACCAAAATTGAAAAAAAAGCAACCTCCAATCCGAAGATGCTGACGTATATTGTTGAAAACACGAGATGGATTAACTTCATTCGATAAAGTTGCAAAACATGTAATAGCATCAAATTCTTCAGTAAAAGGCCATTCTTTTTCAAAGTCAGCTTGTTGTATATCAACATTATATTTTCTCCTTCCATAGGCTATCATAGCAGAATTGACATCTATGCCAGAAGCTCTGTATCCAGATTCGGAAAGGGTATGGACAAACAGGCCATCTGAGCATCCCAAGTCCAAAATACGGGCATTATCTGGAAGGTATCGATTCATCCACTGTTTACGAATCTCTGCGTTGCACCTGCGAAGATTTACGTCATCAAGGTATGAATAATAATTAAGCATAATAGAATTTGTTGAACACACATACTTGTGATCCCAATATTCCAACGTTCCATAAATATGGTTTCGACTTTCCTGATCAAGTAGTGGATTCTGATAGATTAGACCACACCTTGAGCAACGGACAAAACAAAATTCCTTAGCGAGAAAATGCACAGAATAGACAGGATGACTCTTTTCATTTCCGCAAAAGTCACATTTTCTCACTACAAACTTCAATTTTGATACATTGAGATGACATAATGCCTGTTTATAGGTATCATTCTGATCGCCATAAGAAGAGTAAGGACTCTCTTTTTTATAAGAATTGCTTGATGAATTCACTTTGGCTCCTTCAACTTTGTTATATCCATTGAAACTTCCCAACCATTTGCGGTCTTTTTACCCAGAATACCGTCTTTAGGTAGTTGGAAGGGACCATCTAAAAGTTCTTTGAATTTCTTTCGTTTTTTTAACATATAAAGATGATATCTCTTGTTAAAACGCTTCCTGAACCACCACCAGTAGCTTCTGGCATAGGTTCTCGCATCTTGATCTCGAATGGCAACCATAAGATCAAGAACGGTAATAAAGACCTTGAACGGTGCCATCCAGAAGATTTTATACATTTTCAATCGGAGCATCAGTCTCTTTGCCCAGGGAGGTAAAAAGCTCATCAAGCGCAACATAATCCTGTATCCATTTAGCAATCTCAAACGCTTCGGATTGACTACCACTGACCCCATAGACATATAATTATCATGCAAACCGTTTTTGAGTCGTTGAACTTCCTTCTCATCTAATTCTCCTGCGTTGATACCGTGCTGAATCAAATCAGTACCTGGCATGTATTGTAACATAAATGGAGCGATTCGGTAACAATAACGGAGCGTGACAAGAAACTCTGCGAATCCCATAAGTTCTCGCTTGATAGACTCTAAAGTCTCATCTTCTGACAGTGGTTTGGTAGTACCATCCGGAAGCTGTTTTGGCAGACGTGGAAGGCCCAGAATATAATCATAAGCATAATATTGACCCACCCGTTCCATGATTTCCGTGGCCTTTAAAATCTGTGCATTTGTATCACCCCGATTGAGAACCTTATTTCGCACCTCTTCATCCCAGCATTCAATACCAGTCTGAATAGCAAAGCACCCTGCCTCTTTTAAAGCTCGAACAGCCGGTTCACTAATGAGACGAGGATGACTAAAACAACGGAAAGGTAGTCCAATTTCCTTTTTATACTTTGCGAAAAACTCCACTGTCCACCTTTCGCTTGATGCCATCACAGGCTGTCGGAAGTCAATCCATTTGGATTTGTATTTTTGAATATGATTTTTAATCTCTTCGATCAGTGAATCGACTGAGCGTTCTCTTACCCGCTTTCCCTTAAGCCGCCGAGCTTCCTTCCCAAGAAAAGATAAACAGCAGTAGGTACACATAAACGGACATCCTCGCGATGAACAGGCAAGATAGGAGTAATGCATTGGTATATGAGGTGCAAACAACTCTTTGTCAATTGTGGGTAGTGCATCAATATCTTCTATGAGTGGACGCATTTCATTCTTTATTAGTGTGCCATCCTCAAGGCGGAACCATAGATTTTTAATTGAGTAATCAATCTTCCCTGCATCGATACTGTTGCATAGCTCTAATAGTGGATATTCGCCCTCACCGAGACAAATTATGTCTACTGCCGGGTCATCCGGAAGAAGAACCTCCCTAGGTGCAGAATAGGGATGTATCCCACCAAAGATTACAGGGACTCTATAGTATTTTTTAAGCTCTGTAGCCAATGCCTGCATCTCCTGATACTGTATCGTTTGTACATGAAAACCAACCAGGTCGGGTTCGAGTTCAATAATTCTTTGTAGAACAAGATCCCTCTGGTCTAAAAGCCTGGCTAAGGGCTTAATGCACAAATAGTTTTTGTCATCAAACAACGCCTGCTTATAAACAAGATGAACCTCATGACCATGCTTTTTAAGCATAGATGAAAGTGCCTGCAATGATATATTTTCCCACCCGATTGCTACAAAAACACATCTCATTAATTATCTTTTTCTCTTCTTATCTTCCAAAAATATCTCATCATATCCCAAAGAGCTCCCAAAATAACGAAAAAGTTAGAATGGGTTGGTTTACCCCTTACACGCTTTTTCATCTTAGAAGGCACTTCTACCATAATCAGCCGATTTCTTCGTGCCTCAATCAGAATCTCAACAAGAAAAAAGAATTTTGTGGCATTGAATTTGATAATACCATTCGTAAACAAATTTCTCCGATATACCTGTATCCAGTTTACATCAGATATACCAATATTAAATAATAACGGGACTAAAATTCTATTGTAGAGGAAGGACGCAAAATAGGCGAACCAAGTGTATCCTACACGCTCGACTCGACAGCCTACTACAATATCACAAATGTCCAACCAAGGAATGTATGTATTTATATCTTCGATATCCATTGGGTTGTCTATTGGGACAAAGATCACAAATTCCTTTGTAGCATGATTAATTCCAGTCTGGAAGGCAGCACCTGTCCCTTGATTTTTTTTGTGGTGAATAACTTTAACTTCCTCATTGATGTTAGCAATCTCCTCCGATATTTCACCAGTTTTGTCTAAACTATTATCATTGATAATAATCATTTCAAAATCAAAATTCATAGAGCGAAAAACTTTTAAGGTATGTAATACCGCTTTCCCCAGATTATGTTCTTCGTTGTAAGCAGGCATGATAACAGAAATACTTTTTTGCTTCTTATCCATAAAATTCCTTTATCACCTTCACAACTGAGTCAATCTGCTCATCTGTAATTTCAGGGAACATGGGAAGCGACAGTATTCTATCTGCAAGCATTTCCGAGACTGGAAAGTTACCTTTTTTAAACCCCAGAGAGGCAAATGCTTGGTGTAAATGAATAGGAACAGGATAATGAATACCACATTGGATGCCACGCTCAGTTAAAAAGGCTAAAAGCTCATCCCTACGATCACACTGTATAACAAAGAGATGAAATACATGCCGCAAAATATCATCGTGGTCAAAATTTGGCACCTTTATACTTTTGAGGTCCTTCAGTGTATCAGCATATCTACAAGCAGCTTGAAAACGGTTTTTATTCCAGTCGTTAAGAAAATTCAATTTTACATTCAGAACAGCCGCATGCAGGGAATCTAATCGACTGTTTGTTCCTGTAACCTTATGAATATGTTTCTTAACAGACCCGTAATTACGCAGTAGCCTTAATTGATCCGCAAGTCTTTGGTCATTAGTAGCCACAAGCCCACCATCACCAAAAGCCCCGAGGTTCTTTGTCGGGTAGAAGCTGAAACATCCAATGACACCAAAACTGCCTACGCGTTTTCCTTTCCACATAGCTCCGTGAGCCTGACAAGCATCCTCAATAAGAATAAGATTGTGCTTTTTTACAAAGGATGAAATAGCATCCATATTCATGCTCTGTCCGTAAAGATGAACCGGGATAATTGCTTTTGTACGGTCAGTGAGTTGTTTTTCTGCTTTAGCTAAATCCATCAAAAATGATTCTGGGTAGACATCGACTGGTACAGGAACCCCACCCAAATTGTAAACCCCAAGTGCTGTAGCAATAAAAGTGTTCGCCGGTACCAATACCTCATCCCCAGGACCAATTTTAAGAGCGTAACAGCTAAGACGCAAAGCATCTGTACCGCTTGCAACACCCACAGCTTCTTTAACGCCTAAATAGGAAGCAAAATTTTTTTCAAACTGCTTAACCTCAGGGCCTAAGATAAATTTGGCGGAAGTACAAACCTTTGAAGTCGCATTTTCCAAGGCTTCGCGATGTAGCAAATATTGCTTTTTTAAATCCACAAAAGGTATCATAAATTTCGTTTTTTTACCTTTCCTCCTCCTCCACCGAGCCATCGCTCCTGAGGAGATAAAGTACGTAAGGCCCGTGCTGGATTGCCTGCAACCACAGTGTGAGCTGGCACATCTTTCGTAACCATGCTCCCCGCACCTACAACAGCCCCTTCATTGATTTTTACATCACATAATATAATGGCCCCGCTACCGATGCTAGCCCCATAACACACCCTGACCCCTTCAGCCTGCCAGGTTTTCTCTGTCGCCTTTCCAGCCGTCGGATAACGATCATTAATAAAACTCACGTTATGCCCCACAAAAACGTCATCTTCAATTACAACATTAGAGCATATAAAAGCGTGAGATTGTATTCGCACGCGTTTTCCTATCCTTACACCTTTTTGTATCTCCACAAATGGGCCGATTCGGCTATCATCACCTATCTTGCACCCATAAAGATTAGCGTGCCCGTAAACTATAACATTCTCACCAAATTCAACGTCATCTGAGATAGTACAAAATTTACCAATTTTTGCGCTTATCAACTAACATCCTGTGAAGCTCCACCAGAAAGCATTGAACGGTGGATAGCAACAAGTACCCGGGTTACTTCAGCCCCAAAGCGACCATCAGAGATATTCTCTGCATCATCAAGTACTACATTAACGAAAGTATCAACCATCTGTTTGAGGGGCTCGACCATTTCGACTTTTGGACTAATAATGTCACCATCGCGGAGCAAAAATTGAAACCCACCATAATCGGGTTCAACTCGATCAACAATCCCTATCCCTTTTTCAAAAATACGAATGGGCTCTAAATTATTCAGGTCATCAAACTCTGCCCTGGCTTTGCTTCCAATAACCCGTACCACCCGTTCCTTGTTCGAATTAATCCAGCTTACGTGTATCTGGCCAACTATTCCACAAGGATAAAAAAGATTTATAAATGCAAAGTCAGACCTATTCAGGCTAATAGGGTTTGCTCCTACTGCTGAGACCCGCTCCGGAAAAGTGCCAATAAGATAATTCATAATAGAAATGTCGTGTGGAGCTAAGTCCCACACAACACTAATATCCTGACGAATCAACCCTATATGCGTTCTCGTTGCTGTTAAATAATACAATCTACCCAACCTTTCAGAACCGATCAGCTCTTTGAGTTTTCTAATACCGTTGTTAAAAAGAAAAGTAAACCCTACCATGAGTTTTAATTTCGATTGCTCAGCGAGTTTGCAAAGATTCTGCCCTTGGCCTATATCCAATGCAAGAGGCTTTTCACCTAAGACATGCTTCTTTGCAATTAGTGATTCTCTAATGAGATTATAATGAGTTGAAGCAGGGGTTACAATAACCACCGCATCAATGTCAGGGTTATTAATTAAACGGGATGCTTCAGTAGTAAACTGGCATGCTTCAGGAAGCAGATCGCTTACCCGATGAAACGCAGACTTTGAGATATCACATACAGATATAAGCCGTACTCGAGGGTGTCTGGCAAAATTACGAACCACATTTGGTCCCCAGTGACCAAGACCTATAACACCTACTGATAGTTTATTATCTAAACCCATTGAATTTCTCCTGATTTTATAGAATTGTTCTTATTTAAACTAAAAAATCGGTTTAATATATCTTTTCTTCTTTTTCTTATAGCATATACTATATCAAAGACCGGAATAACAATACTAATGTTTGACATATATTGTCTGCTACTTATTGAGAAAGGACATATTAATAATCCTCCAATTTTCTAAACGCATCTTCATAAATTTTCTTCCAACTCAGTCCAGAGGCAAATTCTAAAGCATTCTTTCTGCATTTGCTATGAAATTCGTCGTTGCTAAGTAATTTTACAACAGCATCTAATAATTTCTTTGGTAGTAATTCGTTCATCATCTACACAAACCCCCTGACCTTTTCCATAACCTTTTCTAAAATCCACCACTCTACAGGAAACTTAAAATATTTCCTCCGCCATCGCCACTTGGCTAAAATGGCGAATATATAGTAACTGATATTATAAGGAAATCGTCCAAAACGTCCTCCAGCAATTACTATCTTCACATCTTTCAGTTTAAATTCCCTTTGATAAAATGGAAAATGAGTCAATATGGATATGATCTTGTATTTGTTGATATAGCTTTTAGGTTGCCAAGTAGCCCCCACATTTCTATATATTCCAAAATTGGCCCAGGCCTCTAATGAATCCTGTACTCGATAGTTGTATTTTGCCTTTACCAGATCGAAAAGAGGAATTATTATCGAATAGTTCACTGTTTCCATTTTATCCTTCTTTTGTATTCTAACTTAATCCATTATGATTTATCGAAATTTTTTATTATAGCTACATTATAAGTCAAAAAAGGATGAAACACAGGAGTTTTTTCCAATAAAGACTCCATTAAATGCAAAAAGCATATTATACCGGCATGTGACACCGGATATACCCTGGTTTCAATTCGCCCGATTTTCGCGTTACTAAAGTGATTTTTGATTAGTTTCATAAAAAACCCTCTGGTAAAATGTTCGTGACTGAGCATCAAAATATCTCTCCTGAAAGTCGTGCTGTTTTTTAGCTTCGGTGTTTTTTGTCATTATCTTAACTTGAATTTACTTTTGCTGTTAAAAAAATACCATATAATTTTCTTAAAAGGATCTAATTGCATAAAACTGGTTCCTGTCCTCATATTTAATATCAGTTTTACACCCGGCATTAAAATTAAGGGCAATTTGTTAAAATGCTTATACAAATGTGTCCTCAATAAAAAATTAATGACCTTTTTGGGAATTAAAGGCATAATGGTAAAAAAAAGAGCAAATTTGTCAAAATTGCTGACTCTTTTTGTCTTTCTACAATAGCTGGTATAATAGACAGGGAATACACCTTGATTAATTTTTTCTTTATCGCTTTCATTTAAAACACCAGCTTCTATAGCAATATCAATAATTTCGGTCTTAGGCGAGTAAGTTAAATTATAAGTATCTATAATTTTTGGTCTAGTTTTATTATACAACCCTATAGCTTCCTTGATGTCACTTTCCGTTTCATATGGAAAGTTAAAAATATGGTTAAAAGAAAAATTGAGGCGTGACTTTCGGCAAATTTTAGAAAAATTTATAATATCTGCATTTGATTCATATCTCTTAAGAGATGTTTTTCGAAATTTTTCAGAACCGGATTGAATCCCTACCATAACAAGCCTGCAATTTGCTGCCTTTAACGCATAAGCTTGCCGTTCAGAAATAGTTTTCAGGTGAGTAATACATAAAAAAGGCACGTTGATTTTTCTTTGATATTCTACTAAAAATGAATCCAGCCATTTCGTATTTATTGAAAAAACATCGTCATTAAAAATTAAGGCCTTTATTTTATATTTTTCTTTTAGAAATTCCAGTTCCGCTATAACGTTTTCGACACTTCTCTGGCGAACATATTTAACATTTGAGGAACCTGAGCAAAAAACTCTTCTTAAAGCTACACTGGCACAATATGTGCAATTAAAAGGGCACCCTCTACTGGCAATAATAACAGGGTAACGTTTATAGAAAGAAGGCATCTTATCGTAGAAAAGGTCATAGTCCGGGAAAGGTATATCATCCAGGTTTAAACTCAAAGGTTTTAATTCATTTTTAATTATTTTCCCGTTTTTTTTGTACCATATATTAGGCACAGTAAGCTCTTTATCCTTCTTATCTATAAGCTCTGCCAATTTTAAAATTGATTCCTCAGCTTCACCAATACAAATCATATCAACAGATTCCTCATTTATCACAATATCAGGAACTAGAGTAGGATGAGGACCCCCCAATATTATCGGTTTATCCGGATACTTTTTTTTAAGGGCTCGGCATAAATTAAGAGCCCATTGATAATCTGAGGTCATCACCGAAAAACAAAATATATCAGTATCTTCATTGATCTGGTTTAAAAGATCTGTCTTTTTTGTATCAAAGAGACTCGGCAAAAAAACACTTTTAAAGAATTTATTGTTAAATGGGTTAAGGTCGAAAATTAAATCAACCTTATGTCCCGCAGTTTTAAGAACCCGTGAAAGATAAGCTACGCCTGTACTAAAAGTTTCACGGTAAAAAAAAGTGGCTTTCATTGTCTTATTTCAATTTTACTATTGCGTAGTTATAAGTTAAAAATTTATCAAAAAGGGAAATGTTTTCTACTACATCTTCAAATTTATGGCATAATTTTATTATAAATGAATTATTAGTAAGATAAACTCTGCCCTCAAAACGGTTGAATTTTGCCTCAGGGAAAACGCTGTTGATAATCCTTTGAAATTTACTTCTGGTAAAATGCTGATGTTCGAGCATCAAGGTCATATGAAAATAGAAAATGGGATTAAAACGATTAGCTTCGACGATTACTATTGTGCCTCCTACCGTTGTTACTCTATTAATTTCCTTCAAAGCTTCTTCAGGCTCAGAAACATGATGCAGAGCTTCTTTGGAAAAAGTTATATCAAAATCTTCCTCTGCAAAAGGTAAGTTACAGATATCAGCGACTTGAAATTTAACATTATCTTTTTTAATCTTTCCCCAGTTTGGATGGGCATTTATATCAACTCCTATTATTTCTTTAACACGATTCGAAAGAAGAATAGTATCACCACCTTCACCACAACCTGCATCCAACACTTTCTGTGTCTTATTTGTTTGAATGTTAATTTTTTCATGCATTCTCTTACGATAATCTAAAACAGAGCTAATCATTTCTCATCTCTTTATTTAGATATCTTTTTCTTTTTCGTATTTTTTGAAGAGCATCAGCGATTACATCTGGATTGTGAAGCATTGAATTAGTCAACGCACAAGGATATGTGCACCAGCATGAAGACAATTGTCTCCGCTGTTTTTCTGCTGCTTCTGATTTCCAACACTTTAATAAATTGTAGTCATAATTCTTAAGATGTGCGTAGGGTTTGACAACTTCGCATAAAGAGGTCTGCCCGTCCGCGAATACAGTGGCAGTATTCCTAGGAAATAGACATGTTACAACAGCATGCTTTTCACGAACTATACGAAGATGATACTCTCGAACCAATGAGCGCCATATTATCAACCCATTTGGCAAGCCCCATTCCAGTTCAAAATTCTGAATATCATTTAGAAGACGTTCACATGTTTTCATATCAGGTAATAGATCTTCTTCCCCTCCAGCATCCAGCAAAAGTGATTTATCAAGTCCTCCCACATCCCTACTATCCTGCCGAACAAAAGTAAACACGAATTCACATGTTAAACTTTTTCTAATCATTTTGTAGAAATCCATAAACGTAGAAGCATTATCTCTTTGGATAACAGAATTTACAATGGGTATTAAACGATGGTCATCATGACTTCGTTTTTCCAAAGCCTTCAATGTTGACATGGCTTTATGAAAGCCGCCGGGGAACCTGCGAATGGAATCATGAACATTTGGAATGCCATCAAGAGAAATTGGTATGCGAAGCTGGAAATTTCTCTTGGATTCTAGTATATAGTCAATAGCATAAAGTAATCGCTCTCGTAGTAACCCATTGGATGTGATTATAAGAGTCTGAATTTTACCCATATCAATAAAATAGCGAGCAATTTGCGGCAAGTCTCCACGAGTGGTAGGTTCTCCACCACATAGCAAAACTGTCTGAACTTGTCCCTTAAGGGAAAGACATATTTTTTCAATATCATGTAAGCTAATTAGCTGAACTGGGCGATTCAATTCAGAAGCATAAAAACAATGACGGCATTTCTGATTGCATATATTGGTAATAAAGAAGAAAATGGTTTCGGGTGAAGTTATTTTGTCTAGTTTCTGTAATTTAGCATACACATAACTCTTGGCAAGAAAACGGTTAACAGAATAAGGGAGTAAACTTAATAGTCCTATTACTTGGTCTCGTCGGCGTTCCGTTGAAAATTTCATTACAAACTTGTCCATTAAAATCCCGATTTTTTCTAACATTAATTTTTCTCGCTATCTTTGCATACTCCTGGTAGATTTAATAAAAAGGATTGTCGTTCATGACGACACTGGATGATGGCAGATAAGTGATATAATAGAAAATAAACAGCCATAATCTTGCCACAGAGTTTTCTTGAAAAATCTATAATCTTCTGACTCTTTGTTAATTTTTGCAGAGGCTCATCACAAGAGTAGGTTTTTCTTTTATGGAGCAGTTCGAAGAATGACGATATATTATAGTTTATGAAGAGATATAATAAGGTATTCTTGATACTCATAAATTCATGAAAAATCGAAGGCAAACAGGGTGGAGCTGGATGAATACCTGCGCATTGATAACTACCTATACATCGATAGCCAGCAGCGCGAATCTTAAATCCTAAATCATTATCGTCGTGAAGATACTCTATATAATCCGTGAAACCATTAATAAGAAAAAAAATATTCCGCGGGATAAAAATACAGGCGGTATTAACATAGTCGTCATCTATGGCTCTATATTGATGTAAATTGTAGCGGTGATCGGTGTAACTGATACGTCCAATTACGAAAGATGAGTAACTATTTTTAGAATACAAGACTCCACCAATACAGCCAATATCAAGATTATTCTTTAACTTCCTCATAGCATATAAGGCACATTCTGAATCAATTTCTACAATATCCGAATCAATGAACCATAGGAATTCACCATTTGCTACACAAGCACCCTCATTACGTGCAAATGCCGCCCCTATATTCCGGCTGAGATATACTATTTTGAAATTATGCTTAAGCGAGACAGTTTGTACAATTGCATCGATACCTTTAGCATTATCGCTTACAATAATGATCTGAAGTTTTTCGTAACTTTGGTTGTCAACAGAGAGTAGTGCCTTTGGCAAAGTTGAAAGTTTTGCAGAATATACAGGGATGATGGCAGATATCATACCTGTTTCTACAGTTGATGTATTTTTTGAAAAATCGTGTACTTGCTTTTTTATGTAGTACATTTTCTACTACTATTTCCGATTATTTTACATTTAATATCTTAAGAAATCCTTTTGAAAGCATGGTCATAAATTTTCTTCCAACTCAATTTTGATGCAAATTCTAAAGCATTTCTTCTACATCTATTATAAAAACCATCATTTTCCAAAATCTTAAGTGCTGCAGCTACTAATTGTTCTTTACTATATTCTATAGCAATACCCATCTGCAATCTTTCAATTTCTTTTGCAATCCATGGGACTCTTGTTATTATCACTGGCAATCCACAAGCCAGATATTCCTTTACCTTAGTCGGATCAGCATAATTAGTAATGCTGTCAGGATCCTCTAAATAGGAAGCTATGGCTATTCCGCCACGAGAAAGATTGTCAACAAGAAAATCCTGTTTCATGTATCCTAAAAATTTAACATTTTTGTCTAATCTACTTCTTATCACTAATTGTTTTAACTCCTCTTCGTATGGTCCTGTCCCTATAATTTCTAAGATAACATCGTTTCTATATTTTGATATGTCTGTCATAGCTTCTATGGCTAATTGGCATCCTTTATCCTTGCTTAGATAGCTTACAAAAACCAATCTATGCCGGCTTATGTTAGAATTCGAAACTCTTTTTACACCATCAAATTCAACTCCTACCGGTACCACCATATTTTTATTCTTTTTAACACCCTGTTTTTCTCTTAGTTCCGCCATTCTATATGAAATATTCCAGATATAATCTGAATGTCTCAGACAGAATCTATCCAGACAGTGATAAACACGATTTAATATTCTATTTTTGAATCTTCGAGGAGTGTAATCAATCACATAATAAATAATCTTATGTACAACACCTATTCGTTTTAATACAATTCCGCTTAAGGTATTTATATTATCTATTCCGATAAAAAGTATTTTCCCTCTGTGCCGATCCCTGAAGACTAAAAAGACATTCAAAAGCAAATCCCCAATAAAAGAAATCAGCCTCCTTTTTGTCCTCTTAATTGTTTTTTGCCTAACCAAAGTCCCATTATCAAAATTTTCCATTAAGCTATCGGTTATTAAACACTTTCTTAAGGGATGTGTTATATACTGAAAATTATACTTCCCATTCTCTAAATATTTTCTTAAAGCCTGGACCGGTCCGTATATTTCCGTAATATGGGCAGCAACAACAACATTAACTTCATCCATTTTTAAGATATTATCTACCATTTACTTCTATCAAACATTTTCGGCTTAACTCTCCCTCTCACAATGCATGTAGCATAAACCCATAGAGTTATCCAGCAAGCTAATGGATGAAAAAGCCATGCTTTATCTTTGACTTTACAATAACCTCTCAACATTTCTATTACTAATGGAAAAACAGTACAGGTATATATTACAAATTTAAACAATCCCTTCTTATTGGTTTTTTCCCAGGGATAAACCCGTAAACCAGTTTTTTTATAAAATAAATAATCCATTATTCTTCTCTTTTGCTTCTTTTTAAATGTTTTTATGCTATTAGCAAACAGATGCACAATCCCCACTTTTACTTTAGCAAATTTTCTGTGCCCATTTTTTGTAATTTGATAGACTACATCTAAATCAAAAAGATAGGGCTCGTAATCTGTTTCCATTAAATACTTTTTCTTTACCAAAAACCCATTTGCTCCAATCGTAGGAATGTTTTTCTCGTCCAGCTCTAAAATAATATATTCCCCCATATCTTTTGAGACTATTTTTAGTCCTGTCCATTTCCCCGTTAAGTAACAATATCTATCATAGTTACCTAGATAAAGGCAAAGCGGATCATTCATACCCAAGAGAGCAAAATAACGGGTCAATAATGTATCCTTTTTTCTGTACGAATAATAGAGAGGTTCTGAAGCCACAATGTCGGAATCGTCAAAAGGAGCCACCATCTTCTTCAGCCAATTCTGTCCTTCCAGAATATTATCGCTGTCGATAAGAGCAATTATTTCATTATTTGAATGTTTAACACCTACTGATTTTCCAGCTTCGCATGTTTTTTGCTTATTCTCAAATATTTTAACTCTAAGACCTGGATTTCCTGTTCTGAAATTTTCAATAATTTGAAGTGTTTCATCTGTTGAGCCGCCATCTGCAATGATAATTTCCAGATTTTCACGCGGATAGTCCTGAGAAGCTACTGAACACAGGCAATCATCCAATGTCCTTTCTGCATTCAAAGTAGGAATAATTATGCTTATACTTGGAAATTCGTTAGTTGTACTCATCTTTTAGATAATATCATATCTGCATCTAAGTATAAAATCTCATACACATCTGTTTTGCCAAAGAATTTATCAAAACAAACGTTTGGAGACATATATTGTTCTTTGTAATGCCTATTCTTTCTCTGATTAAAAGACTTAATCAGTTTTAAACCAAGTTTTTCTTCATCAATAATCGGCATAGGAATATTGTACTCTTTCTCATAATCTTTGTATAAGTCCCTATGAACAATTACATATTTTACACCCCATTTTCTAAGCTGTTGAACGGTTTGGGGATTATCAATATGGAGAAGTTTTTCTAAACGATATCTATCTCCTCCATTAACCAGCTTTTGCTTATGCACCCTCTGCCAGAAGAAATAGCCATAGTGTGGTGTTCTTCCGGCAAGCATCGGATATTCAGCAATAGCAGAGTTAAACTCACCTTCCTGTTTTGCCAGCCATGTATATAGTTTCGGCGGCGTTGAATCAAAATAATGAAACGGCGGAATGTTTATGTATTCAACTCCTATTAAGACAAAAATTACACCTGCAAAAATAATTTTTAATTTTAAATTTTTAATTTTAAATTTTTCTAATAAGAATTTTATTCCAATTCCTGAAAGCACACTCAACGATATCATCATTACAACAACCATTCTTGAGTAATACCTGAACATCGGAAACAGCTTATGCAGGAAATACGACGGCATTGGAAGCTTAAACGGAGCACTGTTCAACTTTAATGCGCCAATAGGTATCCATGGAGGAGAGGACATAATCCCAAAGGCAAAGAAAACTACCACGAAAAATGGCACAACGAAAGACAATTTTGAGTTTTGAGTTTTGAGTTTTGAGTTTTTCCTTCTTCGCCAGAAACATACTGCAATAATAGAGAGAATCAGCGGGGTATATCCAAGATAAAGTGTATGGTCTATCATACTGCCAAAATCAGGGGACATAAATGGTTTGGAGATATTTTTAAGGATAGGATTTGTTCTTGGAGGGAGCAGAAAATCTTTTGGTCTTGCAGAAGAGAACCTCAATCCTTCCAATGGGCGAATGTAAACAGCCTGAGTTTCCCTGCTCTTGCTTTTTGAAAAAATTGCCTTAATTACTTTGTGCTCAAATGAAACAACAATAATCAATGCAGAGAAAAAGGCTATGCCAGCTAATTTCAGTATTTTGAATTTGTCTTTCTTTATTACTTGCCCAAGATTTTTGATGTGTTTTAACAGTAGAAAAACAATAAATATCGCAGTAAATAAAAGCATGTAATAGCCATAGTAAGGATTGGAGAAAACAACCAACGCATAAAAAACTCCGCATAAAACTGCGTTCCTATAGCTTCTTTCAAATATCAATTTCAACAAAAATAATATATACAGCGGCATCCACTGGATTGCAGCCATATGTATGTGGTTAAATGACTGCATACAGATATGAGGGCAAAAACCATAGATGAGACCTGAAATTAAAGCTGATATTTTGTTTTTTGTCAGGTATTTTACAAGAAGATACATGAAAATGGCAGAGAGGATAAAATTTGAGACAGAGAGCATGTTCCATGTAACTATTTCATTTGTTAGGAGTGTCAATATACCTGTTATTTGCTCAAAGATCGGATAAGAATAGGGGGAAACGCCTTCTCCGAAGGGAAAAGCAATATGGGGTCTTAATCCCGGGTCAAGGTTATGAAGAATTGCAAACTTATGGTGCCAGAGACCGGCTAGCGTTGCCAGTGTATCATCAGGATAACCGTAAATATACTTATTGATATTAAGAATAACAGGCCATGTCATAAGTAAAGTTAATATAGCAAATATCAATATCATGTCTTATCAGCATCCTGTCTTCTTGCGCGAATTATCTTGATAATTAATATAACAGCCAGAAGAGTATAGGCAACATTACCCAGTTTATCAGCAAATGGTTCTTTATCACACATTATGAATATTGGCATTAGAATAAAAGATGCCAGAAACGAAGCACTGCATATCCAGTAAAGATAAACAGCTATCTTATATTTGGTTATGAAATTTCTTGTATAATGCCATATATCTTTTCTCATTGGCAGAAACGTTATCAAGACAAATAACATTATATAACTAAGAATGGAAAAAGTAATATAATATGATGTTACTATATTAAACGAAACTATAAGAAGACCAAATAATGTATATCCTGTAAAAAAACTATTTTTCAAGTAACTCTTAAGTATTTGCAGGGGGAATTTCGTTCTCTCTTTTTTTATTAGCGTTTTAGAAACATTACCCATAAGAATAATTAATCCAATGAATAATATTGAGATTAGCAGTCTTTTGAGTAATATTCCCTTACCTGTATCGTAGGAAATACGCATATTTAATAACCCTCTACTATATCCAAGAACAGTTTTGAATTTGATATATTTTATTTTTAGAGGACAATCTTTATACAAATCCTGTGACAATAAATTTTCAGGCAAAAATTCAATATAGTTTTTATTGCTAATTACATCCTTGGGAACTAAGCTGAAGATAAGAGTCTCATCTCCCTTTTTTAATTTTCCCATCTCTTTTGCATTAGATGACACTGTATAATTATCTTTTGCAGGAGCTGGCAAGATAATCTCAACCTTATATTCATTGTTTTTAGGAATAACGAAGGATGTTCTGAATATAGTTTTATTGGATAATACATCTTTTATTGCAAAAATCTCTTTTTTGCCTTCACCATAAAATTTAAAACGATAAGAAGGGCGTATGTCACTTTGTACACAAATCATTGAGAAGACAAATAGTTGAAGAATAATTACCAGTGGAATAGAGATGAATGTTTTTCGCTTAACAATATCTAACATATTTCAATTATCTTTTGCATAAGCTAGTTATTTTTTTAAACATTTTTCCCATCTGAGGAACGATTTGTTCAACAGAAAAATTTTCTTTTATCCTCTTGTAGGCATTTCCCCTCATTTTTAAAAATGATTCTTGATCATTTTTCCACATATAAAAAAACTCAAGCACTGAATCTTTGAAGGCTTGAATATCCCCTAATGCTACCAATTTACCCGTAATGCCATTTTCAATAATATCACTTGGTCCTGGTATATCAAAAGAGACTACAGGAATACCTCTACTGTGAGATTCAAGTGCTATGTAAGATACAGTTTCCCATCTGGATAAAATAATGGCTAAATCAATATCTTTATATAGTTCATTTGTGTTATCAACAAACCCCATGAATTTTATATTACTATACTCTTGTGAAAGTTTTTCGGGAATTGCGTCCATGTCTCCATTGCCAGCTATTATAAATTCCGTATTTTCAAACTCTGTATTTTTAGCTAAGCTCTTGATTAAATCTCTCAAATAATCAACACCTTTTTGTTCAGTCAATCTGCCTGCAAAGAGTATCTGGAACCTGTCCGAAGATCTTTTTGCAGGTATTTTAAATTCATTCCCGCTAACAATGTATGGGATATAGTGAACTTTGGATTTTCCCACTTTATATTTCACGGATATAGAATCGACATAAGATGAATTAGGAACATGAATCGCTCCACTCAGTTGCAACAACTTTTTGTATATTCGGCTAAAGTACAGCATGTTATGAATCCTGCTATGAATTGAATCTGCTTTTTGAAGAAAAATTGCTGTGTGAACGCCAATGACAACTTTCCTGAAATTTTCCCTTCCTATAAGAATATATAGATACAAAAGGTCCATGAACTCATTTTTACAGTAGATTATTTCTGCCTCAATTAGCTTTCTAATTATCTGTTTTCTATAATCTGAACACGGGATATGAAACTTCAAGGAGAGATTATTAATCCTTGCTTTTCCGCAGTTTCTTTCTAACTTCAACATATTTTTTGTTTCATGCCTGTTCTTAAGCCCTAAAACCGCATACAAAATATTTTCAAATCTTGGACGCACTCTGACATATAAAAAGCTATTGCATATTATACTAACCTCATGCCAATTCTCAGCCAGAGCGTTAGCCATAGCTGCAATCTGCTTTTCACACCCGCCTTCAAAATCCAGCCTGTTTAAATCAAAAAAAACTATTTTCATCCTTTACATTCTATCTTTTTAAAATTAAATGCGACAAGAAACCGAGACCGTTACACAGAAAGGATATAATATTTTTAATTATTGTTTTAATAATTGCACATTTATATTTAGACCGTATAAAGTATTTCAAATAGTACATCTCAAGAGGAACAGAAAAAAGTATCTTTGGCATAACGAAGCGCATTCTTAATTTCATTAAAATGCTCTCAAGCGGTAGATTATGTTTTGCAAGTTTGAATCTC
Organism: bacterium; assembly: GCA_043824255.1. Lineage (GTDB taxonomy): Bacteria > JAHJDO01 > JAHJDO01 > JAHJDO01 > JAHJDO01 > JAHJDO01. Next base: position 241,544 of record JBDRTG010000047.1, read on the forward strand.
CTATCTATAATTGTTCCATAAAGATATGGATTTTCAAATAACTTATATTCCTCGAGCTTCAGTTTGGGATTTACATACTGATCATATATTTCTGTGCCCAAAAAAGGAACTGTTAATGCCAGATAGTAAACACTTGCTTTGAGCTTTTTAAGAAACTCCTTTAAAATATTAATATCATCAACAGTCTCACCTGGAGTATTCAACATAATATTCGCACCGGTTCTCATGCGGTATTTTCCACATATTGCGAACGCCTTATGAGTATCTTCTATAGTAACACCTTTTTTCATCCTGTCCAATGCTTCCTGAGTAGCGGATTCCACACCGAAATCAAGCTGGCAGCAGCCGGCTTCCTTCATTTTTTTAACAAGATCCTCATCTATTAAATTGACTCTGGTTTCAGCGGCCCATAGCATATTAATTTTTTCTTTTATTAATCTGTCACAGAATTCATACACTCTTTGTTTCTTAAGAGTGAACGTATCATCCTGGACATACAGAGCTTCAAGCCCGTAATTACTTCTTAAAAAATTTATCTCATCAAAAACCTGTTCCATGCTTTTATATCTTACAATTTTATGGAAGCCCTGTGCTTTATATAAACTGGCACTTGCACAAAAAGTGCAGTTAAATGGACATCCGAATCCAGTAAAAATATGCACTGACGAAACTGTCATGAACCTGATGCCAAAATTATTAGGATATAGATAAAATTCCATATCAATTTTATTATAACTAGGTACAGGTATATGAGACATGTCAGGAGTCAGAGGCATGTATTTATTGACCACAACTTTATCGTTCTTTAAAAAACAAACACTCTCAATTTCTTCAAGCGGTTTTTCGTTTTTAAGTATATCCAACAAAGGGAATTCTCCCTCTCCGATTACTACGATATCTACAGGTGCATTGGACATAAAAGGATCTCTGGGCATTAATGTTACATGGACCCCTCCTAGTATAACCTTTACATCCGGCAGGGCTTCTTTTATCTTTCTAATAAGAGAGATAGTACAGTTATAGTCTGTTGTATAGCTAGACAATCCAACGTACTCGTATTTGCGCTTTTTAAGCTTCTCGATCAAAAGCTCGTCATAATAATCTATTGATTTCCTTTTGACATTAGCAGGCTCTTTAATTTCAATAATATCATTCTCAATCCCATGACTGGTTAAAAACGCAGACATATTAAGAAAATGGACAGGGACAACTGTATTTTGAACATTTCCGTTATTAGAAACAAAAGCTATCATAATTTAAAAAACAATTTTTTGCCCTTCCAAACATCTGAAACATGCAGGAAATGGATATTTTCCCCTAACTTGTCTGAACTTTAACATTTTTTTATTATTCCAAATATCCTTGAATTTCACCTTTCTGATATTTCCGACTACATACCCTTGACAGGGAGTTAAATCTCCATTCGGCTCTATTACTGCAGAATACCATGGACTTAAACACCTGGATTTTATAGAAGGATACTTCAGTGAATAATAATCTTCTATCGTATCATTTATGTTATGCATAGCAAAATAAATTGGAATTTTCGAAATATTCGGCGCTTCCTTTATAAATTTTTTGATTTGCTTTATATCTATCTTAAACTTATAGTCATTTGGCACTTTTAGCCCGAGTATGTGATTCCCACCTGTTTTTTTCTTTTTGCAGAACTTGGATTGCGCTTCTACAACCTGCGGTGTATAAAACATCAGATTTCCAAAAGCCAGCTCGTCAACAGGAATGTCATTGGCAAGCTGAAGAATATATCTGGAATTTTCTATGTTTTCATGACTCATGATGCTTGCCAAACGTATATGGGGAATCCTAAGTTTTCTTTCGTTTCTTCTTTTAACCAATAATTTCAATCCCTGTGTCGCTTTTTTAAAAGCGCCTTTATAACCTCTGGCTTTGTCATGATACTCCTCCGGACCGTCTATTGAGACTGATAGAAAATCTAGCTTTGAATCAATCAGCATATCAATATTTTTTGAGGTTAACATACTGCCGTTTGTTGTTAAAGCCGCTATCATTTTTTTCTGTTTTACATAATTGATTAGCTCAAAGATATCCTTCCTTAGAAAGGGCTCTCCTCCGTTAAAATATATGGACGGTTTGAAACCGGTGAGCTGGTCTATGAGATTTTTTATCTCCTGTGTTGATAACTCATTACAGCTTAGAGCGCTTGCCTGTAAAGAATTAGATGCGCAAAAGCTGCAATTAAAATTACATCTCTTCGTTATTAACATGGTAACTAAATCAGGAGATATGCTGTATCCGTTAAGAAGATTGTATTCAAAGGGGATACATCTTCTCAGAAGATGAAAACCTGCATATAGACATGTAAAAGGGTTTTGAATAGCAACATGAAAATATTTTTTAAAATTCAAAAAATCTCTCCTGTAAATTCTCTTCTAATATTTTTGCTTTTAATTGTTATCAATAAATGATGTGATGGCCATTTAACAATTCCATAAGGTATCCATCTAAACAGCCATCTCAGGTCAACATAGTTCCAGAATCCCTCAAATATAATCTTTAATCCGCTATTATTTACGAGCTTCTTCAGCCTATCCCTTGAAAATGGAATCTCTACAGGCTGGTCTTTCAATCCGAATAGACGAAGAATAGGTTTTCTGATTAATTCCAGTCCGTATGGCAGGCTTGCATGAACAATGAAAATCTGCGCCTCTGAAATTCGAGCCATTTCAGAAATAGCTTCTTCTTGATTAATTATATGTTCAAGAACACCAAAACTCACAGATACCTCAAAACTGTTTTCCTTAAAGGGCAAATTATCCGCAGAGCACTGGATCAACCGCTTAGCTCCGTTAGCTCTTGCAATTTGAAGGGCTTCAAAGGAAAAATCGCAACCAATAATATCACTGCAGATAGATTCTATAAAACCGCTGCCGCATCCAATATCAACAGCTCTCTTGCCTTTTAGCAAAGCAGCGACAACTTCATAACTTTCTCTCTCATCAGCAAAGCCACCTTCTTTATGAAGCTTATCATACCCCTCCATGGACTTAAGATTAGAGGTTTTTATAGACATATTTTATAAATTCCAAAATTCATTTGTCATTTAAATGGACTTTTATAAGTTCACTTATCTTAATCGCATGTTCCTTCCATGTATTTTTCTTAGCTACTTCCCATGCTCCTCTTCCCATTTCAAAAGCAGTATCAGGATTATCAATTAAATAATCTATTTTTTTAACATACTTTCCCAAATCTCCTTCTTCAGGGAAATATCCATGTTCTCCATTAATAAATAAATCAGTAACGCCGGAACCCTTAGGAATTATAAAAGAACATCCGCAGCCAGCAGCTTCAAGACACATCATACCGAATGCCTCAAAAATCGGATGAACAAGAACCAGAGCTTCAGAAAGAAATTCCTTTTTTGTTTTTTCATCAATTCTACCTGTTATTTCAATTCTATCTAGCAAATTGTATTCTTTTGCTTTTTTTATAAATTCGTCATACACATGCTGCTGCACCCAGTTGCCAGCTACCACCATCTTTACTTCCTTGTTTTTTAAATACTTCAACACATTCAGAAGAAAACACGGATTCTTACCGATATCCCATTTGGTTAAAGCCAAAATATATCCTTTTCTCTCCTTTGGCAGCTCTTGTAAAGGATAACATCCCGGTGGAATTATCTCCAACTCCGTCTTTTCTATATTACCTAATCCTTTAAATTTGTTCTTATGTACATTCGAACCCAATATAACAGAATCTGCCTCTTCAACTATTTTCTTATCCAGATATCGAGCTAAAGGCATTAAGAGAAAAAGAAAATTTCCTAGGAATCTTTGCTTATAGACTCTTGGCAGGATATAAGTTATTGGATCCCACAGGAAAGCGATAAAAGGAATCCCTCTTTTTTTCTTTAATGCAAGCGCGCTAAAACAGTTGTAGGTTTCATGGACAATGACAATATCATATTCATTATTTTTGATAACACGCGATGCAGCAATTGGAGCAGTAAGATGGAAGAGTGAGAAAAATGAAAAGAACGGAATCCTAAAAGACTTTTTGAAAATCCAGCTGAATTCTCTTGAGAGAAACCTGATTGGAATATCATCTGCAAGATCTTGGTAAGCAAAATTCGTTTCTTTTAGAACAACAAGCTCAGCATCATACCCCAATTTTCTTAAATACCTGACCTCTTCAAATGCGGCAATAAGCACACCGCCAATCTGCGCTATTCGTCCTATCAAAACTGCTATTTTCAATGTTTCAACCTTCCATTTTTGCTAATGTGAAGCTGGCTTTATTAATTGTTTTGCAATACTAAAAATATTTTTTTCTTTTAAATATTGCCATCTGTATTTCGTTCTTAAGAATCGATAGCCGATTTTTAATTTTAAATATTGAAATTTTTTTAAGTATTTAAAGAGTCTTTCCATAGTCATTGTTTCTGATAGGATAATTGGGTTTTTTAATGTATGAGGTCTTTGGTAATTAATGCTTCCCCAATCAAAATCTTCATTTTCATTAACTAACCCCTTCTTCAGCGCTTCAGTCCATATAGGCGTTCCAGGTAGTGGTGTTAACAATAAAACATCAAAAAGAGTAATCCCTGACCTTAATATGAATTTATAGGTATCCATAATCTGAGATTCCGTCTCTCTAGGAGAACCAATGATAAACGATGAATATGTCAAAATCCTTTTTCCTTTTAGTAAAGAAACTGCTCTATAGTTATCCTCCACAGTTATATTCTTTCCTTTTAAATAATTTAATATCTCTTGATTTCCACTGTCCAAGCCCATAGAAGCATACTTTACACCCATACGATTTAATAGAGTAACTAATTCTTTATCAACTAAATTCGCTCGAGTTTGAATAGTAAAACTTAATTTTCCTAAAAGACTATTTTTTTCTAAAGCTTTGATCATAGTCTCAACCCTTTTTTTATTTATTGTGAATAAATCGTCATATAAAATTATGTGGTTAGTATTGTTGCTTTTTAACACTTGTTTTATATCATCTAAAACATATTCAGATGAATGATATCCTATTTTTTTTCTTAGAGTTGTTGCAGCACAATATGAGCATTTGTAAGGGCATCCTCTACTTGTAAATATGAATGGCCTTAAGTTTGTTCCTATAATTGGAGAACGATCCGGAAGAGGTAGTTTATCCAAATTTTCTATCTCATTAGCTGGTGAAGTGAAAAACAACTTATTATCTTTTCTAAAGACTAAGCTTTTAACTTTTTCTAGTTGGCTATAGTTAAATTTAAAATTATTCCGACAATAATTTTTAATTAACTCAATAATAATATATTCAGCTTCTCCAATAACTCCTATATCAAAATATTTAGAGAAACTAATAGGCAAAGTCGTTATATGACACCCTCCAATAACAACAGGTTTATTTTTATTTTTAGCTTTTTCTGCATATCTTCTAGCCATCGTGTAAGAACATGACATAGAAGAAAGCAATACAATATCAGGGTTATAATACTCAAGTTCTTGATAATAATTTTTATAAATAAACCGGCATTCTACTTTTTCTGGAAAGTTCTTTTTTATATTACTTAATATATAATATAAGCCAATAGGATAGTCTTCAAGTGTGGTCTCTGGATCATTAACAACATTAACAAATAAAAGTTTTAATAATCGATTTTGCAAACTTTCTCCTAAATCTAACAACGTGGCGGATTTTTACACTTTTAGCTAAAAATTGTTGAGATGCTTTCTTTTCTTTCTCAAAAATATTAAAATTATTATCGCAATTAAAACAGAAACTCCTGATATCCATAATCTAACAACATGTCCACGTTGAGGCAGAAATTCCAGTTCTACCTTATGTTCCCCTGGAACTATCTTATCAAACAGGAAACCATTAGAAAAACCATTAATTACAAAATGTTTTTTTGCTATTTCCCCGTCTATTTTTGCCTGCCAGCCCTTGTCAAAGGTTTCATTGAAATATAATATCTCCGCAGGAAGATCAGTTGACATCTTTAAAATCCGCTTTGTGGGAGTGCTTTTTAAATATGTAATATTATCAGGAATAATAGCTGATTTCCCATTTTTCTCTGGGATTTGAGATATACTTATTATTCCACCATCGGGCGAAATAATTTCATGTATTCCTTCTGTAAAATAAATCTCTTCACCTGAAATTGAAATTCCATATTTTCCCCCATCAACTAAAACTTCTTTATTCCCTGCTTCATTTGGGAATAAGCGAATAAGATATTTATTATCATCAGGAATGGAAAAACGCGCTTCAACAAGCTTTGACTCTGTTCCAAATGATGTATTGGAGAAATAATATTCACAGGCAATCTTATTCTCAGAAAGCGTATTGGAAATATCTTTCATGATTCTTTCATATTGAGATACCTTAACCAGAAGAAATTCGCTGATTACAATTTTTTTGCCGTTTCCTGTTAATTCAACAGGATTACTCCCCTTAGAAAAATTAAACTTTCCAAGATTAACCCATCTAAATCCATAATGAGAAAGATTTTTAAGTGATACTTCTCTTATTGTATTTGCAAATTTTAATTTAATATCAGCAGCTTCAGGGAAACATCCTGCTCTTGCAAAAAGATAATATTCATCCTTGGTTTTTGCCTCGTAGTCGAATTTCAGAGGACTGGTGCTTTTCGTGAGGTAAAAATAAGGGTTCCTTACTAAAGAGCGGCAAAATGGAGAATTTCCTATTTTTTTAAGATAGTTAAAACCTGAAACATCAAGTAATCCATCATCAAAGAATCTTGAGCAAAGCACCCATTCCACTTGATAATTCCCTGTATTTACTTCCGGCATTGAGGTAAGTATTTCTATATTGCCGTCTGATTTAAGCATATTTAAAACAACATCTTTGAAGGACGAATTGACTAATATTAATTTATCAATTCTAGGTAGTAATAATTTATTTATTTCTACTGAGTTTTGTTCTGGAAATAAAAGAGCTTTAAAATTTCTCAATTCTCCGAAATTAGAAATAGCAAGAAGTCCCTCATATCCTCCTGATACACAACATAATTCATCTGCAATATTAATATTTTCAAAAGCTGTGCCTGCATTATAAAGCGTCAGTTCCCCGAATTTATTCTCTTCTCCTATTCCTTTTTGATGTTTTAAAATCTCTATATATCTTTCGGGTTTTTCCATTGAGCAGATTTTCTTAAGATCATTCTGGAGCAGAATATGCGATATGCCTGCAAAGTTAAAAACATTTTTCAAATAAGGAGACTCATTTCTTGTCAAGGAATCAAAGAGAAACCATATAAAGTGTTTATTCCAATCCTTATTAATGATGTAATAAGATGCAAACGGCTTATTAATCACGCCTCCATCCAGAAGATATCTTGATACATCTATACCTCCATACCCCACTTCCCATTCAAGGTCTCTTCCATAACCGGTATCAGGAACAACAAAAATCCTGCTTTTATCAAAATCAGGAGTTTTATTTATGTAATTTCTCATGTTTATCCAGTATTGAGGCAGTTTACACAGAAATGGCTTAATTGGAGCTTTCATATCGTGATAAAGAAGCTTCCCGTTCCAGAAAGGTTGAGAAATAAAAAAGAGACACAGAAAAGAAAGAAAAATAACGGAGATAGAGAATACTTTTTTCTGAGTTACTTTTTTCTCTGACTTAAAATTGATGTAAAGTTTATTTGCAGATGCTGCCAGCAAAAAGCTGATTGCGAAATTATATGCAAAAAAGAACTTATCAGGATTTCTATAAATCAGGAATCCATGAAAATATTTAAATAAAATTCTAAAAATAACTGCGAAAGGAGGACTTGTCCCTTTACCCAGAAAAGAGGTAAGTAAAGCTATTAAGCTAAAGATAATTATGTTTTTGTCTTTTTTGCATAGAAATAGAGAGGAAAAAGCTACAAACACAAGAAATAAACTACATGCTTTTATTGGCCTTGACATGTAAAATTCGTTTCTGTAAATTCCCTTCAATCTGTCTTTATCATAGGCAATAGCGCGATGACCTATAAGTCCTTCAGTTGTTTGCCCTTCACTGACATGAAGTTCTCTCAATCCCTTTAATTTTCCCCTGATTGGGATTTTTTTTTCTGAGGAAGTCTTACCTGCCGCTATATGCACTGTCTTATATGCAGCTTTATAAAAACTGTAGTATTCAGAATACCAGAAGAGATGTATTACTGAGAAAAAAGCCAGAGTCAATATAAACAATATCGTATTTTTCTTAAGGAAAATTAACTTGCTGCTGGTAAATATGAACTTTAAAAAGATATATAATCCAATCACCATAATGTAAATACCGACATAGCAAAGATTCATAAAAGTGTATAGGCATATAAATAATATAAGATTGATTAATAACGCTTTTTTAAGTATGTTTTTAAAATTTTGTGTTTCTCTTTCTAAAACAGCCAGAATCAGAGGCAGTCCGCAATAGGCAAATATAACCGCAGGAGCCGGCATAGCAAGAGCAATGTAAGAATTAAAGAGATAAAAAAATGCGCCTGTAATAAAAAACAGAGTTGTTTTTCTTGCCGAAAGATTAACTGTCCATAAATAAATTCCTATTGAAAAGCACATCAATATAAATGGAAAAACAAAGAAGCACTTATTTATTAATGACAGTGATAACTCAGTTCCAGATAATACAAGTGTTAAAAGAAGAGCTGGGAATTGAATCACATCAGGCAGACCCCTTCCTCCTAAAAAGCACTTGCTATCCCATGAATTTATTATATTTTGTATATTTAAAACAGACTTCATATTAATAAGCCAACCCTGATCCCCACCAGCAATAAGCATATTATTTGCATTTCCATACGCTCCATACCATGTCAGAGGAATTAACAAAATTATAAAACCGATTAACAAATATATAATATAATGTTTTTTAAAATTCATATGGCATTTTCTTATTTCTAATCCTTTTCTATTATTAATGTTACGAATTTAATAATAACACCCAGATATAATGCGAAATATGCAATATTTGTCAGTTGTTTTAGTATTATCTCTAAATGAATAATCAATAATAATGCACGTACAGTAATAAGAAATATAAATAAAATTATACATTTATCGCTGAATGGTCTTGGTTTTAACCATTGCCAGAATGCTATCGTCCATGAACGCAGATATGTCAAACAATTATTTAGATGTAGTTTTCCAATATTTTTCATCATTATTTTCTTATTGTAATTATAAAAAACCATACAACATGCAAGAGCTAATGAAACTGCTTGCAACATCCAAAAATAACAGGATGTTACAAATAATCTCAGGCCAAGTGTTGCTAGAATTATATACGCCGACAATAATAGAATGTTAGCAGGCAGAAGTGAAATGAGAATTTTTGAATAAATATGCTCTCCTGCTCTCCATAACAAAAACAAATATATAAACAGGATAATCAAGACTGAGTATAAATATGTAATAGGACTTTCTCTTAAAGGCAGAATATGCGAATCTTTAAAAAGAATAAATATCTGATTATTGGTTTCCCCTTTATAATTCTCCAATCTCATCGTTACCCATGTAGAAATATTGGAGGAAAGATATATTTTAAAAGAGTTTTTACCAACGTTTAACTTTTCTGGCGGGATTAGAATGTAATCAACAGATTTAGAATGCTTTTTACGAGGAGGCTTTGTTTTCCATGACATTAAAATACTATCATTCACTACAATCTTTTTCTTTTTATCTTCGGGTGAAGATATCTTTAAGGAATGTGTCTCTTTATGCAGAATTGGAAAAGACATCTCAATATAGTTTGAATTTTTTAGCTTAACAGAACGCTTATAACAAAAAAACTCTCTTCTATAAGAGTCTGGAATTACGATGTGGTTATATAAAAAACCTATAATTAAACCTAATAAAGCAGCAAAAATTATATATTTGATTTTTTGTTTCAATTAGTTAATTCTTTCTTCTAATTTTTTTACTTCAGGAGCTTGTTTATCCATTGCTACGAGACCTTTATCAAACAGAGCAAAGGAGAAACGTCCACACTTATAAATTTTTAATAGTTTAGCCTTCGGATAATAAGAGAGCATCTTTTTGATATTAGGATCGTCTAATCTTTTATTCCTATCCATGTTTAAACAAAAATACCTGATATCGTCTCTTTCCAAAATATGGGCAATATCCTTATTGATATTATGTTTTCCACCGTCATGTTTAAATATAAACTTGTGGCAATTCTCAAAACCTAGGAAGCGATAGGCCAACTCTGTTCCTACAATAGTAGTCGGTTCCAATATCCTTCCTAAATCTCGGGATGCCTGAAAACTCATATTCTGTCTTGATAGAAAAAAGTTATCAATATTGTGATAATTACTTATCACTATGGCAAATAAGAAAGAAAAAGAATATAACCTCACGGCTAATTTTCTTAGGTAGCAATATTTCATGGGATTTCTAATTCTATTAAACAGCAAAGCTAAGCAAATTCCAATAAAGAGTGAGAGAAATAATATCGTATTTCTACCAGGTAGAGGGAAAATAGTATTGTGAATATTGTGTTGGCTAAACCGCCAAAGCCAGGAGGAAAAAATTAAAAGGAACCCAATGAATAAGACTGCTACTGCCTGAGGATGAATGAATCCTTTATTATTACGATTATTCCAAAGCAGAGTAAATGTTTTAACTATAAGATAAACCATAGCAGGAATAATCAAAACCAATCTTTTTTCGTTAAGACAAAAAAGATTAATGAACAATATTCCAACTATAAGCCAAAGAATACTAAACTTATCTAATTCAGATATCCTTTTACAATAATAAAAAATAACCCAAATACTTGTCAGCCCTAATAAGGTAGTATAAGGAAGCGTACCGTTAATTACCATAGGAGTTAGTCGAAAATTACTTTGAATGCTATTTATTACTGCTCTAAAAGAATTGAGAACCTGAACACTTACATCAGATTGATAAATATCAATTAGTTGAGTATTAGCAAGTATAAGCCATTTAAGGGTTGGGAAATAGCCAACCTGATGAAAGGGCAACAATGAAACTACCCATATAAGCAAGCCTAAGGCAATCCCAGCAAAAAAGGGGGGAAATATCTTCTTCCTTTCCCCCTTTTTTCTGAAGATGAAAAAAGAGACTGCTGCAAAAGTGGCCAAGGTAAAAATGGCACCATTTAATTTAGCTACTAGGGTTAAGAATGAGAATAATCCTACCCCAAAAAAATATTTATAGTATTTCAATCCTTTCTGGTAAAAAAATAACGTAGCAATGGTTAAAAATAGAAATAGATTCTCACATATAGCAGTACGATTCATAGCAGCAATATAGGTTATGGAACTCAGGAACATTGTACCCAAAAAAGAAAAGTAGCGATTAAATTCTTTTTTTAAAACAAGATAATAGAGCACAAATCCCAAAATGGATAGCAGGGCATATGGAATGCGCAATGAAAATAATCCCACCCCTAAAGACGAAAAAGACAAATAACTTATGAGATTGCTTAAAGGGTTGAATGCCATGGGTTGATAATCTCCTCCTGATTCCCAATTATCAAAAAGCACTTTATTCCGGGCATTATAACCAACGCATTTCTCTTCAACATCAAAGCCAGACCTAAAAGAATCTGAAGTCAAGAATAAGACGCGACTTAAAAGCAAAAGAACAAAGAATACTAGAACTAACCACGAAAATTTATCAAATCTTGTGGGTAATTTATTTCCTTTCATAATCAAGCCTTTTTAGTACTCTCCTCTTGATTTCCCAAAAATAGCTTTTCATAGCAAAGATTGCCCAATGGTCGCGTTTTAAAAAGGGCACGGTCAAAAGCCAAATGAGTTTGGTGACCGTGTTTTTTGAGCATGGCAGAGAGAGCCTCTAAGGATATATTCTCCGCACCCGTGGCAATAAATGTTACTTTCACTTTTTAACCACCCAACTAAAGAGATTGCCCTTTCCTAAGAATAGCTTACGTGTCATCTTTAGAAAAAATGATAGAGGAGACGACCTTTCCAAGAATGGGCGATGGAAGAAAGTAGAGTATTCTTTAAGTTCCAAAAGTTTATATTTTGGAAAGAAAGATTTAAGTAACTCTTGGGGAATAAACCCCTTATTCTTGGAGATTGTGATATTTCTCTGTTCTATAGGGGAGTGATAATCGACCAGACTGATTATCTCCTCTTGCGAGAGATCAACAGTAATCAATCCTTCCTTTTTTAGCTGACGATTAATCTCGGACTGCATATATTCTGTAATCTTCATCCTCCCGCCAATTAACTTGTAGAGAGAGGCAGCTATCCTTACTAAAGGAGACTTGAAGAAGAGCTTATTCGGCTCATGGGCCATAAGGAATATCCCCTTTTTCTTTAACACCCTGTCTATTTCTTTCAATAATAGTTGATAATTAGGCAAATGGTGTAGAACAGAGTTCATAGAGACTATATCTACGCTTTCTTTGCTGAAAGGCAGCTGTTCAGCATCTCCCACTAAGAAACTAACATCAGGGACATTCCTCAATTTTACTCTTGCCTCCTGGAGCATCTCTCTACTCAGATCGTAGCAGATAATCTTATTGGTGCCCTTAAGATACTGAGACAGGATATTTACCACAAAGCCGGTTCCTGTTCCAATATCCAGTAAGGATATGCTTCTCGTTTCAGTGATATACTTCCTGCCAATACTATCCCACCAGAGGGAATCTCCTTTTAAGACCTCTGGATGGCGACTATCATATTCCTTCGCTTCCACCTCATAGAATACTCTGTTTATCTCCTTTGCTAAATCATTATCTTTTTTCATCGTTTTCTTCTCTTAAACTTCATCTTGAGCAGAGCCCAGGCAGCCAGACTATATTTCTTAAGATTCTTCCATGAATTAATCTTCTTTAGACTCTTCAGTATATAACTCGGCCGGAAATAGAGAGAGCGGTAGGCCTTTACCACCCATTCTCCGGCACCGGGGAAAAGAAAGGGAAGGCTATCGTTCCTTTTCCCCAGGGTAAAGTCTCTCCAGTAGTCACCTTCCACCAATCCTGCCTGAACGGAGAATGCGAAGAGAGAAGTCTGTGGCATAGGAGTGGCGGGGAAGAAGGTAGCGTAAGTGGGGGATATCTTTCTGGCAAGGGCGATGGTTTCTTTGATCGTCTCTTCCGTTTCGCCAAGATAGCCAATGATGAAATAGGCCACAGTTTCTATCCCTATCTTATTACAGAGGGAAAAGGCAGTTTCTATTTGACTTAAGGTAGTCCTTTTATCGATTATATCTAAGATATTCTGATTTCCTGATTCCACACCGAACCTCAAAACCTGACAGCCGGATTCCTTCATCAGCCGCAAAAGTTCTTCTGTTACCTGATCTACGCGTGCTGGAGATTGCCAGTTAATCTTAAGATTTCTCTTTAATATTTCCTGACAAATTCTCTTGAGATGTTCCCTGCCAAGGGTAATGGATTCATTGACAAAATTAATCTCTTTTATCCCATACTTCTCATAAAAGTATTCAATTTCATCCACCACCTTCAGAGGATCTCGCTTGCGAATAATCCTTGAGATTGGACTACGATAACAGAAGCCGCATTTATAAGGACAGCCCCGAATAGTAATGAGAGAAACTAACTTATTGCCTGTGTTGACCATCTCGTATCTCTCCAAAGGCAAGAGATGATAAGCAGGAATAGGTAGTTGATCCAGGTCATCCACTATGGCTGGCTCATTGACTATTATTCTCTCATTCTCTCGATAAATGAGTCCTTTTATGTCACTAACACCTCCCTTCTTTTCTATGGCAAGAAGGAGTTCATTTAGAACATATTCTCCTTCACCTCCAATACCGTAATCGATAAATTCGTAAGAAAGAGTCTCCTTGGGAAAAATCATCATATGCGGCCCACCAATTACGGTTATTGCTTTACACTCCTTGGCAATTCTCGCTGATTCTAATGCTCCCCGAATATTGGTTGTCATGGCGCTTATTCCAACTACCTGGGGGCTTTCTTTTAAAATCTCCTTCCTTATCTCCTGGGGGCCTAATCCTAGTGCCTGGCAGTCCATGATGGCCACCTTGTGACTTTCTCTCTCTAGAGAAGCGGCAAGATATGCCAGCCCTAAAGGAGGCACCAGACCAATGGCTCCCTCAAAGCTCTCTGCCGATTGACTGCTAAGATATTCTACAACCCGCGGACGAATCAATAATACCTTCAATCCAGAACCTCCTTAAATACCCATCCCTGACGATGGTCAGGATACGTTATTCCTAAAAGATAACTTATTGATTGTACTTCTTTATTCCTTCCCCTGCAATAAATAAAAGGAAAGAATTTCTCTGCCTGAAAGAGGAGATAGGCATGACCCATGAAGTTCACTTCGCTCAGGCCGGTACGGTAGATACTGCGGAGAGGTGGAATTGCAAGGCTTAATGTCGACAAAATCCTCTGTATTGTTCTGGAATAAAACCTACTGCAACGGATTGATTTTTAAAATATTCAAAAACTAATCTGTGATTTTCTCCTCCAGAGGGAACGACCCCACTTTTACATCCTGCCTTCACAAGAACCTCTGGTGCATCCACAAATGGGAAGAATGCGTCAGCAGCGAAACTAGCATTTTTGATATCCCGGCTGTAGGTTTTAGACCATTCGACTGCATGTTGGGCCGCCATTACCGTTGATGGACCACCACCTACTCCTATCAACCTAAAATCTTTGGCTAAGGCAATTTCATTCCCACCATAAAAAGAAGTATATGCTACTACCCAAGCAATCAGGATAGATTCTAAACCAAAAAGGTCATATGTTTTTGATATAAGACTATCAAAACTTAGGATATAAGAGCTGGCTGGCTGGCGAAGAAAGCCGCCGCGCACAAATCTATATGACCATTTATCCAACAATAGATCTGATGAGCTAAGTGCAGGATTTATCAATAATTTAGTCCGTTTTCTCTTACCTAAAATTGAAATGGCTTCAGGAGAAAATGAAGGTGCTATTATGACATCCAGCATCCATTTTGAGTGACCATAGCCTTGTTGCCGTTTTTCGCTTTTAAGTAAAAGTTGTGACAATTCTTTATCAATAGTAAAATTACATATAAATTCGCCACCCCAAACAGCCTGAGGATTACCCCATAAAGCCTTTGTGATAACTTCGTCTTTGTGGTTCCAATCTACAGCTAATCCACAGGGATTGCCATGTTTCGCAGCAACAGCAATGTATGGCGTTTTTTTAAAGTTCAATGTAAACGCCGCTTTCAATTTAACGAGAGTGGTCACGACATTATCCATATCTGCAGTGTTAGTAAAACACAGGGGCTCGCCTGAAATCTGGGTAAAACGAAAAAGAGCAAATTTATCATGGCTATCAATTGCAAATAATTCGCAGGGAACCTGATATGGATTTTCTCCTTCACGACAGGTTGTAGTATAGCTTCCCAAGATGCATTCATGCCGATTTGAATAGCCCTGGGAAAGTGCAAGATAATGGCTGGCGATCTCAAAGGCGGCTTTAGCGCTCAGCTCACTACGAACCTCATCGGGAAGCCTTTTTTTTGATTCCAATAAATCTATTATTCTTTTAAAATCTTTTTCATTCATTATTACAATTCGATCACCCTTTATCCCTAATCCTAATAAAGTCCTACCACCTACATCATTCCCCAAGTTAAGAGGATAAGGCACGTCGTATACCAGGTCAATTCTCTCTATAGTATTAGTTGTTAGCGCCTGCTCAATTTTAGGATGCAGGGTAGGTGGAATTCCATATTCATAACCGACGTTAGTGAATTCACTCACATCCTCAATTGGGATGCCTTCTTGTTTCATCACCATAACTGTTTCTCTCGTTCCGAGCAACTTCCATCCTAAATTATACAGCTTACGACAGTGGGAAATAATTTTTTCGGGACTATTTGTGGATAATAAAGCAACTTTGCGCATAACCTCCCTCATTCCGTCTATACTTCAGCAATCTCTGACATCTTCTGTCAAAAAGGTACTATTGGACTATCGCTTCCATAAATACCCTTCCCTTACAACTATCAGGATACTTTATTCCTAAGAGATAACTTATGGTTGGTGCAATATCCATAATGGAAGCCTCAAAGTCCAGAGGATTATACTTCTTTATTCCTTCCCCTGTAATAATAAAAGGAACGAATTTCTCTGCCTGAAAGATGAGATAGGAATGGTCTATTCTCACAATTCCATGGTCGGAACAGATGATGACTACGGTATCCTTGAGTAAATTATTATTATTCAGCCAGCCAAAAAAAGCTTCAATCCGTCTATCTGCTTTCTTAAGAGCTTCCAGATACTGATGGGATTCGCTTCCATAAGCATGCCCAAGAAAGTCCACCTCACTCAGGTCCGCAATGAAGAGCCGAGTCTCATTTTCACTTAATAAATCCGCTTTTAACCAGTCAAACATAACCTCATCTGTGCGGTAAATACTGTGGACAGGAAGTGAGACGACTTTAGTCTGCCAGTGGGTCTTAGAAAAATGCCTGACATGCATGGAGCCATAGAGAATAGTCTTTACCAGATCTGGAAGCCCTTCTACTCTGATGCGTCGGCCAAGGTTGTTATCCATTACCCCATGAATATCAGGAGTAGTTCCTGTCAAGATGCTTGCAAAGGCAGGATTGGTTAGTGCCCGATAAACGGTCTGTAACCCTTTAGAAAAATAACTTGATTCTTTCTCTAAAGAAGTTAGAAATGGCAGCTTTGCTTCATAGAATCTGTCCAGTCGGCAACCATCGATGTTTAGAAGAATGACTCTTTCTGTTCGCCCTTTCTCTATCACTGGCTTGAAATCTTGAGAGACAAAACTTTTGGGTCTTAACTTACGGGTAATGAAGGCAGCACCCAGTAGGCTCACCCAGAGGCCCAATCCCCAGGGATTAACGAATGGATTCGGCCTAAAATACAGAACAAAAGACAACAGTGTGGAAAAGTAAACCGACATCAGAAAACTCACTGTAGTAGGAGCTATAGTAAAGAGAGATTTGTAGATCTTTCTTACTGGAATAGTAACATCACGGGCAATGATAGCATCCGGAATTCCCATAAAGAGAATCTGAATTAGAGCGAAGATTGCTATATTAATCCCTAGAATCTTGAGAGCTATTAAAGAATGAAAACTGGCTAATTTGCAAAAGAAGAAGAGATATAAGGGAGTAAAGAAAAGATATACAGGATAGAAATCTGAGATTTTGAAGCAGAGATAGGCTGCTCCTAAAAGCACTATAAAAAACATAAAATTAATTTTACCCTGAGATAAAAATAAGAAGCTCAAGATTCCAGCTACGAGGTAATAGGTATCAATAGTATTCATAAAGTAGAGGAGACGGGTAGCAAAGCTTTCTATTCTTTCGTTGTAGAGTTTTCTAATAATCATCTGTCTTCTTCTGGAGGAGTATTTTTTGACTCAATTATTTTTCTAAAGAATAGCGGATTAAGATTTGCAATCTTGATAGCAAGTAATTCTATAAACGAGGCAATAAATAATCTCTCTTTAGGATGAATCATTAATGACAAGACTTTTTCTGCTACCTCATAAGGACTTAATATGCCCTTTTTTTTCTGAAAACCTTTATAATTTTTCGAGAATTCAGTATCAATTGCTCCAGAAAAAATCGAAGAAATCCTAACATCCGTCTTTTCCAACTCATAAGCAAGACTTGTTGAATACGCTAACAAAGCAGCTTTGCTAGCACAATAAGAAGCTAAATAAGGACTGGCGTAGAGGCCTGAAATTGAATTGATGTTGATTATGTGTCCTCTTTTTTTACTAATCATATCTGGCAGAAACGAGCGAATGAGTATTACTGGTGCCGTATAGTTGACTGCAATCATATCAATCTCGGTATCAAGAGATATTCCATTCCAAAAGCTTCGAAATCCAAAACCGGCATTATTGATTAGAAAATCGGGGGTGCCAAATTTTCCCTTGAACTCCTTTACCGCATTCTCCATTTCTTCCATTTTTCTTAAATCTACAGGCAGTACCAATACTTCGCTTCCTTTTGTCTCTGCATCTTCTGCTACTTGCTTGAGAAGATTCTCTGAGCGTGCCATCAAGCCCAATTTCATATTGTAAAGGCTCAAGCTCTCGGCTATAGCCTTACCTACCCCCTTAGAAGCCCCAGTTATAAGCACAGACTTACGTCTAAATTTATCCATCATGTCTGCTTTCATTATCTTTCTTTTCTCCATGATAAAATTAATATTATACCTCGTAAAGCAAGCTTATTTCTCTTTGAGAAGCTCAAAAATAGTATCAGTTGATTTTGGGCATTGAACCTGCATAACGACATCCTCATCTTCTATTAAACCTAATGAAAATAAATGAGGAAAAAGAAAATTATAAGCTCTAAAGCATAAATTTTTTAAGGGAGCTAAATCAAACTCGACCTTCATTCCCTCTTTGCAACCCCAAACACATTCCCCTTTCACTTTTCTTATTGAGCCGTATACCTCAATATTATTTCCGGTTCTTCGCCTTCTAATCTCTATCTCAACCGCTCCTTTTATATACGGACACTGGACTATAACGGAATCAGGGTCTTTCACCCATGGGAAACTTCCCCCCGCATGGAAGGTTTCATAATAAGGAAAACATAAATGCAAGAGGAATGGACAAATACCATGTGACAAAATTGGAGCTAATGATATCTCGTTCACACCCTTAAAAGCATTACAATCATAGCTAGTAGAAATAATCTTTAGCTTAATATCAGTCAATCTTTTAAGATCTTGACAGAACATATCTATCTCTTTAAGTAGTAACGAGCCGATTCAAGTATATTAGATATTGACAAAGAGAGAACTAAATTAATTTCTATCTCTCCAATATATCCGCAACTGTAACAAGGTTTATTAATAAGATTATTCCAAGCTTCACGAATACCCACTTTTAAAAAATTTTTGCCGGGAAAATCCGACCATAAAATTGCGCATGGATACACCATTCCATCAGCATCTATATAGCATGTTAGATCATTCCGTATACAGGGCAATATTTTTTCAGATTGGTTCTTACAAGACGAATCAACCCATGAGTAATAATTATACGGCCATTTCATCATAAAATCTAAGCTTGTCATAGTATATCCAATAGGAAATCCTTTTTGTTTGTAGAGTTTGACGGTTTTCATTAAATCCCTTGCTTCTTGAGAATTAAGCGTTAGGTCTTCGCTCTCAGTATGAATACTTGGCAGTGTAAAAGTCAAAACCACACCATAATCCTTTGCAAAATTACAAAGATAGTCAAAAGAATCAAGGTTTCTTTTAGTTATTACAGCCTTTATTCTCGTTTTAATTCCCAGAGAAGTAGTACGGGCAATTGCTGCAACTGCTTTTTTATATGAACCTTCCCCTCTATTTCTGTCGTTTGTAGTTTCGTCGCCGTCTATACTGATACAAACAGAATCCATTTTTTTTACAATATCAATCTTTCTATCTACAAAATAACCATTGGTAACTAGTTCACAAATCATTCCGTATTTTTTAACACGATCAACAATCCTGTCTATCCCTTTATATAAAAGAGGTTCTCCTCCTAAAAGGGTGACAATTCCCGTCCCCATTTTATGCAGCTCATCAATTACTTTTAACCAAGTTTCTGTATCAATATCCTCAATTTTACGGGAAAAGACTTGCGGGTAGCAATAAAAACACTTAAGATTGCAACGGTTTGTCAGCAGTAAATGTACTATCAAAGGAAAACGATTCTTTAATAATTTATATTTTAAAAGCTTGCTTCCTATCCTAATACTCTGAGATACTTTTCTCATTTTCCCTGCCATTGCAATACTCTTTTTATTTTGATGGGATAGAATACTTAATACTAACCAAATGGCTTGGACATTGTAAACAGACAGAATTATTCTGTCCAGTCACTTCTTTCTTAAACTGCTCTTGAAGACTTAAGGAACAAATCATAGGATATAACGACTCAAAAGATGCTGGACAAATTTCCGACTTATTACCGAGATTAAATTCAAATATGTCACCTTCTTTGTGCCCCATAGGACAAACATCTTTAACGCCAGTTACTTTAATAAAAATACGTTTTATTTGATAATCACAAGGGATGCCCATGCACCTTAAATAGTATTTTAATCCATTTAGTAGACGCTGCAAAATATTTGAATGCTTTTTCCCAATAATTTCAAACTCTATGGAACCATTCGTATTTGGACAAAAAATTGGCGTTTCTATATTATTTTTCTTCCCTGTATACAGAAGCTTCAGGCATGAGGCATACACCGAATGAAATGCATGTATGCAGAGTCCTTCAGGCGTAAGTTGACTGAAATTAAAAATTTCCGTATCTTTCATATGGTATCTGCATCCTTGTTTTGACCTTGTTGCCATTATCTTAGCACCCTGAGCTAAAGCAGTTCTACATAACAATGTTCTTTTACGCTTCGAAATATAATCAATATTATTAATAGGCATTCTTTTTATAAATCCTTTTGTGCTTTAAAGAAAGCAAGAACAGCTTTACTTATTTTTGTTACATCATCTATAGATTTAATAGCGCACAACTGTCTTTTAATCATGTTTAATCTGAAATTGTCTCTACCTTTCCAGTAAGATGTTTGAACAACTGTTTAACATACCATCCCATAATCCATTTTGCATAATAGTCTTTTCGCACAAAAGAAACAAACACATCGATAACGATGATAGCAAATATTTGAAATGGGATATATCTGAATATGCGATATATTCCAGAGTTTATCAGAAAATTCATAATTCTCTGAGAAACAATAGGCAGCATGCGAAACATGATATGATATGTCTTGAGTATTCTCATTCTCTGCGACTCCATTGGTGAGCCTGTTGATAAATAGTTATTCTGAAGCCCCTGAATAATTTTTATCTCATTTCTCTTGTTTATATATCCTTTTGACATTGCCATCATTGTAATATCAACACTTGGTAAGTACTGAAGCCAGAATACGGACGAACGTATGAGTCTGCGATATTTTGCAAGAGTTTTAAGAGCTAAAATCAAGTCGTCCTCCGACTCTCCCGGAAGACCCAACATCAGATCTGCGGAAAAATTAACACCTGCTTTTTCAATATTATCAAGTGCTCTGATAATCTGCTTGTTAGTCTCGTTGCGAAGCAGTACTTTCCTTCTTACTTCAGGATTTAATGATTCAACTCCTATCTGAATATGATGACAGCCTGCCTTTTTTAATTTGATTGCCAGGTCTTTTTGAAACAACAAAGGATGTCCCATTATTCTGAAAGGCAACTGAATCTCTTCAGGATAACGCGCAAGAAACTCATCAAACCATTTACTATTACCTGAAAGTATATTATTTTTTATATCAACATAACGAATACTATAACGTTTTTTCATTGTCTTTAATTCGTCTAATACCATATCAACAGGCTTTTCTCTGAGAAAATGTCCTAATCCTTCTTCTTTTTCCCATTTCCAGAGAAAATTCTGCGTACAATAGCTGCAGTGGGCAATACACCCCTTAGAGGTAACGGTAAGGTAATAGTCCTTCATTGGGATAAACTTTTCATATATGGTTTTGTCTACAGCCGGAAAAGCTTTGGGATTCATTAATAATCTAGGCTTGTTACGAATTACCTTGCCGTTTTTCTTCATCCACAAATTGGAAATTCTTTCTGGCGATTCCTTCTTTTCAAGCGCTTTGAGCAATTCCATAAAAGGGTTTTCCCCCTCCCCTACAATCATATAATCCACCTCGTCTCTACTGATAACTTCTTCCGAGCAGGAAGTAGGATGCATTCCACCCCATACAGTAATACACATGTGGTATTTACGTACTTCACGTACCACTTCAAGACTCCATTGGTAATTATCGGCAAATACAGACATAGCAAGAATATCAGGTTTCTCCTCGATTATTTCTTTTATCATCCTCTTTTTTTCAGTGAACATACGGCTGAGAAAAGGAACGGAAAAATATTGCTTATCATCAAATAGTGAACGATCAAAAGCTACCTTAACTATATGTCCAGCTTCTTTAAGAACTGTCGACAGATAGCAGACTGATATATTCTCAGCGCCCACAACTGGAAAAATTATTTTCATATCCTTTTTATTGTAATTCTATTTGCAAAGAAGAAATAAATCATTTTAAAAAACCATATCCACTCTGTTGTTGAACGAAAAGACAATAACACTTCAATTATTTTAGATAACCTAAAATAAAAAGTCCTATAGACCTTTTTAAAACAGTAACTAACATCTTCTTTTGTTAAATCATCTATCTCAAAATATACTTCTCCTGTCTGGAAAGTACTTGACAGACCATCCTGTGTTTCTATCAATAGTTTTCCTCTTTGTTTAACCTCTTTATATAACTCAGTACCAGGGAAAGGCACAACAATCATAAAATTAGCAAAAGTAGGATTAAGCTTTTTAGCAAAATCAATGGTGTTCATCATAGTTTGCCTATTTTCACCAGGAAGGCCTAAAAGAAAATATCCATATATTATAATGCCATGTTTTTTAGCCAATTTAGTGATACGTACCACGTCCTCAAGGGATAAATTTTTTTTAATTCTTCTAAGAAAGTCTTTACTTGCGTTTTCAATTCCAATGGCAATTCGATAGACACCAGTTTTTTTCATTTTAATAATTAACTCTTCATCAACTTTGTCTGCACGCAGGGCTTGAATATTTATGCTAATATTACGTTTCTTCTTTAATAACAGATCAAATATTTCATGCGTTCTTTTCATATTGGCTGAAAAATTATCATCCATGATATCAAATTGCCTTACCCCGAAGGTTTTTATAGCCCAATCTATTTCTTCTATTACATTTTCGGGACTGCGCATTGTCATTTTCGAACCAAAAACGGCTCTACTACAAAAAGTGCACTTATGCAGACACCCTCTGCTAGTAATCAGTGGGATAGACGGAATTTTTCTTGCTCGCATATTATAGACTTTCAGATCTGGAAGAAGATCCCATGCAGGAAAGGGCAAAGAATCCAAATCTAAAATCCTTTCAAAATCTTGAAACCTGATTAAGTTACCGTTATTATAGTAACAAACATTTTTTAAATTATTAAAAATACCCCTTCCTAGCTCAAGGTTTTGTAAAATTTTATAGGACGCTATTTCTCCTTCTCCAACAATTACACCAATAGTACCGGTTGTTCTACTTAATAGATTTTCTGGAGATGATGAAGCAAAGGGTCCACCAAGAATTATTGGTATATTCAATTTTTTACGGATTAATTTGATTAAATGAATTGTAGATTTAGCTGTGAATAAATTTACAGATATCCCAATTAATATAGGATCTCTCTGAATAATATAGTCTAACACCCGCTCATTTTTCATCTTTGATATATCTGCATCTAACAAACTCACGTTATAACCTTTGCTCCTGACGTATGAGGCTATATAGGCTATACCACTTGGGGGAGTCGTTCCTGGAACCGTACGAAAGTAAGTATATGGTGAGATTAATATCAAATCTGTTTTTTTCTTCATAGTCATATCCTTTCCACATTTATAGTCATTTTCTTAACACAAACCTAAATAGATTGCCTTCACGAAAAAACATCTGAGATTACAACGTTTCGTTATTAGAAAACTAACTCTGACTGGAATACGTCTCCTGCTTAATCTGCTTTTTACAAGACTCAGCATTGCTTTTCTACCATTATAAAGGGTCTTTATTTGAGTTAACATTGCTTCCTCTTTAACCTAATTTGTAAAAAAAGTTGTAAAGTTTCTTAAGAATCATCGGATAGTTCCTTCCAGAAAGCGATATTTAAAGTAATGAGAAAGAGGGAAGGTTATCCTGGGCTCAAAGTAGCAGATATACATATTTGTCTTACAGAGTTTGCATTTCTTTAGTTCTTCCAATTTTCCCCGATATTCCTTGCTATAAATGGTATTCAACAATCCTTCTTTTAATGGGAAGCCACGCTGCCAATTCATTCCCGTAAGACAGGGGAAGAGGGTTCCATCCTCCTTTATTTCACAGTGATGGTAACCAAAGATACATCTTCCCTCAAAGATTCCCCTCATGGTATTTTGAGAAAAATAATTGGGAATCTGTTTCAGAAAGTATCTGCTATTGACCACATTCTCCATGGGAAGAATAAAACGAACGAACTTTTTAATCTCCTGAATCTCTTCTCTGTTACATTTTACTGGCGTACTCCTTGTGCTCTGCCCTTCGAATACTGGATGGTCGTTACGAGGCTGGAACTTATGAAGCAGACTATTCTCCCTGACTAAGCGGCTAACCTCGTATAGGTCATGGATATTATGAGTGGAGATAATGGAATTAACTACTATAACAATCCTGGGCGCATGTTTTTTTAGATTTTCTATCGCTCTCCATGCACGGTCAAAGGAGCCCTTTACCCCTCGAATAGTATCATGCCTTTTCTGCAAACCATCTAAACTTATGGAAATCTCGTCTATTCCGGTCCTAGCCAATTTCTTAGCCTGAAACTCGTCTATTTGGAACCCATTGGTTACCATGTGAACATACGGAATCTTCTTCTTGGCGTAGATTAGGCGCTGATCTAAATCCTCTACTAATAATGGCTCTCCTCCAGTAAGACTAACATAGTAACAGCCCAACCTTTCTAAATCATCAATGATATTTCGGTAAAGGACAAGTGGAATGGTCTTCTTTTTGGGATTCCTCCAAATATTGCACATTTGACAGCGAAGATTACATCTATTGGTAATGTAGATACCGCAGGCGATTGGCCGTGGGTTTTTAAAGAGATAATAATTGAGATGCCAGAATAAGACTTTTTTGATTAAAACTCCTAAGTTATGGCTCGACCCTAAAATTACTTTTCTCATTAGATATCTTTCGTTTTCATCTCTTGTAGTTTACCTATTTTTTTCTTAACCTCTTTCCAGACCTCTTCCACCGTGATAGCTTTTAAACATTTATTGTCCTTGCAATCACTGCTCTTGACATTATAGACATTCAAGCAGGGACTGCAGGGAAGGTCTTTATAGAAGACTGAGTGCTCACTCCCTACTGGACCGTAGAGAAAGGGAGTTTCTGGCCCAAAGAAGGATACAGTTGGTAATCTTAGTGCTGCTGCTAAATGGAGAGGTCCCGAATCATTACCAATTAAGAGATGGCAGCGTTCCAACAGAGCAATGAGTTCTCCTATTGTTATCTGACCACAGAGGTTTATAACCTGAGCAGGGAATTTTAATAGTCTTTGAAAACTTTCAACATATTCTTTATCTTCTTTACCTCCAATTAAAAATATTCTAATATTTTTTCTTTCAAGTAATCTTTTGCTCAGTTGGGCAAAATTTTCTTTTGGCCAACGCCTATTATAAAATAAGGAGTTAGTATTAATATTCATAGAAACCAAAAGTTCAGAGTCATTAACGTGGTTCGTTTTGAACAATTTCTCAATCCTTTTCTTTTCTCTGAATGAAATAGAAGGTTTTTCTAAGGTTTTATCCTTTGTCTCAAGTCCTAAAACCTGCACCATCTTAAGGAAGATATCCATGATGTGCTTGCTATGGGCAAAAGAGACTTTTCTGGTATAAAAGCCATTCCGCCAGAACTTATAGGTCTGAAAACCTACGGTATTCCTTGAGCCGGTGAGAAAGGTAATCAGGGCAGTAAAATTAGTAAAGAACTCAAGATCAATTGCAAGGTCAAACTTCTCCTTTCGGAAAATAAGGAAGATTTTCCAAAGACTGATGAGGAAGATGAAAAAATTTCCAACATCCAGACATATTGTTTTATCTATAGTCTTTAGTACCTGACAGAGTTCTTTATTCTGGGATAAGGTCAAAAAGAGCAACTGACTTTCAGGAAATTTTTTCTTTATGGATTTTAAAGCGGGGGAAGCAAGCATGATGCTTCCCATTCCCCAGAACTTTATTATCAGAATCTTTCTAATCTCCCCAGTCTTTTTTGCGGGCAAGAATTTCCTTAAGGGGGATAACAGCATGCAAATCAAAGGCCCGAAATACTGGTCCATTCTTTTCATAGTATCAATCTTCATTTTCTGTTCCCTTGTATTTGGCTTCCATGGTCTCTAACTTCCACCATAATTCTTTCCTGTCAGAGCATCTTAAAAATCATTTTTTTCGTTTATGATAGTATCAGGAAACTCCTAAAATACAATTTATTATGCCTCCATCCTCCACACGAACCACATCTGATATTTATAAAATTCGTCTCAAACTCCTCCTTAGAGTGTATAACAGGCCTTTACTCATAATTGACTTCAAGATATTTGACCTCAAAATGAGCATTGGATTATGGAAAATCGTTTCTAACAGAGTAATTCTATTTGCCCGTTTTTTCCAACGCAGTAGATCGGAAGGCGAAAAATCCTTAGTTTTTAGTAAAGGTCTCTCCATTCCCATTAGATAATCGAAAGGTCCAATATTTTCCTTCAATAAATAATTATTCATTTTAGCATGCTTATACAATTCAGTTCCTGGAAGAGGAACTGCTATGAAAAATATACAAAAAGCCCCCCTTCTAGCTAATTTGCGAGCAAAATTTAGAGAATTATTAAAAATAATTTCGTTTTCCCCAGGAATTCCAATAATAAAAAAACAACTCAGTGAAATATTCTCTTGAATAATAAGAGATGCATTTTCTTCCACTTTTTTTAGCGAAAGATCTTTCTTAATTATATTACTTAAAAAAGATTGGTCTCCTGATTCTACCCCTATGGTTAATCCTAAACAACCAACCTTTTTCATCTTCCTAATTAGAGAGCTTGATAACCGATCGGCTCTAATTCCATTGGGTACGTCCCAGTATATCGACAACCCTTCATTTATTATTTTTTCACATAACTCTTCAACTCTTTCGGGAATCAATGTAAAATTGTCATCTTCAAACGAAATGCGATTTATATTGTAATTTTTGTAAAGAAATTTTAATTCTTCAACTATATTGTCAGGAGATCTAAAACGCCATTTGCGACCCCAAACCACATTGCTGGAACAAAATGTACATTTATATGGACATCCCCTACTTGTAATAATCCCTGCCCACCTACTACCAGTACTAACCGAATCACGCCCGCCAACTCCATACTTAGTAGCATTAAAATATATATCTAACGGAATGAGGTGATAAGCAGGGAATGGTAAATCGTCCAGATTTTTTATTGGTTCTCGTTCTCCTGAAAACACAATTTCATTTGTTTTCTCCTCTCTGTAATATAACCCACTGACATCACTTATTCCGTCTCCTGCACCTAATGTTTGTATCAATTCCAATGCTGTTAATTCTCCTTCACCTTTAACTATGAAATCTATATTTTCATCCTTCATAGTATCAAAAGGCATTAAGGAGGGATGTGCTCCGCCAACAAACACAGGTTTATTAGTAATTTCTTTAATAATTTTTACTGTTTCATGCATACTTTCTGATTGAGTTGTAAACGAACACGATACTCCAAAAAAATCAGCTTTAGACTTTTTTATGCAATTTTTAATCATATGCGGAGAGAGCCCGATTCTTATTCCTTCCTTATCTATTGGAATCCTATTTTTAAAACCTAAAGCCAGAGCATCTATTATTTCCACTTCAACGTCGTGTTTTTCAAGATATGAAGCAACGTACATAATACCTAATGGGTACGGAAGAATTATATCTCTACTGTTATGTACAATCCATGGTATTTGAATTAAGCAAACTTTCATCTTATGTTTCTATTTTGCTAGCATCAGCGGCTGTTCCTTGCTTTATTAAATAAAAAGCATTTTTAAGGTCAAAAAGAATTTGCTTAGGCCTGCGAATATCTTGTAGTAAACGTCTAAACACATAAGCAGGTCGTAAGTGAAATTTTTTAGCTCCAGTGCCTCTAAACCTATCCATATCTTCAAAAGTAAGTCCTTCGGGAATAAGAAAAGGCCAGTGTCCAAAGAATCCGTCGCCCAATTTATCCTGTATATAATCATCAATAATGCTAGTGCTTATTTTTCCTTGTTGTAAATACCAATCAAAATATCTGGTCCCAGGCAAAGGAATAGTAAGATGATAACCAACTAATTCAATGTTGTTAAAACCCATTTTTTCCAATTTCAGTGGGTAGTTAATAGTATCCCCTATCTCTGAAACTGTTTCTTCAGGATGACCAATCATAAAGAGCAGCTGTACGGGAAGGTTATACTTCTTGGTAATGGCCATGCCTCTAAATATTTTTTCGTCAGAAAGGTTTTTTTGCATTATTTCATTTCTAATTCTTTCATTACCACTTTCAATCCCTACCAACAATGATATACAGCCCGCTTCTTTCAATAATTGCACCATTTCATCATCAATTAAATCAATTCTGGTAATCATCTGAAATTTTATTTTCAATTTTCTTTCAATTATTAAACTACACAAAGAGATAATATGACTTCTATTAATAGTAGCGGAATCGTCATTAAAAAAAAACTGCTTAGTAAGAGGCATTCTTGTTAGCATTTCCTCAACGATATTTTGAGAGGATCTGCTACGAACTACCTTACTCATCGCAGCTCTTGCACAATATCCGCATTTATAAGGACATCCTCTTGTTCCTATGATTGGGATTATATCCCCTCTTTTAAAAATAGTATTTTCTATGCTTTCAAAAGCAGGGAAAGGTAATTTGTCCAAATCCATAGGTGGGTTTGCTGTAAATATGCCCGTAGGTTTTTCTCCTTGCAATATTTTATTTATGTGCTCTACAATAATGTTATCCGCTTCTCCACAAATAGCACTATCAAAATAAGGATATCTATTAATAACATCAGGGTCTACACTAATGTGAGAATTCCCTAATAATATATGTATTTTGTCTTTAAATCTTTCTTTGACTTCCTTCGCTAATTTTACCGTTGTACGAATTGTGGGGGTAATAGCGGAAATGCCTAATATTTTTACTTTTTCAGATTCGCACAGGCTTAATATATCCTCTGTAGAATATGCAACATTTGAATTATTAATGGTACGAAAAGAAATATTTTCTTTTTTTAGCATTCCTGATAAATAAGAAAGTCCAATGTGATATACCTCGCCTCCTGAATTTGCCAAATGATTAGTAACACTAACAGGAGGTTGAATTAATAAAAGGTCTGTCATTTAATTGCTTTTTCTCCAATATTTTTTATTATACAGTCATAAATATATTTCGCCCGCACACTCCAATCCCATTCCTTAACAATTAAATTTCTTGCTTCATTGGAAAGCTTCAAATAATAGTCTTTATCACTCAAAAGTTTAATAATTTCCTCAGCGAATTTTCCATAATCATCTTGAGCCACCTTAATCATCCCTTTAGGATAATAAGTCTTCAATGACTCAAGATCAAAACTGACACCTGGAAGTCCCCAAGCCATAGCCTCTGCAGCTGCCATGCCGCCACTGTCATAGGTTGCAGGATGAAGCACAATTTTGCTTTGTTTAAAAATATCATATTTTTCTTCTCTATCTCTAAAGCCATGCGATTCAATATTATCTTGTAACCCGAATTTTTCAATCTTTTCTTTCACCTCTTTCTCAAGAGAACCATTACCTATCATTGCCAGTTTGGCCTGCGGTTTTTTCTTGCAAACCAATTTCCAGATATCAATAAGTTCTAACACTCCTTTTTGAGGATGAAATCTTCCTACAAAAACAGCATCGTATTTTCTTTTTTCAACAGGTATAACATTCCCTGAATTTGGATACTCGGTTGAAGGTTTTATATCCACGCCCCCACGAATTACCACGATTTTGTTTCTATTTCTTTTCTTTGTCACAAATTTTCTCACATCCGGTTCGCTAGTCACAAAAACCATATCTGCGTATTTATTAACCAACCAATAAGTAGGCAACTGCATCAACCAATAAAATAGACCCTTTAAAAATCTTTTTCCTCTATAGGGAGAATCTTTTTGCCAAGGTTTTGGGGCAAAAAGATAAAATCCAGCAATCCATCTTGCCTTTTTATTTTTAATCTTCATCATAAACGCGGGGATTGAATCCGGCCAGAAATCAGAAGCAGAGTATATAATACATGGTGATTTAAAATGATATTTCCATGATTTCATACATCCAATAATGACCCGTGAAAAATAGAGTATAAAAAAACCGAATTTCTTAAATCTTGCAGCTGGCCAAATGATATAATTAACCCCTGTTAAATAATTTCTCTGACACATTTCAAGCCCTTCTTCCCAGACAAAAATATTTATTTTATGCCCCATTTGCGCCCATCGTTTTGCGCACTTAATAAATATATTATCTCCTCCACTAAAAAAAGGGCCTAATGCAGCATTAGCAATAATATTAATCGTTGAAACCTTATTCATACTTTAATCACAAATTATTAAGACATCGAAGTCTTTGTTCTCATGTAAATAGTATATATGGCGTTGCCACTTAAGCCTGAATCCTGTTCATCTTTCAGATTATACTCTTGCACAAAATCTTATCCAGTCATTAGGCCCTCTCCACTCAGCTTCTAGATCTTCCAGTATCTGAGCACCCATAGTTGGCTTTCCAACAAAACTCTTTAACACCAATTCCACTGCCTGTAAAAAAGAGAAAAATTGTAGAACAAGTTTTCTTTCATAGCTAGGATGTAAATAGTGAATATTTGCTTGGGGATAAATTTTTTTAAATATTGACTTAAACTCCAGACGTTCTATTTCTATATCATCAAACCCTGTTTTTTCAAGCAAGTTAGATATGGATTTTGTATTAAAATGGAAAAGATGTAAATTATTGAAAACACTTTCCCTTATTACCTGTTCCAAAGAGTCCACATCCTTAGGAGTATAAGGCACTTCCCCAATAAAATAACCGCCATCTTTCAGAAGCTGTTTTATGTCTTTGAGTTCCTCTGTTGGATCTCCTAAATGCTCCAGTACATGATAGGAAAATATAATATCATAGGCATTCTTATGCTGAGATAACAAATCCTGTATGCTAGTGGCAGTAGGAGTTATGTTAAACTTGTTGGTAGAAACGCTGGACTCTAATTTCGATGGCTCTACCCCTCCAACTCTTGCACCCCTTTTTTTTAGTTCATGGAGAAACTTCCCATTAGCGGAACCTATTTCCAGAATGTTCTTGCCTCGTAAACCTATTCCTTTACTGGCTAAATAGCGAAACCTTTCTTTTATTCGCATATTGGTGAAATACCACGAAAATAGACCGACTAAATAGGTGGCGGTTTTTTTTCGGTGATAACTTTTATACTTTAGAGAGTATTGCTGGTTATAGAATCTCTGAATTTCATCAAAATCAGGCATAGGATTAACAAACGCTAAATCGCAATAATTGCATCTTGTAATATCCCTAAGCATATTGAATTCACTGTTCACTGCTATATTCTTAAACTCTTTGCAACCGCAGGATATACACTCAAGCTTATAATTCATGATTTAACCATTTAATCTCTAAAAAAATTCTTAAAATAAAACATTTCGTTTTTTATCACACTAAAGAATATAAGACCAAAACCTGCTTTTAATTGTACGATTACCTTAACAAACGGTAAAAGAAAATAAGGGATTCTTTGAAATGCAGTAAATAAAAATTTACTATTTATTATTTTCCTCACCCACTTTTTCGGTAATAAAGGCAGGCAAGTAATTAAAAAAGCATATTTTTGGTAATCACCAAAGGAATCATCTTTACCAGTAATACCTATAGAAGAATATCTGTTTTTCTTGCCTTTATTTATCATATCAACATCCGACTCATTTATAAGTCCTGCTTTTTTGCCAATTTCTACAATCTTTGTCCCAGGAAAATAAAGCAGTCTGAAACAATTTATTATATGTGGATGGATTATATTAAAAAAATTTATAGACTCTTTTATTGTTTTTTCACTGTCCATAGGCAAGTTTAAAATACAGTCCACTGCAAAATTAAGACCATATTTTCTGCAAGCTTTCGTTATTTTCAAAACCTGCTCGTTTTTTTCTCCACGATCTAAAACAGTCTTTCTTATTTCAGAACACCCTGTTTGTAATCCAAAATCAACCAGCGTACATCCAGCATCTTTCAGCAGTTTTACAGTTTCTTCTTTTGTAAGACTAGGATGTGCCAGACAATTGAAAGGTAAATTTATTTTTTTTTGGTAATCCTTGCTAAATTCTCTCAGCCAATCTATATCCAAAGAAAATATATCATCCATGAAGACAAAATGTTTGGATTTATAAACATTTTTTCTCCAGAGAAGTTCAGCGATTACATTTTTTACACTTCGCTGACGTACCCAGTGAAGTGACCCTGAATCCTTGTAGAGCTTTTTCATAACCTGATTCCCGCAATATGTACAACTGAAAGGACATCCCCTACTTGTTAATACTGAGGGGCTGATTCTATATGAAGGAGGTAACTGTTCATAAAACAAATCCTCGTCAGGAAATGGATATTTATCCAAATTGACTTCTAATTCTGGCAGGGAATTTTTTATAATCTCTTCCCCCTCTTTAAACCAGATCCCTCTAATGTTCCTTTTCTGTAATCGTGTATTCATTAACTCTAACAGAGACTCCTCTGCTTCTCCTAAAGCAATCATATCTACCTGTGGATTTGAAATAACTTCCTCTGGCACTACTGTAGGATGAGGACCTCCAAAAATTATAGGGATATGGAAATGTTTTTTAAAAAGGTCTGCTTTTTCAAGCGCCCACTGATAATTAGCAGTAACTACGGAAAAGCCTATTAAATCAGGGGTTATCTCTTTTATTTTTTTTAGAAACATGCTGTTTTTGGAGAACAAATTTTTAAGCTTTTGATTTCTTATGTAAGCTTTATTAAAAAACATTGGATCAAATAGCAAATAAGTCTTATGCCCATATTTCTTAAGATAACTTGAAAGATATCCAATGCCCAGCCACTTGTCCTCTGAACACACAAATAGTATTTTCACATTCTGAGTTCCTTCAAAGTAGTTTTTAGATTTTCCCCCGAGAAGACGATGCGTGTATTATATTTGTAAGTAAAAAGATTCATAATATTATCTAAGATAATAACTGGAAATTATAATATCTGCATTTTTCTCATTAAAATTCTTCAGGGCATATTCTCTTGCGCAAGAACTCAAAGCTGCTCTTTTTTCTTCATTTTGATAAACCTCATCTATGGAATTCACAATATTCTCTACTGTAGGTTTTATCAATATTCCCACTTTTTGAGTTAGTGCCTCCATTATACCACCTCGTTTTGAAGCAATTACAGTCGTGCCACAGGATAAGGCTTCCAGTATAATCCGGCCATAGCCTTCTTCATAAATCGACGGCACTATTACAATATCTGCCGCATTGTAATATATATTTAAATCCTTATTATTCACTTTACCTTCAAAGATCAGCCTATTATTGCATTCAGCTTCTGTTCTTAACTCATCTTCCAGCGGTCCATCACCAACAATCGAAATATATATATTCTTTTCCAATTTTCTTGAAGCTTCAACCAATAGTCTTACTCCCTTTATCTCCAGAAGTCTTCCAACAAACAAAACAATGAATTTCCCTTGCCAATTCAATCTGTTTTTACACTCCATTTTATCCATAGGCCTAAAAACTTTCTGATTTACCCAATATTTATATACTCTAATCTTGTTCTCCTTAATACCTATGTTAACTAACTCTTTTTTAGACTGTTCAGAAATAGCCAATATGCAGTCAAATGAGGAAAGAGTATGCTTTATAACTATGCTAAATAAAGAGGGATGCCTGAAATTATATATAGCGTGTGTGCTCATTACTATCTTTTTTCTAAACAAGATCTTGAAAATTTTAGCAATAAAAGAAGCAAGCATGCCGTGTGAATGAATAACACTGATTTTATTTTTATGCTTCATCATGAAGAAAAAAGATTTCAGGAAGATTCCAGGAAAGAGATACATCATTACAAGAAAAGGATGTTTCTCTAATTTATGGAATAGATTGTAACCATACCATCTTATCCTGATTATCTTGACTGATCCTCTTTTCTCAAAGCTCTTGCCTATTGCCCTGCTCGTTAGAGGCTGGTAGGTTATAACGTATGTTTTTAGACTTCTCTCTGAAAGCATATAACATAGATCATCAAGATGTGTCTCCACTCCTCCTATGTTTGGACTAAAAAAAGGACTGATTAACATAATCCTTTTTTTTATTTCTTCATATTCACTAAAAAGTTTTTGTTTGTAGTTTAAAGAAAGCCTTTCTGTAATCTTTTTAAAATTCAACTTATCTTCAGCATAAACTCTGGAGTTATGAGAAAACTTTTTTTGCAAATCAGTATCGTCCAAGATTTTTTTTATGGCAGTAGCAAATTCATTTAGCGAATCATGAGAAGTTGCAATTCCACAATTCCCCTCCACAATGACATTTTTTATTTCTCCAACCGCATTTGAGACAATAGGTCTTCCGCAAGAAATATAATCTCCAAATCTTATTGGAAATCTGGCTCTCTCTATTATGTTATCCTCCATTGAGAGAAGCAGGATATCTGCAGAGCCTAAATAAAATGGAACATCTGTTTGCTTAACCTCTCCAACTAATATCAAGTTGTTACATATTCCTTTGTAGTTATTTATTATTTCTTTTTCGGTATCACCCAGTCCTCCAACCAACATAAGTTTGATGCTTTTATCATATGTAAGCACGAGTTTAAATGCCTCCATTAAGAATTCCATTGTGTTCCCCATGTAGGTATGTCCCATAGACAAGAGAATCTTTGCGTTTCTGTCTGCACCTATTTTTTTGCGCGCTAAATACTTATCAATCGGCTTTATTTCTTCCAGATTAGCCCCATTCGGAATTTTCACAACCTTTCTAGCGTCAATACCAATTTTATAAGCCCCTCTCTCAAGAAAAGAACTTACTACGGTTACCATATCAGCAAGTTTGGGAATATTTCTTTCAAAATAGTCTAATATATAATTGACAATGGCTGGGTGATAACCTCCAAAACCTCCAGCCCATGCATCGTCCCAGTCAACAACGATTTTTTTATACGGTTTGAATATTTTTGCAAATACTGTTGGAATGGCAGTTGTAGGCTGAGCAATAGCAAAGGAATGGAGAATATCATATCTGGAATAGAGGACAATAAAACAGTTAATTATGGCTCTTAATAGATGTCCTGTATGATATTGATGAAATTTCACCCGTGGAAGAGTAATTATAGTAAAGTTTTTTTCGATATGTTTTTTTCGTATAAAAAAATCTATGTTCTTTTTGCTTGCGCAAACAAGAGTTACTTTATGCCCCATTCTTGCAAGATTTTTGCCAAGGTAAAAACATCTAAAGTATGTCCCGAAATTCTCAAAGTTATGATTTAAAAATAGAATATTCATGTTTTTACTAAGAGTCCCAATCCCTTCTTTGTCCTGTCTAAAAAAGCACCCATTCCCTGGCCTTTTAAAACTCTCAGCATATTGCGTATTTGCCTGATATCCCACTTGATATCTTTGTATTTTTCTCTCAACCATTCACCTCTTGCCTTATCGCAAAATTCCGAGACGATATTGTTTGGCAGATTTTTATTGTTTACAACGAAACTATTTGCTCCATCAAAGTCAGACCAGTGTTTATAGGATAAAAGATTGCTTTTCTCCATCTCGTCAAAATACTTAGTACCTGGAAATGGGGTTGTAATGCTAAACTGAACTGTGTCAACATCCAGCTGTTTTGAAAATTGCATTGTTTCAAGCATTGTTTCCCGTGTTTCTCCAAGAAGTCCAAAGGAGAATGTTGCGTGAGTCTTTATGCCCAGAGCTGCGCATAATTCTGCAGTCTTTCTTACCCTTTTAAAATCTATCGGTTTGTTTATATTCTTAAGTATGCTCTTATTTCCGCTTTCCACACCAAATTTCATACCTATACATCCACTGGCAGCCATTTTCTTTAACATATCTTCATCTGTTACCATTGCATCTCCCATGCAAGACCAGCGAATTTTAATACCTCTTTTCATTATTTCTTCACAGATACCTAGAACATGTTCCTTATTGATAGTAAATGAGTCATCATCAAAGTATATTTCTTTTGGATGAAATTTTTTTATTACATATTCCATTTCATCAACAACACGTTTTGGACTGAACATGCGATATTTCCCGCTGTCATACATTACCTGGTTCCATAGACAAAAATTGCATTTGAACGGACATCCTCTGCTTGAATGCATTTGAACAGTTGGGCGATACTGGCAAAATCCATCCCAGTAAGCATTCTGAAAAACAGGATAAGAAGAATGCAGATTGACATTTGGAGAAACAGGAAACAGATGATAAGCTGGATATGGAAGCTGGTCAAGCGGGTCAATAGAGTTACCTCTTCCTCCATTTATTATTTCGCCTTTATTTCTATAAACAAGTCCTGAGATAGGTGACGTAGTACCAAGATTTTCGATCAAATTAAGAAGGCTTAATTCATATTCTCCGAGAAGTATAAAATCAACCTCAGCAGAGGCATTCATAACTTCTTCTGGGAAAACAGTTACGTGAGAACCCGCAAGTATAATAATCGCGCCAGTATCTTTTTTTAATTCCTTAACCAATTTTAGATCATAATCTATGGTCGGAGTTGAGGTTTCAAAAAATATACAGTCAGGAGAACAATTAAAAACAAGTTTTCTGAACTCCTGAACATCAAGATTTAATGGTATTGCATCTATAACAAATACATCGTGATTATTCTTTTCTAATAATGCAGCGCAATATGCGAGGTAGAAAGGGAATGGAACATATTCCGGCTTATCGTTCTTCTTTTTTAAGGTAGAAAACGGCCACCTGCTTCCTGCGCGAACAAAATATCTTTCGTTTTCTTCAGGTAAGTCTATACGACATGGAGGATTGGCAAGTAAAATTTTCATATTTTTTTACTCAAATACCTCATTCCCAATGCAATCCTTAACACATACATTCCAAAGCTGAGCAAGGGATGGGACAAAAGCCTGAACATTTTTCCATTTTCAACAAACACTCCAAAAAATCTATACCAAAATCCCAATCCTCATGACCTGATCTCACTCCGAATAGGCTAAATCTATCAGTCCAAAAAGATAAATAGGAATAATTAAAATATCATCTTTCATTTCCAGAGTATTCTTAGAGACAACTATTTTCCTTTTGCCATATTTTAAGCCCTGCATATCTTCTTTTGTAATTCTGTCTTTGTATTTTACCTCAATCGCCAGTTCCCCATTAGGAATCCAGAAGTCAATCTCTTTTTTATCCTTAAAATAATAGAACTCTAATCCTTGTTTGTAGAGCTCGCCGGCAATAAACGCCTCAGCTATCCGACTATCAAGTGATGGCTGAAGATATTTTTGGTAAAAGCCATTAATTTCATTAGCTCCGGAGATAAAACTGTTAAATATCCAGAATAAAAAAGTATCAGTAGGATAGTATTTCTTGTTCTTTTTAAGAATTACCCTTTTTTGAGGAATATTGTAAAAAAGTGTTTCTACTAAAAAGAAAGAATCTGAAAAGAATCTTAAATATTCGGATGCTGTATTTTTGGAACCTAATTCTGCCTCTTCGGCTACATTAGCATAAGAGGTCTCTGATCCTAGAGAAGCGATTATTTTAGCTAATATTAACCGAGCGTGAATTTCTTTTTTCCCATATTTTGCCAATTCGCTTCTCAGGGTATTTTTGTAAAGCTCTACCGCATCAAAATAAGGTTCTTTTTTAACAGTCAGATCTAATATCTTTAAAAAGCCTCCGGTTAAAAGAAACCGCTGATAATCCTTTTTGAGATTTATCTTTTTAATTGATAATTTTCTTATCATTTGTTTTAAATCACTAAAAGAACGAAGACGTGATGTTAATTTTAACTGAGGGTAAAAAAGATTAAAATAATCAAAGAAGTTGATCGGTAAAAACATTACATCTTTGCCTTTGCCCCTTCTCCCCGGAAGAAATTCTCCACTCTTTTTTAAGCTTATACTGCTTGAGCCGGTCAGAATTATTTTTGAATTATTAAAAAAATTGTTGTCAGCAAGCCATTTTATGGCGTATGGCCAGTCATTTACCGAAGAAATTTCATCTAAAAATAAATAATTTGGCGAATTTTCTCCGGATTCAGACTGAAGTCCCTCTAAGAAACTTGAAACCAAATCTATAATATCCCTGCGAGAATCAAGGCAATCGCAATTAAAATAAAGAATGTTTACAGATGGAACTCTTTTTAGAAGCTTTCTGATCAAAAGTTTGATGGCCGTGCTTTTACCTGTCTGACGAGGGCCGTAAACAATATTAACCGCTCCATTCTCAAGTGGCAAATTTAATATATTCTGCGGCAGATACTTTACGCTTGAAGCCTCAAACTCTTTAATCTTGGCATCCGCTTCTATTTCTTCTTTCTTAAACCACCATGGATTTTGGATAGTAAGAAAATCATAGTTAATCATAATGACTATTATGCCCTAATTTAAGTCAATGTCAATAACTTTAAGTAAAAAACTTGAACTTTATCTTTGCTGCAAAATTTAGCCAACAAATACCTTATCCCTACTAATATTCTCAATCCATACATTCCACCACTTAGCATTGGATATCTCAGCAATCTCCTCCACTTTCCATTCTCTACAAACACTCCAAAAAATCTATACCAAAAACCCAATTGCTTTCTTATTATCTTATCATTCTTTCCCCATTTGTTAATATATTCATTAACTGTCTTAGCATAATAAGATTTTTTATTTGTATATCTTTTGAGATTAAACAGCCCTTCGTTGTGATATATTGGAGTATTTACTATATCTATCGTGCCAACTTTTTTGATCCTTCTATCAAAATCCCAATCTTCGGGACCAGTTAAACTCTCATCAAATCCACCAATCTCCATGAATTTATCTCTGCGGACAAATCGAACGCAATCTATTACTGTTGCATTATAAAAACTTCTTTCAAAGTCTCTCACCTTCACCCAAAATCCTTTACCGATTATTTTCTCCGGAATATACAAGGCAACATACCCATCTTTTTCGCATTTTTCTACACATTCAGATATGAGATTTTCGGATAGTATCATATCTGCATCCAAATACAGAATATATTTCCCCTTTGCTTTCTCAATTCCAAAGTTTCTTTGGGCAGAGCGCTCAGGACCGAAATTATAAACCCTCTCTGTATACTCATAGGCAATTTCTTTTGTTCTGTCTGTTGAGTTATTGTCCACTACGATTATTTCAATTTTGTCCTGAGGATAAGTCACATTTCTAATTGACCTCAAACAATTCTTTATGTTTTTCTCTTCGTTTTTAGTTGTGATAATTACTGAAACATCCATTAAATATGTCTGTCCTTATTTTTTTCTTTTTCATTTTTTAAAATCCGTTAAATGCCCAAGAACTGATTTTACTGCGCGCAGTATAAAAATTATATCATCAAAGTCCCTTATGGAAGTTATAGTTCTGAATATAAACCCGGGGGTTATGAAGGACTTGTAAAGTCCCTGTGTAAATTGCTTTACATCAGCATCTGTGAGAGGTGTTTTCATTACAGGTTCCTGCATGTCATATCTGTTCCAATCCAGAGTTCTCAACTGATTGCCTTTTTTGCATTCGTCAAAAAGAGGCGTTCCCGGATATGGTATTACTATTGTAGCTTGCAGTGTATTCACATAGCCCTTGCGAAAAAGCTCCTTTGCAAGCTGGATTGTCTTTAACGCATCTTCCCTGGTTTCCCATGGATATCCTATCATTGTTGTAAGATGCGGATGCAGGCCTGCTTTCTTAGCCATTCTTGCGCCTTCTGTTATTGCAGAAACCTTGAGGTTTTTATGTATCCTATCAAGTGTTTCCTGTCTTGCAGATTCAAGTCCGTAGAGTATAAACCTGAAACCAGCTTTTGCCATTAAATCATAATCCTTCTGTTTTAACGCGCCGAATCTCATATTACAGTTAAATCTTATTTTTTTATTATATCCTTTCTTTATCATTCCATCGCAAAACTCCGTCAGCCATTCTCCAACAGGGAATGTCCCTGTATCATCCATAATCTCTTTTATGTGATATTTATCAATCAATATTCCTATCTCATCCAGAACATGTTCCGGCTTTCTGGTTCTAAAATTCGGATAGAGCGTGGTCCATGAACAAAACTTACACTTCCCCCACCAGCAGTCTCTTCCTGCCATTATGTAAGTGCCGGGTGTCCGCTTATAATTGCCGTTCTTATAAGCATATAACTTCCACTTTGTTAAATCTCTGTCAATAAAGGGAATGGTATTTAGATCATGGTCAAGCTTGAATTTTCCTGTGTTTTTTATTTCTCCGTTTTCTCTATACCATATACCCGGTTCTAATTGAATTTTGAATTTTGAATTTTGAATTTTGAATTTTTTTAGTGCACGACATAGGTTAAGGAGAAGGAAATCATAGTCTCCACCGGTCAGGATAAAATCAACATTGCAGTTTTTCATGCTTTCTTCTGGTAATGCAGTCACATGATCGCCTACAAGGGCAATTTTGAGTTTTAAATTTTGAATTTTTAATTCGTTGATGATTTTCCAGTGCTGTTTGACTACCGGCGTTTTTGTTTCCATCATTATCAAATCAGGATTTTCTTCAGCAACAAAATTTAGAAATTCTTTATACGTCTTCTTCTCGGCTATTCCGTCATACCAGATCACCTCATATCCAGCATTCTTGAGCAGGGTTGCAGCGCAGGCAGGAACAACGGGATAAATGTAGGTAGGACTGTGAAACCATTGAAACTGTCTGTTCTGGGAAAGAAGAGGGATCAGTTTCTTGTTTCCTTTGCAGCTAAGCGGCGGATACGCGATGACTATTTTCATTCTTCTTCCAGCCTTCTGGAAAGTAATCCTTTTATAAAAAAGATCCCGTAGGCAAAATGCGTAGAGATAATTCCCGGAAATACTAAAAGATTTCCGGACTTTACTGTTTCAAATGCTACTGAAATCAGATATATGCCAAGTATAATAAAGTACACAGATCTAAAGAAAACACAAAGTCCTGTAAAGAATGCTCCTGTTACTATTCCAGCAACAAGCAATGAAGGAACAAAATAGGAAAACTTTTTAGATGTCTGAGGAAATCTCTTAACAAAATAGCCCCTGTGTTTAGCATAACTGGTAACCTGTTTGAGATGTTCTTTAAACAAACGTCTTCTATGATGATACACCAGGGCATTGGGTTCGTATATTATTTTCTTTCCTAATTTTTTTGTTATCTCCAGACATAAAACGGTATCCTCTCCAGGCCAGAAATTGGTATTGAATCCTCCTGATTGTTCAAAGATATTTTTTCTTACAATCAAATTACATGACGGAAAGTCTTCGACTTCTTTTCTTGTTCTTTTGATATATCTATAACTATATTCTCCACTAACAAGTTTTGATGAATATACCAATCCGCTGGCTTTTTGCATAACATCGTCCTTATCAGGAGTTATAGCAGGTCCACCAACAGCCGCTACTTCCGGGTCAATGAAATTCCGAACTGCATTTTTTAACCAATTTTTTGCCGGATAAACATCATCATCTATGAATGCAACAATTTCTCCTTTAGCTTTTTTAACTCCCATATTTCTCTTCATTGCAGGGCCTGTCTCGCCTGTAGGAATAACGGAGACATCTTTGTAATTCAGGCTCACTTCTTTATCCGGCAGAAATATAATCTCAAATTCCGGATAGTCAAGCGCAAGACAACTCCCTATACATTCTGCCAGATATTCAGAGACATCTTTTGCAATTACTATTATTGAGACAAAAGGGTATTTTGAATCAGCTCTTTCTTTCATGAAAAATCAATCCGAAATTTATCAATACAAGCAGTGTCCCGCAGATTAAAAGTACATATATAACCTGTTCCAGTGATTTGTGAAACATACATATTAACCCGACTTGCACTATTGTCATAATTACAAGCGCAATAACAAAACTAATCTTATGTCTTGCAATATGAAAGCCGTTGATTATTCCTATAAGCGCGTATGGAAGCATAGCAAGCCCAAAAATCCATAAGAGATTTACATTACCGGTATATCTGCCGCGTGAAATCAATCTCAATAGAAAATCAGGGAATAGAAAGAAGATAAATATGCCTATCGAGCATACGAGAAGTGCGAATAGAAGAACCTTTTTTAAAATTGGAAGAGTATTCTTATTGATTGTATGCGCTTCAGCCACCATTGGGAACATGACCACTACTATTGCTCCGGGCAGATACAGGATGCTTTTTCCAAGCACGGATATTGCCGCATATTGGCCTGCGATATCCGCAGAGAAATAGTGCTTCACAAGTGTCATGTCAATCATTGTTAATACTGCGTAAAATGAAATCGACATAGCCACTGGGAGACAAAAAAGAAGCATTTCTTTCTTGTATTTTTTTACTGATTCAATTTTTACTTTTATAATATCCTTTATCACTTTACCAAGTATCAAAATCACTGTTACGCTAGCTACTACAGAAGCAAGAATTGCTCCATTCAATCCGAACCCCAGCCATACAAGCAGAGCTCCGCTTCCAATCCTTGAAAAAGGGCCTAAAATTTGACTTAAAGCAATATAATTAAATCTCTGCATTCCTGTCGCTACGGCTAAAAATAAACTTAAAATACAGGAAATGGAAAACGAGAAACTAACTATTATTATAGGAGATACATGCTCTAACTTGTAGTAATCCATAATCTGGAATCTGGCTGCAAAAATTAAAATAGAAACAATAATTCCTGCTGGAACAATATACTTGAAAGATTTAAGAATAATCCCCTTTATCTTCCCAAATTCGTTTTTACCTTTGAATCCTGCGATATACTTTGTGATAACTAAGCTTATAGTTCCTGTTCCTATTGAAATTATTACTCCAAATGAGAACAGTGCGTTCATAGCCCCAAAATCAGCGACAGAGAGATTTCTTCCCATAAAGAATTGGAAAAGATATTGAAAGAAGTTGCCTGCCATTGCAGCAACAAAAAGCAATGCACTGTTTTTATACAGAGAATCTTTTTTAATGAATGCTAACATAAATACACCACAACAAGGGGTTGAAACCCCTTGTTCACTTATTCTCCCATTATCTGAATAATGATCTGTTCTTATTGACCCAGTCGGACAGTTTCTTTACTCCAGTTTCTACGTCTGTTTTGGGCTGCCATGCAAGCTCTTTTCTTGCTTTCTCAATGCTGCATACAAACACGGGCTGATCACCGGGCCGCCAATCACTGAAACTGTATTCTGTTTTTTTATTTAAGAATCTCTCAAGAAAGGAAATAAGTTCAAGCAAAGACATTTTATTACCAGGGCCACCGCCTATGTTATAGATTTTTCCGGAAGCAGCTTCTATATTCTCTATGGCTTTTTCATATGCATCAACTAAATCATCAATAAACAGTACGTCTCTAACCTGTTTCCCGTCTCCATAGATTGTAATTGGTTTATCCATTGATGCAGCTATTGTAAACCACGCAACCCAGCCCTGGTCTTCTACGCCAAATTGTCTGTATCCATAAATGCAGCTCTGGCGCATAACAACAGTTCTCAGTCCGTATATTCTGGAATAATCTCTAACATACTGATCAGCTGCGCCCTTTGAGCAGCCATAAGGGGAATGAAAATCCAATATTCTATTCTCAGAGATTCCCTCTGGCAGAGACTCGTATTCATATCTGCCGTTTCTTTCAATCACTTTTATGTCAGTCATCCCTCCATAAACCTTGTTTGTGGAAGCGTAAATAAATATTGGATTAAGCTTATTTTCTCTTACTGCTTCCAGAAGATTAAATGTGCCAAGCGCATTTATCTGGAAATCTTCTCTTGGTTCTAAAACAGAAGTTGTAACAGCTACCTGCGCAGCAAGATGAAGCACAACATCAATGCTATTTTCCCGAAAGCCTTTCGGGACAAAAATCTTCTTGACCTTTGCATAATCTCTGATATCACAATCTATGAACTCAAATTCTCCCTGTTTCCTGAGCCAGCCAAGATTATCTTTAGAACCCTTTCTTGAGAGATTGTCCAGAACCGCTACCTCATACCCTTTGTCTATAAACCGTTTTGCAGCATTACAACCGATAAATCCGGCACCGCCTGTTATTAATATCTTCAATCTTTGTACCATTTAATAGTTTCTCTAAGCCCCTTTTCCAGGCTGC
The DNA here is from genome assembly GCA_043824255.1 of bacterium. Taxonomy (GTDB): domain Bacteria; phylum JAHJDO01; class JAHJDO01; order JAHJDO01; family JAHJDO01; genus JAHJDO01. Next base: position 285,543 of record JBDRTG010000047.1, read on the forward strand.
AAACTGGTTTCCATCCCAGAAGCCTTTCTGCTTTGGTGCTTGACAGGTATTGATTGTTTATTTCTCCTTTGCTTTTACCCTTGCCTTTTATAACAGGCTTCAAAGACTTGCTTCCGGAAACCGCAATAATTTTCTTTACTAAATCCAATACTTTTACCGGACTATTTGACCCAAAATTAAATGCTTCACCTTTTATGCCTTTTTCATCAGCCTTTTCTGCAGCAATAAGATACGCACTAACTGCATCGTCAATATAGATATAATCTCTTAGCGGGGTTCCATCGCTCCTGATAATTGGATCCTTATTCTGAAGAATAGATCTAATTGTGTCTGGAATAATTCTTGAGAAATTCAGGTCCCCGCCTCCATAAATATTAGCACATCTTGTTACAACAATCGGCATATCATATGTACAGGCATAAGTTCTCGCAAGTATGTCAGTACATGCCTTTGATGCATCATATGGATGGAGTGCATTTAGCGAATAGGACTCTTTATATGGTAAATCTTGCTGCTCTCCATAAGCCTTATCACTGGATGCTATAACTATTCGCTCTAGCCCTATATTCCTTGCTGCCTCAAGAATATTCCATGTGCCCCTTATATTGGATTCAAATGTAGAAATAGGAGACTTATTTGCAATTCCCACTATTGTCTGCGCTCCAATGTGGAAGCATGAGTCTATATTGTGCTCATTAAAGATACGAGCTATAAGCTGATAATCTATAAGATCTCCCTTTACAACAGCTTCCAGGCTGTTATAAACATTTTTCATATTTGTCAGGACTGAGCCAGGGATCCAATCTCTAATCAAAACCACTACTCTTGCGCCAGAGTCAACCAATGCCTTTGTAAGCCACGAGCCTAAAAATCCGTTTGCGCCTGTAATAAATACTCTTTTATTCTTCCAGAATTTCCTATCCGTTTCTTTACTCATACCTTCTCCCATAATATGTTTTTAACAGTGTTGTGAATTATATTATATTAAGCATGAAATAGCAATTTTAAAAGCAAGCAGGCACCCGATATCCATCGGAATAGAGTATTTTTAAACGGTGTTTAACAACAACTTTGTTGACAAACAAGAAATTATGTTGGAACATATGGAACAATGAAAGGAGTCAATTTGAGGAGAAATAAAATGACTAAATCTTCAAAATATGACTTTCACATTCACACAAAATATTTAGGTTGTGGAAATTCCACGATGGAGGTCTCTTCTATTGTAAATGAATGTGAACGATTGGGAGTTACCTCCATGGCGATAACAGACCATCTGAACTCCCTTGATAAGTTGCAACTTCATGTCCCTATCCGAAAAGATATTGAAAAATTAGATACGAAGATAAAAGTTTATTTTGGTGTGGAATCGAATTTTACTGGATATAACAAGGAATTTGCTTTCAACCAGGAAGTCAAAGAGAAATATGGATTTCAGTTCGCAATAGGTGGGATACACTCCACGTACCTGAAGAAATATGACATAAAGAAGCTGGTTGATACTCAACACAAACATCATTTAAAAACATGTCAAGATCCTCTTGTTCAGGTCCTGGTACATCCGTATTGGTTTGGGAAAGGTGAATTTGACAAAAATGGATGGCCATGGTTCAATTCAATGAAAGCTGTTTCCGAGACCTATGTGCGAGAGCTTGGACAGGTCGCAAGAGAAACAGGGACTGCTATAGAGATAAATGGGTGTGCCAATCTGAAGAATCCAGCATTTAGCCAGGACTATGTGAAAGAATATTTTGATTACCTGTCAATTCTTGCAGAGGAAGGAGTTATTTTCTGTTTGGGGTCAGACGCTCATGACATCAGCCGTCTTGCAATGATCCAAGATGTCTGGCAAGTCGTGGGACGACTTAATTTATCTCCAGACCGAATCTGGCAGCCTGAATGTAAACCTATGGTCGGTGGGACGGCAAGAGATGTTCCTATCTCATAAGTGATATTATTTGTTTCGCAACATCCGAAGTGGACAGTTCCGAAGTGTCTATTATATAATCTGCGTCTTTTTCGTATTTTTCTTTTCTTTGTATGAGAACCTCTTCTATTTCATCTACAAAGCTCTTTCCATCTGTTAAAGATGGCCTATGTGTTCCGTGTTTTATCCTTTTTACAATTGTAGTAATATCTGCCTTAAGCCAGAACACTTTGCTGTTTTTTCTGAGATTTTTTACATTCTTATCACGCAGGATTACTCCGCCGCCTGTGTCAATAATGTAGTTATCAAGACTAGAAACTTGTTCCGCAATTTCAGATTCCATATCCCTGAACCTGTCCCATCCAAATTTCTCAACGATCTCTGGAATTGACATGCCTGCTTTTTTTGTGATTTCCTCATCCATATTAAGTACAGGCAGTTTCAATTCTTTACTCAGCACTCTTGCAACGCTGGATTTGCCACTACCTCTATAACCAATCAGAACAATATTCATTACTCGGAAAACTCTACGTGCGGGTTGTTGCCATAGATTATATTAACGGGCCTGCCTTTGTGGAGAATTGACATTCTACCTGCTTCCATAACAAGTTCATTGATATAACTGTTTCGAGGTGTGGCAATTATGCCTTTTTCGTCTATGCTTTTAAGCATCTCTCTTTTTCTTTCCAGAGCGTCTTGCTTCGACATTTGGGCAGTTCCATTATTGATGAAGTGTGCCGATTTTACAATCGCTTCAACTGAATCATATCCATAGCCAACTGGTTTCAGCCCTTCTCCCTCCCATGGAACAAGTTTGAAATAATCCGGACTTGCAAAATTATAAAGCGTGCCTCCTGGACCTGGATCCTTAACAAAGGAGTGTGTAACACCTCTATTCTGGTCATTATGTCTTATGAGAGCTCCTTTTTTCCCATCATCACAAAAGAGTGTAATCCCCTGGTCATTGCTTCCCGCACCATCGTCAGGATATCCGAGACCATCAACAACGTTGAGTATGCCCCCATTCTCAAATACCACTCTTCCACTTGTCCACATATATCCAATCTTTCCATTCGGGAATTTCCCCTCTATTCCAATGACTGAAATATTTACCGGCTTCAGTCCTGTCATAAAATAAACCTGGTCCACATAATGACATCCTACATATGTGAATGGGTCAGAGTTCTCTTTAACAAACCAGTTCTGAAAATTGGAGTTTCTATAAAACCATGGTTCCACCATTCTGGCCTCACCCACTTTAAACTCGCCAAATCTTCCTGAAGCATAGTCGCCTTTTACAAGCAGAGCACGTCTGTCAAACCTCTTGTGATATTCTATTCCTATAAAAAGCCCTTTTTTATACGCAAGTTTTTCAATTTCACAGGACTGAGAGTATTTTAGAACAAGCGGTTTTACGCAAAGTATATGCTGAGAAGCAGCTATAGCTTCCTTTATTACATCATAATGAAACTGGTCTGGCACAGCTACAACTACCACATTGTAAGGCTGCATTTCCCTGATAACCTCCCTGAACTCATTGGGAAACATTTTCTTCGGAGACTCCGATATATCAGGACGAGCTCTAAACCCGAAACATGGAAATGCTTTTTTGAATGTTTCAGAATCTGCCAAAGCCTTCAGTGGAACAGAATTCAAGGCGCATATCGTAATATCACTAACTATGCCTATACGCTTTAAATGATAAATTGACGGTAACAGCTGATCATGAGTGATCATACCTCCGCCAATAATTGCAACCTTAAGTTTATCATTTCTTGGAGTCATAATTTTTTCTCCTGAGTTCAACCTATCTCATTACCTTATCAAGTGTTTCCTTAATGCCAGCTTTTCCATATAAGCCGTCATCTATCGCCTCTTTTGTTATACAAAGTGGTGGACAAAATTTGATAGCACCATAACCCTTGCCTACAGGTGCAAAGAACAAGTTTCCGGAAAGGAAGCACTGTTCACAAAACCTGAACGCTGTATCTGCATCCGGCACAAGGTCTTCTCTATTATTAAAAAAGAGCATACCTATAACCAGCCCAATCCCCCCAACATCAATTCTTCCTCTATATGGCTCTGTAATCTCAGTCAGTTTCCCTTTCAGGTAATTACCCATATTTGCTGCGTTCTCAATTAAACCTTCTTCAAGCAGTACACTTATGCTGGCAATAGATGCAACTGCAGGTAAAGGACTTCCTGTGTGAGTACTTGTCATTTCTCCAGGACCATACTGATCCATATACTCAGCTCTTCCAATAACAGCTGAAAGCGGGAGCGAACTTGTAATTCCCTTACCGCAGCAAACCATATCAGGAACTACTCCATAATGCTCAAAAGCAAAAAGTTTGCCTGTCCTCCCAAAACCTGCCTGCACCTCGTCAAAAATAAGTGCTGCATTATTCTCATCACACCATTCTCTTAATGACCTGACATACTCAACAGGCATAAGTTTTGCCTCTCTTCCCTGAAAGGTCTCCACAATAACCCCTGAAACATCACATGAAGCAATATTCAGCTTCTGTAACCTCCTTGTAAATACATCAAAGCTTTTGTCTTTTACTTCAACACTTCCCGGGAAAGGCACCTGTGCAAAATATGGATTTTCGTCAACCCATTCAGCGCCTCCCAACACACCGCCTGCTAATTGGGCTCCGTATGTTCTGCCGTGAAAAGCGCCCTGAAAGCTGATAATGTAACGTTTTTTTGAGTTAATTCTTATTCCATGAGTTCTTGCCAATTTCATAGAGACTTCTACAGCCTCGGAACCTGTTGTAAGAAGGAATACCTTATTCAGTTCTGATGGAGAAATCTCAATAAGCTTCTCAGCAAGATCTGCTCTTATCTCATTAGGAAAGCAATATGTGTGAAGCGGACCTTTGGTTTGAAGATAATCCAGTAAAGCTTTTTTTATTTTTGGATGCCCATGTCCTACACTTGTAACAAGTACGCCTGAACTCCAATCCAACCACTTATTTCCATATCCATCCTCAATATTAACACCTTCTACTTTATGCCATACTACAGGAGCCTGCCCTCTCATTGACCTTGATTCATTGGTTCTGAGTTTGTTTAATATAGGTATAGACTCAGGAGCTGGAATCTTGGTAATAATCTTTCTGTAAGGTGTTTCTATAAATGGAACTTTTCTTGGTTCAAGTGGAAATTCTTTTGCTGCCATATAGTCCCCCTTTCTACTACTAAAAATATATCACAAAACCTGGCATGCTTCCCTCATCACTTTGATTGGTGCTGGCTTACCTGTCCAGAGTTCAAATTGCAGAGCTGCTTGATAGATGAACATGTCAATTCCTGATATCACAACACATCCAGTATCTTCTGCATCTATGATAAGACGTGTCTTAAGAGGGGTGTAAATAATATCAAAAACTGTTAATGAACTCCTTAATAATCTCTTTGGAACAGGTGTGTCATTAATTTTTGGATGCATTCCAACAGGTGTGCATTGTATTAAAATATCGACATCCTGCAGCCGCTTTTCGAGAGACTTCTCATTTGTAATGAATCCCTTAGCCTGAGAAATCCTTTTAGTAGAAGATATATCCTGAACTAGTTTGTCTATTTCTTTTTGTATGATTCCACCAATTACAAGAGATGCAGGTCTTTCTTTCATAATAAGTGTAAATGCAATTGCTCGCGCAGCACCGCCAGAGCCCAAAATTAAGATTCTTTTACCCTTAATATCAACACCCTTTTCTTTTAACGAACGTACTGCTGCAGTTCCATCAGTGGTGTATCCTTTTAGATTTCTGTTTTCATTAACAATGGTATTAACTGAACCTATTCTATCTGCAACTTCATCAATCTCATCAAGATATTTTATTATTTCTACTTTATGGGGAATTGTAACGCTTATGCCTTTTATGCCTAGTTCTCTTATACCTGCTATTGCAGAGGATACATCCCGAACTCTAAATGCAAGGTAAACATAATTAAGTCCAAGATGATCAAACGCTGCATTATGTATGGCAGGGGATAAGGAATGTTCTATAGGATTCCCAATAACAGCACAAAGTTGAGTCTTTGCATCCATGCACCCTATATAGCATAATGCTCAGTAAATATCAACTTTGGAACAATCATAAAAACAAGAATATTCTTTACGAATTTTCATTTTTTGGTATAATTCCTAACGTGATAAAAACTTAACAGGAGGACTTAGATTATGAAAGTTAGTATCAATAAAGAAGATTGTGTTGGATGCGGGATATGCGCAGATGACTGTCCTGATGTTTTTGAAATGCCGGAAGACATTGCTGCAGTTAAAGCAGAAGAAGTGCCAAAAAATCTAGTTACTGCAGTAAAGGAAGCTGTCGAAAACTGTCCGGTTGATGCAATCATTATTTCAGAATAAAAAGTTGAAAAAATACGCAAGATTCTCAATTGATGGCAATTCCTTCAAATATGGTTTGGTTGAGAATGATGTTATTATAGAAATAGACGGTAATGTTTTTACAGGATTCAAAGTTACTGAGAAAAAATACAGTATTAAGAATACAAAGATACTGGCTCCATGTTTACCCGGCAAAGTAGTTGCTGTAGGACTCAATTACATAGACCATGCAAAAGAACTTGGCATGAGAGTACCTGACGAGCCTGTTTTATTTATGAAACCAAGTACTTCTGTTATAGGACCTGACGATAATATTATATTTCCAAAAATGAGCAGGCGTGTAGATTATGAAGCAGAATTGGCAGTAGTAATCAAAGATAAAACGAAAAACATTCAGCCTGAAGAAGCGCACACCCATATATTTGGATATACATGCTTAAATGATGTTACTGCGCGAGATCTTCAAAAAAAAGACGGGCAATGGACAAGAGCTAAATCATTTGATACCTTCTGCCCTATAGGCCCATACATTGTAACAGATATAAACCCTGATAATCTAAAAATAGCACTTTTCTTAAACGGACAATTAAAGCAATCATCCACTACAAGCAACTTAATTTTCAATGTTCAAAAACTTGTAAGTTTCATCTCAAAAGTCATGACCCTTTTCCCTGGAGATATAATAGCGACAGGCACTCCCTCCGGGATAGGTCCCATGAAACGCAAAGACAAGGTGGAAGTAGTTATTGAGAAAGTCGGAAGATTAAGGAATTTTGTGATATAATTGTTATATGCCAAGAAGGAATCAAAACATGAATTCAAAAAAACGAGTTTTGACTGCACTAAACTGGCGGGAACCTGATCGTGTTCCTGTTCAGATATATCTTACACCTGAGATAAAATCTAAGCTAATTGAGCATTTCAACGGGAAGGATATTCTTGATGCACTAGGCGTGGATTTTAGGCATGTTAGCCCAAAATACCGTGGGAAATTACGTGAATCTTACGATGGCATTACTTATGACATGTGGGGATCTGGTTATAAACATATCAAGCATGGCAGTGCTGGTACTTATGATGAAGCAGTCGTTCTACCCCTTGCAGAACTGAAAACTATGGATGATGTTGAGAACTACCCATGGCCAACTCCCGATGATTTTGATTATTCCGTCATACCAGAGCAGTGTGAGAGATTTCATAATTTTGCCATCTGCCTGGGAGGAGGAGGATATCCCGATATAGTTAATGGAGTCTCCCGTGGCAGAGGCATGGAGCAGGTTCTGATAGATATTGCCCTGCGAGATGACGTTGGAATGGCTATAATCAATAAGCGCGTGGATATTTGTTATGAAGTACTGCGCCGTGGTCTGGAAGCAGCCAATGATAAAGTAGACATTCTATGCTTGGGTGAGGATACAGGCAATCAAAACGGAAGAATGGTATCTCCAAAAGACTTTGACGAAGTTTTCAGACCACGTCTTAAACGATTCTATAATCTTGCTCATGAATTTGAGGCAAAAGCAATGATGCATTCATGTGGTGATACACATGAAATAATGCCAACATTTATTGAGATGGAGCTTGATATTCTTGATGCAATGCAACCTGAACCTGCTGGAATGGATCCTGAAACAATAAGAAATGCATGCAAAGGTAAACTGGCTTTTTGTGGACTCATCAGCACCCAGCAGACGCTTCCACATGGCAGTATAGAAGATTGCCGAGCAGAAGCACGCCACAGACTTGATGTTATAGCAAAAGGTGGCGGATATATTTTTTCTCCTGCACATTGTATTCAACCAGATACTCCACTTGAAAATATTCTGGCAATCTACGAAGAGGCACTTGCGAAAAAACTAATATAGCATATAACAAGAAATCTAATGAGCTTGAACGTTAGAACGTTATACTAAATTGGTTACTCTCAAATCGTTAAGCTAGTATGTTAAACCAAATATTGTGAAAGAGGTGGAGTGTGTCATTTTTCAGGGTTTGGGTATATATCTCATATTTTAAAAGACCGTTTTCTTAACTTCTTATGATAACTGTGTGCGAATCTGTGAGCTTCATCTCGAATATGCTGTAATAATTGCAGAGGCTTTGAATTCCTTGGTAAAATTATGGGATTTGATTTACCTCTTACGAAAATATGCTCCCGTTCCTTTGCTAGAGCTATTATGGAAATACCATCTATTCCTAACTTATCAATTTCATCTGAGGCTGATGAGAGGTGTCCTCTGCCTCCATCTATTAGAATTAAATCCGGCATTTGGCCACCCTCATGCAACAGACGAGAATACCTTCTGCGCACTATCTCTCGTATCATGGCATTATCATCTATGCCGCATGTTTGTTTTATCTTAAACTTTCTCCAGCTATTCTTATCCGGCTCACCGTCTCTAAAACTGACCATTGCTCCTACAGCTTCTTTGCCGCTTATATTAGACACATCAAACCCTTCAATTATATGCGGGATAGCGGGACTTTTGAGATTTTTCTCCAGAAATTTTGATTCTAATTTTAACCTTGCGTTCTTGCTGGCCATATTCAGAAGTTCAAATTTGGTTCCTCTTTTTGGAACATGTACGGCTACTTTATGCCCAATCTTACTTTGTAGCCAATCCTCTATAATAGATTTGTCTTTAATATCAAAAGGAACATTTATTGTTGTGGGGATAAAACTGGTTTTAGAATAGAATTGTTTGATAAACGATTCCAGTATCTCCGTATCTGAAAACATATTATTAGGTTCCAGCAAGAAGTTCTCTTGCCCAATTAACTTCCCCCCTCTAACCATAAGCATACATATGTAAATAGCTTTTTCGTCGCTTTTTGCTATTCCAATGTAATCATTATCCTTGGTAGAAAGTAAATTCACTTTTTGTTTCTCTGTGATTTTTTCGATATTTTTTACTTTTTCTCTGAGCTTCACAGCTAATTCATACTGCTGATTCCTGCTGGCTAGTTTCATCTGTTTCTTTAGGGAGCAAAGAACCTTGTTCATTCTGCCTTCTAAAAACATTCCTACGCTATTGACCAATTTCTGATACTGCTCTCTTGTAATCTTACCTGCACACGGGCCACTACATTGTTTCATATAATAATTAAGACACGGCCGCTCTAATTTATGAGAACCTAACTTCTTATTGCAGTTTCTAATTGGAAACAGGTTTTTGATCAAGCGCAGAGTTTTCTTTACTCCTGCAAGATCAGTATAAGGGCCATAGTAGGTTGCCTCTTTATCCGTAAGGTCTCTTGTAAGACAAATCCTTGGGAACTCCTCATATTTACTTATCTTTATATAAGGATATTTTTTGCCATCTTTCAATCTGAGGTTAAATTTGGGTTTGTATTCTTTTATTAAGTTGCTTTCTAGATTTAAGGCTTCTGCAGAAGATTTCGTCACAATATAATCTATATCTGCAATCTCTTTAACTAATTTTGAATTTTTAATTGGATAAATTGGGGATGTTTGAAAGTATGATCCAACGCGAGCTTTGAGCGATACAGCTTTACCTACATATACGACTTTCTCATTTTTATCTTTAAAAATATATACTCCACAATCAGATGGGAATATATGTGTTTTTTTTGTAAAAATCTTTTATAACCTTTATTGCTTCCTGAGAAGTGTCTGCGACATGGAAAATATTTGATTCTTTTTTAGAAATATACTTTCGTCTGACAAGTTCTCCATTAATCCATTCAACCAACTCTTTCCAGTATTCCTCTCCTACCAGAATTACAGGAAAAGATTTGATTCTTTTGGTTTGTATCAATGTAAGCGCCTCAAAGAATTCATCCATTGTTCCATAACCGCCCGGAAACACAACATATGCAGAAGCATACTTAACAAACATTACCTTTCTGCAAAAGAAATATCTGAAGTTAAGAAGAGTTTTGACAAACTTGTTTGGCTTTTGTTCTCGTGGTATTTCAATGTTCAATCCTATTGATTCTCCGCCTGCCTTAAATGCGCCTTTGTTAGCAGCCTCCATTATTCCAGGCCCGCCGCCGCTAATAATAGCATAACCTTCTTTTACAAGCATCGCTGCTAGTTCTTCAGCTATTTTGTAATATTTGTCATCAGGTTTTACTCTTGAGGATCCAAAAATGCTTACAGCTTTGCCTACTCTGGATAATGTCTCAAATCCCTCTATAAACTCTGCCATTATCCTGAAAACGCGCCATGTATCACCAGATTTAAAATCTTCTATACGCATAATAATTGCCTCTTCTCTTCTATTTAAGATATCACATTGCATTAATAAAAGCAAAGCTCTATTGACAAAACATTCGACGAACCTTATAATTGCTGCCAGTGTATAAAATTATCAAAGAGGGGGGGTGAAACATATGAAATTAACAGGTACAGTTCTTACAATTGTATTGGCCATTGTTCTTACGATATCTACATCAGTGGTCTTTGCTGGAGAATTGGAAGCTAAAGGCGATAAGATATTGGGTGACTGCTGTAAAGCTCTAACATCCTGCGGCGTAGATATGGAAGGGATGAGGGATAAGATGACCTCAGAGGTTAATCCCATTATAGACGAGGCGAAAGCATGTATTAAGGAATGCAAGAAGAAAATAGCTATTGCTGAAATTGATAAAGATGAAGCTGTAATAGCTGACGCTAAAGCATCTATAATCAAATGCGAAAACGCAATAAAGGGGTGCAAGAAGGTTAAAGCTACTGCAGGATCTTTGGGTAAAAGAGGAAAACTGCTGAAGGAACTTGCTAGCGAGGGACCTGAAACATTCATGAATAAGATAGCAGCTAAGACTAAAAAGGCAGCAGGCAAGGTTAAACTAAAAAAGAAGAAATAGCTTTCTCTAATAGGGCTTATATTTTCTAGGTAAAATATTCTGGATTTTATAGGCCCTATTCTTTTGTCTAAATGCGCTTGACCCTCTCACAATATTTATGCTAACATAGCGCCACCAGTGTACGTCTTGTCTTATATGTAACAGGAGATAGTTTTGATAGAAGAAGTAATAGAGAAGATAAAACAAGCTGAGCAAAAAGCATCAAAACTTATAGAAAAAGAAAAACAACAAACAAGTGCCAAGCTGAAAAATGCTCAGAAGAATGCATTAGATTATATTGAAAAGACTGTTGCAAGTGCAAGGCAGGAAGCAAAGAAAATACTGGCAAAAGCTGATATGCAGGCTAAAAACCAGGTCGAAAAAATACGTGAAAATAATACAGGATATCTATCTAAGCTTGAGCAAAAGGCAAAACTTAAACAAGAAAGCGCTATAAAAATTATCATGGAGGAGCTAGTACATTAATGGCTATCTCTCAAATGCAAAAGGTCAACATAATTGGGATCAAATCCCAATGTCAGGATGTTGTCTCTTTCCTGGAATCACTCAATCTCATCCAGATTAATCATATTAAGCAATCACAAGCTGAAAAACATAAAGATTTTCTAAAACCGATTCGAGTAAATCCTGACCAATCCAAAAAAGAGCTTTCTGAACTTCAGTCTACTATAGACTTTTTGTCGCGATTTGGGCAAAAAATAGGTTTTATCTCCAGTTTGATGGGTAGCAAAATCCTGCTATCAGCTGACGAATTTGAAAAAACAGCCCTAGAATTCGATTATAGAGAAATCCATAAAACTTGTATGCTCATTCAGCAGGAATTGCATAAAACAGAAAGGGAAATCGGGGTGCTTCATGCTCAGTATAATCAGCTCATTCCGTGGAAACCCCTCAGCCTTTCTTTAGATACATTAAATATAACGGAGACTATCAAGTATGCATTTTTAACTGGAACTACTGGCAAATTTGCTTATTTCAAGAACCATATGAGTAAAAAATTCCCTCTCTTACACTGTGAAAAAGCCTCAGACTATCAGGAAACAGAGAATATTGTAGCCATATATTTCAACGGCCAAGAAAAAGAAATACTTAGCGAATGCAAGAAACTAGGAGTTGAAAGAGTAGACCTATTCAATCTTAAAGGAACAGTAGATTCAAACCTTGAGAGAATATCCATAGAGTTGGAAAAGCTCAAGGAAAAACATAAAACCCTCAATAAAGACGCGACTGAGCTTACGCCTCATTCAGGCAAACTAAAGGTTGCCTACGACTATTTTTTAAGCTTGAACCATAGAACATCCCTGCAGAATAAATTTTTGGAATCAAATGAAACCTTCTTGCTTGAAGGTTGGTTAAAAAAAGACGGTGTTAAAAAATTTGAAAAACAATTTTCAGAAAGATTTCCAGAATCCAGCGTAATCAAAGTAGCCCCTGCTAAAGGAGAGTTAGCACCTATATATCTTGAAAACAAGCCTGTACTTAAACCATTTGAGACGGTAACTGACTTATACGGGACTCCGGCAAATACATCTGTTGACCCTACTCCCTTTATGGCTCCATTCTTTTTCTTGTTTTTTGGATTATGTCTTACAGATGCTGGATATGGTCTTATCTTAAGCACTATTGCTCTTTTAGGCTTATCAACAATAGCTCATACGCCAGGTGTTAAAAGATTTTTAAAGCTTATACTATATGCTGGAATATCAACGATTCTCTGCGGAATATTTACAGGAGGCTGGTTTGGTATAGAGGCAGAAAAACTTCCAGTATTTTTGCAAAAAGTCATCATATTTAGTCCTCTAAAAGATTCAATGCAGTTTTTTATAATAGCCTTGGCTTTGGGATTTATTCAACTGTACTGGGGAATACTAATTAAAGCATATAATTGTATTAAAAGCAGAAATTTTGCTGGAGCAATATTCGACCAAATACCATGGCTTATTATTATGCCATCACTTCTATTATTAACAATGGGTAAGAGCATGGGAAAATGGCCAGCTTTAGCAGGAGCTGTAGTTATAATTCTCTTCTTTGGAAGAGATCAAAAAAATCCAATTGCGAGAGTTCTTTCCGGGATAGTAATAGGCTGTCTATGGCTGGGTAAAGACATTGTTGGGAATATACTTTCGTATTCAAGATTGATGGCTCTGGGATTGTCTACTGCGGTTATTGCGCTGGTTGCAAACAAGTTAGCAGGAATTGCTTTGGGGATTTCTATTCCAGGTGTAAACATACTTCTGGCTATTATTGTGCTTTTCATGCTGCATTCACTGAATTTTCTAGTTAATTCACTCGGCGCATATGTTCATTCAAGCAGGCTGCAATATGTGGAATTTTTCCCGTATTTTTTTACTTCGGGAGGCGAGCAATTTGAGCCTCTTAGCAAAAACACAAAATATACAATAATTAAATAAGGAGATTGGAAAATGGAAGTATACGTAGGGTTGTATATAGCAATACTGGGAGCTGCACTGGCTGTTGGCTTTGCAGGAGCGGGATCAAGTATTGGAATTGGTAATGTGGGACAATCAGCAGCAGGGGTATTAAGTGAGGAACCTGAAAAATTTGGCAACTTACTCATTCTGGTAGCGTTACCGGGAACACAGGGAATATACGGATTTGTTATCGGGTTTTTGGTTATGCAGAAGCTGGGATTAGTTACAGGGACGATTCCATCAGTATCTCTCCAGCAAGGTTTGCAGATACTTGGCGCATGTCTGCCAATGGCAATAACAGGTTACTTTTCAGGTATTCATCAAGGCAAGGTGGGTGCTGCCGGCTGTGGAGTTGTGGCAAAACAGCCGAAAGATTTTATGAAAGCAGTAATATTTTCTGCGCTGGTTGAGACATATGCTATCTTTGGCTTACTTGCCTCTTTCCTGATTCTTAGAGGAATACAACTGTAAAAATTCTTAATTTTAAATTTTTAATTATGAATTAAGCTATTATGTCCATTGAAAATATTATAAAAAAAATAGAAGCTGATGCTGAAGCAGAGTGCAAGGTGCTAAGAGATAGAGCATCTCAGGAGATTAAACAGATACAGAAACAAGCAAAGAATCAGGCTGAAAAAGAGAGAGAAAACATTCTGAAACATGCAAAAGAGCAAGCAGAAAAAAACATGAATAAGGCTGTTGTTTCTGCGAATCTTGAGTGCAGGATTAAGTCATTGAAAGTTAAGCAGGATATAATCTCACTATGTTTTGAAAAAGCATACAATGAAACACTTAAGTTGCCTACCTCAGATTATTTAGGATTAATAGAGCTGAAGTTATTGAAACTTACAGAAATCGGAGATGAAAAGGTGATATTTGGAGACCTGCACAGAGAAAAGTTCAATAGTGATTTTATAAATCAAATAAATAAGAAACTAGTTTCAGGAGGAAAAAAGGGAAGGCTTTGTATTTCAAATGCTTCAAGACCCATAAAGGCTGGTTTCATCTTGATAAAAGAGAAACAAGAGATCAACGTATCCTTAGAACAATTAATTAAGATGCTAAGGCATAAATTACTAATAAAAATAAACAACGTTCTATTTGGACAGCAGGTATAATGTTTATTGATAAAGCCTCATACGTAGAATATAATCCCGAATATTTGTTTGCTGTAGGCAAGCTAAGGGTCCATGAGAGAAAACTCATTAATAAGGCAACTCTTACCCAACTTGTTGAATGTAACGGCTTTGGGGAACTGGTTTCCATACTAAGCGAGAGAAATTATTCAGATAACATATCCTCTGTAGAAAAGCCTGAGGATTTAGAAAATCTAATATTTGACGAAATGTCAAACACTATAGGTGAGATAAAAAAACTGTCTCATGATGATGAAGCAACCAATTTATATCTATTCAGATATGATATGCAAAACCTGAAACTCCTGATAAAGGCTGGAAAAAATTCTGAAGATATTAACCATGCTCTGCTCTATAGAAGCATAATAGATACTGAGAATCTTGAGGATTCAATAAAGGAAGAAATCTTTTATGTATTTCCGGAGTCTCTAAGAGACAAAATAAAGACAATATGGCTTGAAGAAGTACAACAAGGGAACCTTCAGGAAGCTGAAATTCTCCTGGATAAATTGTGGCTGGAAACAGGGTATTGTTACATGAAAGATAGTGGGCAAATATTTCTGCGGGATTTCTTTTCTGTATTAATTGATCTATATAACCTTAAGTTAATCTTTAGAACTAAAGTTATGAGCTATGATTCAGAGAGAGTCCATGGATACATTGCAGAAGGAGGTTTTATTGACAAATCCGTCATCTCAAACTCCTGTAACATGGAATTAGAAAGAATAGTAAAATCCTTTCAATCCTCAGATTATAATAAAATTCTTAAACCAGGAGTTGAACATTTCCAAAGATATAATTCTTTCTGGAAGTTTGAGCAGTTATGCAACGATTTTCTGATAGAATTCGTAGATATTGTAAAATTCTTGGTTGCCAGTGTGTCAGTCCTCATACGATATCTGGTAATTAAAGAAATTGAGCTTAAAAATCTGAGAGCTATTTTAATCGGAAAAAATAATGGGCTTTCAGTTGGACAAATCAGCCAAAATTTAGGGTGCGCGTATGCCTAGTATTGCAGCAATTGGTAAATCAGATATAGTTTCTGTATTCTCTGCGTTTGGCATAAGCGCCTTTCCGATAGATAGTTCAGAAGATGCAGTGTTAAAACTTAATGAACTGGTTTCGCTAAACACTGATGTTGTTTTCATCACAGAAGAGCTGGCAAGCCAGATTATACATGTAATTTCTGAGATAAACATAAAGACTCAAACCAGTATTACTGTTATCCCTGACCATAAAGGTTCAAAGGGACTAGCAACAGCAATAATTAAAGATACTGTAAAAGAAGCAATAGGAATGGATATTATATGAACGGCAAAATAATAAAAGTTTCAGGGCCTCTGGTCTTAGCAGACTGTATGCAAGACGCAAGAATGTTCGACCTGGTAAAAGTAGGGAATAAGAAGCTCATCGGAGAGATAATAGAATTAAGAGGCGATGTAGCCTCTATTCAGGTATATGAAGAAACAGCAGGAATTGGTCCGGATGAACCCGTTATATCAACGGGTAGACCTTTAAGCGTAGAATTGGGGCCTGGATTAATAGAATCAATATATGACGGTATCCAACGTCCTTTGGATATACTGATGGAGAAAACAGGGGAATACATTACCAGAGGTGTTTCTGCCCCGGGAATTGACCGCAACAAAAAATGGCATTTTGTGCCGTCTGCAAAGGAAGGAGACACTGTGCGTTATGGAGACGCAATTGGAACAGTTCAGGAAACAAACACAGTTATCCATAAAATCATGGTACCTTCAGGGAGGGAAGGTAAAATAGAAAAAATTACAGAGGGTAAGTTCGCTGTTGAAGATACAGTTGCAGTAATTAAAACTGACAAAGGGACTAAGAACATTACAATGCTGCAATACTGGCCTGTAAGAATCCCAAGACCATATCAGAAGAAGTTAGTGCCTGATACTCCTCTTATTACAGGTCAGCGAGTGATTGACACATTTTTCCCAATTGCGAGAGGAGGCACTGCTTGTATTCCAGGTCCTTTTGGCAGTGGGAAAACTGTCGTTCAGCATCAACTTGCAAAATGGTCGGATGCAGAGATTATTGTCTATATAGGATGCGGAGAACGCGGCAATGAAATGACAGACGTATTAATGGAATTTCCGCAGCTTAAGGATCCAAAGACAGGGAACCCGTTAATGAAAAGAACTGTGCTTATAGCCAATACATCCAACATGCCTGTTGCTGCAAGAGAAGCTTCTATATATACAGGAGTAACAATAGCTGAATATTACCGCGATATGGGATATAACGTTGCGGTAATGGCCGATTCTACCTCCAGATGGGCAGAAGCGTTAAGAGAAATGTCCGGCAGACTTGAAGAGATGCCCGGAGAAGAGGGATATCCGGCATATCTGCCCGCAAAACTTGCTGAATTCTATGAACGGGCAGGCAGAGTGATCTGTAAAGGCACAGATTCCAGAGAGGGTACATTAAGCATAATCGGTGCTGTATCACCTCCGGGAGGCGACCTTTCCGACCCGGTTGTTCAGGGAACACTGAAGGTTGTTAAAGTTTTTTGGGCACTGGAGGATAAACTGGCATACAGACGTCATTTTCCTGCAATAAGCTGGATCAATAGTTATTCTTTATATCTTGATAATATCCATGATTTCTTAAAAGAAAATTTAGGCGAAGACTGGATGAAAATGCATCAGGAAGGCATGAAACTTCTCCAGCAGGAAACTGACCTTCAGGAAATCGTACGGCTTGTCGGGCTGGATACTCTTTCTACCTCTGACCGACTTATTCTTGATACTGCAAAGTCTATAAGAGAAGATTTCCTGCATCAAAACGCATTTCATGAGATAGATACTTACACATCCCTTAAGAAGCAATACCGCATGCTGAAACTAATTATGATGCTTCATGAAAAATGCATTCAGGCAGTAGGCGAGGGAACACCTATAGAATCACTGACCAACCTGAAAATCAGAGAAGATATATCGCGAATGCGGTTTATTGAGGAGAAAAAACTTGATAAGTTCTCTGAGCTGGAGCGCAGAGTAGAGGAAGAAATAAGCCAGCTTACAGTGGAGAGTAAGCCACAAGCGGAGTTATAAATGCAAAAAGAATATTTGACTGTTAGAGAGATAGTTGGACCGCTTATTCTTGTAGAGGATATCAAAGGTGTAAAATACGATGAGCTAATAGAAATTGGCTTGCCAAGTGGGGAGATAAGACAGGGAAAGGTTTTGGAAATTTCAACTGACAAAGCTCTTATACAGGTATTTGAGGGCACAAGCGGAATAGATATAGCTAAAACCCGCGTGAAATTTTTGGGTAAAGGAATAGAGCTTCCTGTTTCAGAGGATTTGATGGGTAGAGTCTTTGACGGGCTGGGCAAACCAATGGATGACGGTCCGGAAATAATTCCTGAAAAATATCTGGATATAAACGGCAATCCCATTAATCCATATGCGCGTGATTATCCATCTGAGTTTATTCAAACCGGGATATCTGCAATAGACGGTCTGAACACTCTGGTAAGAGGACAGAAACTGCCTATTTTTTCCGGATCCGGACTTCCGCATTCCCAGGTTGCCGCTCAGATTGCAAGACAGGCAAAGGTTGTTGGCAAAGAGGAAAAATTCGCTGTTGTTTTTGCTGCTATTGGCATAACCTTTGAAGAAGCAGATTTCTTTATTTCGGATTTCAGAAGAACAGGAGCTATAGAACGAACAGTCCTGTTCATAAACCTTGCTGATGACCCTGCCATTGAGAGAATTGCTACTCCGCGTGTTGCACTAACAGCAGCAGAATATCTGGCATTTGAGAGAGGTATGCATGTGCTGGTTATATTAACGGACATGACAAATTATTGCGAAGCATTACGTTCTGTATCTGCAGCCAGAAAGGAAGTTCCCGGAAGAAGAGGATATCCGGGTTATATGTATACTGATCTTGCTTCAATCTATGAAAGGGCAGGTAGAATTAAAAATAAAAGAGGATCCATTACTCAGATTCCTATTCTGACCATGCCTGACGATGATAAAACACATCCCATACCGGATTTGACAGGTTACATTACAGAGGGACAGATTATACTGAATAGAAGTCTTCATAAAAAGGGGATATCTCCTCCTATTGATGTTCTTCCGTCACTTTCAAGGTTGAAGGATAAAGGGATTGGTAAAGAGAAAACACGAGAAGACCATGCTGATGTTTTTAATCAGCTTTTTGCTGCTTATGCAAGTGGTAAGGAAGCGCAGGAACTTGCAATTATTCTTGGAGAATCCGCTTTGAGCGATATAGATAAATTATATTTTAAGTTTTCAGACGAGTTTGAAAAACGCTATGTGGGTCAGGGATACGATGAGAATAGAACCATAGACCAAACACTTGACCTGGGATGGGAACTCCTCTCAATGCTGCCAAAATCAGAACTAAAGAGAATAAGACCTGAATATATAGAGAAATATCTTAAGAGTAAATCCAAGTAGGCATGCGAATTGTGTCCATTTATTTTATGTAAATATCCGGCCTTTGTATGGTCATGTCTTCATATCTGATAGTCAACATTGGCCAGTCTGCTGCCTGTGTGATTATTTCTGTTTTATCCTTGAGAGCAATTATTGTGTCTTCTGACTTTGTTCCTGTAATGGATGGGTTCCATGCAAAAGCCTGATTCAATTTAACTGTTTCTTTACTGTCAGATGTTCCTTTGTAGTCTCTGCACGAATAACCTGTTGCTCCTCCCTGGTGATGCAGCTTCCACTCATCTCTGAAACCAGTTTTTTCATAGATATCTAAAGCTTTCCTAAAAATATCTCCAACACTATTTCCCAACCTTGTATTTGCAGTAAAGGAGGCATCAACCTTTGTAACCGCATTATGCTTTTCTCTTAATTCAGCAGGCAGGCTTCCAAAATGAACAAGCCTTGTTAATGACGTTATCAAACCCCATTTTCTTGCGCATACAACAATCATAATATATTTTTTTATCCTATTATCTGTTGGGATTGGGTGTCTGTATTTCCTGATACGCTCATCAGCTGCTATAAGAAGAACAATGGGAATTATGCCTGAGGAGAGAAGTCTTTCTGCTACCAGCCCAGCTACTTTGTGCTCAGAATCGCCAGGCTTTATAATATCAGATACTTCCTTTAGACTTTTTGAACTCTCATGTCCAATCCATCTGTATTTTTCTATTTCCGGCTCAGTTAAACTATAGCGCAACGGGGCAATTTCTTCATCTGAGGCAACACGCATACCATCGGTTATCTCTTTGATAATTTTTGCAGATCTATTGGTCTCATTCCACGGAAATTCAACAAGTTCAAATGCCTGGTCATTTATTTCCTCATCTTTGATACGCGGAGCTTCAATATTGTTGGCAATAATATACTTTTTCGCTTTTGTGACAATAGCTGTAACACTACCGATTTCAGTTGCTATGCCAACATGGTTGTCCCCACCTCCAGTGAGCCACGCAAAATTACTCTGTTTGTTAACAATAACAGCACCATAGCCGTTACTATCCATGAAGCCATGTAATCTCTTTTCCTTTTCTTTAATCTCGGCTTTAATATCTATGTTCATATTTAAAGACTAAATTCTTAATTTGATTAATAATTGGAAATTTAAAATTAGGAATTATGTTCTTTTGCGTTTTGCCAACAACCTATTCACAGCATTAACATAAGCTTTCACACTTGCTTCAATAATGTCAGTACTAGCTCCCCTTCCTGCTACTGTTCTATTACCAACTGCAACCTTTACATGAACCTCGCCTAATGCGTCCTTTCCTCCTGTAACAGCTTGGAGAGAATAGTCAACAAGTTTGGCTTTCAGATGGGTAATCTTGTCAATAGCTTTATATGCGGCATCTACGGGACCGTCTCCACAGGCTGCTTCCTGGGAAACTGCATTTCCTTTTCTTAATCTTATAGTAGCAGTTGGTATAGTTTTGTTTCCACTTACAGTATTAAAGTATTCAAGAATGTAAGTTTCTGAAGTTGTAGTTATTTCATCCTCAACTATAGCCTCCAGATCTTCATCAAAAACCTCTTGCTTACGATCTGCTACTGTTATAAATCGCTCATAGACCTGATTCAGTTTTTCTCCTTTGAGTTTATACCCCAGCTTTTCCAAACGATGTTTAAGCGCATGTCGTCCAGACCGAGCTGTTAATACAACATCGCTTTGTTGAACGCCAACTTCCTCAGGTTTCATAATTTCATAAGTATTTCTATCCTTAAGAAAACCATCTACATGAATACCGCTGCTATGAGCAAAGGCATTCTTCCCTATAATAGCTTTGTTTGGAGGAACTGATATGCCAAGGAGATGCGATACAAGCTTGGACGTTCTGTAAAGTTCCACTGTTTTTATTCCCGTAGAAAAACCAAAATAGTCTGAGCGGACTTTAAGCGCCATAACTATTTCCTCAAGTGATGCGTTACCAGCGCGTTCACCAACCCCGTTGATTGTACACTCTGCCTGTCTTGCCCCAGCCTTCACTCCTGCAAGGCTATTCGCTACAGCCAGACCAAGGTCATTGTGACAATGAACACTAATAATAGCCTGACTAATATTCGGGACTTCCTCTCTAATCTTCATGATAAGTGATGCGAATTGTTCTGGCATAGTGTATCCGGTTGTATCCGGGATATTAATGATTTTTGCACCTGCTTCTATAACGGCTTCCACCATTTCCAGTAGAAAACCTGGCTCTGCTCTTCCAGCATCTTCTGCGTAAAACTCCACTTCTCTGGCGAATTCCCTTGCTAATTTGACCGACTGCACAGCCATTTTCAAAACTTCAGTTCTCGTTTTTCTAAGCTTACTCTCTATATGGATATCTGAAACACCGAGCCCTGTATGAATTCGTGATTTAGAAACTCCTTTTAATGCTTTTCCTGCTATCTCTATATCCTCAGAGCGACACCGAGTGAGTGCACAAATGATCGGTCGATGAATCTCCTTGCCAATAGCCTGAACAGCTTCGAAATCGCCAGGAGAAGAAGCTGGAAAACCAACTTCCATTACATCCACGCCCAAACGCTCCAGTTGTCTAGCTATCTTAAGTTTTTCCTGAGGACCCAGTCGAGTACCTGCGGCCTGCTCCCCATCCCGCAAAGTAGTGTCAAATATTATAATCCTATTTCCCATGAGTTCCTTTTATTTCCCCTTGGTAAGCCAGGGCATCATACCTCGCAGTTTCTTGCCTATTACTTCAATCAGATGTTTCTCATCCTTTTTAGCCAATGCATTAAATACAGGTCTATTAGCCTGATTCTCCAGAATCCATTCTTTTGCAAATTCTCCTGACTGAATCTCAGTTAATATCTTCTTCATTTCAATTTTTGTGTCTTTAGTTACTATTCTAGGGCCTCTGGAAAGATCTCCATATTCAGCTGTATTACTAATTGAATACCTCATCCACCCTATACCACCTTCATGTATCAGATCTGTTATCAGCTTCACTTCATGCAGACATTCAAAGTAAGCCATTTCCGGTTGATAACCTGCTTCAACCAGCACTTCAAAACCTGCCTTTATTAAAGCAGTTAATCCGCCACATAAAACTGCCTGCTCACCAAAAAGATCAGTTTCTGTTTCTTCTGCAAAAGTCGTCTCTATTACACCTGCTCTTGTGCCGCCAATTCCCTTAGCATATGCAAGCCCAATATCCTTAGCTTTGCCTGTGTATTCCTGAAAAATCGCTAGCAAGCATGGCACACCGCCGCCACCTTCATACATTCTTCTAACCAAATGCCCCGGTCCCTTTGGAGCTACCATAAAAACATCTATGTTGCTTGGAGGAATTATTTGCCCAAAATGAATATTAAATCCATGTGAAAAAACAAGCGCTTTGCCCTCTTTCAAATTTGGAGATATCTCGTTTTTATATACACTTGCCTGCGATTCATCCGAGGTTAAAATCTGAATGATATCCGCTTTCTTAGACGCTTCATCGGCGCTCATAGGTTCAAATCCCGCCTTAACAGCCATTTTCCAGTTTGGACTGCCTTTAAGATCGCTAACAATAACCTTTATTCCGCTATCCCTGAGATTTTGCGCCTGAGCATGTCCCTGACTGCCGTAACCAATAATGGCTACAGTTTTCCCTTTTAACAGCCCTAAATCTGCATCCTGATCATAATACATCTTTACCATTTCCTAACCTCCTATTTTTTATCCACTCTTGTCATTGCTATTTTGCCGGTTCTGGCGATTTCTGCTATTCCAAACGGTCTTATTAAATCCAAAAATGTGTTTAGCTTTTTTTCATCTCCATCTATTTCCACTATTAGATGTTTTGGATTCATGCTTACCACTTTACACTGAAAAGTTTCAACAATCTGGGTCAGTTTTGTATATGTGGCTGGATTATAAGCAAGTTTTATTAACATGAGTTCACGGTCTATTGTATCCTTTCCCGTTAAATCCTGAACCTTTATCACATCTATAAGTTTATTAAGCTGTTTTGTGATTTGCTCAAGAACCTTTTCATCTCCTTCTGTAACAATAATCATTCTGGAGATTGTGGGATCTTCAGCAGTCGCACCTACAGTCAAGCTTGTTATATTAAATCCTCTTCCACTAAAAAGCCCGCTTATTCTGGCGAGAACACCAAACTTGTTTTCAACCTGACAGGATATTATATGTTTCATTTTATTATTTTATCCTTTCTATGCTAATCCAGAGAGCATTTCTGTTAAACTTGCTCCTGCAGGCACCATAGGAAATACATTCTCTTCTGGTGCTACTCTAAAGTCTATAACAAAAGGCGCGTCAGTTTTTATAGCTTCTTTAAGCGCTCCTTCAACATCCTTTTTGCATGTAACCCTAAGACCTTTTGCTCCATAAGCCTCAGCTATTTTTACAAAATCAGGGTTATTGTCAAGAATTGTATGTGAATACCTCTTTTCGTAAAACAACTCCTGCCACTGTCTTACCATTCCAAGACAGCCGTTATTTAAAATTGCTACTTTAACATTTATATTATTTTTAGCAGCTGTACCGAGTTCCTGAATATTCATCTGAAAACTACCGTCTCCAGCTATATCAAAAACAATCTTGTCCGGACATCCAACTTTTGCTCCAATAGCTGCAGGAAAGCCAAAACCCATTGTACCAAGACCGCCAGAAGAAATAAATGTTCTGGGCTTTGTATATCTAAAAAATTGAGCCGCCCACATTTGGTTCTGTCCAACCTCTGTTGTTATAATGACTTCTCCGTTTGTAACTTCGTCTATCTTTTCCACAACATACTGAGGCTTAATACAATCACCATCATCTTTATATGCTAGAGGGCATTTCTTTTTCCATGCTTCTATCTTGCTATTCCATTGTTCCCTTGTTCTTAGTTTTATGTATTTAGTAAGTTCCTCAAGAACTTTTTTAACATCTCCAACTATAGGAATATCAGTCTTAATGTTTTTCCCTATAGCAGTAGGGTCAATATCTATGTGAATTACAGAGGCGTGCGGCGCAAATTTACTGACTTTTCCAGTTATCCTATCGTCAAACCTTGCTCCAACTGCAATAATAAGGTCTGAAGCCATAACAGCATGATTTGCATATTGGGTCCCATGCATGCCAAGCATATTTAGAGATAATCTATGATTGTCAGGAAAACCTCCTTTACCCATAAGAGTAACAGTAACAGGAATATCATTCTTTTCAGCAAGTTCCTTTACAAGAATATTTGCGCCCCGAGAAGCAATAACTCCCCCGCCAATATACAGAACAGGTTTCTTAGATCTATTAATGGCTTCTGCAGCTTTCTTAATCTGCTTAATATTCCCAGCATATGTTGGTTTATAGCCTTTAATATCAGCTTTTTCAGGGTATAAGAAATTAGTCTTATTTACCATCACATCCTTTGGCAAATCTATAAGAACCGGACCAGGTTTACCAGTAGAAGCAATATAGAAAGCTTCTTTGATTGTTTGAGCCAGGTCAGCCACATTTCTAACAAGATAATTGTATTTTGTTATAGGTCTTGTTATTCCAACAATATCAGCCTCCTGGAATGCATCATTACCTATCATTGATGTTAGTACCTGTCCGGTTAATGCAACAAGAGGAATAGAATCCATATATGCAGTAGCTATCCCAGTTACCAGATTAGTCGCTCCGGGACCTGATGTAGCAAGACAGACCCCCACTTTTCCTGTAGCTCTTGCATACCCGTCAGCGGCATGAGCTGCTCCCTGTTCATGCCTAACCAGAATATGCCTGATTTCTTTTGTTGCATATAGTTCATCATATACATCCAGCAGCACACCGCCTGGGAAGCCAAATATGACCTCTACCTTCTCTTTCTTTAAGCTTTCTATAAGTATTTTAGCTCCACTGAGTTTCAAAATATCACCCCTTTTTAAATATTGCTCCGGAACTTGCTGAAGACACCATTTGTGAATATCTATACATGTATCCGGATTTTATCCTTGGTTCTGGTTTCTTCCATTTACCCAATCTATCTCTAATTTCCTTATTAGTTAACTTAATATTTAGTTCTCTAGCAGGTATGTCTATTTCAACAGTATCTCCATCCTTTACTATAGCCAATGGACCTCCTTCAGCTGCTTCTGGGGATATATGTCCAATAGCTGCCCCGCGCGTGCCGCCTGAAAATCTTCCATCAGTTAATAGAGCCACACTATCCGCAAGTCCAATGCCTGCAAGCGCTGCAGTAGGAGAAAGCCCTTCTCTCATTCCAGGACCACCCTTCGGACCTTCATAACGAAGAACAATAACATCTCCCTTCCTGATTTTTTTATCCATTATAGCTTTCATAGCTTCTTCTTCAGAGTCAAAAACCCTCGCAGGTCCTGAATGCTTCATCATATCAGGACTAACAGCAGACTGCTTAACAACAGCTCCATCAGGCGCTAAATTGCCTTTTAGTATTGCAATCCCGCCTTGTTTAGAATAAGGATTGCTTATTGGTCGGATAACCTCTTTATTGAGAATCTCGCATCCTGCAATGTTCTCAGAAACCTTCATGGTCGTTACAGTTAAGCATTTCTTATTTATTACTCCCAGTTTACTGATCTCCGCCATTACTGCATGCACTCCTCCAGCTTCATCAAGATCCTCAAGATGATATTTGCCTGCTGGTGATAGTCTGCATAGATTCGGCACCTTTTTGCTTATTTTATCAAAAAGGCTAAGATCAAACTCTATTCCAGCTTCATTTGCAATAGCTGGCAGATGGAGAACTGTATTAGTTGAACTGCCAAGCGCCATTTCTACAGCTATTGCATTCTTAAAAGCGTCAAGCGTTGCAATGTCTCTTGGCTTTACATTTTTCTTTATGAGCTCGATTATCTGTGCCCCTGCTTCTTTGGCAAGTCTTATTCTTCTGGCATCAACAGCAGGTATTGTGCCATTTCCCGGCAAGCCCAACCCCAATGCTTCGCTAAGACAGTTCATTGAGTTCGCAGTGAACATGCCCGAACAGGAACCACACCCTGGACATGCCCTCTCTTCTATTTCAAGAAGCTCTTTTTCACTCATCTTGCCACCTGCCACAGCTCCAACTGCTTCAAAAACACTTATTAAATCTACAGCCTTTTTCCCAATCTTACCTGCCATCATAGGCCCGCCACTTATTATGATTGCGGGAATATTTAATCTGAGCGCTGCCATAAGCATGCCGGGAACGATCTTATCGCAATTAGCAACAAGCACAAGACCGTCAAAAGGGTGCGCTTTTGCCATAACTTCTATTGAGTCTGCAATTAGTTCCCTGGAGCCTAGAGAATATTTCATGCCTTCATGATTCATTGCAATGCCGTCACATACTCCAATTACACCAAACTCCATAGGTGTTCCACCGCCCATATAAACACCTGCTTTAACAGCCTTAACTATTTGATTAAGATGAATATGCCCGGGGATAATTTCATTAAAGGAATTTGCTATTCCTATGATAGGTCTTGAAAGTTCTCTATCGCTATAGCCCATGGCTTTCAAAAGAGAGCGATGAGGCGCTCTTGATATTCCTTTTTTCATCAAATCACTACGCATCCCTATTCCTCCGCAATTAAAAATTTCCTTATCTGGCGGGAGCGACGGGACTCGAACCCGCAACACCCAGATCGACAATCTGGTACTCTAACCAGTTGAGCTACGCCCCCTTTGAAAAGCTACAGTCATTTCTGGTGGGCGGTACTGGGTTTGAACCAGTGACATCCTGCTTGTAAGGCAGGCGCTCTCCCAGACTGAGCTAACCGCCCTGAAAAAGCTAGTATATAAAAAGCTAATATGCTTAGCAAGCAAAAAAACCTCTGAGGAAACTCCAGTTATTAAATCCCTGATATTTAGCCGTCCAAAAAAATAGACGAATTTTGTATGGATTTTTATGTGAGGCGATGATACAATTTCCGTATGAATTTTGTACCTATGCTTGATTTGATACAAAAGGCTTGGGACAAAGGGTACGCTGTTCCGTCATTTTGCGCGTGGAACGCTGATGTTATGCAGGCTGTGCTCAATGTCAGCCAGCGCCTTTCAGCACCTGTTATCATAATGAATGGGCCTGGAGAATTTTTCTTGATGGCGCCTGATATAATGGGGTCTGTAGCTCAAGCAGTAGCCAAAGGGTACTGTGTTAAAGCTGCTCTTCACTTAGATCACGGAGATTCAATTAACCAAGTTAAACAGTGCATTAATGCGAAGTATACCTCGGTAATGCTTGATTTTTCATCAAGACCATTTGAAGAGAATGCAAAAGCTCTATGCGAGGTGGTCCGTCTGGCGCATCCAAATGGCATCACAGTTGAAGGTGAAATTGGTGCTGTGGGTAAGGTTGATAGTACCACTTCTGAAGGCGGGTGTTCTTCAACTCTAACCAATCCTGATGAGGCAAGCAGGTATGTCAAAGAAACAGGGGTTGATGTGCTGGCAATATCTATCGGCAATGCACACGGCAATTACACAAAACTACCGCAACTGGACTTTAACAGACTGGCAGCGATCCATAAGGCTGTGGACATACCTCTGGTACTGCACGGCGGTTCGGGAACGCCTGATGACGATATTCAAAGGGCAATATCCATGGGTATTGCGAAGGTTAATGTAGCCACCGACCTTGTAAATGCTGTTCGGGAATCTCTTATCAAGCAGTGGCAGTCCGGTCAAAATCAGTGGGTTCCGTCTGCGCGCATAGAGGCCATGAGAGAAGTGGAAAAGGTTGTTGAAGAATGGATACATCGCACTGGAGCTGAGGGAAAGGCAGAGGCATGAAATCAAGTATTAAGGTAATAATAGAATAGGTGGAGAGATATAAATATGCTAAGACACAAAGAAGTACACGAAAAACTTGTTGAAGCTGTCAACTCAGCTGTTGTTATTGATGCTCACACGCATATTCAGGATGATCTGCTGGATTTTGACGAAAAACTGGCTGCAGACAGCAGTCTTTCCGGCACACAAGCTCCTTTTAATCGCTGGTTTCAGTCCAATATCGATGAAGGGCTCAGGCGTAAACGGCTTGTAAGACGAACCATGATGGATGCGACACATACCCTTTTTTACTCATGGTTTGCTGAAATTGCGGAAGGAGCGAATGCCCAATTGGACCATGCTATTAAGCTGATTGGCAATAATAATGAGGAACAAAGACGTGAAGCAGGGAAATTTGTTCTGAAAGAGCTTCGCGACAGCCGATACTCAGAGTATGCCGAGTGGCTGCGAATAATGTTCAGACTTTATGACGGAGTGACCGAAGAGGTTGATCCCCTGGACCCAGTGCATTTTGATATGGTTTATGATGCTGTCAAGCGCCAGCGGCACGATCCGAAATTTGCGATGGGAGTGCTTGATAAAAATAATATTGCTGCATATGTGACAAGTATTGAGAATAGGGACAAGATACCCATACAAAGACCGGTTCATCCAGATCAGGTAGATCTTGGCTATGCCACGCATGAGCGGGCTTGGACAATGTTTGACTTTAACTGGCTAGTATGGCCTGAAAGGGCAACTGATTTCGGGCTTTTCACACAGGGTTACAAATTTCAGGCGGAGAAATATTTGCTATATATGGAGGAAATCCTGCAATGTACAATCACCTCTGTTAAAGATCTACAGGAAGCGGTCAGGGGCTTTTTCTTCAAGATTCTCAAAAGCCCGAAAAGCAATCCACATAGCCGCTGCTTGTATGTTAATGGGCTGCAGCACGAGAATTTCCGTTTTAGCACGCCATATTCAGAAGCCACGGTCAATTATGCGATACGTCATCACAAGGATCAGCTCAATGGGGAAAACAAAAAACAGGTTATAGCATGTGTTGCAGACGCAATGCTCCAAACTATGAATGACATTGGAAAAGAATACAAGGAGCAAGGTGAACGGTTTGGCTGCTGCTTGCAGCTTTGCGGCGGCGTAACATATTTCATGGACTGGGCAAGAGAGATCCAGTCATTTCCTGTTGCTATTGGGCGCCTTGCCCAGGATGAATATCCTGTCTGGACACAGTATCCCCATGTGCATTTTGAGTATATCTGCGCACATGAGACTATGTATAATGACATGGCTAATGCCGCAAAGCAGGTTGGAAATATCTCTGTAGGTCCGTGGTGGCACTATTTTCGCAGACACAAAATTGCACGTATGCTTTATGATCAACTCAGCATGGGACCGATATCGTCAATTGCCTGCGGTTTTACAGACGCCAGGTTTGTTGAGATGCTTGTTGCAAAATACAGGAGCATGCGCTTAGGAGTTGCAGATACACTTTCACTGCTGGTTGAAGACAGGTATTCTTCTCTTTATATGGATATGGATGCCGCCAAAGAGATTATAAGGGAGCTCCTTTTCACTAATCCCGCTGCAATTCATCATATCCCTGTTAATAATGACGTATGAAAAAAGTTAACTGTATTGGGATATTGGTTGTTGATGCTCTGGCCAAACCAATAGAGAAATATCCTGTGCCTGAAGAGCGTACCCAGGTAATTACTGACAGCATCCTGTTCTTGCCAGGAGGCGGGGCTGCCAATTCAGCAGCAGCCCTTGGCCAAATCGGTATTAATGTTAGTGTTTTTGCAAAAATAGGTCAGGATTCCAATGGTATATTTATTATTCAGGAGCTTAAAAAAAACAATGTTGTCACAGACGGGATTTGCATATCAAAGCATGATTCAACGCCATTCACGTTTGTAGGGATCCATTCAAATAATCAACGAACTTTTATTCATACACCAGGTGCGAATAAAACTTTCTGTCTGAATGATATTGATCAGGAGAAACTGTTAGACTGTAATTATTTGCTTTATCAGGATCTATGGGTCCTGCCAAATATTGATGGCGCCCCTGGTGCAGAACTGTTGAAAAAAGCTCAAAGACGCGGAATTATAACCCTAGTTGATGAATGCTGGGGATTGGGGCCTGACCGCCAGAAGTGGGAGACAATGGTTGCCTGCGCGCAGTATGTGCTGCCCAGCCTAGATGATATGAAAGCTATTTATCCTGATAAAGACAGGAAAGAAATAGCTGATTACCTTCTTGGACTTGGTTGTGAATACGTGATCCTTAAGATGGGCGCAGACGGTTGTCTTGTTTGTAATAAAGATAAAAAAGAGCATGTGCCGACATCAGCACAGAAAATTGTAGATACAACTGGAGCAGGGGACTGCTTTAATGCAGGCTTTATTGCAGGACTTGTCAATGGCAGGAATCCGAAACAAGCAGCAGTCATTGGATCAAAAGCTGCAGCTGCGTGCATGAAAAATGTTGGCGGAGCAGTGGATATTCCGAAATTTGAAGAGTTATGAAAATAGGAGGAAGAAGGAAAAGAGTACAAACCATATATAGTTTAGGTTAGAGGAGAAGATATACGAATATGGCACATCTTTATCCAGAGCAGCGCATAGGTAGTTACGGTTTGGTAATTGGTTTTAGTCATAAATTTCTAAATATGAAATTTGGCGTGGATCTTGGCCTAAAATATCACAAAGATATTGCATATCGAGTTCAGACAAACATGGAACTGGACCGGCAGGTATATAAAGAATATGGGAGTATCGGGCTCGGATTTGAGAATCCTTTCCCACGAGTTACTGTTGAACCATACGGTCATAATTTTTTTAATGCAATGTATGGCGCTGAATGCATCTATAAGCCTGATGATGAAGTATGGGCAAATGACCTCAATTACTCAGAGGATGAGGTCTACACTCTTAAGCCATGGAATATCGACAAATTTGAAAAGATGCTCCCTGTACGTGAAGTACTCGCTCAGACCAAGTACCTTCAGGAACATTATGACCTGCAAAAAATACGCAAAACTGAGAAATTTCTGCCTCATTTCCGAATCATGAGTAGTATACCTAATCCTGGCTCTGTTATTACAGCAGGAATGGCTGTGCGAGGCAATGAACTCCTCATGGACTATATGCTTAACCCGCAATTGGTGTATAAATTGTTTGATAACATTTTACAACTTACGTTTTTATGCTATGAATTCTTTCATGATTTTGACAACATTCCTCTAAATAACCTGCTCATAGGCAATTGCCCTGTTTCCATGCTTTCACCTGATAACTATATGGATTTTAATTATAAATATGACCTCCAGATCGCTAACTACGCAAGAGAAATAAAAGCTGCGCTTACACTTCATCAAGACTCTGATGTCAGTCCGCACCTTGAGAATTATGCAAAACTTGGGCATGTTCAGGTTTTGGATTTTGGGCAGGATACAGATTGGAAGAAGGCCGCACAGCTTTTCCCGGGAGTAGATGCCACTTGTCTTTTGTTCCCGAGTTGGATATATGAACACTCTTTGGAGGATATTGAGGAAGAACTTATGAGAATCATGCGTATAGGACGTTCATTCAACTCTTTCTCATTTGCAATTCTTGATGTAGATCATTTTATTGGAGAGAAAAGAATATTTGAATTTTACGAGATATTTGTTCGTTGCAGTGAAAAACACAAGATAGTCCAATGGAATCAAAGAAAATGAATGTTGGTTTTATTGTCAGGGATTTTATCAATAAACATTTGCTGCCAGAGCTCCAGATTAAGAAGAGCCCAGAGCCTGTATCCATGATCATAGCGCCCACTGGTGTGTTCATTAATGATTAATTTTAGATATTTTGTCTGAAAATATCCTCTCTCCAGGCAATGTCTTGAAAGAAGCACGTCTTGAAGATACTCCTTAAGCTCATTTCTGAACCAATGACTGATAGGCACTCCAAACCCCATTTTATTGCGTCTGAGTATGGGTGTGGGAACAAGTTCTGAAAACGCCTTTTTTAGAATATACTTGCTAGTAAGCCCTTTTAACTTAAGATTAGATGGAATACAAGCGGCAAACTCCATGAATTTATGGTCAAGAAAAGGAGAACGCGCCTCCAGGGAATTTGCCATTGCAGCTATATCCATTTTTACAAGCAAGTCCCCGGGAAGGTATGTCATAATATCAACAAAAAGTGTGCTGCCCAGAAAATCATCGTCTTTACTATTGTCGTAATAATTTCCCGCATAACTAAATGCGTCAATCCCTTGAACCGCTTCCCTAAAGAATGAAGTGTAAAGATCCTCTTTTCTTTCATTATCAAAGATAGATATCCAGCGGATATATCTGCGTTCCTGCGAATAATCCATAGATTCGGCAAATCTTCTGAAACGACGAAGCACTGTTTTTTGTTCCGGAGAATAGGGAATCTTTCTTACAATACTATTAATCATATTACGTATACACTGAGGAGATTTCTCATAATACTCAGCTAATTTTACAGCCTTATAACGTGGATACCCTGCAAAACTCTCATCCCCACCATCTCCATTCAAAGCAACTGTTACATCCTGGCTGGTCATCTTTGCAACATAGTAAGTAGGGACTGCAGACGAATCTGCAAAAGGCTCATTATAATGCCATATGAGCTTAGGCAGAATATCAAGAGCATTCGGCTTTACAATATATTCATGATGATCGGTTTTAAAATGATTCGCAACGATTCGTGCATAGTTAAGTTCATTATATTTCTCTTCCTGAAATCCTATTGAAAAAGTTTTGACCGGTTCTCTCATCAGCTTACTCATAACACCAACTACAATACTTGAGTCAAGACCTCCACTCAAGAAAGCGCCTAAAGGCACATCACTAACAAGTCTAAGCTTTACTGACTCTTCAAACAAGTTTCTAATACGTAAGCAATATTCATCCTCTGACATTTTAAGCTTATTTTTTATGTTTAAGTTCCAGTATTGTTCAACTGAAACTTTTCCATTTTCCCACAACAGGTAATGAGCAGGAGGCAACTTGAAGATGCCTTTAAAAGCGGTTAGGGGACATGGAACGTATTGATAAGTAAGATAATTGTGAATGGCTTCTATGTTTACTTGTCTGGGAACTTGTTTTACTTGTAAAATTGATTTTATCTCAGAAGCAAAAACTAGTTTATTGTCATACTCCGCATAACACAAAGGCTTCTGCCCTATTCTATCTCTTGCTAAAAGAAGACTCTTCTTTCCCTCATTCCATATAGCAAGAGCAAACATACCCCGCAGGAACCGTAAACACTCAACACCATATTCCTCATATAAATGAACAATAACCTCAACGTCGCTGTGTGTATAAAAACAATGTCCTTTAGCTTCTAAATCTTTTCTTAGTTCATGGAAATTATAAATCTCTCCATTACACACAATCCATATTGTTCTCTCTTCATTATGAATTGGCTGATGCCCTGTATCCAGATCAATAATGGCAAGCCGCCTTATACCAAGCCCTATATTCTTTCTGCCATCTTTTCCCCAGCCAAGGTATATTCCCTCATCATCAGGCCCTCTATGCTTTAACACAGAGCACATATTTCGTATTGTTTCTTCCTTAATATTGCCTTCAGACCTTTCAGGTCTTACACTTAAAATTCCGCAAATTCCACACATAATTTGTATTTTTTTATGTTTTTTTAAACACGAATTGATTACATCCTATTGACTTTGTTCTAATTCCATTAATCAGAATAAAATCTCTCTTTTTCAAAAAAGAAACAATCTCATCAAAGTCCGCATATTCGTAAGGAAATCCACCAGCCCAATCAACTGCATCATAATAGATTGACATACCACGCTTTTCCCGAAAAGGATGTTTTAACTTCATCAACCTTGTTAAAACTCGTGGAAGAAAAACAGAGAACACCATTATCTTTTGGATAATCTTTCCTCTTCTATTATAAAATTTCTTGAATCTAAGCCAAAAACCAGATGCCCAATGACGATTATAAATTGCTAAAGCAAATAAGCCTTCTTTCTTCACCAACTTAGTGCTGTTGTCTATAGCTTTCCACATATCACCCGTATGATGAAGCACTCCCCACGCATAAACAATATCTGCCTTCCCAAGATTATTGAGAAAATCTTTGTCTAATATTGACCCCTTCAATACGGACCAGTGTTTTGCATTATTTATACGTTTAATTATGTTGCAGGCTTCTACACTCTTTTGATCATTATCTAAACTTATTACTTCCTGTGCATTCATATCTATAGCAGCCAAAGAAAAAATTCCGCTTCCGCATCCAATATCTATGAAGGATTTTCCTTTTAAACTTTTTACTCCCAACAACTCCCGCAAAGAAAGTTTGACTTCTCTTAGGTTCTCTTTATTAAAGGTCTTAATATATTCCAACCAGTTTCCTCCAAACGAAAAAGGTGCAAATTTTTTCTGAAGGAGATGTTCGTAAATTTGCTCTGTTTTTTCTACTGTTAAATTAATATCAAAATATTTCTCTACACGTCTTCTTCCAGCAAGTCCCATTCTTCTTGCTTCTTCCTTATTTCTCAATAATCTAATAATACCCTCTGCTAAAGCTTTTGGATTTTTAGGAGGAATAAGTATGCCTGTTTCTCCATCCCTTACTACCTCTGG
Source organism: bacterium (assembly GCA_043824255.1). Taxonomy (GTDB): domain Bacteria; phylum JAHJDO01; class JAHJDO01; order JAHJDO01; family JAHJDO01; genus JAHJDO01. Next base: position 320,086 of record JBDRTG010000047.1, read on the forward strand.
TATTCCTCCAACATTAGTAGCCACAACAGGTTTGGCCATTGCCATTGCCTCGAGAACAGCAATACCCAGAGCTTCAGAGATCGAGCATAATACAAATACATTTATAATGGAGAGAATATTAGCAATATCCCGTCTGAAACCAGTAAATATAACTTTTTTGCTAAGACCGATTTTTTTTACAAGAGACTCTAGTTTACCCCTTAGCTCGCCATCTCCAACTATTAAGAATCGCACCTCAGGTATTTCCTTTATTATGTATTCCGCCGATCTCAAGAAGGTTTCATGGTCCTTTGCAGGGTCGAGCCGCGCAATAATGCCAACAACAGGGAATCTTCTAGCTATCTTAAGCTCATCTTTAAGCTTTATGTTCTCTACACATGTATTAAATTCATTCACATCTATTCCGTTGTGAATTGCGATAATTTTCTCATGAGGTATTTTCTCTATTCTTTCAACCGATTCTTTTAAATTATCAGATACTGTTATTATTTTGTCCGTGCATTTTAATAATAATTTATCTACGAAAATCTGGTGTCTTAATGATGAATAAAATGCCCCGTGCTCCTCTGCAATAATAACTGGAACTCCAGCCATCCAGGCAGCCCCTCTGCCCCAAGTATTAGAAGTAAACATCCATGTATGAACTAAATCTATTTTCTTCTGCCTGATTAAACGAGTTAATTTAAAAATAACAGTAAAATCAAATTTGAATCTTTTATAGAGAATATGATATTCAATACCAAACTTTTTTAAATCCTTCTCCAGAGGTCCTCCACGTGTTATACAGCAGACTGTAACATTATACTTATTCTTATTCAGCCTTTTTACCAGCTCTACAAGCTGCCTTTCCGCTCCGCCAATATCCAGAGTGGCGATAATTTGAAGAATATTAATTTTTTTCATACCCTTTTCAGTACATTCCCTAAATATTTACCGAAACCTATATTTATACCAAAAACTAATATTACCGCTACAATTAACTGTTTTAATCCATTTAATTCCCCAAAACTATTTATAATAAAGTTCACTGATAATGTTTTATTTGATAAGTTTCTCGCTTTATTTATCTCTCCCCTTTTTAATAAATTTTTTACCAAAACAACATTGTCCAACTTCTTGTAATATTCATATTGCTCCCAGAATCTTTTTTCTATTTTTACAGTGAGCGCTGGTGATTTAGCAAAATGATCCATTACAAAGAAAAAATCTGCTCTTTCTGTGCGCTTATTCCAGTAAAGAAGTGTCCCCGAACTACTACTAATTCTATATTTCATCAGTCTTTCATCTAAAATAGCAATTGGGTGTCTTTCTAATATCCTCAGCCACATATCTAAATCAGCAGATGTCCCAAACTGCTCATCGTTGAAAGGCGCTAACTCTTTATATATTTCACTTTTAACCATAGCGCTTGGGCACATCAAGAAATTTCCATTTCTTAATGTTGAAATAAATATTTCAGAAAAATAATAAACTCCTTTGCCCTTCAATTTAACTGGCAATTTATGCTCCCCAATCACTTCACCCCGATCATTGATGTAATTAGCTATGGTAAAGACGGCACCGATAGATGGGTTATCTTGAAAAGCTTGCACCTGCTTCTCTACCATATCCGGCATATATAAATCATTAGCATGAAATATAGCAATATATTCACCGTTGGCTAATTCAATACATCTACTCCAATTCTTTTCCGCACCTATATTTTTGCTATTCTTATAAATCTTTATCCTCGGGTCTCTAAACTTCTGTAAGATGGCTGAAGTGTCATCTGTAGAATCGTTATCAACGATAATGACTTCTAAGTTCTGATACGTTTGGTTGATAATAGATTGAAGAGTACTCACCACCGTTTTTTCAGCGTTGTATGCGGGAATACAGATACTCACCAAGGGCTTTTTATTTTGATATGCCGACATAGTTCAGAACCCTCTTTACAGATTCTTCCAATTCTAAAAATTTGTATGCTATCAAAATGAATGACAAAAACAAAACTGTCTTTAGCCCTATACTTACCAGCGCATTGACGTTTAAACAAGACACAAATAAGACGAAAGCAAGAAAACATAAAGAGATTGACACCGATTTAAAGATAAATCTATAATCGTAGTTTATAAAAACTAATTTCTGAGTATACGCAAAAATCAATGTAAACTGTAAAGCATAGCTCAGCAGTGTTGCTACTGCCGCACCATACATTCCATAAATAGGAATTAAGATAAAGTTCAGTCCGATATTTAGAAAAACGGAAATAGAAGTAAATAAAAATATTTTGCCTGTTTTTTCTTTCATAATAAGCGTAGCACCAAGGAAATTAGTTGCTCCCCATAAAATTATTCCAAGCAACACAATTCCGATAATATTGTAGCCTTCCATATATTCTGCTCCGATGAACAATTTATAAGCCTCCTTTAAAATAACAAAATAAGCAATCGCTATACTAAATATCACTACCCAGTAATACTTAAAAACCCTGCTCATATTTTTTTTGTATTCATCTCGCGACCTAACAAATTGCTCAAAAAGAATAGGAGATAACGCTTGTCCGAAAGGAGTTACTATAAAACTATTAATAATCCCTGAAAATCCATACCCAACACTATAGATACCGACAATCGCCAATCCAACATATAAATTCAATACGTATCTATCTGCCCATGTTAAAAGCATTAGCAGTAAAGCATCCGGCACTAAAGGCAAACCTAATTTTAGTAAATTCTTCAGATTAACTAATGCAATAACATTTTTTTTGTGCGGCGTATAATTAAAAATAAAAAATCTCAATCCAATAAGCGATAAGATAAGATAAGAAATCAAATATGCTTTTAAATAAGAGACGAATCCAGATTCCAAGACTATTAAATAGACGAAACTTGATATTATGAGCGATGCATTAAAAACTAACTTCACATAAAAATAAATCTTGGGTTTTTTATGTACCATCAGGATATAAGTATAAAAGTCTCCAAAAATCATAAACAAGATCAATAGGAAGACCACATTCAAATCTGATGTTGCTATCTGTATCCCCAATATTTTTTGAAACAATGAAGGAAATGATAAAAAAACAAAATAGACCAGACTAAATACAATCAAATTATAGACAAAAATAGAATAGATATTCCTTGTGTTCTCTTCTTTTGAAACTTTATAAAACTTTATAAAAAAAGCTGTACTCAATTTACCATTTATTAGTGTAGAAGCGATAATTACAAATATCCATATCAGAGATATTTTACCGAAATCTGCGGGCGGTAAAAGTTTTGTATATAGGGCAAGAATGCCGAAACTGGTAAGTGCACTTATTGCCTGAGATAAAGAATAGAAACTAAAGGCTTTTGCTAAATAATTTTGAGATATAAAATTGAAGATTTTGGCATTTCTGACATTCATCTGGTTATATCGCTCACAATTTCATTGATTAAAGTATCTGCAAAACATTCTGCACTGAAAGGATATATTTTATCGCTTTTGATAAAATCCTTTATGGCATCTAAATAATCTATATACTCTTTATCAGGCATATTTTTGAGATAATTATAGAGTTCTTCATAGGTTTTAAAATTTCTTTTATCGATAAAGGTGTTTGCTGTTATGTGTTCTGTCACATTTGAAGCGCCTAAGTAGATAGGCACACAGCCGGCAAAGAAACAATCAAAAATCTTTTCGGTAATATAACCGGGAATCTTTCCTGCATTTTCATAACAAATAGCAAACTTATATTTTTTGTAAACTTCTCTTTTTGATTCAACTCTCCCTTTATATGAAGGATATCTTGGCCTTAAGAGCTTAGTCAAAGCATCAAACCTGTTAAGTCTTGATAATTGACCATTGAAATAATATTTGTCCCAACCCATGCCATATAGATCAAAATCTTCCGGATGGTTCTGCTCAAACCAGCGAATCGCTTTCACTCTTTCGGTGTATAATTCCAAGGGGTGGAATACAAATTTATGCCCAGCTATCATTGTGCAAAATTTGGTCTTTTTGTTTATGTCAAAATTTAAATCCGTAGGTATTCTGTTGGCGACGTTTATTTTAAAATATTTTTTATTATCTATGAATTGATCGTTCCACGTAAAAATCTTTTTGAAATATTTGTGGTTTTCTATACCCCAATTCTCAGGTCTGATAACCTCAGATTCAAATAATAAAAGATATAATTCTTTGCCACATACAATGTCTCTGATTTTAGGCATCTCACTATAAATAACAAACTGGGATTCCTGAGGTGAATTAATATCCTGCGTACTCAAATCAATACACTTTTCTTTGAATTTTTTCTTCAGCAAATAAAATCCATAAATGCCATCATTGGAATTTGTCACTTTATCGTATATATCAAATTGTCGATTATTTAGATAAAAGGAACTGGTATAAAATGTTACTTTAATCATATATTCTTTCTATATATTTTACTCGCAATGGGATGTATTTTTGGGAAGTACAATTTTACGGATGTAGAAAGTATAGCCGGAAGGATTTCCTTGTGTTGGAATATGTGCTTAATAACTACAATAGGCATTTTTAAAAAATGATTCTTAAATCCACTAATAGTTAATATTTTATCTATCCCTACTCTATCCATAATATAATTCTCATATTCAATTAGTTTTGTAACATCATGATCCACTGTGTAATATGGAATGGGATTTTCAGTTAGCCAAAAATCATCTTTGATATGATTGGATTTTTTCATTATATCGTATACTTCTGTACCAGGGTATACCATCAACTTTCCAACCCCAACAACTTTACTATAATACATTTTCTGTACAGTTTGAATAAATTCGGTTGATTCACGAACTGTGTCATCATTTTCCCCGGGGAAACCACACATAATAAAAATTACAACAACAAACTTAAATGGTTTTAAAGTTTTAAATAAATTAATTATATCTTTTCGAGTTATGTCTTTATGAATTGATTTAAGCATTTTTTCAGAGCCTGTTTCTAATCCAAACATAATCAATACAAATCCTGCTTTTTCCATCCAATAAAACATTTCCGATGTTACTGGTTTTACTCTTGCACTACATTTGAAAGTGAGTCCCAAGTCTAGTTCAATTATCATTTTACAGAATTCAATAACTCTTAAATTATCAAGTAGGAATGTGTCATCCAACAATTGTACTTCCTTTAGGCGTGGATACTTTTGTTTTAAATATTTAATTTCATCTACCACTTTAATAATATTACGTTTCCTATAAAGTCGTTTTGATATTACCTTTAGACAGCAAAAACTACATCTGGAAGGACAACCTCGTGATGTAAAAACACTTCCTGCTATACGGTCTGGTTCATTTTCAAAAAAGACTTCATGTTTGGGAAATGGGATTGAATCTAAATCATTAATTAATTCGCTCGGCTCGGTTTGAATAACTTTGCCATCCTTGAAAAATGCAATACCTTTGACTGTTTCCAATCTAGTTTTTAATTCAAGCGCCGTTACTAATTCATTTATAGTCAATTCACCTTCACCTATGACAGCGACTACATATGGATATTTCTCAATGATTTGTTCATACATTACTGATGTATGAATTCCACCAATAATTATAGGAGTCTGCGGAGAATTTTTATGCAATTTTTCAATGCATCGGAAAGTAGAAACCCGATTCGAACTGAAAATCTGAAATCCAACGACTTGGGGTTGGAAAGTGGCAAAACATTCAAAAAATTCTTTATCGGAGAACTCTTCAGCGTGATTACTTAGTGAAAGCAATTTCACTTCATGTCCTTGTTTTTCAAGAACTGAGTATATATATGCCAATCCGATTGCGTATGGTGCATTAACATAGTCGCCATATCGAGATGTTGGTTCAGCCGATAATATGGATAGCAACACTTTCATAATAAATCCACTTCAATTTTCTTAAAAACTTCTTTCAATCTATTTAAGTAAGTACTTTCATTTATTGTCTTTTTATAACCATTAATAATTATATTCCTTCGCTCTTTCTCATTATCCAAATAATAATTTATTTGAAGCACTAAATCTTCAATAGATGTATATATTGCGATTTCTCTACCAATCTCGAAATAATCCTCTAAAGATGGAGCATAATTTGTTAGTTGAAAACCCCCAAAAGCAGGTATTTCAAAATTCCTTGCCTTGATTTGTTCAATCCTTTTTTTAGCTTTCACAAACTCACGCATGCTTCTAATAGACGAGAAAATATAACGAATATCGTAGGAAGCACTATTTGAGATGTTCAGATTTATTTTTGAAGTTTTAAAAATCTCGCCCATCTCTTCAAAAGGAACCTTCCCATTTTCCCAACCCGCCCCAAAACATTCAACGTGAATTCCATTTTTTTCTAATTGCCACACAAGCCACTTCCTATATTCACTGATGCCACCCACAAATGAAATATCGTATTTATATTTTATCGCTTCAAAATCAATATTTTTGTCGTACTCAAACGATGCCCACTGGCTGAGAATTACATTCTTATAACCTATTTTCTTATATTTACTCAGTGCAAATTTGTCTGTGGTAATTGAATAAGTAAGATGAGTCGCATAATATTTTGTAAAATTTTTAAATCGCCAATGGTCATCCCCAAACCAGTTCATGGTAATATATCTATTTTTTAAATAGTTCAATGTTTCAAAAGAGATCTCGTCCCTTATTAAGATAAAGAAAACAACATCGGGGTTAACATCATCGATAAATTTAATAACTCGTTTTTGCAGTTCGTCCTTTTTAATTAAATATTCATCATACCAAAAAGGATAAACCTCATTTGTTATTTGCTTTAACGCGGAATAAAAACCAGTATATTCTAACGAATCACCACGAGACTTGATGCCGTAATCATAACGCAGAAATACCGGAACTATTTTCATTTGATCATCCACTCTTTTCAAAGGTTTTGTAGTTTGTCATAGACCTACTACACCCATATATTTGAGATTTATTTATTTAATGAAAGATTGTATGCTTTTATACATTCAAGTATCTCTAATCGTTTTTGTTTTAACTCTTCATTAGTTACGGTGTCGTGCGTATAAACGAAATCTTTTTTTGCTTCATCCCCATATAACCCTAAAGTCATGACATAATCGCTAAAATTTGTATTTAAAATTCTCATGTTATACTTAGAGGGGTTATTGTATATGTCGCATCCGGGGAAAGGAACGAATGTGGACAAATCAACTCCGTCTGGCTTTGTTTCTTCAATAAATCCGATTATATTCTTGGCTACATCCCTGTCCTGTCCTGGTAATCCTATCATAAAGAAAAGCCTAATTTTTAATCCAACTTCTTTCGCATTTTTTATTGCAGCATATATATCCTTCGCTTTTACTATCTTATTACTTATTGTCAATACCTTTTCTGAGGGGTCTTCTATTCCATAATCAATCTCATAACAGCCTGCTTTGTACATAGCTTCAAGAACATCCTTCTGTGAATTTTTTACCCAAGCGTTGGCTCTCCAGTGAATATTCAGTGGTTCCATCTTCGTGCATAACTCGAATAACCAGTTTTTATTAAGTGCTATCGTATCATCATGGAATCTGAAGTGATAAACATTGTATCTTTCAATAATTTCCTTAATTTCAGTGATAACATTATCTGGGCTTCTAAATCGGACTCTTCTTCCCCACATGGCTTTGGAAGCGCAAAAAGCACAATTGTAAGGGCAGCCTCTGGTAGCGATAAGGGCAGTTGCTGGCTTACTCTTAACACACAAATTTGTATTAAACACAGAATCAAAAGGCAGCAGATGTCTTGCTGGAAAAGGTAGGGAATCCAAATCTTCTATAAGTGGGCTGACATAATATTCTTTTTTAACGCCTTTCTCGTAATCTTTTAGTAAATTCAGCATGGACAATTCCCCTTCCCCAATTACAACACGGTCAAAAAGAGTATCCAAATTGTTGCTCTGTGTTGTAGCGTGAAAGCCTCCAAGGACAATCAGGGATTTTTTGTCTCTGGCTTTCAAATTATAAGCTATCTTTACTGCCAGTGGATATTCTGGTGTTGTTGCTGTAAGTCCATAAATATTTGCATAGGGTATTCTGTTCGTCCATTTGTCCTCATCCAAATCCCTTAAATCAACTAATTCAATATTATAGCCTTGTTTCTCCAAAAAAGAAGCGATATACATTATTCCCAGTGGTGGATTTCTCTTTTGCTCTCCCAGAAAAGGAGAAGGTGGAATTATTAAAACTATTTTCATTTGTGCAAATCCGTTTAATATTTTCTTTGCAGTAACTTAAAAAGCTTTTGTGTGTTTGAGATAGGTGCCCTTAAAAAATATTGCATTCCTTTTAAAACAAAATATGGCTTTCCCCGCATTGAAAAGGTTGCCATTCGTATTTTAGCGTAAAATTGCCACAACTCATTATAAGAAGATTCCGCTGTGTAACGAGGCACATCGTTATCGGTCAGCCAATAGTCATCATTAATTGCTTTTTTAGCTTTCATTAGATCATAGACTTCCGTTTTGGGGTACACCCAAAGGATAGCAACACCGTGATTCTTGAATCGCCTTATATTATACAATTCCTTTAAAAAGCTTATAGTCTCATTCACTGTATCAATACTTTCTCCAGGGAAACCTACTATTAAATACGCAACGATATTAATATCTTTTATATTTTTTAGCATGCCAAATGTTTCTTTAGCATCCTCCTGTGTTATATTCTTGTGAATACTCTTTAATAACTTTTTACTGCCTGTTTCTAAGCCGAATCCTATAGAGATAAAACCTGCTTTTTCCATAAGCTCAAACATTTCCACGCTGGCTGGTTTTATTCTTGCCGAACAGCTAAATTTAATTTTGATCTTCCGTTTTATAATTTCTTTACATAAATCGATTACTCTTTGTTGATTGAGATTGAAAGTATCATCTGCAACCTGGATCAATTTTATATTTTTAAAATTATTTACAATATACTCTACTTCACTAACTATGTTTGCCACAGACCTTTCTCTATATATTCTCTTGGAAATAGTATGCAAACAACAGAAACTGCACTTAAAAGGACATCCCCTGCTCGTCAGTATGCAAGCCATTATTCTTTTTGGCGTAATGAATAATTCATGTTTGGGAAATGGTATTTTGTCTAAATTCTCAATTAATTTTCTGTCACTATTTTTTACAATATTTCCGTTTAAGCTATATGCGATACCTTTTACATTGCTTACGTCTTTTCGAGTGTCCAATGCACTTAATAATTCAAGGATGGTTTCTTCTCCTTCACCTAAAACAACGTAATCGATCTCAAAATTCTTTAATAACTGTTCAAACATAATCGTGGCATGTACCCCACCAATAATTATTTTAATATCTTTATTTACTTCCTTTGCCAGTTTAAAAATGCGGTAACTGGAAACTCGATTCATAGTAAACATTTGCATTAAAAGATAATCGGGCCGAAAGTTTATCAGATTAGACTTGATATCATCTACCGAGATACTTTCATCAGCCGTATTATAATTTTGGGTCTTAATACAGTAACCGGCTCTCTCTATAACAGAATGTAGATATGCTAATCCAAGGCCGTATGAATTTTCATAGTCGCGGATCGATTTTATTTTAAAATTTTCCTCAAAAGGGGTGCTTAGCAAAAATACTCTTTTCATAATCTGCCTCAATAGCATGACATATTATAGTTTATTTCCGAAAAAGTTATTTATTACTTCAATAGTTCTTTATTGCTATGCAGCTCTTTATAGCCTTCTAAGACAGTATTTGAGATAACCATCAAAATTTGTTTGCCGTCGTCATTTACATATAAATAGATACTTTCCCATGGAAAATCCGGCTCTTTTGATATTTTTCTTATGTCTTCATAGAAATTATGTCTGCCCCAGTTTTCCATTAAAACTATGTATTTTTTTGAGGTGTAAAAAATGTTCCTTAATGCATTTAAGTGGCGGTTATTTCTCTGAATATGCATAATAACCGCGTGAGTATAAACCAAATCCACTTTTATACTGGGTGAAGAAATAGTTATATCATGAACAAATAAGTTTGTAGTGGTAGTGATTTTTAATTCAGGATGCCGAGATAGAAGAAATCTCACATGGTCTTCTAAAAGGTCGCAGCCGCTAATTTCGATTTCGGGTAGCATCTTTTGAATGTTAGCAAGATGGTCCCCGCATCCACATCCAACCTCTAATAATGAATTTGGATTTAAATCGTATATTGTTTCATACAATAATTTATGATTAGGATGAAGGGGTAGTAAAGAGGTCTCTAATACTATTTTCCCATTGACTATAGAATACTTCCCATCAGGCAAAATCAAGGTATTTTCTTTCATTACTTCAGAAATTTGTTTAGAGTATTCTTTAGTATATTCTGACCATTCAAAATCATCTTTATTCTGTATTCGCAATTTAAATTTGTATAAAAGGGCTACTGCTCTTTCGGGAAGACACCTTTTAATTACTCTTTTAATCATCTCTGCCCTCCCAAAAATCTATCAATAACTTTAACTACATAATCCAATTTCTCTTTTGTTATTCCTGGATAAACTCCAATCCAGAACAGATTATTCATAACTAAGTCTGTATTCTTCAAATCTCCAAAAACCTTATACTTTGCATTCTTATAAGCAGGCTGTTTTATCAAATTCCCACCAAAAAGCATTCTGGTAGCAACTTTGTTCTTTTCTAAATAGCGCACCCAGTCATTTCTTGTAAATGGGGCATTTCCCTTTATCAGAATTGGGAATCCGAACCAGCTTGGATCAGAATTTTTTGTTGTCTGAGGCAAAACAAAATAATTTTCATACTTCTTTAATTTATTATAAAGAACTTTGAAGTTTTCTTTTCTCTTTTCAACGAAGCTAGGAAGCTTTTTTAGCTGTTCTACTCCTATTGCAGCTTGCATGTCGGTAATCTTTAAATTATAACCGATGTGTGAATAGATATATTTATGGTCATAGTCATGCGGAAGCTTATCAAAGTGACAGGAAAACCTTTTCCCGCAGGTATTATCATACCCTGGTTCACACCAACAATCTCTTCCCCAATCCCTGAAAGAAAGAATGATTTTTTTTAGCAGTGGGTCGCTCGTCAGAACAGCTCCGCCCTCTCCCATCGTTATGTGATGCGCTGGATAAAAACTACAAGTGGATATATGACCAAAACTCCCTGTAAACTTGCCTTTGTATTTAGAGCCCAAACTGTCGCAGTTGTCCTCAATCAGAAACAAGTTACGTTTTTTAACTATCTTCATAATCTTGTCAATTTCGGCTGGATTGCCTAATGTATGAGCAATAAAAACAGCTTTAGTCCTTTTTGTAATTGCTTTTTTAATTTTATCTGCCTGAATATTGTAAGTCCCTAAATCAACATCAATAAAAACTGGAATTAAATTATTTTGGATTATCGGATTTAGTGTAGTAGGAAAACCGCAGGCTATAGTAATAACTTCATCTCCAGCTTTTAATCTCCTCTCTTTGAGTAACGGTGAAGTTAAGGCAGAAATTGCGAGCAAATTTGCTGACGAGCCGGAATTGGTCAATAAGCAATATTTTACACCAAGAAATTTGGCAAGCTCTTTTTCAAATTCTTTTGCGTATCTCCCTGTAGTAAGCCAGAAATCAAGAGAAGCATCTACTAAATTTATTATTTCTTTTTCGTCATGAACTCGTCCTGCATATTTAATTTGGGTCTCTCCTGGGATAAATTTCTGATCTGAAATTCTTAGTTGGTGCAATTCCCTAATTTTAGCAAAAACACTTTTTCTAATTTCTTTTTCTGTTCTCATTGTCTACTTTCCTTTTGTGGAGTAATACTGCTTTGAAATGCTATTCAGCACCACGAATTCGACAGCTATTCATATAAACCAATATTGTTTTTAAACCAGTTTATTGTTCTTTCCAACCCTTGGTCTAAATTATATTTTGGCTGCCAGCCAAGCTCTTTTTTTGCCTTAGAAATATCCGCTTGCCAAACATTTGGTTCATTTGATCGTTTTGGAGTTTTACCCAATTCTGGTTTAACGTTATTTCCGGTTACTCTAATAATTTCATCAACTATTTTCCTCACTGAATGCTGCTTACCAAAACCGATATTAAATATTTGCCCTGCAACTTTATCTTTACTCTCAGCTGTTTTAATATAAGCATCCATAACATCCTCAATAAAAACGAAATCTCTTACAGATTTCGAAGATGAAACTTTTGGGCTTTTCTCAATTAGACACGATATAATTACCGAAGAAACTAAGCGTTTCGCCTCTTCATAATACCCGTATGGAGAAAAAAGCCTTAACGTCGCGATTGGTAATTTTTCGCTTCTGGCTTTTGTCTGGCAGAATAAAGTCGCTGAAGCCTTACTAACACCATAATCGTTACGCGGCTCAAGCAAATCTGATTCTTTCATAGGATTATGCTTTAAACCGTACTCAGAAGAAGTTCCCGTATTGACGAAAACATCAAATCCAACTTTTGAGCAAGCATTTACCAAATTTATTGTTCCCATAATATTGGTTTGAATAATTCTATCAGCATCTCTTTGAAAAGGATAACCACCATAAACTGCCGTATGAAATATTATCTCTGGTTTTATATCTAGAATAATTTTCTCCAATTTCTCATAATCCAACAAATCTACACAATATTGATTAACAGAACTTGTAAGATCATTTATCCGCCATTTATCTGAAGTAGGCCGGGTAAAAATATATACCTTTGCACCATCATTGACACAACGACGTACAAGATTTGCTCCGATAAATCCGGTTGCACCACTAATCAATACTTTTTTATTTTTTATCATCTTAGAAATAATTACTATACCACTCAATAGTTTGTTTCAACCCTTCACTTAATCTAATCTTAGCCTCAAAGCCGATTTTCTCTTTAGCTTTTCTTGTATCACAATTCCTTCTCGGTTGCCCTTCGGGTTTAGAGGCATCAAAAATCACCTTGGGATTTTTGCCCGAAAGTTTAAGAAGAAGATTTACCAAATCTTTTATCTTAATTTCTTCGTCAGTTCCAATATTTATTGGATCAGGAACAGGATATTTCTCAATCGCTTCCACCAATCCTCTGGCAAAATCTTCAACATATAAAAAGGCGCGAGACTGATTTCCGCTTCCCCATACAACTAACGGATTTTCTCCATCAAAAATTCTTTTTATTAAAGCTGGAATAACATGAGATTTCCCCGGATCAAAGTGATCCCGTGGGCCATAGCAGTTATAAGGCCTCACTACGCCAATTTTCATTCCAAATTCCTGAGCGTAGAGTCTTCCCTGCACTTCAGCCATTCTCTTGGCCCAGCCATAACCTTCATTGGTTGGCTCGGGTACGCCCTCAAAACCCTCTTCTTCTGGTGTCGGAATAAAGCAATCACGCCGATAGATACAAGCGGAACTAATCACCAAGAATCTTTCAACACCCGCTTTTCGAGCTGCTTCGAGACTATTAACATTTATTAGGACATTATCTCGAAACATTGTTCCCAAATGAAGCTGGTTAAATTCAATTCCCCCCACCTTAGCTGCAAGGTGAAAAACAACTTCTTGCTTTTTATAGACCTCTTTTACTCTTTCAAAGTCTCCTAAATTGGCCTTTATAAATTCTATTTTACCTTTCACTTTGCCTAGGTTTTTGAGACTACTATTCTCTAAATTGTCAACTATTCTCACTATTGCTTTTTGAGCAACTAACATTTCTACCAAATGTGAACCGACAAAACCTGCTCCACCAGTGACCAAAACTTTCTTGTTTTCCCAGAAATTCATTTCACACCTCTTCCAAAATCTTCTGAAAAACCCTAACAATATATTCTAAATCTTCCTCTTCAAGATACTGATGACAACCAACGTAAAATCCATTCTTCCCAATATAATCTGCATTTGGTAATTTATCTTTATATTCCTCCTTCAAATATCCATATGCCGGTTGCTGAGTAGGAATGCATCCGAAGAGAGGCCTGGTTTCTACCCCAAATTTCTCTAATTTCCCTCGTAGTTCTTTTCTACTAATTACATCCGGTTTTTTGATAACTAAAGGGTATGCGAGGTAACTCACTTCATTAGAATATAAGGGTAGTTGGAGAATCTCTTTATACTCTTCAAGTTCTGTATTTAGATATCTGACATTTCTCTGCCGTTTGGCAATAATTTTGTCAACATTTTTAATCTGGATGAGGGCTAAAGCAGCCTGAAACTCCATGGTCTTAAAGTTGTAGCCTATTAAATCATGGGTAAACCTGGGATCAAAATCGTCTTTCCCATGATAGGCTTTAAGCTGTGGACAGCAACCTTCACTTCGCGTACAGACTAAACAGTCACAGGCTCTTCCCTGAGCCTTGATCTTTCTTGCCAGGCGATCAATCTCTAAATCATTAGTCACTATAGCGCCCATCTCTCCTGCCTGAATATTGTGAGCGATGTAAAATGAATAATCTGCTAATAGCGCCTGCGAACCAGCCTTGTGACCTTTATATACTGTCCCATGTGCTTGAGCAGGATCTTCAAATACTAAAAGTCCATACTTTTCTGCTATCTTGTTGATTTTATCAATTTCTACGGGAAATCCCATCAGGTCAACTGGCAGAATAATAGCATGTTTGTCTAAATCTTTAACTTGTTCTAAATATGCTTCAATTGCTTTGGCAGTGATATTAAAGGTTAATGGATCAACATCAACATATACCGGATCAAATCCTACTACACTGATGGCTGAACTATCGGCAATGTAAGTAAGAGGAGTGGTAATAACTTTTGTTCCTATAGACAGGTTTCTACAATATTTCAAAGCGGTCAAGCCAACAATTAAAGCACCAGAACCAGAACTTGTGGCAATACAATATTTTGCTCCTATATACTTCGCCCATTTTTGCTCAAATTCCCTAACTCTCATCCCCTCAGAAAGCCTTCTTGAATCTAGAACTCCATTTATTGCCTCTCTATCTTCTAGACCAATGCGAAAGTCTCCCACATTAATTCTTTTATTTTGCATAATTCTGCCCTTCACGGTAAAAGCTTCAACAATCCTTCCACCTTACTTGATAATTTCTTTATATCTGCAATCTTTTGTTTATATACATGTGTGACTTTTTTATCCTCTTTATTAAGTTGCTTCCCTGCGCTTTGAAGCATTTCCTCTGCTCCGGATAATCCATCATCTATCTCTTTTGTTCTCTTTGTTAATCCTTCTTTAAGACGGTTTTTAACTATTCCCAGAATATCTTCATTCGCTTTATAAAAATTACGCCTGCTTCCTTTTACCCATACCTTTTTTACTGCGCCCCATCTTTCAAGTGCGCGAATATTTACGCTTACGTTCCCCTTGCTTACTTTCAGGACATGTGTAATTTCATCAAGTGAGACCGGGTCACTGGAGATATATAGAAGCGCATACATTTGACCGGCAATTGAATTCAATCCGAGATTTCCTGCCATGCTTCCGGCAATTTCAATAAAATAGTCGCGCACTTTTTCTATTTCTGAATTCATAATAAAATACCCTTATGTTTTTTTGCGTTTAGAATGTTCTAAACATAGAATAAGATAGAAACCGATAAATGTCAAGAATTGATTTAAAGACTGTTACGGTTTGTTGCTCAAATTCTTTGCAACAATATATGAGGATATTTTATTTCTTTCGCTTTCTAATAGGTTGGAGAATAATATGGCTATATTATATTTGCCTTTGTATTTGGATAGTTCTGTACGAACAACAACGCCGCTGCAGTGGACACGAAAGAACTCACCCCTTGATGGGAAAGTGGTTGGAATTAACATGTCTAAATCAAGCTTTGTCATTAGAGAAATTTTTTTATTTACTTCGCAATAGATGCCTGAACAGCTGATATTATCAACCTTTGTCCTTATTGCCTCAAAACCATTATCTATATTCGCATGAAAATCGGCTTTGGCTCTCGGATATCTTCGTCTTTCTACTCCTCTTTCAAATATACTCATAATCAAATAAATTTCGTTTTCTTATTCTCAAAATTATTATAGCATTTAATACACAATCTGCCAATTGTTTTTCTTATAATCCTAATATATAATGAGTGAATGACTGCTCTTCGAAAAATTACTGATTATACAAGAAAAGCTCCTAACCCACTTTTAAGCAATAATTCTGCTTTTATAGTTTTAGGTTTTTTGTGTATTGGACTTCTGAATATTCTAACGCATGAAATGTGGCGGGATGAACTGCAAGCTTGGCTCATTGCCAAGGATAGTGTCTCCGTTATGAATCTGTTTAGCAATCTGAGATACGAAGGACACCCTGCGTTGTGGCATATGTGCCTTTACTTTATCAGCAGGTTTACGGCCCAGCCAATTGCAATGCAATTCTTTCACTTACTATTAGCTGCAACAACAATATACCTTTTTACAAGATTTTCGCCGTTTACAAAGTTACAAAAGATATTATTTGCTTTTGGTTACTTTCCTCTTTATGAATACGCTGCCATAAGCAGAAATTATGCAATGGGTGTTCTGTTTATCTTTTGCTTCTGCAGTGTGTTTCGAACCCGTACCAAAAACTATCTCGTTCTATCCTGTATTCTGTTCATGCTTGCTCAAACCAGTGTCTACGGCTTAATGATCGCTATCTGTTTTGGATTTACGCTGATCATGGAGTATGTTCTTGATAGGAACCTGCGAAAATCATTGCGTACAGGAAGAACGGAACTTATTATCAGTATCGCTATATTCATTCTTGGCATTATGGGTTCTGTTTTTCAACTTATTCCGCCCCTTGATAGCGGAGAAAGAATCTGGGGGATGAATATCGATTTAAGACGCATCACACGTGTAATTACAATCCCTTGGAAAAGTTTTATTCCAATTCCAGAGTTC
This sequence comes from bacterium, assembly GCA_043824255.1. Taxonomy (GTDB): domain Bacteria; phylum JAHJDO01; class JAHJDO01; order JAHJDO01; family JAHJDO01; genus JAHJDO01. The sequence goes on from JBDRTG010000047.1 coordinate 336,879, forward strand.
ATGAATACTAAATTTATTGTTTCTACAATACTCCCTTCCCGGATTCCTAGCGTAATCCTATCCATCCTTCTGTTATGTTTCTCTCTTCTGCTTTTTGTGCGAAAGCCTGTTGTGATTTTTTTATATATTTCTGCAACTATTGGGCTTCTAATGTTTTCCTGCCTTATACACTTTGGTGAGTTAAGACATCACGGACATCTGTTTATCTTGTTTATCGCATGTTTGTGGATTTCAGATTATTATACTGATATGGAATTAAAATCGCAGGTTTTTAACAATCTGGCTAGATTTTGCAAAAAACACAAAAACAGGTTTATTGTTGTGCTTCTGTCTATTCATCTCATCTTAGGCATTATTGCAAGTAGTGTGGATTGGTTTTACCCATTTTCTGCAGGCAAAGAAACAGCAAAATTCATTAAAGATAAGCAAATGAATAATATGTTAATGCTTGGAGATATGGATTTTCCAGCATCTGTTGTAGCTGGTTATCTTAATCGCAAGATTTATTACACTCAGAGTAATAGATTTGGCTCTTTCATTATCTGGAATAACAAAAGAGGGGGCCTCAGTGCCCATGAAATTCTTAAAAGAGCTCAGGAACTGACACTACAGAGAAAAGAAGACATGTTGCTTATTATGAATTACGAACTTGATATATCCTCTGCTTTAAATCCTATTGTCAAGATTAAAGAATTCAAAAAAAGTATTGTGCCCAACGAGAAGTATTACCTATATCTCATGAGTTATGATACAAGGGAAACATCATGTCGGATCAAAAAACAGCTATTATAATTGGAGCAGGTCCCGCAGGTCTAACTGCAGCTTACGAACTGCTAAATAGAACAGATATCAAACCTATTATTTATGAGATGACAGAAGATATTGGCGGTATTTCCAAGACAATAAATTATAAAGGCAATAGAATAGATATAGGAGGGCACAGATTCTTCTCTAAATCTGACAGAGTTATGCAGTGGTGGCAGAATATCCTTCCTTCACAAATGTTAACTCGCACCCGGCTTTCAAGAATCTTTTTCCTGCGAAAATTATTTGATTATCCTATTTCTTTAAACCTTAACACATTCTCAAATCTTGGATTTATACGAATTATTAAGATAGGTCTGAGTTATATCCAAACACGATTTTCTCCAATAAAAAACGAAGGATCTCTCGAAGACTTTTTTATCAACAGATTTGGCAAAGAGCTGTATCTTACATTCTTTAAAGATTATACAGAAAAGGTCTGGGGAATCCCCTGTAACAAGATTAGGCCTGAATGGGGCAGACAAAGAATAAAAGGTTTGTCTATTAGTAAAGCTCTGCTTCATGCTGTGAAAAAGCAGAAAAATACAGAGACCAGTCTAATTGGACAATTTATGTATCCTAAATTTGGCCCGGGTCAAATGTGGGAACAAGTTGCCAGAATCATTAAAGAAAAGGGTGGAGAAATATATCTAAAGCATAAAGTCATAGGGCTTAAGCACTATGATTATGATAATAAAATAGTTGAAGCTGTTGTAAAAGAGAAAACTACTAATGAGCTGATAACTAAGACAGCAGATTATTTTTTCTCAACAATGCCTGTTAAAGATCTGCTACAATCTCTTGGCAATGATATGCCACAAGAGATTCAGCAGGTAGCCCAAGGATTGATGTATCGTGATTTTATAACAGTTGGCTTACTCCTAAGAAAGTTGAAAATAAAGAATAAAACTAAAATAAAAACCATCAATAATATTGTCCCTGATAACTGGATTTATATTCAAGAAAGGGACGTAAAACTTGGCAGGATTCAGATATTTAATAACTGGAGTCCTTACATGGTTAAGGATGAAAATACTGTTTGGATAGGATTGGAATATTTTTGTAATGAAGGAGATGAATTATGGAATAAGGCTGATGAGAGTTTTGCCAAGTTTGCAATTAATGAATTAGCTAAAATTGATATTATAGAAAAAGAAGATGTGCTTGATAGTGTTGTCATTCGAATGCCAAAAACCTATCCAGCTTATTTTGGCACATATGACCAATTTCATGTGATCAAAAACTTTACTGATAAATTTGAAAACCTGTTTTTAATAGGCAGAAATGGTATGCATAGGTATAATAATCAAGATCATTCTATGCTTACAGCAATGGTGGCTGTTGAAAACATTATCAATAATATTAAATCCAAACACAATATTTGGGCTGTAAATACTGAAGATGAATATCATGAGGAGAAATTATGAAAATTCTAAATACCATAATATTGATTCTGCTAATCTTATTTAAGACACATCCAGCTTTTTGTAAACAGAAGAAACAGATATCTGTTGGCTTGCACGAGCGAACAAGCGAGGATACAAGTATAGTCACTTCGCGTGAACCAAGATGGCACGGGACCACACAGGTTGATAAGAAAGTTGCACGCATATTATATGATAGTAGTGAATATATCCTAGAAGTACGGGTTGATAAGAAGATTGGTTTTATGGAGATTTTTGTTGATTCAATATTCAGAGATCTAGTTAAAAACCATTCTCCAAAAGCTACTATAGAAATAGAGAGGTGGTGGAGACTAGCTTCTGAAAATCTGCAGACTGATGCGTTTTCTATGAGGATAAAATGGATAGGATATAAGAAATTCAAGGCATTAGTAGCAGATGTGTTTTATATCAAAAATTCCGATAAAGTAAAAATCAGGACATATACCCATTAAAAATGGATATCAAGGCATATGCAAACGAATTTATTACATACCTGGAAATTGAGCGCAATGTGTCAGAATACACTATTAAAGCTTACTCATCTGACATTAAGCAATTCTTAGAATTTTTAAAATCAAATAAAGAAGAATTTGAAAACATTACGCACAGAACTATAAGAAAATTTCTGGCACATTTACAAAACAAAGCCTACTCAAATAAATCCATAGAAAGAAAACTTGCTACAATCAGGTCTTTTTTCAAGTTTCTCGTAAGAGAAGGATATCAAAAAACAAATCCCACACTGGTTGTTTCTAGCCCGAAAACTGATAAAAAATTGCCGGAATTTCTTACTGTAGAGAATATGATTAAATTAATAGAAAAACCTGACGAAAGTGATGTATTAGGAATAAGAGATAGAGCTATATTTGAAACACTCTATTCAACAGGCATAAGAGTTGGAGAACTTACGCAACTTAATATCTATGACATAGATTTTGGCGGTGGAACTATAAAGGTTAAGGGCAAAGGAAACAAACAACGCATTGTTCCTATTGGAGACACGGCTCTGGATGTAATAAACAGATATTCTGTTGTTAGAAGCACATTATTTAATAATAAAAATATCGGCATAACTGAGGACAGACAAGCATTATTTCTTGATAAATGGGGAGGCAGACTTACTTCAAGAAGCGTTGAGAGAATTGTACGTAAGTATATTGTGGAGATTCCAAAAACGTTGGGAATCACTCCGCATACTTTCAGGCACAGTTTCGCAACACATCTTTTGGATGCTGGCGCTGATCTCAGATCCGTACAGGAATTGCTTGGACATGTAAGTTTATCAACAACACAAATATACACTCATCTTACACCTGAAAAACTGAAAAGAACGTATAAAAAAGCTCACCCTAGGGCATGAAATACTGTTTGGCAATTATAAAGATTTGACCCCTTTTTCTTCTTTTTCTTTTAACTTATATTTCAGAGACCAGACTACTCCTGATAAGCTCCCTTTACCATTCTTGCACAAGACAGTCGTAACCGGGAACTTTTAGTTTTGCTTTCTTCGGGTAATCGGGTCTCTTGAGAAGAACGTCTTCAGGGAAGGAGTTTCTGTTAAAGATAACGGTGATGAGTTTATTTCTCTTCTGCCAGGTTACTATCTCTACGTTCCCTTGTTTTACTTCTACTAATTTATCAGCCCTTTTCCCTTTTAAGAAGAAATCCTCATATTTAGCTAAAAGGGCATTGGCTTCCCTGATCGGCAAAGTCAATTGGTCATCCATGCCCCAGATACCGGTAAAAGACCAGCCGAAACTGCCGCATACAGCCACAAGTTTAACAATATTGTTTTTTATATTACACAACTCGGCATATACCCTGTTTGCATCAACACCATATAACCACTGATCAGAGTAGGGAAATACATTAAGTTGAATAAGTATCCTTGGCGGAACATGGTTTTCTGGTAGTCCTTTCATGAGACCGGTGTTTAATGCTGCCGCTGTACCGGGACTAGGGGGGCAGAAAACCCGCTGCATCGCAAAATCCAGATAAGGAGCAGCCATTGTCCAATCAACCCCATATGCTTGGCGGCTATAATCACCAACTGGCCCACTATAAATACCAAAAGTGGCATTCGGATTGCTTTCCCTGGCTGCCTGGCGAAGAAGCCGCCAGACCCTGGTGTTCTGCCAGCACTTGAAGTCCACCCATTTTTCATAAAGCGGCCCGCAACACTCCTCTATTGTCGGCACGTGGTCTAGTCCGGCATAGTCTTGAAAAGCCTTCAGGCAGCGGGGACACATGCAGACCTGTCTATATGTCCCTGAACTGTATGGTTTGAAGCGAACTTTCCGATAAGGGGCCGCAGCAATCTCAAAATCCCAGAACACTCCGTCAAGATTGTTGAGCCTGACACTCTTTTTTACTATCTCATAGTACCTTCCCAGCCAGGGGTTCTCCCGACCGGAGCCAATCTTAACAGGCGGATCATCATATTTGCCCCCATCCAGCCCATGGGTCAGACAGACCCGGTAGTCAGGGGTCTTATGCCCTTTATAGGTAATTGCCCGGAATTCCGGGTGTTTTTCGCAGTAGCTTCTGGCTTTGGGGTCATAAAAAAAATGCATATAGGCGCGCGTTCGTATTCCCAGCTTTTTTGCTTCCTGTGCGATAGGAATATTGAGATCCGCCTCTTCAACAGGAACTTCAAATTTAATATCTTCCATTTGCGGCTCGATCGTGTTCAGTCCCCATGAATCAAATTTCTCCAGATAAACTTTCTGGACAGCAAGTGATTCCCTCTGCAAACAAGTTTCACATATCCAAACCGAAGTGTCTATTTTTTGCGGTTTTATCGTTTGGCCCGCCTTGAGCAGAATAATATTCCCTTCCCTGTAAATTTTGCCTTTTTTATCTTCAATGCTCCAAAATATTTTATCAGGCAGCGTAATTTTTGTATCAACATCGAAAATAAAGGTGCGGGTGTAGTATGGTTTTTTGGCCAAGATATCTTTGACCGACATAGATGGGCTTTTTATTTCTTCTCCTTTCGCCTGGCAGGCAATTAAATATTTTTTGCCGGGAATCAGGGCTATTCTTTGCTGTGCTCCCCCGTGGCCGGAAACCAGGCCTGCTTCCGAATCCTTCTCCGAAAGCCAATAGGTTGCCTGTTTACCTTTTTCCAATTTCATGACAATTGGTTCTTTTCTTTGAAAATTGAAAATAATTTTACCAGTATCTGCTTCTTTGATTTGTAAACTTCTAAAACGTAAAGTGCCCGAGAAAGTGGGATTTTGAGGCCATTTTAGAAGTAATGGTATGGCTCCGAAGATACCCTCCGCTATAGTCAGCTCTTTTTCAAAGGTTTGCCAGTCAAATGTGCCGATAAACTTAATAATTGGCGTATACGCGAGCCCTTTACCATTTTTATTAAGATAAAGTAAGTGAAGTTCCATACCGTCATATGCTTCATTTAATACGTCAGGGGAATAAAATAACAGGTTCCTGTTTTCTTTTTTAAGGGTTGCCTGTGTGACAATTTCTTCTTTTGGATTGATTCGAGAATTTATATCCGTAGCCGCAACATTTATTGGGCTAAGTTTAATCTTTTTCGGTAAATTAAGTTTTAAAGTATATTCTTCATCCGGTAAGCTTTCTACGTAGGGCAGTCGTGGATGAAGCATAAGCTGCCCGCCGGGAGTCACTTCAATCTTTTTAGCAAAGAAGGGCTGTTGATGAATTGATGCTAAAGAGGGTAAAGGCGATTTCGCCTTTGCCCTTTCATCTGCTAACCTTAACTCCAGTTCATCAAAGTAGACTGTCCCAATAAACTTCTCTTCGTTTTGTTTCCACACCAGGCACCAATAAATGATACCTTTAATCTTTTTTTCCGGGTCAGTAGTAAAGGTAATACTATAGGTCTTCCATCTGTTGAGGTTGTCTGCTATCTCGCTTGAGGATAAAACAGAACTGAAGCCTTTCTCCGTTTTGTCAGTGTAACGAACTGTAATATACGCTTTGTATATTCTTCCCTGAGTGTAAGAGGCAATATAGATGCTGTTAGTGGCGCTAAAGGTGCCGTGTTCCGGGAAACCGGTCGGAATGCGTATATTGGTACCTCCCAGACCTTTCTCCTCTTCTTTTCCTGAACCGCTTATTTTACAGCTCCAGGGACCGGAGATATCAGGCGCATAACTTTTATCCTTGCTTCTTTCGTAACCGCATTGATAGACACCCCAGCCTAAAGCCTTTTCCTCCGTTTCTTTGGCAGGTTGTTCAAAAGAGGGATTCGGCACCAGATTAACCGCTCCTTTCCGGCTCTCTTCCCCCCTTGCCTGACTGGCGCATAACATCAACACACAACTAATTGCCAAAGCAAAACTTACTCTCACATTTCGCATTACACGTTACCTCCTTGTTTGTTACAGTTATTAGTCTCCTGTAAAATTCACAACTCACTGTTACACAGGAAGTTGCAAACATTAATTTCTTGACTTTCCCCTCCAGCCTTGATATAATGTAACTGCTTCTCAAATAATAAGTTACAACAAAAACCGAAAGGAAAAGTCATGCAAAACTTTCAACTTTCTCTCTTCTACGACTTACAACTATTAATTCAAAGATCAAACTTCTACAGAAAATATTATCTACTTTTTACAGCTCTTGATCTATCTAATATCCATGACAAGAATTATGGCGTTGGCCGCACTGGCTATTCCCACCATGCTATGATCAGAGCCTTTATTGTCAAACATCTTGAACAACTTAAAACTGTTCCCAAACTTATTGAGTTTCTTGACGCTCATCCAGTCCTTAGCGAAATGTGCGGTTTCACCATGGGCATACTTCCTGACGAAACCCAGTTCTATCGCTTCCTTAAAAAAACTCCTAATTCTTTGCTCGAAAGTATTCATATTCGACTCAATTGCAAACTTGTCCAAGAAAAAATTCTTTCTCTTGATAAATTCATCATTGATTCCAAGCCTGTCATGGCTGCTACAAAAGAAAACAACTTCAAAAATCCAAATCGCAATACCACCAATAAACATAAACAACCCAAACACAATCCTTCTGCAACTCTGAGTTTTTATTCCTACCAGCAAGTTAATGGCAAGAAAGACAAATTTATTTTCTTCTGGGGCTATCGCAGTCATGTCATTGTCTCCAAAGAAGGCATTGCTCTTGTTGAGGTTACTCTTCCCAACAACAAAACCGATGCTCATGTTGCTAAAAGACTTATCAGAAAGCTCAAGCGTGTCTTTCACTTCCAGAGAGGGAGCATATTTATTGCTGATGCTGCTTATGATCAAAGAGAGCTTTACAATTTTATTGTTGATGAGTTAAAGTGCCATGCTTTTATCCCAATAAATCCCAGAAATCAGCAGGAGCCAAAAACATTTGGTACGCACGGCTGTCCTTTATGCGAAGCTGGATTAGAGATGAAATTCGATGGCATATGGACTGAAGGACTCAGAACAAGAGCCAAGTTTCGCTGCCCTATTAAAACTAATCACAAATTTGCTCGTAAGTATCCAGATGGTTGTCCAATCTCTCATCACAGATTCTCTGAAGGCAAAGCCTATGGATGCACTAAACATTTAGACATAACCGATGATGCTCGCTCTCGAGTGCCTCGGGATAGCAACCTCTTTAAGAATACCTTCAATCTTCGCACTGAGGTTGAGCGTTACTTTGCTCGCCTTGGAGACAGAGAAGCTGAGCAAACTACTCTATACAAACTCCGTTCTGTCCAGAATCAGCTCACTATTGCTCATCTCTCTTTGAGCTTGGTTGCCTATGCTGCTGCTCTCCTCTTGAAGCAACCAGAAAAGATCAGATGTTATCGCACCTTTGCCAATTATTCTAAAGCTGCCTGACAAATACTAATTTTCAAAGAACAATTTATTCTACAGCAGGCGAACTATGTCTTAATCCGCCCAATTTCTTCTGAAATTCTCTCCAAATCCTTTTTTCTGCTTTCAATGTGCATTTTTATCTTTTTTTATTCTACTTCTCTTCTTCTATCTTTCTTTAATTTCCCATTTTGCAGGACTCTAGTTACAGTTATAGTTAGTACTTTTAATACTTTGTTAAATTTTCCCTTAAACTCACCCCCTCTCTTCGCAAAAATTGATCAAGATATTTTTTCCCTTTTATTATCTTATTCCGTTATGGGTATAGGTCCAGGTGGAATATTCCGATTCTGAAATAGATTCCACATGCCCGTCAGCAAACAAGACATTCCCCCGAGATGAATGGATATAAAAGTCGTAATTATCCTTCATCCAATCCGGGTACCAGTATGAGGGCCCGTAGCCATCTTTTTCTCCGATAATTACCGTGTCTGAGGGCTTTTTTATGAGTGTCATTCTCCAAAGCCAGGCGTAAGAAGGATATGCTTCTTCATTCCTTACAGTAACATAGAGGTTAAAGTCATAATTTAAAGCAGTGGAAGGCTTCCGGGAAGGACAATGCGTTACTCCTGTATCCTTGTAATATGGTTCAAGTTTGACCTCTACGCCATCCGGATTGGATGGAAAGTATTCATCCCAATCCTGAAGATACATCATCGTCGCCAGCCCCAACTGTCTCAGATTACTCACGCATTTTATACTTCTGGCCATTCCTCTTGCTTTTGACAGCGCTGGCAGGAGCATAGATGCAAGAAGAGCAATGATGGCTATAACAACCAAAAGCTCAATCAGGGTAAATCCGGCACCCTCAA
>JBDRTG010000048.1:0-19627 GCA_043824255.1 bacterium
GGAACTGCAAAAAATCACATATAATCAGTTCTTAATACTGAATTTGAAAAACAATTAGCAATAATTATTATTAATTTAACAAAATGAAACTGGCTAATGAGTAAAGCCTTTCTGAAAAGGACTTATTCTACAGTCTCGTTATAAAAAAGTGATTAAAATTTGTGGATAGATTTTGTGGCAATGGAGAAGGACATTTAGATGGAAGCAGTATGTAATGTTTTGGACATTGGACTTAAGGATTATATGGAAGCATATAGTCTTCAGAAAAAAATACTGGCTGAAAGGATTAAGAATAAAATTCCGGATACACTAATCTTAACAGAACATCCTCCAACATTTACAATAGGCAGGAAAGGCGGCAGGGGAAATATCCTTGTCAGTAATGAGGTTCTGAAAAAAAATGGAATAAAAGTTTACGAGGTAGATAGGGGAGGGGGTATAACCTATCATGGGCCTGGTCAGATAGTAGGTTATCCAATTATAAATCTTGCGGAATGGAACAAGGATATACATCTTTATCTAAGGAGCTTAGAAGAAGTAATAATTAGATTCCTGTCGCATTTCAAAATAACGGCTGGCAGAATAAATGGTTACACTGGCGTTTGGATAGGAAATGAAAAGATTGCGGCAATAGGTATTGGAGTTAGTAAATGGACGACTTTTCACGGATTTTGTATAAACATTAATCCGAACAAGAACCATTTTAAAATGATAAACCCATGTGGTATAAGAGATAAAAAAGTAACGTCTCTGTGTGAATTAACAGAAAAACAAACTAATATGCCCAAAGCAAAACAAGTTCTTGTTACTGAATTTGGAAATTGTTTCAATAGAAGGATGAATAGTGATGAGCGCTAGATGCAAGTTGTATGCCTCTCCTCCCAGCAAACACTCTCCTGTCTCCCTTTGAAGCACTAGAGCTGGTTGGCTCAACATACATCTTACATCTAAGTAATATTAATGGTGAAGTGTGCATAAAAAATTGCCCAATTGGCTTAAGAAAAAGATACCTGATATAAAACAGGTTGAGGAAACAAGAGACATTCTCAAGAGGTTCAACTTAAATACAATATGTGACAATGCAAAGTGTCCTAATATAGGAGAATGCTTTTCTCGTCATACTGCGACTTTTATGATACTGGGGGATGTTTGCACGCGAAACTGTAGATTTTGCGCAGTAAAGCATGGTATTCCTTTGTCAGTTGATAAAAATGAGCCAAAAAGATTAGGCAAGGCGGTTTCTGAATTAGGATTAAAATATGTTGTTATAACTTCAGTGACAAGAGATGATCTCAATGATTATGGTGCGGGCCAATTTGTAGATGTTATAAACGTCATTAGAAGGCATAATCCTGAAACTAAGATAGAGATTCTTACCCCTGACTTTAAAGGTGAAGAGGATTGTGTAGAACAGGTTGTCCAAAGCAAGCCTGATGTATTTGGCCATAATCTCGAGACTGTTCCAAGTTTATATGAAAATGTGCGGCAGGAAGCAGATTATAGAACATCTCTTAATTTGCTTGGAATGATAAAAGAGTTTGATTCAAACATAGTCACTAAATCAGGTATAATGCTGGGGCTTGGAGAAACAAAAAAAGAAGTTTTGAAAGTTATGGACGATTTAAGCAGCGTTGGCTGTGATTTATTAACGCTCGGTCAATATTTATCTCCATCACAAAATCACTTTCCTGTTAAAGAATTTATTACGCCTGAAATGTTTGAGGAATATAAAAAACTTGCCGAAGATAAAGGTTTTATTATTGCTTCAGGTCCTTTTGTCAGAAGTTCATATAAAGCAGATGAGCTGTTTGCATCTGCAAGCTGAGACGTTATTGTTATTGATTGGGGGAGTAGTTATGTTATATAATCCGTAGCAAGAAATTTTGGAATAATTTAAAGAAGGAATAATAGCGTGGATTTTATTTTACCGGAACTTGGAGAGGGGATTGAAGAAGCAACAGTTTCCTTTTGGATGTGCGAAAAAGGGGATAATGTAAACAAAGGGAATGATATAATTGAGATGCTGACAGATAAGGCTACGTTTAATGTTCCTACGCCAGTATCTGGCGTTTTGAAGGATATTCTTGTTAAGGAAGGAGATATAGTCAAGGTTGGACAGAAGATGGCAGAGATAGGATAATAAAATGCAAAAATTATCTGACAGAATAACAAGTATAAAGCCATCAGCTACATTAGCTATCAGTGCCAAAATAAAGGCATTGCGCACAAAAGGGATAGATGTAATTGGTTTTGGTGCTGGAGAGCCAGATTTTGATACTCCTGAATATATTAAGAATGCTGCCATCTCTTCAATAAAGAATGGCTTCACAAAATATACACCTGCATCGGGAACCTTGGAACTTAAGAAGGCAGTTTGCGATAAGTTTAGAGATGATAATGGGCTGGATTATACGCAGGAACAAGTTATTGTTTCATGCGGAGCAAAGCATTCTCTTTATAATCTCATTCAGGTTATGTGTAATCCGGATGATGAGGTTATTATTCCAATACCTTATTGGGTTAGTTATCCTGATATGGTAAAGCTTGCTGGAGCAAAACCTGTTTTCATACAAGGTGTTGAAAAGAATGCTTTTAAAATCGTACCTGATGAATTGAAGAATGCCATAACAGGGAAAACAAAAATTTTAATTATTAACAGTCCTTCAAATCCATGTGGAACCGTGTACTCAAAGGATGAGTTGATAGAGATGGCAGATATTGTCTGCAAACATAATATTTATGTAATTTCAGATGAGATCTATGAGAAAATAATTTATGATGGCCTGCAACACGTTAGTATAGCGTCTTTGAATAGTGATATTAAAGAACGTACCATAGTCGTAAATGGAGTTTCAAAAACCTATTCCATGACAGGGTGGAGAATCGGTTATGCGGCCGGAGACGCAGATATAATAAAAGCAGCAGGCAAGCTTCAGAGCCAGAGCACATCCAATCCGACATCCATTTCTCAGAAAGCGGCTTTAACTGCTATACAGGAAAAAACAAATGATGTCGTTAAAATGGTAAGTGAGTTCAGTAAAAGGTGCGATTATATTGTAGAAAGATTAAATGATATGGACAATATCTCATGTCAGAAGCCAAAAGGGGCTTTTTATGTATTTCCAAATATATCTGCATATTACGGGAAAAAATATGACGGCAAGAAGATAAATACAGATATTGATTTATGTAATTTCCTGTTGGATGTTGCCAAAGTTGGCGTTATCCCAGGATCCGCTTTCGGCTCTGGAGAGCATATCAGGATGTCTTACGCTACATCAATGAAGAACATAAAAGAAGGTATTAACAGAATGGAATCTACACTGAACAGATTGAGGTAAATAAATGAAAAAGGTTGGAGTTGGGCTTATAGGGTTTGGGACAATAGGCACAGGTCTTATAAAAATAATTCAGCAAGAGAAACAGATAGAGTTAAAATATATAGCGGATTTAGATATCACAACACCTAGATCTGTGAAGGTTAATAAAGCTTTACTTACTACTGATGTGAACAGAGTATTGAATGACCCCTTAGTTGATATAATTGTAGAGTTAATAGGAGGCATACAACCTGCAAAGAAGTTTATACTTAATGCGTTAAAGAACAAAAAGCATGTTGTAACAGCTAATAAAGCTCTTCTTGCAACTCACAGTGATGAGATCTTTCAGACAGCAAAAGAGAATAACGTGTATATAAATTTTGAAGCAAGTGTTGCCGGAGGCATTCCTATCATAAAAGTCCTCAGAGATAGCTTCCGTTCATCAGATATAAGATCAGTTTTGGGAATAATTAATGGAACATCTAATTTCATACTTAGCAGAATGTCTCTGGATGGGCAGACTTTTTCCTCTGCCTTGGGGGAGGCTCAAAGCTTCGGGTATGCAGAAGCTGATGCTTCTCTTGATATAGATGGTATTGATTCCGCTCATAAAATTGCGATTCTCAGCTCTATCATTTATAGAACAAGAGTTGATATGGATCATATTTATGTAGAAGGGGTTAGACATATAACGTTGGATGATATTCAATATGCTAAGGAGTTAGGATATGTAATTAAACCTCTGGCCATAGCAAATAGGGATAGAAACAGGTTAGATGTTCGTGTGCATCCAGCATTAATTTCTAAGGGACATTTACTTTCTTCTGTATCTGATGTGTATAATGCGATATATCTACGTGGTGACAATATTGGGAAAATGATGTTCTATGGACTTGGAGCAGGACAAATGCCAACAGCTAATGCTGTTTACTCAGATATTATTGATATTGTTGCAAAGACAAAGATTGAGAGCAAAATAACTGATAATTATTCTTTTAATAGACGTTTGATCATGAAGGGAATAACAGAGAGCAAGTTAAAATATTACATTAGATTTTCAGCAGTAGATAAACCAGGAGTTCTTGCAAAAGTTTCCGGCATATTGGGAAGCTGCAAGATAAGTATAGCTTCAGTAATGCAAAAGGTTAGAAAACAAAGAGGCGCTGTCCCAATTATTATGATGACCCATGAGGCAAAGGAAAAGGATATTTGCTTAGCAATAAGAGAGATTGATAAGTTGGACATTATTAAGAGAAAAAGCGTGATCATACGAGTTGAAGATTGATGCTTGACTACATTATATCGATAGACCAGTCAATTTTCCTATTTATTAATCAGCATCTCTGGAATTCATGTATGGGATTCGTGATGTTCTCATTGACGCAATTGGGTAACGGCTATTTTTTATTGCCGTTTGTTATAGCAGGCCTATTAATCTTTGACAGAAGAAATGCTTTAAAAGTAATCGTCGTATCAATAATTGCTATTCTTTTTGGAGGGATAATCCTTCATATTCTAAAGGAGCTTATTCAGAGACCCAGGCCATTGTCTCAATTTATGGATATAAATATATATGGACAAAAATTGTATGTGGGCTCATTTCCATCTGGACATTCCCAGACTGCTTTTTCAACAGCTGCAGTGTTATCTGGTTATTATAAAAAATGGCTATTATTTTATTTATTGGCTTTTCTGGTTGCCTTCTCCAGAGTCTATATAGGAGTGCATTATCCGTTTGATATAATTGCAGGTAGCATGATTGGTTATCTATCAGCAAAACTGGTTTTAGCAATAAGTCAAAGATTTAATATCAAAGAGGAGAGCTAGATTATGTGGAATGGAGTTATAAATCAATACAGGAGATATCTTCCTGTGTCTCAGGCTACTTCGATAGTAACGCTTAATGAAGGCAATACTCCTTTGATCTTTTCTGAGAAGCTCTCAAGTATAACAGGAACAAGAGTGTTCCTAAAATTTGAAGGGGCAAATCCAACAGGTTCTTTTAAGGACCGCGGAATGACAATGGCAATTTCAAAAGCGTTAGAGGAGAAATCAAGAGCAGTAATGTGCGCATCAACAGGCAATACTTCAGCATCAGCCGCTGCATATTCTGCCAGAGCCGGGCTGAATTGCATTGTGCTAATTCCGGAAGGCGCAATTGCAATGGGCAAGCTTGCTCAAGCGCTTATCCATGGTGCAAAGGTTATTGCCATTAAAGGGAACTTTGACAATGCTCTCAAACTAGTCAGGGAGATAACAGATAATTATCCTATCACTCTGGTAAATTCCATAAATCCGTATAGAATAGAAGGGCAGAAAACAGGTGCTTTTGAGGTTTGCGATCAGCTTGATGGAAGAGCGCCGGACTTTCATGCAATTCCGGTTGGTAACGCGGGGAACATTACGGCGTATTGGATGGGGTATAAGGAATATAAAAAAGCGGGTAAAGTTGGGAATCTTCCTAGAATGCTGGGCTTTCAGGCAGCAGGGGCAGCACCTATTGTGAGAGGGAAGATTGTGCATAATCCTGAAACCATTGCAACTGCAATAAGAATTGGTAATCCGGCAAGCTGGAAAAAGGCGGAGGAAGCAAGAGATGAGTCATCAGGATTAATACATACAGTTACAGATGATGAGATTCTCGAAGCTTATAAACTGCTGGCAAAGGAGGATGGGGTTTTTGTTGAACCAGCATCAGCAGCGAGTGTAGCAGGGATAATTAAATTGGCAAAAGATGATTATTTTAAAAAGCAGCAGAATTCGGGTAATAATTCAGAACAGGTAACAGTTTGTGTTCTTACTGGTCATGGTTTAAAGGATCCGGATCGCGCAATAGGAAGCGTTGAGAAACCCTGCGTAGTGGAAGCTAAAGTAAATAGTATATTGAAGGTTATAGAAATCTAGTGTTTTAATGAATAAAAGAGAAATACTGCTCAACGCCTTAAAAGGCAATATGGAGTACGGTATTCCGTGGGTTCCTAGAATGGATATATGGTATTATGGAAATCTGTATAGGGACACGCTACCAAAGGAATTTAAGGAATTAAGCTTAGAACAGATTATTGAAAAGTTAGGTTTTACTTATAACAAAATTTTACCCGATTTTGCAGATAACTATGCTCTTAACTCAGTTAAAGACAGATTATTAGGGGTTTTTGCTTCAAAGGATATTCCTTATGAAATTATGTTAGATTCTTCTATTAAAAGGGAGATAAATACTGATAATGACTTAATCCAGGTTACTTACCAGACTTCTAAAAAAGATAATTTAACCGGTAGTTTTCGAATGGGCGAAGAGTTAAAGAAGCAAGGTTCAACTTTGCCTCCTATAAAGGAACACTTAATAAGGTCAGATGAGGATTACAGCAAAGTTATGGATATTTTTTCTTCTATTAAAATTATTCCAAAACCGGAAAATTACCAGGAGTTATTGGATGGAATAGGAGACGATGGCTATCCTCCTATATACGGCCATTTAGCTGCAAGTCCTATGCAAGCAATTTTACGCGATTTAATGAACCCTACTTTTTTCTTTATAGAATATAAGCTTAATCTTAATAAACTGTTGGAGTTGTGTAAAGTCTTAGAGAGATTTTTGTTGAATATTGTAGAGACTATAATACGATGCAGCGAAGAACCCATAGTAGTCTGGGGAGGCAATTATGATAGTGTGCTTACTTTCCCTCCTTTTTTCGAAGCACATATTCTTCCATTCTTAAACCAAGTCTGTGAAATTATTCATGGTAAGAAAGGATTAGTAATTTCTCATTGTGATGGAGAAAATGATCAATTACTTGGGCTATATAGGAAAAGTGGTATCGACATATTACAAGCAGTAAATACTGCACCTATTGTGAAAAATACTTACAGAGAGATAAAAAGTGCTTTGCGACCCGAGCAGGTAGTTTTTGGCGGGATTCCTTCAGCAATACTGCTGGATTCTATTTTTTCTGATACACAGTTTAGAGATTTTTTGACAGAATTTAAAAAAAGTTATAGAAAGGGAGACCCTTTAATCATGGAAGTTTCGGATAATGTTCCTCCCGATACTAATATGGACAGATTGAGAATACTTGGTGAGTTTGCTGGTAACCTTTGAAAATTAAATTCATAACACAGGTTGTAAATTTAGGAGGTTGTATATTATGAACAAAAGATTTAAGGTTCTTGTTTCTATGCCATACCCGCGATTGGAACTTCTAAAAAAGATACTGGGAGATATAGCATGTATAGAAGAAAAAGCGCTTAGTCAGGAAAAGTTGGAAGAAGAGGTAAAAAATGGCGACTATGACGTTGTTATATGTTGGGAATTTTCACAGAAGATAACCCGCAAAATGATACTCTCTGCAAATCAGAGACTTAAGATTATTGCAACTATTAGTGTTGGTTATGACCACATTGACGTTGACGCTGCCCATGAAAGAGGAATAAAGGTAATTAATGCCGGCTCCAGAAATATCTGTGCCAGCACATACAGCGTTGCAGAATTTGCATTCTGGTTTATGCTCATGCTTGTCAGGAAAACCCGTTATATTTTTAATGCTGTTGAAAAAGACTCGCCTACATGGTCAGAACTCTCGCAAGGAAGAGGTGCTATGGGTAGTGAACTGTTCAATAAAACACTTGGTATAATAGGAGTTGGAAGAATAGGTTCTCATGTAGGAAGAATAGGAAATGGATTTTGTATGGATGTGATAGGTTATGACCCTTATGTGAATTCAGAGATAGCGTTGCAAAAAGGCGTAAGGCTTGTGAATGAACTTGAGGCGCTTCTCTCAAGAGCAGATGTTATATCCATAAACTGTTGTCTTACTCATGAAACGAATATGATGCTTGAAAAACGAGGGGTATCCATGATGAAGGATGGGGTCTATATTGTAAATCCCACCAGGGGCGAAATAGTTGATGAATACGCTATACTTGAAGCTCTGCGAAAAGGAAGAATAGCAGGCTATGCAGCAGACGCATTAACAGGAGAACCTCCGACAGAGAAAACATCACCATTACTGGCGGTGTATAGGAATAAAGAAGATCTGAATCTTATCATTACCCCGCACATTGCATGGACATGTAAAGAAGGAGTGGCGAAGAGATATCCCTTGATAATCGGCAATAGAATTAAGGCTGTTTTAATGGGAAAGGAACTTGAAGAGTGGGAGTTATTGAAATGAGGGTTGTCGTATGAGTCTTATTGTGCAGAAGTATGGTGGAACGTCAGTAGCAAATGCAAAGAGAATTAAGCATGTAGCGAAACTGATTGTTAAAGCTAGAGATAGATATGACAATGTTGTGGTAGTAGTTTCTGCTATGGGTAAAACTACTGACAATTTGATAAGAATGGCAGCAGAAATAACAGATTCTCCATCAACACGTGAAATGGATATGCTTCTTTCTACAGGAGAGCGAATTTCAATAGCATTAATTGCAATGGCCATACACTCTTTAGGGTATGATGCAATATCCTTTACAGGGTCTCAAGTAGAAATAATTACTGACACATCCCATACAAAAGCTCGTATCCTGAGGATTGGGGCAAAGAGAGTAAGAGAAGAACTTAAAAAAGGAAAGATTGTAGTTATTGCAGGATTTCAGGGAGTAAGTATGAATAAGGATATAACAACCTTGGGGCGCGGAGCTTCAGATACGAGCGCTATTGCAATTGCTGCGGCTCTAGGCGCAGATGAGTGCGAAGTATATACTGATGTTGAAGGGGTCTTTACATCAGATCCAAGGGTGATCCCACAGGCAAAGAAGATTAAAAGCATCACTTATGAAGAAATGCTGGAAATGGCCAGTCTTGGGGCAAAGGTGATGGCACCGCGTTCAATGCAGATAGCTCAGCGATTTAAAGTACCGCTTCATATACGATCCAGCTTTATTAACAAAAGTGGCACAAAGGTTATATCAAAAGAGAGGGGAAAAATGGAAGAGGCATTGGTTAGAAGTGTTATATTAAACGAGGATGAGGCAAAGATATCAATTATTGGTATTCCGGATAAGCCTGGAATTGCAGGAACAATTTTCAATAACATAGCAGATGAAAATATAAACGTAGATATGATTATTCAGAATATAAGCGCAAAAGGAGTGGCCGACATATCTTTTACTGTTGCAAAAGAAGATATAAGGAAAACACTCAATGTTACTGATAAATTAAAAAGCACTGTTAATCCTAAGAAAATAGAATGTGATAAGAATATAGCCAAGATCTCAATAGTAGGTATTGGTATGAGAACCAGTGCAGGCGTTGCTGCAAAGATGTTTCAAGTGCTCGGTGAAAATAAAATAAATATCAGAACAATAAGCACATCAGAAATAAAGATTTCATGTTTGGTAGATAAGGAAGAAGGCAAAAAGGCCGCACGCGTTCTTCACAAAGCGTTTGAGTTGGATGAGACAAGGAGAATGCAATGATGTCCTCAATTGATAAAGGCTTTAATTATGAAGCTTCATGTCGCAGGATATGCGATACCTACCGCAGAGAAAATGTTGATCGAGTTCCAATACTATCACCTCTTTGGCAGTTTCCGCGGGGGGATATTGATTCTGCAAAATTCGGGGACTGGCGTGATGAAGATAGATTTCGCGAATTAGTGCGGTTTGTCCAGGCAAGCTGTGATCCGCTTCCTCCTTATAACGCAGTTGGTTTTCCGCATGTTTTTGAATCGTGGAGTTATCAACGATTTCTTGAAGCTCCACGGGAATATGTTGAAGAATTTCCCGATGAAGAGGGAAAGGATAACCGGACACGTCATACCGTAGTACTTCATACTCCAAAGGGTGATCTAAAGTGGGTTTACGAAAACGAAGTAGGTGTTCTCACAAACTGGGATATGCACAGACCAGTACAGTGTATTGAGGATGTTGAAAAGCTACTCAGTGTGCCGTATAAGTTTAAGTCACCAGATCCTAAGGAATATGAAGCATTTAGAAAACATCGTGCTAAAATGGGAGCAGACGCAATATCCGGAGCAGGTATTAACAGTATGGTGGCTATGCTCTGCGGGGTAATGCCCTTTGAGCTTTTATTGGAGTGGGTAATAACAGAACCGGATATTATCAAGAGACTTGCAGATACATGGCTCGAGCGTACATCCGAAAAGGTTGATTGGCTGCTTTCTCAAGGTGTCGGTCCTTTCTGGCATTTCAATGGCGTGGAGCGGGCGAGTCCTCCAATGATGGGACCTAATCAGTGGGATGAACTTGTGATTCCATATGATGGAGATATTATGAGAAGAATCAAAGCTGCTGATTCAGAGGCCAGAATACATGTCCACTGTCATGGAAATGTGGAAACATTGCTTGATTCATTTGTGGAAATGGGAGTTGATTCCATTGATCCAGTAGAGCCTCATCCACAGGGCGATGTTGATATTGCTAAGGTTAAGCGGAAATATGATAATAAGCTGGTATTCGTTGGCAATATTGAATTTCTAGATATGGAAACAAAGAATCCTGGTGAAATGGATGAGATAGTCCAGTACGCCATTGAGGGAGGGGGTAAGGAAAATGTTATGTTGTGGACTTCATCCGGTCCACATGAGCGTCCCACTGACCGTTTTCTGGATAATGCTGTGCATTACATTGAAGCAGGTCTGAAATACGGAAAGATGTAGACATGCTGGAAATATAAGAAAATAAGGACATAGAATGACTAGACATAGCAGTATTTGAGATATGTCGCAGAAAAGAAATGCATAACTAAAATATTGGAGAAGAAGATGAAAAGAATAGGAAGTGTAAAACGTGATACAAAAGAGACTAATATCGATCTAAAATTTGTTCTAGACGGTAAAGGAAATGCAAACATAAGAACGAAGATCCCTTTTTTCGATCATATGCTTACATTAATGGCTAAACATGGTTTGTTTAATCTAGATATAGTTGCGAAGGGTGACATTGAGGTAGATGATCACCACACAGTCGAAGATATGGGAATATGTCTTGGTGAGGCGCTCAGAAAGGCTCTTGGAGACAAGAGGGGTGTGAAACGCTTTGGATATGCAAGACTTCCGATGGATGAGGCGCTTGGAGAAGTCAGTATTGATATTAGCGGCAGGGCTTTTTTTGTTTTCAATGTGAACGCTCCAGCAAAAAGGATAAAAAGGTTTGAGGTTCAGCTTGTAGAGGAGTTTATGCGTGCATTTGTGAACACTGCTTTGATTACACTACATGTAAATCTTATATACGGGAAGAACACTCATCACATATATGAATCTATTTTTAAAGCACTGGGAAAAGCACTGGATGAGGCAACAGCAATAGATGCAAGACAGAGAACTATTCCATCTACAAAAGGTATTCTTTAATGATTGTAATTCCGGCTATAGATATATATCAAGGGAAAGTAGTTCGTCTTAAGCAGGGGAGTTTTGATAACGTAAAAGTTTATGAAGATAATCCTCTGGAATGTGCTCTCAAGTGGGAAAGACAAGGGGCAAAGAGGATCCACATTGTTGATTTAGAAGGCGCAAAAACAGGCAGCATTAAGAATATGGATATAGTTACTTCTATATGTAAAGCATTGGAAATCCCTGTTGAAGTGGGAGGAGGGATAAGGGATATTTCTACTATAGATACATTGCTAAAAAAGGGAGTAAGATGGGTAATTATTGGAACTCAAGCATGTGCTTCTTCTGATTTTTTAAAACAAGTTTACTTTGAATTTGGTGAAAGAATAATTGTTAGTATAGATGCAAAAGACGATAAGGTTGCAGTTCAGGGGTGGCAGAAGGCATCAGAATTCGAAGTTAAAGATATAATTGAAAAAGTTGAGGATATAGGAATTAAAACAGTTATTTATACAGACATAAGTAGAGATGGTATGTTAACAGGTCCTAATTTAGAAAGGCTCAAACAGTTGGTTAATAGAGAAACAGTAAACATAATAGCGTCTGGCGGAATTTCTTGCTTAGATGATATTAAAAAATTAGCTTCAATAAAAGGTTTGATGGGAGTAATAGTTGGAAAGGCGCTATATGAAAACAAGTTCAAACTTAAAGAGGCGCTTAAGAATGAATTTAAATTTTAAATTTCTTCAGAATATTCCATGCACCTTTTTCTATAATGTTTGTAATTTTCTAAGCTGACCTCTTCTGGTACACCATGGTCACATGTAGGAATATATCCACCGCGTTTATGCATGGCAGGGAGTATACAATCCAGGTGTTTGTCTATTTGCTTCTTTCCCTGTGCAAGTATACGTTTATCAATTCCTCCGAATATAACAAGCTCAGGGTACTGCTTGCCTATTTCAACTACGTTGCATCCAGATGCAACTTCAAATGGGCTCATTATGTCCATTCCTATCTCTCTATAAACAGGAATAATTGGAGTAGCAAGTCCATCTGTGTCAATCTGAATGTAAAGATGACGACCTTTGTCAAGCTGTCTGGATTTAATATTTGATATCAATTGTTGATAATATGGGAAAATGAACTCTCGTATCATATCGGGAGCAATAAGAGAACCGTGATTGTAGCATATATCCTCTGCAAGAAAAAGCTCATCAATTGTTAGATACTGTTGGTGTTTTGCAATTACAGCATCAGCAAGCTTGAACCATGTTCGCATGCAGTCATGGATTAATTTTGGGTCATCGTAGAACATATATAAAAGTCCTTCAGGTCCGATAAGACTTCTGAGATACATATAGCCACCGATCATATTCTGAGTAATAATAGTGCCATGAGAGGCAACTTTTCCAGCTTTCGTTATGCGTTTCTCGAAATCAGTGTAACGCTCAGAAGTATTCGGATTAAGACGCCATTTACATTTTTTTTCCCACGATCTCCTGTCTTTTACAGGATGATCAAGATATGTAGGCATAAAACCATTTCTGTGCCCCTTGAAAAAGAGTACGTGGCGACCAGCATTGTCCTGTATTACTTCGTGTTCACCACGATTCTCGACTAATTTGTCTTCAAACATAGGGCAAAATGGCGCTTCACACCAGCCAAGTTGTCCAAGATTGTGCTTGCCTCCAGAATCAAATCCAAAAATTTCATCAAGATTAGCATCATCAGCAAGACCCTGTTCCTTCCATTTTCCCAAGCAATAAAATCCGAATTCCCGCTGAAAAAAGGGGGCATTAGGCTTGCGAGAATAAGTGTCTCGCAGTTTCCGTGTGCTCATATCCATTTTATTTCTTGAAACCATACTGTATACCCCGTCTCCCTGTTTTAAGACCTTATCAATTTTCGTTTTCGTCATACAGTCACCTCTATAATAATTGCAAATGAATTTTACAATGTTCTAGTTGATTTTACATAGACTTAGTTGCTATAGCATTTTCACACTCAAAATGCAAACATTTCCGAGCCCATATTAGAGAGTTAGAGAGCAAACCTGCACATGCGAATATTTGACTTGTTGTAATTATATGAGCTATAATCAAAATCATGATAAAGGGGAAATCAGTATTATCCAAATTCAGGACTATTTAAAAGTGAATATATGATGAATATTATAGAGCAAGTTAATTTTGATAAAAACGGATTGATTCCTGTAATAGTTCAGGATTTTAAGACCTCGGATGTTCTGATGATGGGGTATATGAATAAAGAGTCCCTGGAAACAACGCTTAAAACAGGAAGAACATGTTTCTGGAGTAGGTCAAGGGGGAAGTTGTGGATAAAAGGGGAGATTTCAGGACATATTCAGAAAGCAAAAGATATCCTTATAGACTGTGATAATGACACGCTTCTTATAAAAGTTGAGCAGATAGGTGGAGCATGTCATACGGGCTATAGAACATGTTTTTATAGAAGGTATGATAAAGATGGTTTTACAGTTGTAGAAAAGAAGCTCTTTGATCCAGAAAAAATCTATAAGAAAACTTAATCAGTTGAAAAAACAATTCTTCCGTTTACTAATGTGTGTTCTACTTTGAAGTCATAATCTCCCTGTTCTCCGGAAATAGATCCAATAGTCAAATCAGCCTGTTTGTTCTTCTCAATAACACCTCTGGAATCCAGACCAAGCATATTACAGCTATTTGTAGAAAAAATTTTAGCCATGGATACGAGGGCTTTTTCAAGGTCTAATGCAGGGTGTTTTCTTATCCATATTCCTTCCATTTCTCTTGTTAGCCATGACAATAAATTAGAGAATGCCTTATCTGTTGTGAGTACACTTCCGAAAAGAGTATTCTCTTCTCCTTTAACAGCTATATAACTTGCGTTATCGTTTAGCATGCCTTTAACTCCGCTGATTTCAAACTCTCTAACTTTATTGCTGCCTGTTGGAAACATGGAATCAGTTATAGCTATAATCTTTGAATCTGTTTTTTTGTTTATTGCATCTCTAACATAAGCAGGATTAATATGATAACCATCTAGAATCAGTTCTGCATAAATTTCATCATTTTTCAAAACTGCTTCAGCAGCCCCTCCGCCGTTAAATGGCTTATAAGAAGTATTAGTAGGCCCATTCATAAAATGTACAAAGTATTTCAATCCTGCTCTTATAGCTTCTTCAATCTGGAAACAAGTTGCTCTTGTATGACCTGTTCCAACAACAATATTATTTTTTGCAAGGTGTTTTATAAGGTTAATAGAATCTTCTCCATATTCAGATACGATGTTTGCCAATTTAATCGTACCTGATTCGTTTATTTGATTAAATATTTTTATATCAGGTTTGAAAACATAACTAAGAGATTGAGCTCCAAGAAAGTCAGGGCTTATAAAAGTACCTTCAAGAAAAGCTCCATGTAGAAAAGCTCCATGCAATCCATTGGTTTTGCTTTCCATAAACTTTTTTAGATATTTAAGACATGCCTGAAGATTTCTTATTGGAGCTGCAAATGTTGAAGGGAATGCGGAGGTTACTCCCTGTCTTGCTTTTTCCATTGCAAGTATAGGTATGCCTTTGGAAAAAGCTTCTTTAGAGTTGTCGAATGATTTTGTTTCCGGATTGTATTTACCTAGTGTGAAATCAAATAGATTATAGCCGTGAAAATGGATGTCAAAAAAACCTGGGAATATATATTTCCCTTCAGCATTGATTATCCTATCAGGAGACTGGTTTGGAGATTCAAAGTATATCTTGTCATCCAGTATGTATAAATCAGTTCTTTCTATCCTATTTTTAAGAATTACACTTCCGTTTTTTATCTTTATCATATTTAGTTGCTTTTAATAAGACTTAGTGCTTCTGCGCGTGTTTTACTATTTTTTCTGAATATGCCTCTCACAGCAGAAGTAACTGCGATTGCACCATGCTTTTTAACGCCTCTCATTGTCATGCATAAATGCTCTGCTTCTATTAGAACAATAACACCCTGAGGCTTCAACACTTCCATGAGTGCATCAGCGATGTTTGTAGTTAGCCTTTCTTGTAGTTGAGGCTTCTTGGCAAACAGATCAACAGCATGGACTAATGTGTTAAGGCCTATGACTCTGTTATCTTTTGGAATATAGGCGACATGAGCTTTACCTGTGAAAGGAAGAAAATGATGTTCACACATTGAAGCAAAATAGATATCTTTCACAAGAACAATCTCGTCATACTCTGTTTCAATAGAAACTTTTAGTTCCTTTTTGGGATCCTTATGCAGTCCCGCAAATATTTCTTCGTACATTTCTGCAATACGTTGTGGTGTTCTAATGAGCCCTTTTCTTTTTGGATCTTCTCCAACAGCCTCAAGGATCGCTTTTACCGCTTCAATGATCTTTCCATGATTTATTTTCACAATTAAAGGCTCCTCCTCATTTTGCTATTTTTTCAATGTCACTGTTACTTCCTACTACTACAAGCACATCATTTTCTACAAAGATATGATTTGGGTCTGGCACACTATGGATTTTTTCTATAGTTTTCCCGTCTTGGTCTACACCCTGCTCTTTGATTGCCACAACATTTACTTTGTATTGGTCTCTTAGATGTAGATCACGCAACTTTTTATGTAGAAAACTTGGTGGGGTTTTGATTTGAACCAGGCTGTGACCGTTTGTTAGAGGGATATAATCCAGGATACTTGACATAAGCAGATTTTGTGCAATTCTTTTTCCCATGTCATCTTCAGGTGAGACAATCCTATCAGCACCAACCAGTTTTAATATTTGGAATTGTATATCGTTTGCAGCTCTGGATATTATCTGCTTTACCCCGAGCTTTTTTAGTAGGACAGTTGTAAGTAGATTTGCCTCAAAATTTTCGCCAATACAGACTAATACACTATCAACTCTATTTATTCCCTGTGAAACTAAGTTTTCTTCAATTGAGGAATCCATTCTTACAGCTAATGTCACTTTATCCTTTATAGCTTCTATCTTTCTAGGATCTTTATCAACAGCAATCACCTCTGCATTTCTCTCAGCAAGTGTAACTGCAACTCTATAGCCAAACATCCCAAGTCCTATTACTGCAAATTTTGTCATTGTTTTTCTCCTCTAATTATCCAATAATTACTTCTTCCTCTGGATATGCATATATAGCCTTTCTTCTCTTTCTTGTAAGCGCCAGAGCTATAGCCAGAGGACCAATCCTACCAGTGAGCATTGTGATTATAATTACTAATTTGCCTGATGTAGTTAAGTCAGGCGTTATTCCCCTTGAAAGACCTACTGTGCCGAAAGCAGATATTTCCTCAAACAAGATGTCCATAAAACTCGCTTTTTCTGTAAGTAGTAATATTACAATACACGTCGTAATAAATATAGCAGAAACAAAGATAATTCCGAATACTTTGTTTAAAGAATGCTTGGGTAGACTTCTCCCGAATATCTCTACCCTTTGTTGCCCTTGAATAAATGATCGCAAACTTACTACTGCGATTCCAAGTGTGCTTGTTTTAATTCCACCTCCTGTAGAGCCTGGAGAAGCCCCTATGAACATAAAAATCATGAGGACAAGACAAGACGCATTCGCTAACCCACAAACATTTATAGTATTAAATCCTGCAGTTCTTGCTGTTATAGATTGGAAATAGGATATCATCAACTTCTCCTTAATTGAATATGAACATAACAAATTCCTGTTTTCAATTAAGAAGAGAATAAGTGTGCCACTAATTATTAAGATAATACTGGTAATTAGAACTAATTTTGTATGGACTTTTAATCTGGCCGGTTTTTTTCTCAATTTAAGGTTAATGACTTTAATGATATCAGTAATTACTATAAAACCGAGACCGCCTAGTATAATTAAAGAAGTAATTATAAGATTAAAAGCACTAGACTTACCATAATTTGCGAAGCTATTCTGGAACAGTGAGAATCCAGCATTGCAGAATGCAGAAACTGCATGAAATACAGAGAAATAAAGAGTTTTTTTAATGCTTATAAAATCTCCTATCCAAAATAGATATAGAGATATTGACCCTATAATCTCTATTGTGAATGTGATAAGGAGAATTGATACGAGCATATGACCTATTTTGTCAAGAGTTTCATAATTGAGAGCATCTCGCATAACTAAGCTTTCATTTAGGCTCATGTTTCTTAGAATAATGGAGAAGAAACCGACCATAGTCATAAGGCCAAGTCCGCCGATTTGAATAAGAGCGAGAATAATGAGTTGTCCAAAAAGTGTAAAAGTGTTTGATATATTGACCACAGTAAGTCCTGTAACACACGTTGCTGAGGCAGCTGTAAACAAAGTGTTTATAATACTGAGGTCTATGCCTGGTTTCCTGGATTGGGGCAGCAGTAATAAAAGCGTTCCCATGGTAATGATTGTGATAAAGCTTAAAGCAACTATTTGTACGGGTTTTAGACCAAGCTTAGCTATAGCTTTAAAGAGATTTTCTTTAACCACTGTTGGTCAATTTCACAGGTAGTTTTGTGCAATTTTGTATAAGTAATCAATTGCTGGCTGAACAAACTGTGGTATTGCAGTGTCCTTTATGCAGAATAAAAGCAATATAATAGAACATGTTGATATAATAAGAGAAAGTATTATAACAGTTCCTATAAACTTAGATTTCTCTTTTTTATCCAGCTTTTTAGGAGGATGTTTTAGAAATTCAGGCTTTTCTTCTTTCTCGCTTCTTTTTATATTAATGTCTTGTGTAGTTTCTGGAGGTTTTATTACATTAGTAGATCCGCTGTCCCTAACTAATGCTTGACTCACTTTATTACTTGGTTGGACTTGAAATGGCGGATGAGCAGCAGGGGCTTGGACACTTTCTTGTTTAGGAGGTTCAACAGAAGGTGAAGGTGGCGGAGCTTGTTTGGGAGGTTCAATATTTATGCTGGAACTCTGTGTTAGCCCAGGTTCCTTCTGTATATTTTTATCTTCATGGATTGGTTTTGCTTTCTTATCTTCCATTATTTTGTTCTCCTTTTAGCTACTCTTCTGTTGGATCTCGATTCAAAAGTTGGACTGTGTCGCCATCTTTGATCTTTCTTATATTATCGAATGCATCTATTTTGGAAACCATTATTGTATTATATATTCCCTTGATTGTAATCTTGTCTATAAGATTATTATTGCGAAGGATAACAAGTCTCTTGCCTATATGTCTGCTTATGTCACGCTCAAAGTCTATGGCAATTATTCCTGTTTTTCTATCAATTTTCAGGATCTTTCCTATCATATTTTCATTAAACACGGGCACATCTTTTCTTTCTTGTTTCTCCCCAGGTGCTTTCTTTTCAGAAATTTCCTTGCCAAGAAGCCTAGCAATACGCACTTCAATAGCTATCCTTTTTGCTGATTCTTTTTCTAACTCTTTATTAAGATTTTCTTTCTGGGATTTGAGAGAACTAATTTGTGAATCAGCTTTGTCTAACTGAGTCTTATAGTTATCCTTTATTTGGATTTCTTTTTTTATATCATCTGCTAATTGGGCTGTTTTTTGTTTTTCTGATGTTAGAGCTGTTTTGTATCTATCGCGTTCTATCTGTGTTTGTGCTAACTGTTTTTCCAGAGAATTTTTTGTTGCAGTCATGTTTTTCAGGTTTTCCTCTACCTTTGCCTTAGCTTCTTTTGTTTTATTTAGATCATCAGTGAGATTTGCAATTTGCCCCTTTTGGTCCTGGTTTCGTCCTATTATAATCATAGTAGCAACTGCAAATAAGAGAGATACTACCAAAAACAGGATAACACCAGTCTTCATCAATTTGCCCATATTCCCCCCAAGATTTGATTTTTCTAAAAACTTTAAAAAGCTCCAAATTCACGGGCAGTCTATCATAGTCTAATTTAATGTGTCAAGTTCTATGTCAAGCCAAAATAGAAATGTCCTATTCTTACCAAAGTAGAAATGTCCTATTTTGTTAAGATTAGTAGTAGTAAGTTTTTCTTTTTGATCAAACTTTTTCTTTTTGTTAATTCTGTGCATATTGTGGATAACTCCTTGT
>JBDRTG010000049.1:0-7415 GCA_043824255.1 bacterium
AAAAAACAACATTTAGAAATACAGGAAATGTTATGCAAAGTCAATGATGTGTGTTACGATAACAATGACAGAGAATTGTTCTTTGATAATCAACTGTTTTAACAGTAACTTTGCATAATATTTTTCTTGGGATAACATAGAGACTATTTTAACCCTGCTGATGTAAGATTATTTATTTTTGACGATAGGGTTGAGATAGTCAGTCCAGGCCCTTTTCCTAAAGGAGTAACTCCTAAGAAACCGCAACACAAGCCAGTCAATAAAATTCTTTCAGAATTAATGTATGATATTGGTTATATTGAGAAATACGGCTCAGGAATATATTTAGAGAATGAACTATGTTTAAAAAATGGTAATAAAAAGCCTGTTTACGAAATAACCCCTATTCAAACAAAGGTAATATTTAAATCGCAGGTTAAAGATGTTACTGTTGTTGAGATTGATGAAACGGTAATGGGGCAGTTGAATGAAAGGCAGAAGAAAAGCATAGAATATATCAAAGAGAAAGAAAAAATTACAAGACAAATTTATTGCGAGATAAACAACATAGGAGATACATACGCAAAGAAGGAATTGAGCGAACTTATAGAAAAGAAAATTATCCAAAGAATAGGCAAGGGAAAAATTACATACTATATGTTAGTGACCGAATAGTGACCGAATAGTGACCGAATAGAGGATGGCTTTTAGAACAGGACAAATAACCAAGGAGAAAATAAAAGATGGCTACTTTACAATGCAAAAGAATAGCCTGGTCTAAAAAAAGCGGAAGTGGTGCCAAATTTTATTATGAGTTGGCGAGCTAACGGCGAGAAGAGCAACAGAACAGCTTTAAATGATTTGAAGAATATGGTAAGAAAAAGAATTCTTACAAGAGAAGGTAAGACAAAAAGTGCGGTTTACAGAATTCCGAAATAGGAAATATTTTGTGGATTAAGACATAAGCAAATTCAAAAATTGAAAATACTTATAAATATCGTTAAGAGTTTTGTTTTATTTGCGTGCAAATTGCACGCAAATTGCACGCAAAATTAGTAGGGGATTAAATGAAACTTTATATTGATACAACAGGCTGGTTAGCATACTACATGGAACATCATCCTTATAGTGATGATGTTATAAAGGTCTTTGAGAAAGTTAAAGACACGGGTGGATTCCTTTATACCTCAGATCTTGTTATTGCTGATACTCTGGAGATAATAAGGCAAAGAATAGACAGGGATATAGCAGTTGATATTGCAGATTCCATGTCTAATAGCAAAGTATTAAAGGTTATATATATAAATGAAGACATAATGAAAAGAGCAATAAAGCTTTTGAGAAAATATAAAGACATGAATTTTGCTAACTGCCTTAATTATACAATAATGATCGATCTAAACATTGAAAGCGCAGTAAGCTTTGATGGGGCATTCAGGAAAATGTCTAAATTTAAGATGTATCCGGTACTGAGGGCCAAAAAATGACAGATAAAGATAAGTTTTTAGCAGAGATACCAGCACAGTCAATAATAAAGGTTGCAGCTAATTACAATTTTCTAAAGTGGGCTGAGAAGTATGTCAAAGAGGTGATACTGGCAGCCGGATCCATTGATACTAAAAAAGCAAAACTAAGTGACCTTAAAAAATTCGTTCCTTTCTTTATGGCCACTTTTAAAGGTGATATCCGATTATGGCGACCTGTAGCAACCGAGGCTTTCAGGAACGAACTTTTGAAGCAGGAATATAAGCCTGCAACCATAAATAGAATCCTTGCAACGGTAAAGCATTTTGCAGGGTTTTGTTTTTGTTCTTCAAAGCTAAAAGAGCTGCCATCTCCTATCAGGGGAGTGGCAAATGTTAAATCGGAGAACTTAAGACCAAAGGCATTGGATGAGAAAACTATTGCAAAATTAAGGAATACAGCAGTCAACATGATTTTTACAGCCGAAGGTAAAATTGGCCAACTAAGGGAAAAACAGATGTCTTTGACTTTATACAAGGCGCATAGGGATTATGTGGTATTTGAAATGCTTTTATGCACAGGCCTAAGGGTTTCAGAAGTGTGTGACATTAAATTAGATAATATAGATAGAACACGCGAGAGAACATGGTGGCTGGTAAATCTAAAAACAAAAGCGCAGAGGATCCGTGATTTACCAATCCCAACCAGGTTTGTTTCTGTTTTAGAGAAATATCTGGAGATCAGACAAAAATTAATAGACAGACTGGGAGTGGATTCAGGCTATCTTTTTATGAACAAAAGCGGTAATCCGTTATCAAGAAGGAGCGTTGAGAGCTTATTTAAAAAGCTGGAAAGATTGTATTTTGCTGATTATAACGAAAACATCCGCATATATCCGCATCTACTAAGACATACCTTTGCGTTGAATAAGCTGAAATCCCTGAATGGAGATCTTCCGCAGCTTTCAAGATTGCTTGGCCATGTAGGATTGGGGCACGTTCAAAGATACACAGTTCCGTCTGATATGGATATGGAAAACGCGATGGATGGTTAGTTTAAGATTGTTTTTGAAGCTATAAGGCAGTTATTAGAACCTTTTACCTAGCTTATTCTGACAGGCTTCATGGAATTTGTCACCCACTGGGCGACAAATCTAAAATAATCAAAAAAACTCCCCAGTGGGGAGCCAATTCAAATTAGAGAAAAACTTCTCCAATTAAGTGAAGAATGCTCCTTCTAACGGTTTGTAATTGTAAACGGTTTTCGTTTATAAATAATATAAACCGAATTTCTTTACAAAAGAAGAGTTTAAAAACTTGAAATCACAATTTGTGATATCAAGTTGGGGTGGCAGGGGGTAGGTGGGAGATTCGTGCATTTTAGGGCGGTATAGAGATTTTTTAACAGGCTAAAATGGCATGCTGGACACAGTTTATTTGTTTTCTTTATTTTGATAAAAGCATTATAAGAATTTGCGAATTTACATCCACTCACCGCTGTGCTTTTTTTGTTTTTGAACCGCCCGATTTTACACGAATCCCCCTGTGACCACTGTTAAGAGTTTTTTGACTGTATTTCTCAAAATGAGATATTTGGGCTTGACAGGAGATATTTACTGTTTTATTATATGGGGCAGTTGTCCCATGCAATAGGGCACAGGAGAAAATATGTTACTACCTATTAAAAGAAAAAAGATATTAGAAGTCTTTTTAAAATCCCCCTTTAACGAGATACACCTCAGAGAAATAGCCCGAATGTCAGAGGTTTCATTAACTAATACTGATAACTCGCTGCGTTTATTTTTAAAAGATAATATGTTTAAAAGAAGAGATATTTCTAATATGTCTTTTTTTAGGCCCAACTTAGAGAGCGAAACTCTTCTGAAAGTATTTGAATTCTTAGAACTTGAAAGGAAAAAAGAATTTTACAATAAAAACAAAAAGATAACCCGGCTATTACAAAAATACACACAAGATGTAATAGATTTATCAAAGAAAAAAATCCAGTTAGTAATACTTTTTGGCTCGGTAGCAAGAGGTGAATGGAGCAAAGGTAGTGATATAGATATACTGGCAGTTGTTTCGGAAAAGGATAAGGATGTAACTGCGGCTTTAAATAAAGGTAAAATAGATGTAAGTCCATTGTTGGAAATACGGCCGATAAGCACTACAGTTGATAAATTTGTAGAAGGGTTTAGCAAGAAGACTGAGTTTTACGAAGAACTCTGGAGAGATAGAATAGTTTTGTATAATGAATTTCTATTTTGGCAACTGATTAAAGAAGGAGGCAAATCATATGTCTAAATACGCAGAGAAAACCTTACGTGAATGTTTCCATCCTAAAGCGGGAAAGCCCAATCTTCGCAGAATACCTGTAAATACTGAAAGGGTTAAACAACATATCGATAAGGCGCATAATAATTTGCGGGCTATGAAGATAATGTCTGATAACGATTTGTTTGATTGGGCCATCATTTGCGGCTATTATGCCATGTATCATGCAGTACTAGCGTCATTGTTTAGGATAGGCATCCAGGCAAGAGCTCATTATTGCGCTATAGCAGCTTTTAAGAAATTTTATGTTGAGCGCGGCAAGGTAAAGCCTGAGTATGTCGACTATATTAAAAAGGCAAAACAGCTTGAACAGAAGTATTCGGAAACATTGGAGAAAGCGCAGGAAAACAGAGTTGTTGAACAATACGGAGTTGAGACTGTTACTAATGATGATGCAGAATGGATCATAGAGGATGCCGAGGATTTTGTTCTCAAAATAGAAGAAGTGATAGCTGAATAGATTATTGTTAGCATAATTAGCGAAAATAGCAAAAGGTGCTAACAATGCTAATTATGCTAAAAGGATAAAACCGTTGTTTAAGCAATATTTGAAACAGGTTGAATATAAGGAATATATATAATGTTTATTGGCTATGCTAGAGTTTCGACACATGACCAAAATCTTGATTTGCAAAAGGATGCGCTTGAAAAAGCCGGATGCAAAAAGATATATGTAGAGCAAATGTCCGGCAGTTCACGTATTAGGCCGGAATTAGAAAAAACACTGGAAATGCTTCGCAATGGAGATACTTTAGTTGTTTGGCGTTTAGACCGTTTGGGACGATCTCTGAAACATCTTATAGAACTGATTACAAAATTAGAGCAGAGAGAGATTGGCTTTAAAAGCCTGATGGAATCTATGGATACAACCACTTCCGGAGGAAAATTAGTTTTCCATATTTTTGGAGCCCTTGCTGAGTTTGAACATAATTTAATCAGGGAGAGAACAAGCGCAGGATTAGCTGCTGCCAGGGCAAGAGGGCGTAACGGAGGAAGACCGCTAAAACTTAATGAGAAAAAAAGAGAACTAGCAATTAAACTTTACAACGAAAGAGAACGTTCTATAAAAGAAATATGCCAGATTATGGGTATCTCAAAACCAACACTTTATACTTATATACACAAACATGATAAAGAAACTGCACAGCAACGTATTAAATAGGAGGCTATTGTTATGACAAGCCTGGCGTTACAAAAAACGATAGAACAGAAA
This sequence comes from bacterium, assembly GCA_043824255.1. Taxonomy (GTDB): domain Bacteria; phylum JAHJDO01; class JAHJDO01; order JAHJDO01; family JAHJDO01; genus JAHJDO01. The sequence goes on from JBDRTG010000049.1 coordinate 4,990, forward strand.
ATATTCTTAATTAGAGAAAAAAGGGTAATGTTAGATAGAGATTTAGCACAGCTTTATGGTGTTGAAACCAAGTATTTAAAACGGCAGGTACGCAGAAATCTCGACAGATTCCCGTCAGATTTTATGTTCAAATTATCAAAGCAGGAGTTTAAAAATTGGAGGTGCCAATTTGTTACCTCCAATTCTGCTGATAAAATGGGGCTACGTTATCCACCTTACGTCTTTACAGAGCCTGGAGTGGCTATGCTTTCGTCAGTTCTTAATAGTAATAGAGCTATTCACGTTAATATCCAGATTATTAGAACATTCATTAAATTTCGCCAGTTGTTATTAACACACGTGGAACTTAAACGGAAAATTGAAGATATGGAAAGTAAATATGATGAACAGTTCAAGATTGTCTTTGAAGCTATAAGGCAGCTCCTAGAACCGCTACCAGTGCCAGAGAAACCTAAAGGAAGAATTGGATTTACAGGAACATGGGAGAAAAAGCAGTAAAGGAACGGCATATATTCTAAGGCGCCACAAAGACGCCATTAGCACCAAAGTAGGACAGGAGCCGATAATCAAGGACATTACTCAAAAGAAGGTTTTAAAGATAAAAGACAAAGGGTGTAGTATAAGCTATGTTTTGACTGGCGAAAAGTTGGCGATCTTGGCGATTAGTTGGCGATTAGGGATATGGATCATATTTGGATAGTGTGCGATTATTACACAGTTAATAAACAATACCAATGCTGATAGAAAGTAATAAACATAATAGAAATACGTTATGGTAAGTAAATTCAAAAATTGAAATTGTGGACAGAGGAAAAATTCCCGAGGATTAGAAGACGAAAAATCACTTGACATAGAACAAGCCTTTCATTATAATGAACGAAGAGAACAATATAATGAACGCTCTAAAAACTAAAAAATATCTATATCACCAAACTCCCTTAAAAATACTTTCTTTTCTTTCTAATCATCCAGGTGGGGTATTTTTTGCTAATGAGGTATCTAAAGCAACAAAATACAGCAAAGGCGCAACTAATCAGACGCTGAGACTACTTTTGGAATTGGATATTTTATCCAGAGAAAAGAAAGGAAATCTATTTTTATATAAGCTTAACACCAGCAACATCCTCTTAGGGCATTTTAAAATATTTGAAAATTTAATGTTTATCCAAGGATTGGTTAAAGAACTCCAAAAATATTGTTATGAGGTTGTTCTTTTTGGAAGTTGCTCAGACGGCTCTAATACTGAGAAAAGCGACATAGATTTATTTATCTGTACAGAATATAAAAAAAAAGTACGCGAAATTATCAATAAACATGAAACTAACGAGGGAAGATATAAACCAATTATCCAAGATCCTTTAGAAGCTATCTCATCCAAAAAAGGAGATAGTGTATTTCATAGACAAGTAAAAAAGGGAATAACCCTTTGGGAAGGAAAACCGACTTATGAGAAAATATGATATCCATGAAGCAATTGAGAAAAGAAGAATAATCCATTTTTCTGCCGGGCATAAGGTTAGTTTTAAGGAGTTGAAGACAGCCAAAGAAGATTTACAAGACGCCAAAGATGTTTTGGGTTTAGAAAAGATTAAACTGGCCACTGTAACTGCATATTATGCAATATTCCATGCTTCAAGAGCGCTTCTTTATAAAAAGGGGTACCGAGAAAAAAGCCATATTCAGTTGGCTTTTGCCATTAAGGCTTTCTATGTTGACGAAGGATTACTACCTCAAGAATATTATGATAACCTTATACAAGCAATGGATCTTCGCGAAATGGCAGACTACAAAAGGAAGTTTTCAAGGCAAGGTGCGGAAAGAAATATTCAAGCCGCAGAAGAAGCTATCAAACTAGCAGAGAGCATTTTAAAGGGACACTAAAGGGATAAAAGGAACGTTTTTTAAGGTTAAATAACGACAATGTCCGGAATAAGTCAAAAATGTCCGAGAAAATGTCCGAAATAAATATGGAGCAAGAAGTGAGTGTCGCAGGTCCCCGGGAAAGCAAGAGTCATCTCTATTTACAAGCAAAAGACTATCTTGCTACTTTACTGAGCAATCGAGTTAATAACATGTATAAGGGAGATTATTCCCAGATCAATAGGTAAAATCAAGAAGGGATCTTATTATATTCCAGATTGTCCGGATTATGAACCGCGAATTCATATCCCCAAAAAAGTTAATATAAAAGACCCTTTTACTGGGTGGCATTGCTGTAATTGTAAGAATCTTAAGGTGCCGGGAAAAGAATGAAAAAATACAAACAAAAGCCAAATTGGCGTCCCATAAGCGACCTGCCATTGATCGCGTACCTAATTGATGGTGGATTAGAAGATTCAGAAAGAGAATATAAGCTTTTTCTTGAGGCAAAGGAAAAGCCTCATATTCTGGATGATGCTATTGTTGATCGGGCGATACGACTTTCT
>JBDRTG010000050.1:0-2774 GCA_043824255.1 bacterium
TTCGACGCCGGCGGCTGAAGGAAGTTCTCTCCCCCCAGAACTTCCTTCAGCCTCTTCCATGTCTTTCTTCCAAAACATTCTAACTTCCTTATATCTCTTCTTTCTGGGGGTGGGTCACGATGTACCTGTCCATTTCCAGATAATGTCCTATTTTGGCTGCGGAGGCTGAGAAACATAGGTAACACTCGTGGTATGATAGAAGACATCCAAACATTGCGAGCTAGCGAGCAATGTTTGGAGCAAGAATCTATCATATCGGAGGAGTTGCCAAATGAGAAAGACAGCTAGTTTTTACTTCTTTAAGAGAAAGCCTCTACCTAAAATAAATAGATATGAACATTGGCGAGGTACAGCAGAGATTGCAGTGCTTTCTTCAAAGGCGAGACTAAGACTGGAATGGATAATATTTTATTACACAGCAGGAAAGAAGAATGTCAGGTTTGCCTGTAAGCATTTTGGCATATCAAGAAAGACTTTTTACAAATGGTTTAATAGATTCAGGGATAACGGATACGATGTTAAAGAGTTAGAAAATCAGTCCAGGGCTCCTCATAGAAGAAGGAAGTGGGAAGTGACTTTAGAACAAGAAGCAAAGGTAAAACTGTTAAGAAAGAAGTACATGCATTACGGCAAGATAAAACTCAAGGTTTTATACAAACAAGATTACAAGGAAGACATATCCTGTTGGAAGATAGAAAGAGTGATCAGAAAGCATAAACTGTATCCGGATAAGGTCAAGGCAGAGAAAACAGCTAAGAAGATTGCAAGAGCTAAGCAGCATCCCAAGAAGAGGATAACTCAGTTGGTTAAGGAGAATAAATTATGGTTTCTTCTTCAGCTGGATACTATTGTCATTTACTGGGGTAGTCTTAAGAGATATATTCTTACAGCGGTTGATCATGCTAGTAAGCTCGGTTATGCAAGGATGTATAAATCTCACAGTTCCAAAGCAGCGGCGGATTTTCTCTACAGACTTCAGTATCTTATTAATCAGCAAATTCTGAATCTTCAGACAGATAATGGTTCCGAATTCGCCAATTACTTTGAGCAGGCCTCTACAATGCTTGGAATTCAAAGATATTTCTCAAGGGTAAGAACTCCAAAGGATAATCCTGAAGCTGAGAGATTTAACGGGACACTCAAGCATGAATGGCTCTATGATGGCAATCTAACTACTGATTGTGATGAGTTTAATCCAGCTGTAACAAATTGGCTGATTGAGTATAATTTTAATCGCCCTCATCAAGCGCTTGATTATTTAACACCTATGAGATATATTGAGAATCACAATGAAAATCTTAAACAAAAAGTGTTACCTATGTGCCCAGCCAGCACATTGGCTTGACATAACCTGAATTTTTGTGTAGACTTTTATGTGAGACAATGATACGTTTGTGTAGATGATGAGGCAATTTGTGCTATTGACAAAAGTATTTCTTGAGGTATAATATCACTTTAGAGGTTGGGAAATATTTTTTTCCACTCTAATTGGAGCGTTCCAAAAATGTCAATTACTTTATACGATGTAGCCGGAGAGGCTAGAGTTTCCAAATCTACAGTCTCCTTGGTAATAAATAAAAGTAACCTGATTAAGGAAGAAACCACGCGAAAGGTTTTGGGTGCCATTAAGAAACTTAATTACTCTCCCAATAGAGCGGCTCAGTCTTTAGTTAAAAAAAGCATCTCAACGATTGGGCTGATCATTCCCCATTCCAAAAGTGTTATTCTTTCTGACCCCTTTATTCCAGAGATTCAGCGAGGAATTAATTCCATTACCAAAAAGAATAAGTTTGATTTACTCCTTTTCTATTTCGATGAAAATGAAAAGTTGGAGGATCCAGTACAAATTTATCAAGAGGGAAGAGCTGCCGGTTTTATCACTGCCGCCCCCAGAGTTAATGACCCACTTATTGCAAAATTACTTTCTGAGAAGATTCCTTTTGTCTGCATTGGTAGGCACCAGCATTCTTCAGCCCCTTTCGTTGATGCAGATAATAGGAATATCTCTCGTTCGGTAGTTGATTACCTCATTTCCCTGAAACATAGAAGAATTGCTCTCATCACCGGTTCCTTCAATTTCATTCCCGAGTTGGATGTTCTGAATGGTTATAAGAAAACCCTGAAAAAACATAATATTCCCTATGAAGAAGAATTAGTGATTGGAGAAAATGATATTACCGCTGAGGGTGGTTACAAAGCGGCTAAAAAATTATTAAACCACTCCTCTTTGCCCACAGCCATCTTTGTTGCTAATGATTTAATGGTCTTTGGGGTAATGAGAGCAATTAAGGAGAAGGGGCTTCAAATTCCCCAGGATATATCACTTGTTGGCTATGACTCCTCATTAACCTCTCAAGTAGAACCTCCTCTCACGGCAGTTGCTAGCCGAGCCTACGATTTAGGCAGAGTTGCTGTTGAAATACTTCTTAAAATGATTATGAAAGAGAAGTTGAGAAGGAAACAGGTTATTCTGAAGACAAACTTAATCATCAGGAATTCCTGTAGTACAGCAAGAAAATACCTATCTACCGATAGGCGGCTTTCCAATGATGTCCTGAAACATCCTGTTAATATAGATAAATTGCAGGGGGTTGATTCAGTAAATCCAAAGGAGAAAAAATGAAAAAAAGAATAAAAGGTTTTATCTTTGTAGGGACATGTCAAATGGTAAAAATATTTTTATCTATTTATCATAAATGCTCCTTTCTATTCTCTGGTGAAAAACCTCTAAGGGTGTATTCATCTTTTCGCGATCACCGCCAGACTGAGAACTT
>JBDRTG010000051.1:0-10457 GCA_043824255.1 bacterium
TAATCCAATGGCTGGAATCTTTATAAATCTTTTAATAAAGCGGGAATTTTATTAATGTGTAGATAATTCTTCGTAACACCTTGATATTAAAGAAAAATACTGACAACTCTACACATTAATGAACTCTTAACATTACCGCCATAATGTTGAGCTTAACATTATGGCGGTTCTATGTCTAGAACCCCAATACTTTACACTGTTGGGGACGAAAGGAATGATAAATCTGACAACGAATCTTCTTTCCAGAACCCCTCAGGAATGGACATCGATAAAGAAAAACACAGCATTTACCACATTGCAAACATTCTCCTTGACGAATCTCCAATTGCTTTTTGACATATCTAGGACGTAACTTCAGTAAAAAGAATCTTCGGATTTTTTCTTTAATCTCTATTATCATGCTTTTCTTTATTGTTTGAAGAGGTGCTCTTTTTTAGTTTTATTTTTTGCTTAGCCAGACTGTAAAGATGCCGGAGTCTGTAGAATATTACTATTCCAAAAATTGAACCAACAAATATCGAGGGGATAATTTTCCCAGCTCCTGTAGCGAACTCAAATAGATAATCAAAGGCGAATGTCCAGGATATGGCGCTACTAACCATCCCTAAAATCACTACCCAAATTATAGTAATTGTACGCATGCCCATTAATCCCCCAATAATTGCCCCGATCAATGCACCAGTGGAGTGAAGAGGAATCCAGACGAAAAATGCTATCCCTAAAGCACCCCATTTCTCTATTTTAGATTGATGTTTCTGAGCTTTATTTATAGCTGAACTGAAGAATTTTCTGATGAGTTTTATCTCTATTAAATATCCGTAAAAATAAATAATTGGAGGATAAAAAATAAAAAGCAAAGTGATATTGAAAACAATTGAAATCAAAATAACCAGAAACTCAGACAACCCTAACTCCAGTCCTAATGAGATACTGGCTCCTCTTCCAGCCAAGAGGTCAGCAAAAATCACTAGAAGCAAATTCTCTTTTAATTCAGGAATATATTGTCCAAATAGAATAAAAAGGATTATTTCAGCTATAAGAAGAGAACAGCCAATTAAAAAGATAAATCCTTCTATGCTTCTAAAAAAGGATGCGTCATTGTTCTTCATTGTAAAGTTTTATCCTCAAGTCAATCTCTTTCCAGTGATCATTCCCAATCATTATTAATTAAACTTCTTCTTACCTATGTATCTTCGTTTATTAAAACATCTTCTGATTATATTCATAAGTCTACCGATTGATTCTTCTCATTGACAGTAACAATCCTTGGAGAAAAGTTGCTTAATTCATCTTCAGAAATATAACCATAGGCAAGAACGATGATTATATCTCCAGGTTGTGCTAACCGTGCTGCTGCTCCGTTTAAACAAACTGTTCCCTTTCCTTCTTCTCCTTCAATAACGTAAGTCTCAAAGCGTTGACCATTATTAATATTAGCTACTAGTACTTCCTCATATCTGTGTATCCCTACTGTCTGGAGTAATCTTCTATCGATAGTGATACTTCCCTCATAGTTTAAATTCATCTCGGTTACAGTCAACCTATGAAGTTTGGCTTTACACACTTTTACTAGGGTACTAGACAGATTTGGCTAAAATTGGGGCATAAGCGTAAGTCTATAAGCAAGAGTGGGTTACAGAGCAAATTTCGGTAAATACAGAAAAATCATTCCCTAAAATGGTTGAATTCAAAACGAAAATATCAAGAATTTTCAGCACAAATCATTTCCGAACATTCCCGTAAATAATCATTATAGGGAAAGTAAGTAAAAACCAAACAGAATTTATCGTGTCAGCATAAAAACATTCCCTAAAACAATATAATTACACCCTTACCAAATTTCTATTTATGAAATATTCACCGTACAATATAATATTTCCCCAGCCGACAGGACTGATGTTGGCTAACAATTCTAAGCTGAAACCGGCTTCTTCAGGATTATGCTCTTTCATGACCATTGTAAGTTCTTTTGCCTGCCAGTAAACAATGCATGCCATTATCAAAGTCAGACAGCTGCAGACCAAGTTCTGGGACTTATCATCCCTGGCTGTAATTTTCCCACGGTTGGCATAGTTCACATCCCTGGCCAGCTGATGTATCTGTTCGCCTTTCAGCAGTCCCCTGCGTTTGCGGAGTCTTGCTTGCGGGTCGGTCATATGCTGCAGGATATGTTCCGTCTTGAATATTCTTCCAAGATGAAGATTCGCTTTGTAAAAGTCGTTGCTTTCATCTCTGGAAAGCAGCCTTCTCAGAACAACTGACGCCGTTACTTGTCCCTGTTCAATTGACGAATAAAGTTTCGCCATCCGGATCCAGAAGTCGGTAACCAGGCCCATATTGATATTCGCTCCCTGAAAATCCAGAAGCGGTTCAAGCTCCCGGTAATCGTAATTTCTGTCTATCCTGAATATGTGATGTCTCTGTATTCCTCTTATTCTCGGATTGAATTTTTTCCCGAACCATTCAAATGCGGCGAAGATAATCGTCGCTGCCGCTCTTGTGTCCGTAAAATGTTCGGTCAGCAGAAGATCGCTTTCATTATAAAGGAATCCGTCAAGAACGTTCGGAGCCTCGCCTTCCGTACATTCTATCGGCTTACTGTAATAAGGGGCAAAGTTATCAGCGATAAATGTCAGAAACTCCAGTGCGAAGTCACCCAGTCTTGGACTGTATTGCCGTGAGATGACTTTCTGTCTGAATATTTTCAAATGGGGATCACTGCTGGACGTTTCCCCGCTTCCCCAGTTCTGGCTTATACCAAGCTTTGAAATAGCGTTGACAATCCATGAGAGTGCAGTTCTGAGGGCATCTTCCGTAAGCTGCCAGTCGGAAATACTTCTGATCTTTGAGTATGATATGTTCTGGACCAGTTTTGACATGGTGAACACTCCGATGTTGCAGCCATGCGCCATTATGGCGGCGATTATCCCGCAAATATCATCAGCATACTTATTTTCATTGCCTGACGGGATGATGAACGGATCAGTGAAATTCAGGTCATTGTTAACCTCAAGCAGCAGATCAGGAAGCTTGATCACTCTCATGCGTTTCTCGATCCACTCGGAGAAATCGTTAAGTTTCGCTTCCTCATCCGGACTTAGCAATGTGGCGGTTTCTGCGCTCAGCTGCCACTTGCCGTCCGCAACTCTCGCAAACGTATTTTCCGGTGCAAGCTCGAAATAACGGTCATAGGCACTGTTGAGCCTTTCTTTGAGAAACGCGGCAGCTTTTTTCGGATTCTCCGGAAGACCGGCTCTCCTGAAAAAATCTCCTTTTACCGTGTTCCATTTCTGATTACTTATATTAAAACTGCTCATACTGCGGTATCTTTTACTGTGGCTGACATTGACATTGCCGTTTTTGAGTTCATCTCTGAGTTTGTAATAGACTCCACATTCCCATATACTTCTGTCTATTTTTCCGTCCGGTGTGTGTATGACCGGCTTTAATGTTCTGGACAGAAATGATGTCGGGACATTCCCTGGAAATTTTTTCTTTTTACCTCTGTTAAGTTCATTCAGAAGATCGATGGCTTTCAGCAGTTTTCCTGATTTTCCGGATTCCGCAGTGAATTCTGCAGAAGACAGGACTTCGGGCACAAACTTCCTGAAGTAACCGTATTTTTCCGCCAGCAGTAAAAACACATTGCTGTACCGTCCGTTTCTGAGCTGATTAAGTTCGGGGATGTCATCTTCCGACTCCCCGAGGGTATTAATTATTTCATTTCTCAATGATTCTCCATCAATATCAGGATTGGCCAGAATCTCCCGGATTCTCTGAATCACTTCAAGAGAATCCCTTATACTGTCTTTATGTTCCCTGAATTTCTGAGTGATCCGGTTGTCCGATTTTGTGTATGACGAATTGAGAAGACTGATGAATGTCTTGATGACAAAATCAACTGTCTCACTGTAGCAGTGCAGCAGGAATGAGACCAGTGATGAATATCTGTATGCCTGGTCAAGCTCCCTCAGCCTTGCCACTGAGCATCGCTTAACTTCCCCCGCCAGTGCCCGCTGATAGTTATTGTTTATATCATCGATACTGACTGACAGAATCCCTGTATCCTCGATTATTCTGAGCTTCAAGATAAGGGAGTGTATCGAATCCGCTGAAGGATTTTTAGGTACTCTTTTCAGACATTCAAGTGTCGAGAACCTGGGATTCGGGCTCAGAAGTCCATCCAGATTGATCCTTGTTTCAGCTGAAAGTTTTGAAGTAATGCTGTCAAACATTGATTGTCTGGCAAGATTTCTCCGGGTGCTTACGATTTTACCCAACTGACTTTCAGATGGAAGCAGAACATTGTTTCTGCGCAGAAATCGGTCGGCTTTTATCATCAGCAGACTCAGCTGTTCATATTGGTGCGCCTGTTCAGATATGTACTCTTCCAGTTGCGGGCATATATCACTGTCAAAAGGTTTCAGACCTGTGTATTCAAGGATCTTCTTCTGATGAACTCTAATTTTCTTGCGGTTATTCCTGTAGACATCAATCAAAGCCCCGTTTACACACAGCTGCAAAGCGGCATATGTCAGAATTTCATCAATCACGTTGAACGGCGCCTGTTTCGGAACAGTGTTCAGCAGTCTGATATAAATCAGCTGATATGCGGAACCGAGCCTGTTTACCTCACCTCTGAAGTTCCGGATGAACTTTAAGTCTTCAGCATTGAATGTTCCGGATTCCATCAACTGCTGATGTGAAAATCTTTTATCCATTAATCATGCCAGAATTCATTGAATTTATCCGGTGATATTTCTGTATACTTCGTGGTATGCTGAATATTCCTGTGCCCGAGATACTGCTGAATACTTCTTGTATCCACTCCTTCATTGGCTAGTTTGTATCCGGTCGAATGACGAAGCATATGGGGATGCACTGAAATTTTAAGTTTCGCATTTTCTCCCGCCCTTGCAAGAAGTTTCCTGAAGGTTGAGGTGGTTATAGGACATTTTCTTTCTGTAATAAAAACATACGGGCTGTCTACTGCATCTCGTTTCAGTTTTCTCAGGGCTCTTATCTCCGGTCCGAACAGTGGATGAGCACAACTCAGGCCATTTTTTTTCCTGTTCACCTGGATCAGTCCGGTATCAAGATCAATCTGAGTCCATCTCAATGCGACAAGCTCGGAAACTCTTAGACCATGACGGTAGGCGACCAGAATCATCGTGGTGTCACGGTGCTTGTGTCGTCCGCTTTTTCTGGCACCGGCAATAACCCGGTCAATTTCATCGGGTGTCAAAAATTCCCTAGACCTTCTGTCAGTGTTTTTTGTTTTAATCGGAGGATTTGTTTTCACTTATCACCTACTTTCCCTAAAATGAACATTGGACTATACATATAACAGAATTATTTTTATAGTCAAACTATAAATTCCAATTAAGCTAACTTTCCCGTAATGGTACTATTTAGGGAATGTTTGGATCGTTGAAAATATATCAAATTCTAACGTTTTTAGACAACTTTGCCATAAATGATTATTTACGGGAATGTTCGGAAATGATTTGTGCTGAAAATTCTTGATATTTTCATTTTAAATTCAACCATTTTAGGGAATGATTTTTCTGTATTTACCGAAAATTGCTCTGTAACTTACTCTTACTTATAGACTTACGCTTATGCCCCAATTTTAGCCAAATCTGTCTAGTACCCTTACTAACATTTTCACCTCCCATAATTTGCTCCAAACTGCTCTTCCCAAAGCTTAGTAATCTCTTCGGTCTTTTTACTCGCTATTCCAATATACTTTGAGGGGTCTGAAATAATCTCTCTTTGTGATTTGGTAAACTTCTCCAAATACGGTTTGAGATTTTTATCTTCCATTACAATCTCAAGCAAAGGTTTATTGGATTTAAGAGACTCCGTAGCTAGCCTCCTCACATACTCGTGGGCATCGGGATGACCCAAGGAGGCTAACAGGATGTAAAGTGGCTCGGCAATTATTTTATCTCGATTTTGTCTGAAGTTTCTTTGCATATTGTTTTTATCAACCTGAAGCTTAGAAGAAACTTTTTTTATTCTTCTCGCTGAGGAATCAAAGGTTACCAATAGTTCTGGGATGTACCGAGCAGAGCAAGAATTGGTTAAATCCCTCTGGTGCTCAGAGATTTGATCCATATAGATAGTAATCATCCGGGGCATAAATGCCTTCCACATGCTTTTGACATTCTCAAAATTTATTGGATTTCTCTTTTGCGGCATGGTTGAACTTCCCACCTGCTCCTCTTCAAAAGATTCGCCTACTTCTCCTATCTCTGAACGTTGCAGATGTCTCATATCATCAGCAAAATTAGCTAATACGCCGAAACTTGAAATTATTGCGTGAGTAAAATCCACCAATGGTTCCGGAGGAACGATTTGAGTGGAAATCTTAGCCGGTTTTAAACCTAATTCAGAGAGTAATTCCATTTCAAATTTTTCCGGATCATTAAAGAATAACGAACAGGCATTACATGCACCAACCGCTCCAGAAAATTTTCCTACTAAATTATTTACAACATTTTTAAGCTGTAAGATTCTATCTCCCCAGCGTTGAACATACTGGGCAAGAGCAAATCCAAAAGTTATCGGTAAAGCATGTTGACCGTGAGTCCTTCCAATCTGGAGAGTATCTTTTTCTTTCCTGGCTAACTCTATCCATATTTTTTCTAATTCAATCATATCAGGTAAAACAACTTTTTCCGTAGCATCTTTATATCTTAAAACGTTAGCAGTATCCACAATATCATAAGAGGTAGCTGCTAAGTGAATGTATGGTTTAGCCTTACTACTGACACGTCTTCTTATCACATTGACTAAAGCACGTATATCATGCTTGATTCTTCTTTCCTCATCATAAACTTCCTGAGCAGTTACCTGATTACAAGCCCTGATTATCTCATTAGTAATCTCTTGAGAACAGAGACCACGTTTGGCTAATATCTTTACCAATGCGCTTTCCACCTTTGCCTTATATTTGATAAAGGCTTCTTCTGAAAGATATGGTTTTAATTCCTCAACAGAGTATCTATAATCAGTCGGTGAGAAAGAATTAAATTTTGATAATGTTTGCTCATTCATTAAACCATTTCCTCCTTATCTATTCAGGCGGATTTTTAACAATGATATTCCTGAATAGATTTTATTTCTATGTTCCCGTATTTTGCTGCTTCTATCCCCTCTACAGTTGCCAACGCAGCAGCAATTGTAGTAATGTAGGGAATTTTATGCTGGATAGCGGCTTTTCTAATATAGCTATCGTCATGTTTGCTTTCCCTGCCTACCGGAGTATTGATTATCATCTGTATGCGCTTGTTGTGAATATCATCTGTTATATTGGGGCGGCCTTCATGCAACTTTACTGCTAGATGAGGTTCTATGCCACCCCTTTCCAGATAGGCCTTTGTCCCTTTCGTCGCCAGTATCTTAAAACCTAATTTACTAAACTTACTCGCTATTTCGAGAATATACTTCTTATCTTTATTAGATACTGAAATCAGAACTGTCCCTTCAGTAGGTAACTTCACACCTACAGCTTCCTGGGCTTTGTAAAACGCCAGTCCAAATGAAGACGCGATACCCATCACCTCTCCTGTTGCCTTCATTTCGGGCCCCAGAATAGGGTCAACAGCAGGAAACAGATTAAAAGGAACCACAGCTTCTTTTACGCCAATATGAGAGATTTCCTTTTTATCTGCAGGGATTATGTCTTTTAACTTTTTGCCTAATAAAACCTGTGTTGCTATTTTTGCCATTGATATGCCCATAACCTTACTTACTATAGGGACAGTTCGTGAAGCCCTGGGATTGGCCTCTAATATATAAATTTTCCCTTCTGCTATAGCGTACTGGATGTTCATAAGCCCAATTACCTTAAGCGTATTGGCAATCTTTTTTGTGTAGTCTTTTAGAATAGTGAGATTTTCTTTTGAAATATTCCGTGAAGGAATCACACAAGCACTATCTCCAGAGTGAATTCCAGCAAGCTCTATATGTTCCATTACTGCCGGAATATATACATCCTCACCATCGGAAATAGCGTCAACTTCAACTTCAATAGCCTGCTCTAAGAATTTATCAATCAACATCGGATATTCCGGGCTAACTTCTATAGCTGTTTTCACATAACCTAAAAGCATCTTCTCGTTATACACAACCTGCATACCCCTTCCACCCAGGACAAAAGAAGGCCGTATCATTAAAGGGTATCCTATTTTATTAGCCACAGCCAGCGCATCATCCACTGAACAGGCAACGCCACTTTCAGGCTGAGGGATATTAAGTGATTGTATTATCTCCTTAAATTTCTGCCTATCCTCGGCCAGATGTATACTCTCAGGACTTGTGCCTAGAATCTTTACACCAGCTTCGTGAAGTTCCTTTGCTATATTTAAAGGAGTCTGCCCTCCAAACTGCACGATTACACCTTCGGGTTTTTCTTTTTCATAAATACTTAATACATCTTCTACTGTCAAGGGTTCAAAGTAGAGTTTGTTGGATGTGTCGTAATCAGTGGAAACAGTTTCAGGGTTGCAATTGACCATTATTGACTCAACCCCTTCTTCACGTAATGTAAAAGCAGCGTGAACACAGGTATAATCAAACTCTATACCCTGGCCGATGCGGTTAGGTCCACCACCTAAAATCATTATCTTGCGCTTAGGCGATGTGCTAACCGAATCTTTAGCATTGTATGTTGAAAAATAATAGGCAGCATCAGCGCCACTTACCGGCACTGCTTCATATGCCGCTATCTTCCCCGCATTAAGCCGCCGGATGCGAATTTCTTTTTCTGTCTTGCCTAAAGTTTGAGCAAGATATCTATCTGAAAAACCGCTCTCCTTAGCTTTTATAAGCAAATCTTGGGGTAAATTTTTGCTAATAAACTTTCTTATCTTTTCTTCAAATTCTACCAACTCCTGCATCTGCTTGATAAACCACTTATTAATTTTGGTCATCTCATAAAGCTCATCAATAGGCATACCTTTGCGCAATGCTTCATATATTAAGAAAATGCGTTCGCTTGAGGGATTAACTAATTTTGCTTTAATTTCGAAAAGAGAAAGCGATGCAAAATCCTTAGCTCCTCCCAGACCATATCTTTTAATCTCCAGGGAGCGTATTGCCTTTTGAAATGCCTCCTTGAAATTTTTGCCTATACTCATCACCTCACCTACAGCCTGCATCTGCGTGAAAAGCTTATCTTCAGCCTGAGGAAATTTTTCAAATGCCCACCGGGGGAATTTTACCACCACATAATCACCGCTTGGCGTATACTTATCAAGCGTACCTTCCTTCCAGTAAGGGAGCTCATCAAGGGTTATGCCCACTGCTAATTTTGCTGATATGCGGGCAATAGGAAAACCTGTTGCCTTTGAAGCTAAGGCTGAAGAACGTGAAGTGCGGGGGTTAATTTCAATAATAACAACTCTTGAGTCTTGCGGATTATAAGCAAATTGCACATTACAGCCGCCTAATACACCTATTGCCTCAACAATCCTGTAAGACATCTCCTGAAGTCTTTCTTGCAATTCTTTTGATGCTGTAAGCATTGGCGCAACACAAAAGCTATCCCCGGTATGCACACCCATTGGGTCAACATTTTCAATAAAACAAACTGTAATCTTGTTGCCTTTTGCGTCCCTAACCACTTCGAGTTCATGTTCTTCCCAGCCTAAAACCGATTCTTCTACAAGCACCTGGCCTATTGGACTTGCTGATAATCCCCTGGCAACAATTATTCTCAGTTCTTCTGTGTTATAAGCAATGCCTCCGCCTGTTCCTCCCATAGTATATGCAGGCCTTAGAACCACAGGATATTTAAGTTCCTGAGTAATTCTTTCTGCCTCCTCAATAGAATATGCAGGCGAACTTTTAGGCACAGGAATATTAAGTTTAGCCATTGTCTCTTTAAAGGTAATTCTATCTTCCCCTTTTTGTATAGCGTCTTGTCTTACACCGATCAGTTCAACATTATATTTATCTAATATCCCTTCTTTGCTAAGTTCGGATGAAAGATTGAGCGCGGTCTGGCCGCCAAGGTTAGGAAGCAAGGCATCTGGTCTTTCCTTGATAATTATCTTTTCCATATTCTCAATGGTAAGCGGTTCAATATAGGTTTTGTCAGCCATTTGAGGGTCAGTCATAATAGTAGCAGGATTAGAATTCACTAAAACAACCTCATAGCCTTCCTCTTTAAGTGCTTTACAAGCCTGTGTTCCTGAATAATCAAACTCGCAGGCCTGGCCAATAATTATAGGGCCGGAGCCAATAACCATTATCTTTTTAATATCCGTTCTCTTAGGCATTTACTTTCTCCTCCTTTTCTTATCCTTTATAGTCTCCTGTAAAATTCACAACTCACTGTTACACAGGAAGTTGCAAACATTAATTTCTTGACTTTCCCCTCCAGCCTTGATATAATGTAACTGCTTCTCAAATAATAAGTTACAACAAAAACCGAAAGGAAAAGTCAT